>CAMVMM010000054.1 GCA_947168565.1 uncultured Clostridia bacterium | reverse complement strand
TGCCTGCGGCAAATGATGCTCGGCTTCGCCGAATGATGCGCGCCTGCGGCGCGTTAAGGAATAGTAAGGAGCCGCCCTCTGTATTTCGGGCAGCTCCTTTTGTTTGCCTGTTTACGGGTCATTTCCCGGTGGGGAAAGCCCTTTGCCGCTGTTTTCAGTCGTCCTTCCTTCTGAACAGCACGGCGGCGCCGGAGATGATCGCGGCAAAGCCGATGCCGGTCAGCGCGATGGTGCCGGTGGGGGGCACGGGCGCGATGGGGGCGGGAGTGGGTTCCGCAGGTGCGGGAGTAGGCTCGGCGGGAGCGGGAGTGGGCTCGGCGGGAGCGGGAGTGGGCTCCGCAGGCTCGGCGGTGGGCTCCGCGGGCTCGGGAGTGGGCTCGCCGGGGGTCGGCTCGGTGTGCTCAACTATAATTATCCTGCCTTCGCCGTAGGGATTCTCGTAGCCGGTCAAAACGTGGTCGTAGGTTACGCCGTCCACCTCGCCGCCCTCCATGGAGGCAAAGTAGTTTATGAGCACGGCATTGTCGATCATGAAGTTGTCCATAAGGATATTTATATTATCCTTTCCGAACATGGCAAAGCCGTCGCCCTGATCCTTCAGCATATAGTTATGCGAAGCAAGGGTGTAGGTTTTTTCAAGGTCGAGGGGTTCGTAGGCGCCGGTTTCGCGGTTCATGACGCACACGTTCTGCACGCGGTACGGTATGCCGGCGGGCCCCACCCACATTTTGTCCTCATCAAGCACGACGTTCGGCGCCATGTCGGTGTGGATCTCGTAGGTAAGACCGGAAACCTGCAGGAAGCCGCCGTTCTCGCCGGGGCAGGCGCGCGCGCCAAGCTCAAGCGCGTCCAGGATCTGCTGGCCGCTGACCTCCACAAGGCAGGCCTCGTTGCCGAAGGGGTGAACGTTCAGAATGTCGCCGTAGGTGACCTCGCCCTGATGGATGTCGGCGCGAACGCCGCCGCCGTTCACGATCGCGATGTCCGCGTCAAGCATATTTCTGTATGCGTCGGCGCAAAGGTCGCCAAGGTTGGTTTCCCTGCGGCGAACGATGCGCTCGCCGGTCTCGGGATCGTTTATCACAAGGTCTTGGGGGGTGTATGCCACAACCTCATTGAGCAGCTCCTCATACTCCGCCTTGATGGATTCGATGTATTCCTGCGTTTCGGGATCGGGAACCGGTATCTCCGGAGGGGGATAGACGCCCATCTCCATCCGGCCGTCCTCATAGATCATGAGGGTGCCGAGATTTTCAAGCTTGGTGCCGGTCTGGCCGTGGTAAACGGGGTTGCCGTCCGCATCCTCAACCACCTGATTGATAACGGTGTGGCTGTGGCCGTCGATAAAGGCGTTGATGCCGTGCAGACGGGGGATGATGTCCGTGCTCCTCCAGGGAGCCGCCTCGTCCTCTATGCCGCAGTGGCCGATCACAACCACATAGTCCACGCCCTGCTCGCGCACGGCGTCAACAGCCGCCTGAGCCGCCTCAACAACGCCGTCGCCGGTGGCATCCTGGCAGAAGCCGTAGATGTATTCGCCTTCTTCGTTCTGGAAATAGATCGGGGTGGACGAGGTGATGCTCTCGGGGGTGCAGATGCCAACGAAGCCGATCTTTATATCGCCAAGCTCAAAGATCTTGTACGGATCGAAAACGGTTTCGGTGCCCTCGCCGTTTTCATAGTGCATGAAGTTTGAAGAAATGTAGGGGTAATTCGCGTGCTCCACAAGCTCAAAGAACCTGTCGATGCCGTAGTCGAACTCATGGTTGCCTGGGATGGCAAGGTCGTAGCCCACAAAGTTCATGATGTCGATGATATAGCCGCCGCGGCTGAGGGTGCCGATGGGGCCGCCCTGAGCGTGGTCGCCCGCGTCCACAAGAAGGGTGTGCGCGCCAAGCTCCTGGAAAAGCTTTTTGTAGAAGGAAACCTGGGAATAGCCCCAGCCGTCCTCAATGCCGCAGTGAACGTCGTTTGTGAAGATTATCGCGGCATAGGGAACCTCGAAGTCCGGATCCTCATCGCGCGTGAAGATGGGAGCCTGGGCCGATACGCCGACCGCCGAGAAAAGCATCACAAGCGCAACGGCAAAAGCAATGATTTTTTTGGACATATTCTGCCTCCTGTTTTTCTATTTTGGCCTATGTAAAACCTGCCAACTTCTATTTTACAGCAAAATGACGAAAAAATCAATGGGGAGTGCCTGCGGCAAATGATGTGCGCTTCGCAAAGCCTTCCCCTCCGAGGGGAAGGTGGCTGAGGCGGCGCAACGCGCCGCGAAGGCGGATGAGGTGGCATGCCTTGCGGCAAATGAAATCCGGCTTGCGCCGGGTGAAATCTTTTTCTCTAAAGGTGAAATCCGCTTCGCGGGTGAAATCGGCAAAGCCGGTTGTGGATGAAATTCCTGCGGAATTTCTGAAAGAATTCTTATTACTTGTGCGAAGCAATCAGCCGCGCGGAAGTCGAGTGCAGTGAGGCGGAAGTGCGGCGGTAGCGCCTTGCGGGAAATGAAGGCGTTTCCCAAAAGCCTTCCCCTTAGAGGGGAAGGTGGCTGAGGCGGCGCGAAGACGGATGAGGTGGAATGCCTTGCGGCAGTGAAATCCGGCTAAAGCCGGGTGAAATCTTTTTTCAAAAGATGAAATCCGCTTCGCGGGTGAAATCGGCAAAGCCGATTGCGGTTGAAATTCCTGC
>CAMVMM010000053.1 GCA_947168565.1 uncultured Clostridia bacterium | reverse complement strand
CGAAGACGGATGAGGTGGCATGATGCACAAATCCCGCAAGGGATTTGGACAGATTCCAATTCGCTAAAGAAATTGCCGCAAGGGATTTGGACAGATTCCAATTCGCTGAATGAATTGCCGAAAAAGCTTGGATTAAATAGCTTTTTGGAGGATAAATAGGATAAAACGCCGTGCGCGGCGTTTATGAGGTGTCCACCTCACCCACCGCCTTCGGCGGCCCCCCTCTCCTCAAGGAGAGTGCTTTGGCCTTGCGGCAAATGAAGCCGTTTCACCAATGAAGAAATGAAGGAATTTCGCAAAAGCTTATTGCTTCGCAAAAAAGTGCGCATAAAGCTGTTTGATTCCGCAAAAGCAAAAAGCCCGGCATTCGGGCTTTTTTCCGCCGCTTATTTTTTCAGCTTCTTTTTCTTATAAACGCCCCACATACGAAACACGGTTGAAACCAGCAGCACGCCCACCGCCATCGCGCCGGCGATCGCCGCCGTGGCAAGCCCCTTGTTCCATGCCTCGGGGCCCATGCTTCTGCGGATAAAGTCCATCGTATAATAGATGCCCGCGCCGGGGATAAGCGGCACCAGCGCCGCAAGCAGGTAGCTTGTGGCGGGGAATTTGCGCACGCGCGCCATGATCTCCGCGTAAAGCGAGGAGGTTGCCGCGCCCACAAGATACGCTATGGGCTCGCTCACGCCATGCCTCATGCACATGGAGCAAACGAACCATGAGATTATGCTGCCTATCAGCGCGAAGGGGATGCCCCTGCCGTGCATATTGAAAAACAGCGCGAAGCCCAGCGTGCCGACCATTCCCGCAAGGCATTGGATATACAGCGGATGGTCTATCGGCTCAAAGGCGGTGGTGATGGTGAAAAGATGCCTTGAAAGCGAAACGGCGGCGCTCGTGCCGAAAACGAGCGCGGCGGCTATCATAAGCACCTGCACAAGCCTGTTTACGCCGCTCATGGTGTCCCCATAGATTATATCGCGCAGGCTGTTTGTGAATAAAAACCCGGGCACAAGTATCATCAGCGCGCCGATGGAGGCGATATCCGTGCTTCTGCAAAGCCCCAGCACGCCGCAGAGATTGGCTATGAAGGCAAGTATGAAGCTGCAAACGAAGGATTTAAAGAAGGCGTTTGCATTGAATATGCCCGTAAATTTCAGCGCGGCGGCGGTGGCGGCGCAGCTTATCCCCGCCGAAAGCATCTCCGGCAGCTCCCCGCCGAAGAACAGGCCGAAGCCCGCGCCGATGAGAAACGCGCCCAGATAATAGAGCAGCGCACCGTAGCGGCACACGCTCGCATCGGTTTCAGCCATCATCCTGCGCGCCTCACGAATGGTTGGGCGCTCAAAGCAAACCTTGCGGCACAGCGCGGAGTAGCGCTCTATGCCGTCCAGCATGGTATCGCTTGATTTAAGGCGGCGGATCTTGGTTTCAACGTCCCCCTCATCGGTTTCAAGTCCGGCTATTATGCAGTTCGGTATCACGAAAACGTCCACCTTCCTGTAGCCGTAGGCCTCGATTATCCTCGTGATGGTTTCCTCAACGCGATAGGTCTCCGCGCCGCAGCTCTGAAGGCGGTTTGCAAGCGCAACGGCAAATTCCAAAAGCTCCTCGGATTCGGAGCCGCCGTGCGTGCGCTCGTCCCTCTCCGCGCTGACGGGGCCGCGCTCGATTATGGAAGCGATGGCGTTCCCCTTTTTTTTATTATTTTTACCGGTTTTATTGAATGGCGCCATAAGGACACACTCCCGTTTTTTCTGATTCGGTGAAAAAGCATTATAACAGCACTCAAGGGAAAAATCAAGCCCAAAACGCACGGTGTTTCACGACTTTTGCACTTTTGCCCTGTTTTTGCGCCTCTAAAGCGGGGGCGCGCTCGCGCTTTTTGCCTTCCCATGCGGCGCACGGGCCGAGCTCGGGCATAAAAAACGCGCCTGCCTTTGAAAACACGCGGTTGCAAAGCCGCCCCGCAGGTGATAAAATAAGCATTATTTATTATCAATAAATGCGGTTTACCCGCGCGGAGGATACGGAAATGGAAAATATCGTGAATAATACCATGAAAAGCGGCATAAAGCGCATAGGCGTGCTCACAAGCGGAGGCGACGCGCCCGGCATGAACGCGGCCGTTCGCGCCGTGGTGCGCACGGCGGCCTCGCTGGATATTCAATGCGTTGGAATAAGGCGCGGCTGGCATGGGCTTATCAATGCGGATTTTACCATGCTCACAAGGGAAAGCGTCAGCCATATCCTCACCCAGGGCGGCACCATGCTCTACACCGCAAGGAGCGCCGAATTCATGCAGCCCGAGGGCAGGCAGAAGGCGGTTGCCACCTGCCGCATGCTTGGAATAGACGCGATAGTGGCTATCGGGGGCGACGGCACCTTCAAGGGTGCGCTCGAGCTTTCAAGGGACGGCGTGCCCGTGGTGGGCATTCCCGCCACGATAGACAACGACGTGGACTGCACAAACTACACCATCGGCTTCGACACCGCGTGCAACACCGCCGTGGACTGCATAGACCGCTTGAGGGACACCATGCGCTCACACGAGCGCTGCTCCGTGGTGGAGGTAATGGGCCGAAACGCGGGGTATCTTGCGCTTTACGTGGGGCTTGCGGCCGGCGCCACGTCGGTGCTCGTGCCGGAGCATAAATACGATTTTCAAAAGGACGTTATCGAGCGTATACAGGAATCCGGGCTTGCGGGCAACTCCCACTTTATGCTTGTGGTGGCGGAGGGCGCCGGCAGCGCGGTGGATATAGGCAGGCGCATAGAGGAGGCCATCGGCATAGAGCCGCGCGTCACGGTGCTTGGGCATATCCAGCGCGGCGGCTCCCCCAGCGCGAGGGATAGGGAAACCGCCACGCGCATGGGCTATTCGGCGGTGATGGCGCTGGCGGAGGGCAGGTTCAACCGCGTTATCGCCACGCAGGAGGGGCAGATAGTGGAGCTGCCCATAGAGGAGGCGATGACCATGAAGAAGCATCTTCAGATGAAGCGCTATCATATTATGGAAACCATGCAGCTCGGCAGCCTGAAGAACCCGATGAGGGGAAGCGGAATGTGAGCTGCGGCAAATGATGTGCGCTTTGCGCGTGATGCTTGCCTTGCGGCAAATGATGCTCGGCTTCGCCGAATGATG
>CAMVMM010000052.1 GCA_947168565.1 uncultured Clostridia bacterium | reverse complement strand
CGCCAAGGCGGGCGCCGCGCACGTCACCGCCGTGGATATCTCCGAGGACGCGATAGAAAAAACGCGCCGTAATGCGGAGCTGAACGGGCTTGAGGGAAGCATGAGCTTTCTTTGCACGGACGTTTTTGAGCTTTTAACCGGCATGGAGAGCGCGAAAAAATGTGATTACGATTATATCATCCTTGACCCGCCCGCGTTCACAAAGAGCCGCGATACCGTCAAGGCCGCGATAAACGGCTACAAGGCGATAAACGCGAAGGCGATGAAGCTGCTGCCGCGCGGCGGCTTTCTTGCCACCTGCTCCTGCTCGCATTTTATGACGGACGAGCTTTTTAAAAAAATGCTTGCGGGCGCGGCTGAGGATGCGGGAGTGCAGCTTCGCCAGATCGAAGCAAGGCAGCAGGCGGCGGATCACCCGATACTTTGGGGCGTTCCGGAAACGAGCTATCTGAAATTCTATATCTTTCAGGTGGTATGAGCGGAAGAGCTGCGGCAACACCGTTTTTTTACGGTTTACACAGCGGAATACGGCATAAAGCGATATGAATTCTTAAACATAAAGAAGGGAGAAAAATTATGAGCAGCGAAAAGAAAAGGACGGGCGGCGAAGCAAAAGAGGCGGCAAAGGAAGCAAAGCCCTTGAAGTGGTGGCCCTTTGCGGTGGGCATCGTGGCGGTATTCGCGGCGGCGATAGCGCTTGCCATCGCCCTCAACGGGCTTAAAACGCCCGCACCGGAGCAGGAGGAGGACAGGCCCATAGAGATCTATTCCGAGCCGAAGATCCGCGTGGCGGAAAAAACGCGCGCTCCCAAGGAGTTTGTCAAGGGCGCTACCCTTGAAAAGCTGACCCGCGAGGCGGAGGTGGTGGCGCTGGTGCGCATCGGAAACTGGCTTGGCGAAAGCGATGAGGATGGGTACACAAGGTTTGCCGCCGAGGTGAAGCAGGTGCTCAAGGGCGAGTTTAAAACCGAAAAGATAGTGCTGCTTCAGGACGGCACCTCCACCCTTTCGGTTGAAAACTATCCCATATTTACCGGCGGAAACGACCTGCTGCTTTTCTTTAAAAAGGCGGAGGAGGCGCTTCAAAACAATGCCGGCAGCGTGTATCACCTTATCGGCGGCCCGCAGGCGGTGTTTTACACCACGCTTCTTGCAAAGGACAGCCCGCGCTACGCCGTAACCCTGGATGAGGGCTGGCTCACGCGCATGCCGCACGATATTCCGAATATCGCGGATATAGACGAAATGTGGAAAACCGTTTTCGGCGCGCTTGCCGTGAACGATAAGCTTTGGAACGTGCTGCCCGTGAACACGAGGATGGTTTACTCCTATGATCTGATAAAATCCGCGATACTCTCCTATATTGATTAACGCGAGTATTGACATTTGGGTGAAAATATATTAGAATATGAATGCGGCAGGATTTGCCACGGCGAATGCGGTGCGGATCAACTGCCGCAAGCTTGTTTTGGAAGGAAAACAGCATAGAAAAATCAGCAACAGAAGGAGAGAGCTTATGGATTATGTTGTGCAAACCAACGCCCTCGTCAAAAAATACGGCCAGAAGGCTGCCGTGGATAATATGTCAGTGCACGTGCGCAAGGGCGATATCTACGGGCTTATAGGCAAAAACGGCGCGGGCAAAACCAGCCTGATGAAGCTTTTGCTCGGGCTCACCATTCCGAATTCGGGCGAAATAAAGCTTTTCGGGATGAGCGATCTTGGCAAGGCAAGGAAAAAGATCGGCTCGCTTATAGAGGCGCCCGCCCTCTATAAAAACGAAACCGCATTGGAAAATATGAAGCGCTTTTCATACCTTGCGCCCACCTCAAGGGAAAGGATGAAGGAGCTTCTTGAGCTTGTCGGCCTTGGCGACGTGGGCAAAAAAAAGGCCGGCGCATTCTCGCTGGGTATGCGCCAGAGGCTCGGCATAGCCATTGCGCTTATGGGCGATCCGGAGCTGCTCGTGCTGGATGAGCCGATAAACGGTCTTGACCCCGCGGGCATAAAGGAAATCAGGGATCTTATAGTGGATATGAACTCAAAGGGCGTCACCTTCATGATCTCAAGCCATCTGCTGGATGAGCTTGGCAAGATAGCCACCAATTACGGCATAGTGCATGAGGGCGTTATAGAGGAAATAACGGCGGAGGAGCTCCTGAGTAAATGCCGCGTTTCCCTGAAGATAGGCGCAAGCGACCCCAAAAAGGCGAACGAGCTGCTGCACGAATCCTTCCCGCAGCTTGAAACGCGCGTTGAGGGCGGCATGATCCACGTGCTTTCCGAGGTTTCCGATCCCGCACAGCTCAATAAGCTGCTCGTAAGCTCCGGCATCGGCGTGTACGAGCTTTCAAGCGAGGGCACGGGCATGGAGGATTTCTTTATAGAAAGGTTGGGCAGATGATATGAACGATTTACTTAAATTTGAATTTCACAAAATCAAGCGGCAGAAGTGGTTTTATATCAGCCTTGCCATAATGATAGCGCTGCTTACCCTAATGGCGGTGGGTCAGAAGTATCTGCCCAGCATAGTGAGCGGCCTGGTGCCCACCGATCCGGAGGCAATGGAGCAGGCGGGGCTCACTCCGGAGGGCGTTGACGCTATGAACGAAGCGTTCAAAGTCCAGGAGCGCGGCGGCTTTGTGCTCGGCGCGGCAAGCTCCGCGATGTATATCCTTTTAAGCTCCGTGTTCATAGCCATAGTGGTCTGCGAGGATTTTGAGCAGCAGATAGTTAAAAATATCTACGCGCACGGCTATTCAAGAAGAAGCGTGTACCTTTCCAAGCTGATCTGCGTGTGGGTGTGCTGCACGGTGATATTCATCATCATCCACCTTGTGGCGGCGCTGCTCGCCGTGCTGCTGCTCGGCATGAAGGAATTTGATACCGCCGTGCTGAAAAATATCGCCGTGGTCTACCTCGTGTGCATGGCGTTCAATGCGCTGCACCTTGCCGTCAGCAGCGCACTTCGCAAGGCGGGCGGCTCCATCGCCATCTGCATAATCGTGCCGATGCTGTTCGGCACCCTGCTCGGAGTGGTGCAGAATCTTCTCAAGCTCCGCACACCCGTGCTTGCCGATTACTGGCTGGACAGCTTCCTTGGCGCCGCATCAACGCTCACCACGCCCGCCTCGCGCCTTACGGAGATCTCAATAGCCTCCGGCATTTATATTGTTTTATTCGCCTTCCTGGGCGACCTGTTCAGCAGAAAAGCGGAGGTATAAGCCCGCGCAGGGAATCTGCTTCTGCGCCCCGCTTGGCACAGCCTTACACATTATTTGCAACTTAAAACCCCGCCGGCTTTGAACTGCACCCCATTTGTTAGACATGTGGTATAATACTAACAAGTGGGGTGA
>CAMVMM010000051.1 GCA_947168565.1 uncultured Clostridia bacterium | reverse complement strand
TCGGCGACAGCTTTGCCAGTATACCACCCTCTCTCGCTTTTGTCAAGCCTTTTTTCTGAAAGATTTTATTTTTCTTCTTTCGGCTTTTCCGTAAAGAAAATTCAATGTTTTATTGTGTTTTTAATCCCATTCCGCGTTCACTTCCGCCCTTTTGTTAAAAAGTATATTATTTTTGGCAGGGGTTTTTTTGATTCTTTTCACCCTTTTGCCATCAGCGTGACAAAAATGATTCCGCAGATGGATTGAGGTTCAGCTCGCTTCTTTCGCCCTTTTTCATTCGATAGAAGCCCTGGCAGGCGATCATGGCGGCGTTATCGGTGCAAAAGCGCATATCGGGGCGGCAGAAGCGAAGATTCGCCTTGTCGCACTCCTTTTGCAGACGCTCGCGCAGCGCGGTATTGGCGCTGACGCCGCCGGCGAGGGCAAGGGTTTTCATATTGTATTTTACCGCCGCCGCAACAGCCTTCTTTGAAAGCGTTTCCACCATGGAAAACTGGAACGAAGCCGCAAGATCGGCTCTGTTCAGGCATTCGCCCTTCTGAGCCGCATTGTGCATCAGGTTCACCACCGCCGTTTTCACGCCGGAAAAGCTGAAATCGAAATTCGACGTGTCCGCGTTGAAGGGGGTATGGAGCGGGAAGGCCTGTGCGTTCCCCTCTTTGGCAAGCTTTTCCACCTCCGGCCCGCCGGGGTACGGCAGAGAGAGCGCGCGGGCGACCTTATCGAACGCCTCGCCCGCCGCATCATCGCGCGTTCTGCCGACAAGCTCAAACTCATCGTAATCCTTAACGAGCACGATATGGCTGTGCCCGCCCGAAGCGATAAGGCACATAAACGGCGGCTCAAGATCCTCGTAGGTGAGATAATTCGCGGCGATATGCCCCTCGATATGGTTCACGCCGAGCATCGGCAGATTTTTCGCCATGGCGATGCCCTTGGCGAAGCTCACGCCCACGAGCAGCGCGCCGATCAGCCCCGGCGAGCTTGTGACCGCCACCGCGCCGATATCATCGAGCGAAACATCCGCGCTTTTGAGCGCCTCATCCACAACGGCAGTTATGCGCTCGGCATGGCTTCTTGATGCGATCTCCGGCACAACGCCGCCGTATAGACGATGGATCGGTATCTGCGTATGCACCGCCATACTCAGCACCTCCCTGCCGCCGCGCAAAACCGCCGCCGCCGTTTCATCGCAGGAGGTTTCTATGCCGAGGGTCAGGGGCGCTTCCGCATTACAATATTGCTCGAAGGCGTTTTTTGTTCTTTCAAAATAGCTCATTCTCGTTTCGGCCTGTTCTTTTTTCGGCTTTTATAGTTTGGCTTTTCTTGTTCCGGTACGATCTTGCTTTAGAAGTATAATAAAAGAATAAACGATTAAAAACGAAGCCTTTACCGCGCTTTTCCGCCCGGCACACCTGCATTTTGCCCGTTTTTCCCGCTTCGCGCAAGATAAACTCCGCAAGCCGCCGCTATCACCGCCATCGCGCCGCCCGCGAAGACGAAAATGCGCACGACCATATCGAAGAACAGCTCGGCGGGGCATATCCGTATCATTCTGCTGACGGCGGGATCGAAGGTGGAGGACTCAAGATCGAGGAAAACGATATGGAAAACCTTCCAGAATGAATCGAAGTCCAGCGCCGCCCACGCGCCGAGCGCAAGAAGGAAGCCGACCACGCCCGCTATCGACCAAAGCGCCGCCTTTGCGGTGAAGCGGAGAATGCTTTTTCTTTCCGCCTTGGTTCTGTGCGAAGCAAGGGCGAGGGCAAGGCTTATCACCGCGAGCGCGATCACGATATACTGCGCCGCAGTAAGATTACCATACAGCCTGCGGACGTCCACCATGTGCGCGCGCTCCGCTTCATTATACATCTGCATACGCTCGCCGTGTACGGAAACCTCAACGTCCATCGTATCCGCATCGCCCTTCATATAATGCACCATCTGCATGAAGGCGGAAATCATATCATCCGTGCTCATGCCGGTATAGGAATTGATATTCAGCTTATCATACTCCCTTTTGAGCCACGCGCGGTCGCCCGAAGCGAGCTTCACGCTGAAAAAAATAATAAGAAGCATCAGCAGCGGCAGAGCTGCGCCTATAAGGATTTTGGAAAGGGTTTGAAGCTTTTTCATTGATACGGTTTTTCTGCGATTTCCTTTTGAATTATCAAGTTGAATTATCAAGCCGCCGCTCAAGCCCTTTAAGCTCAGGCGGCGGCCAAGTATCGTTATATTATTGCGCCCGTCAGCGCTCGGACATGACTATTGCCATGATGCGCTCATGCGCCTGATCGAGCTCATAGCGAATTGCGGGCATCCAGATCTCCTCCGTGGGAACGGCAACGAACCATTTGCCCTCCAGCGAGGTGAACACCTTCACGGGGTGATACAGCTCATCCACGACCCTGACCCTGCCGTTTTCACGCCTGATGCGGATCTCGGTGATGAAGGTATCGTTTGCCATCTGCCCGTCCATGCTGGACACGAAATTGCCCATGGAATAAACGCAGAGCACCCTTCTGCCGTCCGCCGCATTAAGCCAGACCGAGGGCTGGACCGCGTGGGAATGCGAGCCGAGGATCACGTCCACACCCGCGTTCGCCATCTCCTGCGCGTGCGTGCGCACAGTCCAGGTGGGCACGTGGGTATTCTCCGCGCCCCAGTGGTTATATGCCACCACAAGCTCCGCGCCATCCGCCTTTGCTGCGGCAACGTCGCGCTTGATCGCGGCCTCGGAATATTTATTTATCATGTACGGCCTTTCGGCGGCAAGGCTCTCGCGGTAATTGAAAAATTCGGAATACGAGAGCAGGGCCACCCTGATGCCGCGCACGTTCAGCATGGTGTAGCGCTTTTCGGACTGCGAGAGGAAAAGGCCGGTATGCGCGAAGCCGTAGTTTTCCACGGCGGCAACGGTTTCCTCTATGCCTGTAAGGCCCGCGTCCAGGCAGTGGTTATTCGCCATCACGAGCGCGTCGAAGCCCGCGTACTTAACGCCCATCAGATAGAGCTGCGGGCCGTTCAGATTGGGCATGCCGTTTGCAAACTGATAGAGCTGCGTGGAATACGGCGCGGAGGGCGAGAGCGCGGTTTCAAGATTGCCAACGGCGCAGTCCGCCCGATTGAGGATATAGCGAACGTATTCAAATGAGGGGCGGAAATCGTATTCAAGCACGCCGCCGCCCTGGCTCATTGCGCCGCGCTGCTGCATTGAAAGGCACATAAGATCGCCCACAAACATCATGGTTGCGTCCGAATTCGGGTTCGGCGTGGGCGTGGGCGTGACCGCCGGAACGGGAGTCGGCGTAAGCACCGTGATAGGCGTGGGCGTGGGCTCCACGGTGGGCACCGGCGTGGGCTCCTCGGTGGGCGCCTCGCTCGGCTCCGCCGAGGGCGAGGGCTCCGGAGTAACCTCCGGCTCGGGCGTGGGCGTGGGCACCGGGGTGGGCACAAACATGGGCGTGGGAGTGTCCACATCCACAAGGGTGTTCACAAGCTCCTCCTCCTTGCAGGCGAAGGCAAGGCTGAAC
>CAMVMM010000050.1 GCA_947168565.1 uncultured Clostridia bacterium | reverse complement strand
GCGCTGCGCCGCCTCAGCCACCTTCCCCTCGGAGGGGAAGGCTTTTGGAAACGCACATCATTTCCCGCAAGTCGCGCCCGCCGCCGCACTTCCGCCTCGCTGCGCTCGACTTCCGCGCGGCTAATTGCTTCGCACAAACAATGTGAACTGTAACGCGCCGCAGGCGCACATCATTCGGCGAAGCCGAGCATCATTTGCCGCAGGCAAGCATCACGCGCAAAGCGCACATCATTTGCCGCACGGCACTCCACCTCATCCGTCTTCGCGCCGCGCTGCGCCGCCTCAGCCACCTTCCCCTCGGAGGGGAAGGCTTTTGGAAACGCCTTCATTTCCCGCAGGGCAAGCATCACGCGCAAAGCCCTACGCTATCCCCATGGCGGTGCGAAGTATCGTCACCGCGTCCGCAACGGTCACGCTGCCGTTTCCGTCGATATCCGCGTTCGCAAGCTCAAGTGCGTCCTCGCCCACAAGCCCCATGGTGTAGCGCAGCGTCAGCACAGCGTCCGCAATTGAAACGCTGCCGTTTCCGTCCGCGTCGCCGGGGGTCGCGGCGCTGCCGCTGAAGTGCGCCACGACGTTTGAAAGCGTTTCGGGCACAACGGGGAAATAGTGATAATAGGAATTGAACTGGCTGTACCACGCGCCGGCGGAGATAAGCTCGCCGTCCTGATCGTAAAAGCCCTCGAAGCTTTCGCCGGCCTCCGGTGCGCCGAATACGTACAGGCTTGTGGCGCCGGTGTAGTAATCCACCTCGCAATAGTAGCCTATATAGCCGCTGCCCTGCGCGGAAACGGTTTTAAGCGCCATGCTCGGGCAGGCGGTGAGATCGAGCTGCCGCATGGGATTCTGAATGCAGCTCAGCTTGAGCAGCTGCGGGCTCTGCGAAAGGTCGAGCGAGGTGAGAAGATTATTCGTGCAGTCCAGATATTCAAGATTCGGGCAGGCGGATATGTCCAGCTCCGTAAGCGCGTTTATGCCGCAGTGAACGTCGTTTAAAACAGTGCAGCCCGCTATGTTCAGCGCCGTCATGCCGTTGCCGTAGCAATCCAGTATGGTAAGCTCCGTATGGTTTGACACGTCCAGCTCCGCTATCGAATTATCGTTGCAGTAGAGCGAAAAAAGATGAGGGTTGCCCGACACGTCCAGCTCCGTAAGCTCGTTTCCGAGGCAGTAGAATATCTGAAGCTCGGGGCAGCCGGTCACGTCCAGCTCCGTGAGCGCGTTCGAGCTGAGGTTCATGTGCCTGATCGCGCGGTTGTTTGCAAGGTCTATTTCGGCAACGTCGGTGCCGTAGCAGTAAAGGTACCACAGGGCGGGGTTCGCGGAAACGTCCAGCTCGGAGAGCGGGTTTTCGCCGCAGGAAAGGATCTCCAGCAGGGGGTTATCGGAAAGGTCCAGCGCGGGTATGAGGTTCGTTCTGGCGTAAAGCTCGGTCAGCGCACCGCAGCCCGTCACGTCCAGCGCCGTGATGCGGTTATCCCAGCAGACCACGGAATCGAGCATGGGGCAGTTTGAAACGTCCAGCGCGCCCGCAAGCTGCTTGCCTATAACGCTGAGCTTCATAAGGCGCAGCTCTCCGTCCACGCCGATCCAGGTGAAGCTGCGGTCGCTCCAGCCGTCCGAGCCCCAGGTTTCGGGATCGTTCGGATCGTAGCTTGAGCTGAGCTTCGTGCCGTTTTTAACGCCGCTTGAGTCGGTCTGCTCCAAAAATTCAACGCATTTGGTGTAGTCGTGCGCATTGTAGCCCGACGGCACCGTCCACGCGGGCGCGGCGCCGCCCTTTTCAAACGCGGGCAGCGCGGAAACGGGAAGGGAGGATAGCGCAAGCAGCAGCGCAAGGGCGAGCGCAAGCGCGGTTTTTCCGGATCTCTTCATGGTTTTCTCCTGTATATATGGTTTTGGCACCGCCCCCTGCGGCGCACAAGGGGCGCCGGGGCTGAATGCGATATGATTATATCATTTCAACGTACCGAGGTCAACAGCATAGGCGCGCAAGAGCGAAAACCGGCGAAGCGCGCGCTCCGCCGGTTTTCTATGTATTCCTGCTACTGTGTGGATGAAATCGTTGTTATCGGGGCCGCGTCAGCCGTTCTTTATCCTTGCGGTCAGGTCCTCCACGGTCTTTTTCAGCTCCGCGTCCGTGGGCATCTGCCCTTCTATCAGCTCGCAGGCGTGCATCACGGTGGAATAATGCCTGCCGCCGTATGCCATGCCTATCTCCTGATAGGAGCTGTCGATAAGCGTTCTGGTAAGATACATTCCTATCTGGCGCGGGTTCGCGTATTTGCGGTCGCGGCGGGAGGATTCAAGCTCGGCGGGCGTAACGGAGAAAAAGTCGCTCACAATGCGCTTTATAAGCTCCGCAGAGATCACGCGCGTTTCGCCGCTTGTGAGATAATCGGTAAGCACGCCCTCCACCACCGTGGGCGTGAGGGGCTTATTGATAAGCTTGGCGTAGGCAACGGCGCGGTTCAGGCAGCCCTCCAGCTCGCGGATATTGGAATTCACCCGCTCCGCGATAAGGGCAAGCACATCGTCCGTTATCGCTATCTCGTCCTCGATCGCCTTGCGGCGAAGTATGGCAAGGCGCGTTTCGTAATCCGGCGGCTTGATGTCCACCGGAAGCCCCCAGCCGAAGCGGCTCTTGAGCCTCTCCTCCAGCACGGGCACGTCCTTGGGCGGCTTATCGGAGGTGATTATTATCTGCTTTCCGGCGGAGTGAAGCACGTTGAACACGTTGAAAAACTCCAGCTCCGTTGCCTCCCTGCCGCCGATGAACTGGATATCGTCTATCAAAAGCACGTCCAGACTGCGGTATTTCTCGTGAAGGGCGCTGCGGTCCTTTTTTTCTATGGAGAGCACAAGGTCGTTTGTAAAGTTTTCGCTGGTGGTGTAAAGGATCTTGTAGCTCGGATGCTCGTTTTGAATATAATGCCCTATCGCGTGCATAAGGTGGGTCTTGCCAAGCCCCACGCCGCCGTAGATATACAGGGGATTATACGCCTGCGAGGGGTTTTCCGCCACGGCGAGGGCGGCTGCATAGGCAAAGCTGTTTGATTCGCCGCGAACGAAGGTGTCGAAGGTGTATTTGGGCAGCAGGCCGGTGGGCGAAGCGTTGGGCCGCTCCTTTTCCTTTTGCCGCTCCCTCTGCTGCTCCCTGTAAATGCGGTCGGCCTCCTCGTCCACCGTTACAAAGCGCGCGCAAACCTCCTCGCCCGCCGCCTCGCTCAGGCAGTTGTTTATCATATTGCCATAGAAACGGGTGAGCGTTTCCCGATGGATCGGCGTTGGGGCAACAAGAATAAGCGCGCCGTTCTCAATGCGCTTGGGTTCAAGGGGGATTATCCAGTTTTCATAGCTTGTGTCGGTCATCTGAAGCTTGATAAGCTGCAGCGCCGGCTGCCAAATAGCGGTTGTAAACAATCAGAGCCTCCTGTTCCTTGTGCCGGCTCACGCAAAAGCGATACCTGACGGCGGCAATACCGCCAACCCGCCTCGGAAGGTCATTTTTTACATAAAACGCGGTGAAAGCCGCGCCCGAACATCCGCCGGGTTTTTATCATACCAAAAAACCGCCAAATTCGCAAGGCTGAGCGGGGTGTCAATTTTTAGTGATTTGTATTGGTTTAATGGGGGAAGCACCATATCTTGTGGCGCTTTTGAAAATGCTTTAAAATATTTATTATTAAATATTTTTTATACTATCCAACAATTAAACTGTCGAGCGCGTGCCGCGGATACGCCCGTGTTAGTGCGGCAAATGCCGCCCTAACTAATATTATACCATAAATCGAGGGGGAATGCAATTTGAAGGGAGCGCTTTGATGTGAAATGATGCGCGCTTTGCGCGTGATGCTTGCCGTGCGGCAAATGATGCTCGGCTTCGCCGAATGATGCGCGCCTATGGCGCGTTGCGGTTGAAATTCCTGCGGCGCTTCCAAAAGCCTTCCCCTCCGAGGGGAAGGTGGCTGAGGCGGCGCAGCGCGCCGCGAAGGCGGATGAGGTGGAATGATGCACAAATCCCGCAAGGGATTTGGACAGATTCCAATTCGCTGAATGACTTGCCGAAAAAGCTTGGATTGAACAGCTTTTTGGAGGATAAATAGGATAAAACGCCGTGCGCGGCGTTTATGAGGTGTCCACCTCATCA
>CAMVMM010000049.1 GCA_947168565.1 uncultured Clostridia bacterium | reverse complement strand
TGATTCGCACAAACAGCAAAGACCGTTGCTGCAAACAAACAATGTGAACAGCAAAAAAATAATGAGAAATTCCGCAGGAATTTCAACCGCAATCGGCTTTGCCGATTTCACCCGCGAAGCGGATTTCACCTTTGAAAAAGATTTCACCCGGCGCAAGCCGGATTTCATTTGCATTTCAACCGCAACGCGCCATAGGCGCGCATCATTCGGCGAAGCCGAGCATCATTTGCCGCAAGGCAAGCATCACGCGTGAAGCGCACATCATTCGGCGCAAGCCGCATTTCCACCTCATCCGTCTTCGCGGCGCGCTGCGCCGCCTCAGCCACCTTCCCCTCGGAGGGGAAGGCTTTTGGAAACGGCTTCATTTCCCGCAAGTCAATAAAGCCGGCGGCGGGCCTCGCTAACCCGCCGCCGCTTCTTATGAAAATCCGCGCACACAATGTGGATTTTTTTATTTACAGCCCTTTTGCCGTGATACTTCGGCCGCTGTATACCGCATCAGTCTATGCCGAGCGCGATCCTCATTATGCTTACCGCGTCCGATATGGACACGCTGCCGTCGCCGTTCATATCGGCTCTTGCGGCGGCATCCGCTGCAAGGCTTTCAACGCCCATCGCGTGGCGAAGCGCAAGCACCGCGTCCACCATGGTCACATCGCCGCTGCCGTCCGAATCGCCCAGAATGCCCTCTGTGGGAGGAGGGGGAACCGTGCCCTCGGGCGGAACGGGCGCATTGGAGCCCGCGCTCGGGCTGATGGCTATAACGCGGATGCTGCCGATACGGGTGCCAAGCACGCTCACGTCAAGGGTATAATCCCCCGCCTGATCCGCGCTGTACGCGGGGGTCCATTCGCAGCTCACCCTGCCGTCGCTCCAGGCAAGCTCCTGCGTTTGGCCGTTCACGCTTGATCTGAATTTGATCTGCGCGTTTGCAAAAACCGTGCTTTCGCTCACGCTTTCGCCGTTGTCGAGATTCACGAAATAATCCTTAACGCCCTCAAGCGCCGCCTGCGCGGAATCCGGCGCGTAAACGTACACCGTGCCGCTGTACGTGGAAAGGGTGAAGCCGGAGCCGCTTGCGGTGAGATAGAGCGTTCTGCTTCCGCCGCCGGGGCCTCCCGGGCCGCCGGGGCCGCCGGGGCCGCCCGCGCCCGCAACCGTGGTGGAAACGCGGGCATAGCTGCCGCTTGCGGAGACGCTCCACGCGGGGGCGGAGGAGGGATCGGCGGTGACGGCGATATTATAGCTCGGGTTCCAGCCGCCGCCGGACTGCGTGTACGCAAGGTAATAATCCGTGCCGTTCACGGTGCAGAAAAGCTTGCCGTCCGCGGTTTTATACCAGGTGCTTGCGCCGCTCACGCCGCTTATCGAATAGCCGCCCGTGACGCTTGAAACCGTGACCGCCGTGCCGCTTACGCTGCCGCCGCCGGTGAGCGCATAGGTGCTTGAGGTGTTGGTGATAACGGCGCCTATGCCCGTTTCAAGGCTTGTGACCCGCGCATAATACTCGCTGATCTCGCCCACGCTCTGCCAGTTCATCGCGCCTGCGGGGGCGACCGGTGCGCTTGCCGCGCTGCCGGTGGTGCTTGCGGAGGCTACCTGAGCGCCGTTTTTATACAGGCGGTAGGTCTGCCCCGAAACGATGTCCGGACTTGCGAAGATAACGCAGGAGGAGGTCATTGTGGTGTTGTGATAGCGCACGGTGCTTGAAAAGATCTGCTGATTGGAGGAATTATAGATTGCAAGCGCGTCCCCGTTTGCAAAGGAGAAGCTTGAGCCGCCGCCTCCCCAGCCGCCGGAGCCGAAGCGAACGTAAACGCCGTACTGCGGGGCCTCCACCATATCACCGGAGCCCACGGCGAGGGTGGTGCCGCCGTAAACGCCCATGGTGCCGTCGCAATCCAGAGCGAAATTGCCGCGCGCGGGGGTGTAGACCTCCACGTGAGCGCCGATATTGGATAATTCGCCGTTGGAATCCACTCCGTCGCCGTTTCCGCCGTAGCAATAGTAATTGCCGCCGTAGAAGCGCAGGGAGAAGGCATAGCCGGCAAGATCGGAATTTGCGGCGTTCACGCAGTCGTCATTGCAGTACATGGTGTAGGTGCCGGAGTACGCATCTATATTTGCGCCCTCGATCCCCTCGTAGCAGGTGGTAATGGTGAGGTTTATATCGGAATCATCGCCCCCGGATTCGCCGAGGGTGAGGTGACGATCGGCATGGACGCCGTCGTCGGTGCTGGCAAGGGTGAAGCCGCCGCCGAGGATGGTGAGATCGCCGTTTGAATGCAGCGCGTCGTCCGCAGAGTCGATATTGAACTCGCCGCCGTGGAAGGTGAGCTCGCCCCCCGCCTTTATGCCCTTTGCGCTGGGCATGGTATCTTTATTATATGAAGTATTGGCGCTGCCGCCGCAGGCAAGCACGTTCACGCTGCCGCCTCGGAAGGTGGCGTTTCCCGCCGCCTGGAAGCCGTCGCACTGAGTATTGATTATAAATTCGCCGCCGCAGACATAGATATTGCCCGCGGTTTCGGTGGAGTTTTCCGCCTTCACCGCATCGCCCGCGCAGGTGATATCGAAGCTGCCGCCGTAGATATTCACGTTTGAAGCCGCCACAATGCCCTCATCGGCGGAATTCACGGTGATCTCGCCGCCGGTGATATTCACGGTTCCGAGCTCTGCGGTATCGTCCTCCGCCTTTATTGCGTCGTTCGTTTGGGTGGTGACGGAGATTTTGCCGCTGCGGATATTCAGCTCATTTTCGCTTGAAATGCCGTTTTTGAGGGCGTTCACGGTCAGCTCAAGCCCGGAGAGCTCAAGCACGGAATCCGCGCCGCTCTTTATGCCGTTTTTCGCGTTTGAATTGATATTGAGCGCGCCCTCGCCGTTTATATACACGGTGGAGCCGGTCTTTGCCTTGATAACGGCGCTTTCGGCGTAGAATTGATTCGTGCCGTCGCCGCCGTCCTCCGTGGGGCCGTAATCGTCCGCATTGTTGAAGGCGGAATCGGTGAGGGTGTTCACCGTGCCCTCAAGCGCGGTGATGATGACCGCCGCAGAAGAATTTTTCTTAACGGTGATCGGGGAGGTGTAGCTGCTGGTGAGCTCAAGATCATTCAAAAGCAGGAAGGCGTTTCCCGTGGCTTCCTTTTTAACGGCGATGGAGGCGTCATCAGCCGTGCCGCCGAAAACGTATGTGCCGCCCGCCTTTTTTATCTCCACGCAGAGCTTCACGTCCCCCGAAGCGGTGTAGACCGTGTTGCCGCTCGTGTCGGTGGAAACGGCAAGCTCGTGATCCAGCTCATCCGTCACTACCCTGCCCACGACCTCATACTTGCTGTCCGCCCCGTTGATAACGGTAACGGAATTGCCGCTGAAATAGAACGCGGTGTAGCCCACCGGCACGTCGCGCGTGATAGTGAGGGTATTTCCCGCCTCATCCTCGGCGGCAACGGTTATTTTAACAATGCCGACCGCGCCTGAAACGGGCTGAACAGTGATTTTTTCGCCCTCCACGCCAACGGTGGCAAGGCTTTCGTCCGAAGAGCGGGCGGAAAGGCGAACGCTGCCGCGCATTCCGCCCGTTTTCGCAATAAAAGCGCTCTCAAGGCTGCCATAGCTCAAGCCTTCAAGCCGGAGGGAGGGCTCGGATTGAGCAAGGAGGGAGGAGGGCAGCAGCGAAAACGCCATCATCGCCGCAATCAATACCGCAAGAAGCTTTTTCATAGTGATCCGTTCCTTCTTTCATAGTGTTTATCGGTCATCCCGCAGGACAAACCGTAAAATCGGCGCTGCGTCACGCTTTTTTGCTTCGAGGTGCGGTATGGGGCAAATCCCAAAGCGCCGTTTTGCGCCGGTTTTGTGAACCGCCGGGCGCCCGCCCGAAACCACGGACGCCCCAAATACCGAGGCGCGGAAGAAAGGCTTGCCGAAGGAGAGATAGAATGCAGCCAAGGGGGATGGAAGGATACCTCCGCGCTTACAGCGCAATATTAGTATATTTATCTTAAATTTTTCTTAAATAATTAAATTTTAAAAAATATACCGTGTTTCCGCCGCATGAGCCCTTCCCCGCCGCACAAGCCCTTCCCCGCCGCACGAGCCCTTCCCCGCCGCACGAGCCTTCCCCGCCGCACGAGCCTTCCCCGCCGCACGAGCCCTTCCCCGCCGCACGAGCCCTTCCCCGCCGCACGA
>CAMVMM010000048.1 GCA_947168565.1 uncultured Clostridia bacterium | reverse complement strand
GCGCCGCGAAGACGGATGAGGTGGCATGATGCACAAATCCCGCAAGGGATTTGAACCGATTCCAATTCGCTGAACGACCTGCCGAAAAAGCTTGGCTTGATAAGCTTTTTGGAGGAGTAAATAGGATAAAACCCGCCGCAGCGGGTTTATGAGGTGTACACCTCACCCACCGCCTGCGGCGGTCCCCCCTCTCCTCAAGGAGAGTGCTTCTGCCTTGCGCCGAATGATGTGCGCCTATGGCGCGTTAAGGAATAATTAGGAGCCGCCCTCTGTATTTCGGGCAGCTCCTTTGGTTTAACTGTTTACGGGTCATTTCCCGATGGGAAAAGGCCATCTTTCGCTCCTTTGCCGCTGTTTTCAGTCGTCCTTCCTTCTGAACAGCACGGCGGCGCCGGAGATGATCGCGGCAAAGCCGATGCCGGTCAGCGCGGCGGCGCCGGTGGGGGGCACGGGCGCGATGGGGCCGGGAGTGGGTTCCGCAGGAGCGGGAGTGGGCTGTGCGGGGTCGGTAGTGGGCTCGGCGGGCTCGGAAGTGGGCTGTGCGGGCTCGGGAGTGGGCTGTGCGGGCTCGGCGGTGGGCTCGCCGGGGGTCGGCTCGGTGTGCTCAACTATGGTTATCCTGCCTTCGCCGCAGGGGTTATCGTAGCCGGTCACGATATGGTCGTACCACACGCCGTCCGCCTCGCCGCCCTCCATGGAGAAGAAATAGTTGATCAGCACGCCGTAGTCGATCATATAGTCATCCAGGAGCAGGTTTACGTTATCGGCGCCGAACATCGTGAGCCCTCCGCCCTGATCCTTCAGAATATGGTCGTAAGCGGCAAGGGTGTAGGTCTTTTCAAGGTCGAGCGGCTCGTAGGCCCCCGTTTCGCGGTTCAGCACGCACACGTTCTGCACGCGGTACGGTATGCCGGCGGGACCCGCCCAAAGCCTGCCCTCCTCAAGGATAATGTTCGGCTCCATGTCGGCATGGATCTCGTAGGTGATGCCCGAAACCTGAAGGAAGCCGCCGCTCTCGTCGGGGCAGTGGCGCGTGGCCATCTCGATCGCGTCCAGTATCTGCTGGCCGCTGACCTCCGCAAGGCAGGCTTCGTCGCCGAAGGGGTGAACATTTAATATATCTTCAAAGGTGATCTCTCCGCGAACGATGTTTGCGCGAATGCCGCCGCTGTTTATTATGCTGACGTCGGCGTCAAGCATGACCCTGCAGGCGTCGGTGCAAAGATCGCCGAGGTTGGTTTCCATGAGTCGGATGAGGAGCTCGCCCGTTTCGGGATCGCTTGCCAAAAGGTCGGCGGGCGCATAGGCCACCACCGTGTCCAAAAGCTCCTCGTATTGCGCCTTGATGGAATCGATGTATTCCTGCGTTTCGGGATCGGGCTCCGGCTCCTCCGGTGGGGGGTAGACGCCCATCTCCATGCTGCCGTCCTCATAGATCATCAGCATTCCGAGATAGGCAAGCTTGGAGCCGGTCTGCCCGTAGTAAACGGGGTTGCCGTCCGCATCCTCAACCACCTGATTGATAACGGTGTGGCTGTGGCCGTCGATGAAGGCGTTTATGCCGTGAAGCCGCGGAATTATGTCCGTGCTCCTCCAGGGCTCCGCCTTATCCTCTATGCCGCAGTGACCTATCACCACCACGTAGTCCGCGCCCTGCTCCCGAACGCTATCTATCGCCGCCTGCGCCGCCTCTATAACGCCGTCGCCGGTGTCGTCCTGGCAGAAGCCGTAGATGTATTCGCCCTCGTCGTTTCGGAAAAAGCTCTGGTTGGTGGTGTAAAGGGTCATCGGGGTGCAGATGCCAACGAAGCCGACCTTCACGCCGCCAAGCTCAAAAACCCGGCAGGCGTCGAGCACGGGCTCGGTGGGCGCACCTTGCTCATAATGCATGAAGTTTGATGAAATGTAGGGGTAGTCCGCCTGTTCCGCAAGCTCAAGCAGCCTGTCTACGCCGAAATCAAACTCGTGGTTGCCCGGCACGGCAAGGTCGTAGCCCACGAAGTTCATGATGTCGATGATATAGCTGCCGCGGCTGACCGTGCCGATGGGGCCGCCCTGAATGTGATCGCCGCCGTCCACAAGCAGGGTGTGCACGCCCCGCTCCTGCAAATGCTTTTTGCAGGCGGCAACCTGCGCGTAGCCCCAGCCGCTGTCCACGGCGCAGTGAGCGTCGTTTGTGAAGAGGATCGCGGCATAGGGAACCTCGAAGCCCGGCTCCTCAGCGCGTATCTGCAGCCGGGCGCGGGCCGATACGCCGAGCGCCGTGCAAAGCATAGCAAGCGCTGCGGCAAAAGCAATGATTTTCTTGAGCATATTCCGCCTCCGTCGGTTCTTCCGCTTTTCCGGTTCTGCCCGGAAGGACTGTATATTTGCTGTACGCCTATATTATACAGCAAAACGGTCGAAAGTCAAAAGGCTGCGCTTTTTTATGGTGAGGCCGACAGGCGTATTGACAAATCGGTATAAAAAAGTATATACTGTTATGTACCGTCCTCGGCAGGTACTGCCCTGCGGCGGTGAAAAATCTGACAGAAAAAGGAGTTTGGTATGGAAGCTGATTCGAGCGCGGGCGCGGAAAGTGCCGACAAGAGCGAAAAATCGCGCGAAAAGCGGCCCGTTCGGCCTTCCTGCCGGACGGCGCACCCGCTGTAACGGGCGAAACGCGGCTTTTGCAAAAGCGGCACGCGCCATCCATCCTTTGTGAGGGGCAATGGCAGTTTTTTCAACGGATATTTCCAAAACCATAGAGATACTGCTTGAAAGAAAGCAGTACAACAGCATAAAAAACATTCTGGTGACCATAAACGCTCCGGATATTGCGATTATTCTGCGGGATCAGCCGGCGGACAAGCTGATGCGCCTTTTCCGTCTGCTTCCGCAGGAGCTTGCGGCGGACGTGTTTGTGGAGATGGAGCCGGAGCTTCAGGAGGAGCTGATAAACGGCTTCACCGATAAGGAGCTTTCCGAAATTCTGAACGAGATGTACGACGACGACGCGGCGGACCTTGTGGAGGAGATGCCGGCAAACGTCGTTAAGCGCATACTCAAGCACGCCGACCCCGATATGCGGCGCAGCATAAACGAACTTTTGAAATATCCGGAGGACAGCGCGGGCTCCATCATGACCACGGAGTTCTGCGATCTGGAGCCGGGCATGACGGCGGCCGAGGCGCTGGAGGATATAAGAAGAACCGGCGTTGACAAGGAAACCATCGACACCTGCTACGTTACCGAAAAGCGCAGGCTGATAGGCACCATCACCCTTCGCCAGCTCGTGCTTGCAAGCGGGGGAGTGCGCGTGGCGGATATAATGGATGAAAACTTCGTGTCCGTTTCCACTCTGGACGACAGCGAGCAGGTTGCCGATATGTTCGCCAAATACGACCTTTTGAGCATGCCCGTGGTGGACAGCGACTCAAGGCTTGTGGGTATAGTTACGGTTGACGACGCGATCGACGTTATCCGCGAGGAGGCCACGGAGGATATTGAAAAGATGGCGGCTATCACGCCCTCCGGCAAGCCTTATCCGCGCCTTTCGGTGTTTGAGATCTATAAAAACCGTATCCCGTGGCTGATGCTGATGATGCTTTCCGCCACCTTCACGCAGTTCATAATGAAGGGCTTTGAGGCGGGGCTTGAAAAGGTGGTTGCGCTCAGCTTCTATATTCCCATGCTGATGGACACCGGCGGCAACTCCGGCTCCCAGGCCTCCGTAACCGTTATCCGCAGCCTGTCGCTTGGGGAGATCGAATTCAAGGATATTTTAAGGGTCATTTTCAAGGAGTTGCGCGTGGCGATGATGTGCGGCGGCACGCTTGCGCTGCTCAGCTTTTTGAAGCTCCGCTTTATCGACGGAATCGAACCGAGCTACGCGCTGTACGTGGCGCTTGCCGTGTCCGCAACGCTGTTTGTAACCGTTATCATAGCCAAATTCTTCGGCTGCACCCTGCCCATGGTGGTTAAAAAGATAGGGCTCGACCCCGCGGTGATGGCAAGCCCCATGATCACCACCATCGTGGACGCGCTCAGCCTCATCATCTATTTCCTTATCGCCTCCGTGCTCGTGCTTCCAAGAGTGCCGGGAGTGTGAGGGAAGATGATGCCTTGAGGGAAATGAGGGCGTTTCACTAATGAAGAAATGAAGGAATTTATTGTTAAAGTGAAATCTGCTTTCAGCAGGTGAAATCATCCTTCGGATGGTGAAATCCGCTTCGCGGGTGAAATCGGCAAAGCCGGTTGCGGATGAAATTCCTGCGGAATTTCTGAATTATTTGAATTTTTGTAGTAGGAAAAGCGGAATTTCCAAAAGCCTTCCCCTCCGAGGGGAAGGTGGCTGAGGCGGCGCGGTGCGCCGCGAAGACGGATGAGGTGGGATGATGCACAAATCCCGCAAGGGATTTGAACCGATTCTGTTTCGCTGAATGACTTGCCGAAAAAGCTTGCCGTGAGCAGCTTTTTGAAGGAGTAAACAGGATAAAACGCCGTGCGCGGCGTTTATGAGGTGTCCACCTCATCAGTCAGCTGC
>CAMVMM010000047.1 GCA_947168565.1 uncultured Clostridia bacterium | reverse complement strand
GAAGCCCTGCGCGGTGGCAACGTGCGCAAGCTGGATCTTGCCGGTGATGTCGCCGATGGCGTAGATATTTTCAACGTTGGTGCAGCAATGCTCGTCTATATTCACAAAGGCGCGGTTCATCTCTATGCCCACGTTTTCAAGCCCGATATTCGCCGTCATAGCCCTTCTGCCGACCGAAACCACGCAGCACGCGCCCTCGGCGCTCTTTTCCTCGCCGTTGAGTTCGTATTTAACGGAAACAACGTCGCCGCCCTCAATGCCGGTGACCTTCGCGTTGTTTATGACCGTGACCTTCTTTTTCTTGAGGACCCTGCCGAGAACGCGAACTATGTCCGAATCCACGCCGGGCAGTATGGAGGGCATCATCTCTATGACCGTAACGGGCCTTCCGAGGGTGGAAAAGAGCGTTGCAAACTCGATACCTATCACGCCGCCGCCGATGATAACGAAGCTTTCCGGAAGCTCGTTCATGGAAAGGATCTCATCCGAAGTAACGATATTTTTGCCGTCGATTCCGGGAATAGGCGGGCGGGCGGGGGTGCTGCCGGTGGCAAGGATGAGTTTATCAAAGCTGATGCGCTCCTCTTCGCCGTCCTTTTCAATGCGGAGGGTATGCGCGTCCTCCACCTTGCCGAAGCCCTTTATAACCTTCACGCCATGCGCCTTTTCAAGCCCTGCGATGCCGGTGCGAAGCTTGCTCACAACGCCGTCCTTATATTCGGCAAGCTTGGCAAAATCAAAGCCGATCTCGCCCAAAGCAACGCCGCAGTCTGCGGCCGACTTCGCGCCTTCAAGCATCTCCGCGCCGTGCAGCAGCGCCTTTGTGGGGATGCAGCCGCGGTTAAGGCAGGTGCCGCCAAGCTCGCGCGCCTCAACGAGCGCGACCTTTTTACCGTACTGGGCGCACCTTATTGCGCATTCGTAGCCGCCGGGGCCGGCGCCGAGAACCACGATATCATAGCTGTATTCGGACATTGTTTTATATTCCTTTCGATTTGACTTTATCGAAGCGCATACCGCTTCATTATATTCGTAGCATAGCACATTTTGGGGCTTTATTCAACCTTTTTGACCCTTATATTCGTAAACGCAGCATGGAGGAGCGGAAAAAAGCGGCGGCTGATCGGTCAAACCGGGGAGGAAGGCTGCATCCACGGCGGCTCAGATCAAAAAACCGATCGAAAAGAAGAAAACCGGCTCATACGCGAAAAGTACAGGCGCTATAAAAAATAGCCGCAATAATTAACTTGAAAACAGGATCCTAATATGGTATAATATAATCATTAAAAGAATCGAGGTGTGATTATGTCCAATACTTCAACTCCGCATATTGCGGCAAATCCGGGCGATTTTGCAAAAACCGTGCTCATGCCCGGCGACCCCAAGCGTGCGCACTTCGTTGCCGAAAATTTCCTTGAGGACAGGGTGCTTGTTAACGATATCCGCGGCGTTCAGGGCTACACGGGCAGCTATAAGGGTAAGCGCGTTTCCGTGATGGCAAGCGGTATGGGCATCCCCTCCATAGGCATATACTCCTATGAGCTTTTCAATTTCTTCGGAGTGGATAATATCATCCGCATCGGCTCGGCGGGAGCAATACACCCAGATCTTCGCATTCGAGATATCGTGATCGGCATGGGCGCCTGCACGAATTCCAATTTCGCGGCGCAGTACGGCCTCCCCGGCACCTTCGCGCCGATAGCGAGCTACGAGCTTGTTCAAAAAGCCGTTCAGAGCGCGGAAAGGCACGCTGTTCGCTACAAGGTCGGCAATCTGCTGTCGGCGGACACCTTTTATGACGACACGCCCGGCCTGAAAACCTGGCAGAAGATGGGCGTTTTGGCGGTTGAAATGGAGAGCGCCGGGCTTTACTGCACGGCGGCGCGCGCGGGAAAGAATGCGCTTTGCATCTGCACCGTTTCGGACATGCCCCTTGCTCCCGGCAACGACTGCACCGCAGAGGAGAGGCAGAATTCATTCATTAAAATGATGGAGATAGCGCTGGATATCGCATGACGGGCAGCGCTCATACTTCAAATAAAAAGCCTGCTGTCAAGCTTGCGCTGTTTTAGGAGGGAATAATGTTTTCGATCGGAGATACTGTGTGCTATCCGCTGCACGGTATAGGCACAATCGAGGCAATAGAGGATCGTGATGTTCTTGGAAAGACCACCACCTATTATATTCTGCGGCTTATAAACACAAAACTCACCGCAATGCTGCCGGTTGACAACGCCGAGGCGGTCGGTCTTCGCAGGATAATCACGCCGGAGGAGTGCGAAAAGCTGTTTGAGTATTATCGCACCACTTCGCCCTGCCTTGGCAGCGCGAACTGGAATCAGCGCTACCGTGAGAATATGGAAAAGCTTCGCACAGGCAACCCGGAAACCGTGATAGACGTTATGCTCTGCCTTGATAAGCGAAACAGCATCCGAACGCTTTCCTCCGGTGAAAGAAAGATGCTCTCAAACGCGAAAAGCATCCTGTGCACCGAGATCGCCGTGGTTTTGAATAAGCCGATCGAGGAGATCGAGGCGATGTTTGATTCCTGAGCCCTTCGCTTCCTTTGCAGCCCTGCTTCCCGTTGCAGCCCTGCCTGCAAACAGGCCCTTCCCGCGCGGAAGCCTTTTCAAACGGATTTGGCGCAGTGCGGATGATCTACAGGCTCGAACAGCCTGAAAAAGCATTCCCGTTCCGTTTTAATATGATTGCACACATTTAATATGATTGCACACAAAAAAGGCATCGTGCAGCGGCTTTTGCTCCGCACGATGCTTTTTTGCTTGAAACGGTTTAGGTGAAGTACAGCATCAAATCCGATTTCTCATAGCTTTGATCGACATAAATCTACTCTATACCGACCGCAGCTCCGAGCACCTCTCCTATGCTTTCGTTTATCACAAGATCGGCGCGGCTGTCGTAGGGCGTGGCACTCTTGTTTATAAGCACAAGCCGATCGCCCCGGTAATAATCTATAAGTCCGGCGGCGGGATACACCTGAAGCGACGTGCCGCCCACTATCATCATATCGGCGCGCATCACGTGCGTGAGCGCTCCGTTCAGACATTCGTAATCGAGCGCCTCCTCATACAGCACCACGTCCGGCTTTATGACGCCGCCGCAGGGGCAATAGGGGATGCCCTTTTGCGAGCCCACATACTCCGCATCGAAAAACCTGCGGCATTTCATGCAGTAATTGCGGTGGATCGAGCCGTGAAGCTCGTAAACCTTTTTGCTGCCCGCCATCTGATGCAGCCCGTCTATATTCTGCGTTATCACGGCGGTGAGCTTGCCCTGCCTTTCAAGCTCCGCAAGCGCAAGATGCGCCCTGTTCGGCTTTGCGTCCGGCGACAGCAGCAGCTCCTTGTAATATTGGAAAAACACCTCCGGCTTTCGCTCGAAAAAGGTGTGCGAAAGCAGCTCCTCGGGCGGATAGCCGTATTTCCTTATAGCCTCAAAAATACCGTTTGAGCTGCGGAAATCAGGTATTCCGCTTTCGCAGGAAACGCCCGCCCCGCCAAGGAAAACTATCCTGCCGCTTTGTGCGATCAGCTTTTTTAAAAGCGCAAGCTTTTCATCCGTTTTAATGCCTGTGTCCATTTCAGTTAAACACCTCCGCTCTTTCTTCGGTTATTTGCCGGCTACCAATATTATACCATTTTACACACGCGCTTCCAATCCGAATATGCGCCGAATTAACGGAAAAATCAGCAATATATAGTTTGACATAAGGGGCGCGCGGGACTATAATTAAGGCATGGATTCTTTCAATAAATAAAGTATTGGAGGTTATTATGGTTCTTAAAGAAATGACGAGGCAGCAGCTTGAGTCCTTCTATAACGAAGCGCTTGCCGCCTATGAAAACTGCAAGGCGCAGGGGCTGAAGCTCGATATGTCCAGGGGCAAGCCCGGCAGAGCGCAGCTCGATCTTTCTCTGGATCTTTTAAACATGCATATCGATCCCGATCAAACCAAGATGGACGGCGTTGAAGCCCGAAACTACGGCGAAATGATGGGCCTTCCCGCCGCGCGCAGGCTCTTTGCGGAGCTGCTCGGCGTTAAATTCGAGCAGGTGTTCGCGGGCGGCAGCGCAAGCCTCACCCTTATGTACGACCTTATCGCAAAGGCGTATACGCACGGTCTGCTTCATTCCGAAAAGCCCTGGTCGCAGCTTCAAAAGGTCAAATTCCTTTGCCCCGCGCCGGGTTACGACAGGCATTTCACCATCTCCTCCTCCTTCGGCATGGAGCTTATCACCGTCCCCATGACGGAAAACGGTCCGGATATGGATATGGTTGAAAAATGCGTGCTCGATCCGGACGTTCGCGGTATGTGGTGCGTTCCGAAATACAGCAATCCGGACGGCATAACCTATTCCGATGAAACCATAAGCCGCCTTGCCGCCCTAAAGCCCGCCGCGCCCGATTTTACCCTCGTTTGGGACAACGCCTACTGCGTGCATGAGTTCGACGGCGAATTCGTGCCCTTCAGGAATATGCTTGAGGAATGCGCCAAGGCAGGCAACCCCGATATGGTGTTTGAATTTGCCTCCACCTCCAAGATCACCTTCCCCGGCGCGGGCATCGCCTGCTTTGCCTGCTCGGAAGATAACATGGCATACATGAAAAAGCTTCTGAACGCGCAGATAATCAGCTACGATAAGCTCAATCACCTG
>CAMVMM010000046.1 GCA_947168565.1 uncultured Clostridia bacterium | reverse complement strand
CGCCGCGAAGACGGATGAGGTGGCATGATGCACAAATCCCGCAAGGGATTTGAACAGATTTTGCTTTGCTGAATTTTTGATTCGCTGAATGACTTAACGAAAAGCTTGGCTTGATCAGCTTTTTGGGGAATAAATAGGATAAAACCCGCTGCGGCGGGTTTATAAGGTTTCCACCTCATCAGTCAGCTGCGCTGACAGCTTCTCCTCAAGGCGAAGCCATGCGCACACCGCAAACGATGCTTGCCTTGCGCCAAGTGAAGCCGTTTCCAAAAGCCTTCCCCTCGGAGGGGAAGGTGGCTGAGGCGGCGCACCGCGCCGCGAAGACGGATGAGGTGGAAATAATGCACAAATCCCGCAAGGGATTTGAACAGATTTTGCTTTGCTGAATTCTTGTTTCGCTGAATGATTTGCCGAAAAAGATTGTTTTGATCGGTTTTTTGGAGGAGCAAACAGGATAAAACGCCGTGCGCGGCGTTTATAAGGTGTCCACCTCACCCACCGCCTTCGGCGGTCCCCCCTCTCCTCAAGGAGAGTTCTTGGGCCCTCCGCCGTCAAAGCTGCACCGCCTCTCCTGCGGAAAGCAGGAATATCCATTTTTCCTTCACCCTTTTGCCCGTCAGAGCCTCAAGCGCCGTTTTATACGCCTCAAGCTGTGCGCGGTAGGGCTCGGCGATCTCCTCCTTCGTGCGGTTTTTCAGCGCGGTGGTTTTATAATCTATCAGCACAAGCGCGCCGTCCTCATCCTCAAAGCAGCAGTCAAGCGTACCCTGAATGAGCGCGCCGCGCCCATCCAGCAGCGAAAAATCCTGTTCCCTCAGCACCCTTCTGCCGCTTACCTTCGCCTCAAGCAGCCTTTGGTACAGCGGGGAGAGAGTAAGCGCTTCCACCCGGCGCATATCTATCGCCTGCGCCTGCTCGCCCGTAAAAAAGCCCCTCTCCACTAAATTCTCAAGCCTGTTTTCAAGCGCCTTATTATCCATGCGCTCAAGCTCCAGCAGCATTATGAAGCGGTGCGTAAGCGTGCCTCTCTCCGCCGCGGAAAGCGTTCTTCCCTCCGCTTCCGTAATAAAAAGCGGCACGGCGGGCTCGTAAGCAAGCTCCTTTTCCTCCATTGAGGTAAGCTCCGTCACGCCCTGCTTCGCGGGGGTCTTGGTGTCCTCCAAAAAGGCGTATTCAAAATCAAGCCGCTCGTCCACGTCCTCATGTGAAAAATCCGCCGCCATGCGCAGCCAGTCGGCAAAATCCTGCTTGTTAAGCCGCCCCTCCGCCGCGTCGCCGCTGCCCGCCATGCGGTAGAAAACCTCCAGCCCGTCCCCTCCGCCAAGCGGCAGCCTAAGCCCCTTCAGGGCGTTTTCAAGGTTCAGCCCAAGCGGGAAAAATGCGCCGAGCAGCCAATCAAGGAAGCAATTCGCGCTGTTTATGCGCACCTCGCTGAGCGCGCTCGCCTTTTTTTCAACGTATTTTGCCATCTCCTTTTCCGCGCCCACCAAAAACAGCCTCTCGCGCGCCCTCGTCATTGCAACGTAAAGCACGCGCATCTCCTCGGATATCATCTTATCCCGCTCACGCGCCTCTATCGCCCTTCTTATGAGCGATTTTCCGGCGTTTTTGGCAAGCTCCGGCGGCAAGCTCCTTAATCTGTAAAAGCCCCGTTTCAGATTCAAGCCTATACCAAGCTCCCTATCCACCATAACGCTTGAGCCCAGATCTCTCATATTGAATTTTTTTGAAAGCATGCAAAGGAAAACTATCGGCGCCTCAAGCCCCTTGCTCTTGTGTATGCTCATCACGCGCACCGCCTCGCTGCCGCTCAGGGTCGCCGCGCCAAGGCTGCTGTTGTCCCGCAGATTATCAAGGTAATTCACAAAGCCGTGCAGGCTTCTTCCGCCCATGCTCTCAAAGCTTGCCGCCCGCTCAAAAAGCATATTCAGATTGGCCCTTCTCACCTCACCGTTCGGCAGCGCGCCCGCAAAAAGCGCGTATTGCGTTTCATCAAACAGCGTGCCCACAAGCTTTGAAACCTCTATAAGGCGGCTCAATTCCCTGTAATACAGTATTTTTTCAATGAAAATGCTTGCTTTTTCAAACACGGCGCGCCTTTCTTCATCCTGCTCCGCGCCCTCCACGTGCGCGCGCTGCGCCGCATAGAGCTTATCCGAAAAATTGCCGTTTTCAAATTCCCCGCCCCTGAACGCGGAGCGAATAATCGCAAGCTCCTTCTCGGTAAAGCCGCCGATGGGCGAAAGCATCACCGAGGCAAGCGGTATATCCTGCCGCAGATTATCTATTATCCGCAGCAGGTTTATGAATACCTGCACCTCTATCGCATCGAAATAGCCGTCCCCAAGCTCCGCACTCGAGGGTATTCCGCGCTTTGAAAGCGCGTTCACAAGGCGCAGCGCAAAGCCCTTTGTAACGTGCATAAGCACCGTAAAATCGGAAAAAACGGGCTTTCTATTTGTTTTTGTTTCCTTATCGAAAACATGGCCGTGCTGCATTATATCAAGTATTTTGTCTGCTATAAAATCGGCTTCCGCCTCTATTTTTTCAAGCTCCTCAAGGCTGTCCGAGCTTTCCGCGGGTCTGCTTTCGGCCTCCCCTTCACCCGCTTCATCATCGTCAAATTCCGTATTGTTAGATAAGTTATCCATGTTTTCAACAGGTTTATCCACATTTTTATATAATTGTTCGCTCATCTCTATCAGATCAAGCTCCGCGCCGCCCCTGCCCGCGTCCTCACGGGAGCGCAGCTCGGCGTTGTCGCTGTAATCTATCTCGCCCGTTTCGCCCCTCATCAGCGCGAAAAACACCCTGTTCACCGCGCTCAAAACCGCCGTTTCGCTTCTGAAATTGAAGTTCAGATCTATTCTTTTATTGATGGAAGCCGTGTCCTCCGCAGCGTCGTAGGTTTCGTATTTTTCAAGGAAGATCTCCGGCTCCGCCTGGCGAAAGCGGTAGATGCTCTGCTTCACGTCGCCCACCATAAAAAGGTTGCCGCCGCTCGCTATCCTTTTAAAAATGCTGTCCTGAAGCGAGTTCGTGTCCTGATATTCGTCTATAAAAATATGGCTGTATTTATTCCTGTATTCCTCGGCAACCGCCTCATCCTTCAGCGCCTCAAGGCAAAGCTGCTCCAGATCGGTAAAATCCACCTGCGAGTTTTCGCGCTTTAAAGCCGTGAAGCCCTGTATAAATTTTTCCGTCAGCTCGCAGATCTTCTCTATCACAGGGTGGAAGCATTCCGCTATTCTTTCCTCCTCGCTCCTTGAAAGGGCAAACATAGCGCCGATTTTTTTTACGGAATCCTTCACTTCCTTTCTGTAATCCGTGATCTCCTCCGGCGCGCTAACGCCCCTTTTCCTCGGCAGGGATTTGAATTTAAAGCCCTGCATCGCGTTGTAAAATAAATCGTAATCCTCGATCACAGTCAGGTTATTCAGCTCCATCATATCCTCGTTTATCACGGAAAAATACGCTTCGCCGTTTTCTATACCCGGCAGGCTCTTCACCATTTCATTTGCCTTTTCAATGCTCACGCGCAGCATTTTGCGGGCGGCGCGAATGAATCTTTCGGCGCAAACCTTGAAAACCTCGTCAAATTCCGGGCCGATCTCGTATTTTTTTGTAAAGGAGCGCAAAAATTCCATCGGATCGGGCCGCGCCTTTATATTGGCGTGGATTTTTTTTATCATCGCCGCAAGCCCGTCCCTGCCGTTCACCGCCTCGGATAAAAAAAGCGAAGTATCATCGTTATTTTTTTCCGCTTCAACGTAAAATTCCTCTATCACCTCGTCCAAAACGCGGTCCATCAGCACCTCGCTCTCGGCGTCGTCTATCGTGATGAAGGCGGGATCCAGGCCCACCTTGTCGTAGTTTCGCTTCAGCACGTTTCGGCAAAAAACGTCTATAGTGGAAATATCCGCTCTGAAAACGGAGGCGGAAGCGGCGGAAAGCCTTTTTTTAAGCTCCGCATCCTCCGTTTTTTCCGCAATTTCACTCAATTCCTTTTCGATTCGCTGCTTCATCTCCGCAGCGGCCGCCCTCGTGAAGGTAACTATCAAAAGCTCGTCCATCCGCGCGCCCTCGGTTATTATCCTTGCTATCCTCTTGGTCAGCACGTAGGTTTTTCCAGCGCCCGCGCCCGCCGAAACAAGCAGATTTCCGCTCTCGTTTATCGCTCTTTCCTGCTCCCTTGTCATTTTCCGTGATCCTCCGCAGCTTTCATTTATTCAAACAGTTCAAATGTGGTTCTATAATTTATAGAGGCAAAAATAAATAATAAAAAATGCGCCCTTTTTGGAATTATAAAGGACGCAGATAAAGCATTATCGTCACTCCGCCGTTTTGGGCATTCCGGAGGCGCTTCTCAGCGCTTCGGTAAGCTCCTTTAAGTCTTTTATTCCGCTGAAGGGCGAATTGAGCGGATGCGCCGCCGCGCCGTCCCCCTCGATAAGGATAATGCCCTGGCATGCGTTCACAAGGAAATAATAGTTTTCTTTTTCATCAGGGCTTTTTTTAATAAAGAAGGCATACACGCCGCCCTGCATTATATTCATTCCGCTGTCGTTCATCACGAAATGCTCGTTCGTTTTATTATCTAAAATGGAGCTTTCGCTGCCGCTCGGTATTCTTATTTCGATGCTGTCGCCGTATCTGTGCTGCCAATAAAGGCCGTTCAGCACGAAGGCATC
>CAMVMM010000045.1 GCA_947168565.1 uncultured Clostridia bacterium | reverse complement strand
AGCTTGAGAAGGCCGCCGCCGAGAGCGCGGCGAAGGACGCGGTGCGCGAAAAGGAAACCGAGATAGAGCGGCTTAAAGGGCAGATAGAGCTTGAGAAGGCCGCCGCCGAAAGCGCGGCCAAGGACGCGGTGCGCGAAAAGGAAACCGAGATAGAGCGCCTTAAAGGGCAGATAGAGCTTGAAAAGGCCGCCGCCGAGAGCGCGGCGAAGGACGCGGTGCGCGAAAAGGAGAGCCGTATATTGCAGCTTGAAAGCGATCTGGAGCTTGAAAAAAGCAGGCAGCAGCTCAACGAAAGCGCCATGCGCGAGGCGCACGATGCGGAGATTCGCCGCAAGGACGAGGAGATAGCCTATTATAAGGATTTTAAGGCCAGGCAATCCACCAAGATGGTGGGCGAAAGCCTGGAGCAGCACTGCGAGACAGAGTTCAACCGCCTGCGCGCCACCGCCTTCCGCAACGCCTATTTTGAGAAGGACAACGACGCGAGATCCGGCAGCAAGGGGGACTTTATTTACCGCGAGAGCGCGCCGGACGGCACGGAGTTTATTTCCATCATGTTTGAAATGAAAAACGAGATGGACGGCACGGCCACGAAGCATAAAAACGAGGACTTTTTCAAGGAGCTGGACAAGGACCGCCGCGAGAAGGGCTGCGAATACGCCGTGCTTGTGACGCTGCTTGAGGCGGACAGCGAGCTTTACAACGGCGGCATAGTGGACGTTTCCCACAGGTACGAAAAAATGTACGTTATCCGCCCGCAGTTCTTCATTCCGCTCATCACCATTCTGCGAAACGCCGCGCTGGGCTCCCTTGCCTATAAGCAGGAGCTTGCAGCCGTGCGCAATCAGAATATAGACGTTACCAATTTTGAAAACAGCCTGCTCGATTTTCAGGCGAAATTCGGCAGCAACTACCGCATCGCCAAGAAGCATTTTGAACAGGCGATAGAGGAGATAGACAAGACCATAGACCACCTGCAAAAGGTGAAGGAATCGCTGATAGGCTCCGACAGGCAGCTCCGCCTTGCAAACGACAAGGCGCAGGATCTGAGCATAAAGAAGCTTACCAAAAACAACCCCACCATGCAGGCGAAATTCGCGGAGCTGAATGGCGGCTCCGAAAGTTCTGAAAGCTAAACCGTCGTAGTTTCGTAAATCTCACTTTCTGCAGAATGAGGGGCGCGCCCGATCTTGAGCGCGTCCCCCGTTCGTTTTTGGCGTTTTGGCGGCAATTCTGCCGATCGCCTTATGCTTTTGCCGCCGTTAGGTTTCAAAAAAAGCTTTAGTCCAGTATCCTTCCGTCCCTTGAAACGGTGACCACCTGCCACGGGATGAATTTGCCGCTTGCCTGAAGCGCCTTCTGCGCCGCAAGCTGAAGGCCGCCGCAGCAGGGCACCTCCATGCGCACTATGGTAACGGACTTTATATCGTTTTCGCGGATTATCTCCGTCAGCTTTTCGGAATAATCCACCGCGTCCAGCTTGGGGCAGCCGATGAGCGTGACCTTGCCGCGCATGAAGCTTTCGTGCATATTCGCGTAGGCATAGGCGGTGCAGTCCGCCGCGATAAGCAGCCTTGCCCCATCGAAGAACGGCGCACGGGTCGGCACAAGCTTTATCTGGCAGGGCCATTGCGCAAGGCGCGGCACGGGTTCAAAGCGCTCCCGGGGCGAAGAGCCGCGCTCCGCCTCCTCATGCCCGAGCTGCATCGCCTTGGAGCCGGGGCAGCCGCCATGCGGGTGGGGGGCGTGGTGCTCGCGGTGCCCGTGCTTCATTCCTTCCGCTTTCCTTTCCTCCTTTGCCCTGTTTACCGCCGCTTCGTCGTATTCCGGCGCCTCGCGCTCCTCAAAGGTGATGGCGCCCGTGGGGCAGCCCGGCAGGCAGTCGCCAAAGCCGTCGCAGAAATTTTCGCGCACAAGCCTCGCCTTGCCGTTCACCATCTCTATTGCGCCCTCGTGGCAGGCCGTGGCGCAGATGCCGCAGCCATTGCATTTTTCTTCGTCTATCTTGATTATTTTTCGGATCATATCGGGTTTCCTCCTTGACTTTCTGAATGCATTATAGTACCATTTCGCCATGGAGTATGTGGTAATAACCACGTTTTAAAAAATCTTTGGATTCGGGAGAGTGTTTTTTATGGATACGATGCAGCTCAAGGGCAATATCCTGTTTCGCGGTCTTGACGAGGGCGATATAGCCGAGGCGCTGCGCCTGCTGGATTCCTCCGAAAAAAGCTATGCAAAGGGCGATACCATCCTTCACGCGGGCTCCGCCGCCTCGCGCATGGGGATGGTGCTTGAGGGCAGCGTTACGGTGGAGAGCGGCGATATTTGGGGCAGCCGCACCATACTGAGCCACGTTGGGGCGGGGCAGGTTTTCGCGGAAAGCTACGCGCTGCTTCCCGCCGAGCCGATGCTTGTGGACGTGACGGCAAACGAAAGCTGCCGCATACTTTTCATCAGGGTTTCCGCCCTGCCCGCCGTGGAGCGAAAATGGTCCGCAAGGCTCTTATCCAACCTTTTGATAATATCGGCGCATAAAAACCTGCATCTTTCCGGACGCAGCTTTCACACCTCGCACCGCACCATCCGCGCCAGGGTGATGAGCTACCTCAGCTCCGTTTCCATAAAAACCGGGCGCAGGGAGTTTCGCATCCCCTTCGATCGCCAGCAGCTTGCGGATTATCTTTGCGTTGAGCGCACGGCGCTTTCAAAGGAGCTTGGCAGGATGCAGCGGGAGGGCTATATCGCTTTTTCCAAAAACCGCTTCACCCTGCTTCGCGCGGATACGGACGACGCCTTCTGAGCCCCTGCACCGGGCCCTGTTCCGCCGTGCGCAAGGCAGTATCCGTCAACCGGTTTTACAGACGGCTGCCCGGCTTTTTAAACGGAAGGGCTTATCGTTGCCGGCGCAGGCTGACCGTATGGGACCTGCGGAAAGCTTTTATCGGCACATCAACAGGTGCAGGAGTATTTGGTGCGGGATAGTATAAAAACAGCCCGAAAACTCAAAAAAACTTGTCCAAGCCATCTTGACGCGGTGTCAACAGCGTGCTATAATAAGCATATTGACACAGCGTCAGAAGCTTTTGCCGCAAGCGTTCTCCGTTTCGGCACCGGCCGCGTGGCGGCGCTTCTTCGGGCTGTGTAAAAAACCGGCCTGCAGCCTCGATTCGGATGCAGCTTTTCCGCCGTATCCGCCCGCCCGCTCTCAATGCTTCGGATTTAGGGCAGCATAAATTTTCGGAAAAGAGTTTACCGAGGCCAAAAAAAGATATAATCAATATGATTAAATAAAATCACGAATAGGAAAGGCAAAAAAGATGAAAAGAAAGGTGCCTCCCGATAAGAAAACATCGTGGGGCAAGAGAGAAACGGTATAGCTTCGGCTATGCCGTTTTTCTCATTCTTGCCTTGATGAAGTAACTTTCGATACTTCCAGGGCTCCAATGCCCTTATAGTAGATGTCAATTTCCTGGGTGCGGTTCTTGCCCTTTGGATCGCTGGCGGCATGGACAACGATCTTCTCGACAAACTCATGTAAGATACATGGGGTTAATTCAGGAATTTCCGTATACCGTTCTACAACGGAGAGAAACCTTTCCACATTGGCGCTTTTTTGTTCCTCTGCTTCGATTTCATCACGGAGAGCAGCCGCTACATCTTGAAGCTGATGCTGCTCTTTCTCGTAATCGGTAGAGAGCTTTTGAAAACGCTCGTCAGAAAGTTTTCCCGAAATAGTATCTTCGTAGAGCCGCTTGAAAATGGTGTCCAGCTCTGCAATCCGCTTTTCGGCATCGGCCAATGTTTTCTGCCGTTTTGCCAAATCTTGGTTACGTTGGCGCATATCCGCATCCATGACCATCTTCACAAAATCGTCTTTGCGCTGTGATGCGAAGGAAACGATCTCGCGCAGATTTTGCAGAACCAATTCTTCCAGGATAACAGTTCGGATAGAATGTGTCTGCCCACATACATCACGGCTTTTCCGATAGCCGGAACACAGATAGTATTCCTGATCGCGCCGGAAATTGGTTGCCCTGCATTGGTACATAATGGAGCCGCAGTCGGCACAGAACATCATGCCGGAGAACATACCCATTTCTCCCATCTTTGTGGGTCGGCGCCGCGTCTGCCTTGCGAGCCTTGCTGCATCGGCAATCGCCTCCGTCCAGATGGCTTCGTGGGTATTATCAAAAATCTTCCATTCGCTTTCTGGATTGTGCAAGGTCTTTTTACTCTTGTAGGATTTTTTACGGGTTTTGAAATTAACTGTGTGCCCCAGGTATTCACGCCAGCGGTCCATGATGTCGGCAATCGTAGAAGAATCCCAAGCGTAAGGAGAACCTTTCTTTGTGACATTGGTTGTTCTGCCCTTGCTCGCATAGTAAGCAGCCGGAGTAAGAATTTTTCTTTCCGTCAGTTTTCTTGCAATCTGCGAGGGTCCCAAACCATCCATGATATAGAGACCAATTTCATAAACTACCTGGGCGGCTTCTTCATCCTTCACCCATTGCTTTTTGTCATCAGACGATTTCATGTATCCATACGGAGGCAAAACAGTCAAATGTTCTCCTGCATTGCCTTTCACTTTCATAACGGCACGGATTTTTTTGCTGGTGTCTTTAGCGTACCATTCATTGATGATATTGCGGAAGGGCATAAACTCGTTGTCACCCTGAGTGCTGTCCACACCATCATTCACCGCAATAAAGTGAATATCATGTTCGGGAAACATGATTTCCGTATACATGCCGACTTGCAGATAATCACGTCCGAAACGTGACATATCCTTGATGATGACCCTCTTGACAAGGCCAGCCTCAATGTCTGCAATCATCTGCTGAAAGCCTGGGCGGTTGAAGGTCGTACCTGAGATGCCATCATCAACATAGAATTTGAAATTGCTGTATCCATGCTCACGGGCATACTTTTCCAGGATTTTTTTCTGGTTTACAATGCTATTGCTGTCACCCTGCAATTCATCATCACGGGATAAGCGACAATACAAAGCTGTAAGTTCTTCGGAGCTCATAGCCGTGTAAGGGAATTGAAGCGCGGCAGCGGTGTTTGACTGATAATACATAAATACCTCCTATCTGGCAGTCAAACACGATATTGAAGTCCAACTTCATTATACCGCGCTTTCTTTTCCCTGTCTGCCTGTTAAGAGGTTTTCAAGTCACAGTTTGTTTCTGAACATCGGCTTTTATCAGGTTCTCCAGTTTGGAGGCTATCGTCTGATTTCCCGTTTGAGGGAAAAAAGAATTGACGATAAAGGTCGTGTTGCCGATCTTCTTTTTGCTCCGCATAGGCGGGGCATATTTATTTTCAGATTGAATTTTCTGCATAATAAGGCCCCTTTCATGCCATTTCATTAAAACCATAAAAGAGGCAGAAAACGGACGGCTGCTGGCCGCAGCTCCACGGGAATCTCACCCCGGCCCATGCTGATGGGTGCGCCGCGCAATGCTTTGAGGGCGTTCAACGCGGGAGTCTCATTATCCTGTCTGCGTATCCTCGCCCACAGGTTGCCACACCTGTTTTGCGGCCTGGTTTTGTCGCTCACCTGTTTGGTAGGGGTCCCGTCCTGCGGACTTGCAACAGGGTCATGGCGCACCGGCCGACCGGCTCCACACAGACAAATTGTATCCGTCTGCCTTATTCTGCCCGAAGGCTTTCTTTGTCAAGGAACAATAAGGCTTTGTCAGCCTGTAAAAACATACCGTTTCCGATATGCTTTTACGGAACGACAAACAGCCCATAACGGGAAGCGTGGAAAGGGGTATACGCTCCCCGCATGGGCTTAAAGAGTTAGCCTACATGAAACGCAAGAGTGCGGGTAATAAGGCGCACTTGCAGCCTGTTACGCATTTCCTCGTCCACATAGG
>CAMVMM010000044.1 GCA_947168565.1 uncultured Clostridia bacterium | reverse complement strand
CGGCTTTGCCGATTTCACCCGCGAAGCGGATTTCACCATCCGAAGGATGATTTCACCCGGCTTTAGCCGGATTTCATTTGCCGAAGGGCACTCCACCTCATCCGTCTTCGCGCCGCGTTGCGCCGCCTCAGCCACCTTCCCCTCGGAGGGGAAGGCTTTTGGAAATTTCGCAGGAATCTCATCCGCAGCGCGCCATAGGCGCACATCATTCGGCAAAGCCGAGCATCATTACCCGCAGGCAAGCATCCTTCGGCAAAGCCGAGCATCATTTGCCATAGGCGCACATCATTCGGCAAAGCCGAGCATCGTTTGCCGCAGGCAAGCATCATTCGGCAAAGCCGAGCATCGTTTGCCGCCAGCCCTCGCGGGCGGCTTCGTTAACGGCATCCTCCAGCTCCTTGACCTTCGGCTGAATCACCTTATACTCAAGCATAGTTTTCATCCTGTCAATATTACTGTTTATCATTCCGGCAATTGCCATATCCCCGCATCCGCGTCACTCCGCCGCCGGAGCCTCGCTTAAGCACTCGGCGATAAAGGCTGAAATATCCTTCGGGGCGTCCTTTCCCATTTTTATATCGCAGATCACTTTTGCGATTGCAGCAATCGCATTTCGGTTTCTGTTCGGCTGAATCTGCTTTGCGGTAAGCTCTGTCCAAAGCGCCGGAGCTTCCCCGAATTGATCCCCAAACAGCTTTTGGACCCTCGGTGAATCATAGGCGGCAATGACCAGATCCGCGATGCTTTGCCTCTCGTCCGGAGCAAGGCAGTCATCCGAACCCTCATCCTGCGGCTGAATAAGTGACCATGAGATCGGTCTTTCCAAATCGCCTCCCGCACTCTTTTCGGCCGCGGCGCGAGGGTAGAGCTCGTTTATCTGCTCTGCAAGCCGGAGCGACTTCTCCGGAATGATGCGTCCGCGATCAAAGGGAAACGCCGCAAGCGCCTTATGATAGCGGGTGAGGATAAGCGCAGTGATAAGAAACGAACGCTCTTTAGGTGCGCGCAGCTTTAAAAGAAGCGGATCGAACAGAATCGCCTGATAATAGTTTTGCGAAAGACAGCCGGCGGCAACTCTTGTTCCGTGGTGCATTCGGGCGTGGGTTTCCATGTAATAGCTCGGCCATCCCCTATAGCTGTTTTTGCCCTCGGTTTGCGCCAGCATCGCAAAAATGGCGTTATAGCTGCGCTTAAAAACAGAATCAATGGCCGCTGCGTTTTTTATGCTTTGCAGCTCCTTGGGCAATCTGCGGATCAGCCATGAGGAATACGCGCTGCAGCTCATTCCAATGCCGTAATTCCTGATCGCTTCTCCGCCAAATCCGCAAAACCGCAGGCACGGAACCGCCTTTTTCCCGCCTGATTTATATATTGTTTTCTCAAAGAAAATGGTTTCCAGCGCTCTTTCCGATCTGCTTTCAACAGTCGGGCATCTCCGATGCTTATTCCGTTCCGGTTTTTCATTCAGAGCAAATCCGAATTCATTTGCGATTCCGGAGGCGATTCGGTAATCCTCTTCGTGCTCAACGTTGGAGCGATAGCTCATTCGATCGCCGATACCCGCGCTCAGGATCGGAGCGAGCACCAGGCGCGTATCAAAGCCTCCGCTCAGATCCGCTGCGAGGATGCCGGGCCAGGTTCGGGCGGCGCGGGCAATGAACGACGCCCACTTATCATGCCATGCGTCAAGGATCAAAAGCCCCGCCTCCGAGTCAACGCGGATTATGCCCTCGTTCAAGCTTCGCATTCTCAGCTTCGGCGCGGAACCGTCCGGTTCGATGAGCACCGTAACGCGCCTGTCAAGCAGCCTGATCTCGCGTATGATCGTCTCCCCGTACGTATAGGCGCCGACGCCATCTGCAAGGAAGGCTTTTGCATACCCCTCATTCAAGCTGAGCTTATGATCGGTCTTCAGATAGTCAAGAAGCTTATTGAAGCTGTTTGAAAGCGCCCAATAATCGCCGTTTTGATAGAGATAGAGTCCGAAGCAGCCGATGGAATCCTGGGAAATCTCCATTCCGTGCGGCGTGCGCCGAACCAAAACCCAGGCTCCCGTCGCATTTTGAATGTCAAAGCTCGGGCAATCGCCGGTAAACATGCCCTCGCTCGTTACACAGAAGCCGTACAGGCGCGGTTCAATGGCGTTCAAATGCTCGGAATCAAAGAGAAAATGCGCTGCATTGTTCAGCATAATGCTTCCTCCCCTTCTCGCTGGAAATGTTTTTCCAATCAGTATACCATGCTTTCGGCATTCAGTCAAAACCATTATGCGCCCGATCCGTCCCCCGCGCTCCGGCGGAGGACGGACACGCTTCGGGGTTCAATTCGGCTTCAGAGCGCCGTGCCGTTTTTCTCGCGTTCAAGCGTAACAATGAGCGTACCTTTAAAGCTTCCCGATAATGTCACGAAGTCGGTGATAATATTCACCACTCTCCAGCCCTCGCGGGCGGCTTCGTTAACGGCATCCTCCAGCTCCTTGACCTTCGGCTGAATCACCTTATACTCAAGCATAGTTTTCATCCTGTCAATATTACTGTTTATCATTCCGGCAATTGCCATATCCCCGCATCCGCGTCACTCCGCCGCCGGAGCCTCGCTCTCGCCGCTCATCACCGCGTCCACTGCCGCCTTGGGCTCGCCCTGCACGGTCAGATTGCGGTTCACCTTCGCATCGTAGGTTTCGGCCTTCATAACGTCCACAAGGTCCAGGCCCGTAACCTCCCTCATGGTTTCGATGGTGCGGGCAAGCACGCTCGGCACGAAGCCGCCCATCGTGTCCACGCCGCTTTTGCCGGTGCCGCCGTCGATGATCGTTACCTTGTCGATGGACTCAAGGGGCTTGGCGATGGAGGCCGCCATTTCGGGCAGCGCCTTAACTATCATCTCCATCATGGCCGCCCTGCCGTACTTCTGCATGGCGTCCGCCTTGCGCTCCAGCGCCTCGGCCTCGGCTATGCCGCGGGCTTCGATGGCCTTTGCCTCCGCTTCGCCCACGGCGCGGATGCCCTCCGCCTCCTGCGTTCTGGCGAAAAGCTCGGCCTGCGCCTGCACCCTTCTGGCCTCGGCTTCCTTCTCGCGCTCGAATTTCTCCGCCTCCGCGCGGCGCTGACGCTCGAAGAGCTCCGCTTCCGCCTTCTGCTGACGGGCGAACTTCTCCGCCTCCGCCTTCTTTTTGATCTCCGCCTCAAGCGTTTGCTCGGTCACCTCAACGTCCTTGCGCTTCAGCTCGATCTCGCGCTCCTGGCGGGCGATATTCGCGTTTGCGGAAGCCACCTCGATGCTCTTGCGCTGCTCCTGCTGCTGAATCTCATAGGCGGCATCGGCCTCGGCCTGCTTGATATCGCTGGCCCGCTTGAGCTCGGCTTCCTTTATGCGAAGCTCGTTCTGACGCGCTGCGATCTCGGTCTGCGCCGCCACCTGCGCTTCGTTTGCAACGCGCTTTGCTTCGGCTTCGGCAATCGCCACGTCGCGCTCGGCCTGCGCCTTTGCAATGGAGGCGTCCTTCTGGATCTGGCTCATATTGTCCTGACCAAGGGCCACGATAAGCCCCTTTTCATCCTCTATCTTCTGGATATTGCAGGAGATTATCTCCACGCCCAGCGCGTTCATATCGGTCTGCGCCTTTTCCTGCACCTCGTCGCCGAACTTCTTTCTGTCGGTATTCAGCTCCTTGAGCTTCACCGTGCCGATGATCTCGCGCATATTGCCCTGAAGCGAATCGGTCAGCGCCTCGGCGATCGCCGTTTCGGACATATTCAAAAAGTTTTTCATGGCGATCTTGATGCCCTCGGGGTCGGTCTTGAGCCGCACCTTCGCCACCGCGTCTATATCCACGCCGATAAAATCGAGCGTCGGCACGTAGCCGTTCGTTTTGATATCTATGCTGATCTGCTTGAGCACCAGCGTATCCTTCCTCTCAAGGAAGGGCAGCTTGATGCCGGAGCGGCCTATCAGTATCTTGGGCGATTTTTTAACGCCGGAGATGATATACGCCTTGTCCGGCGGCGCCTTCACGTAGCCGCTGGCGATTATGCCGAGAACGCCTGCCGCAGCAAGCCCCGCGCCGATGTAGATGATTTGATCCGTCATTTTATTTACCTCTTTCCTTTCGAGAGCGCATCGTGTTTTTTCCGCGCTCATTCGTCATATTCTATGCTTATATTGTATGGCACAGGCGTATTTTTTTGAAGGGAAACAGGTATAGTAAAGCGCGCTCTATTTCCGCATCCGCCGCGAAATAAACGCCGCTATTTCGCGCGGTACGCTTTTCAAATTCGCGGTGATAGTGTATAATTCCATTATTATAGGAAGGGAGAGAAAAAAATGGGTAAAAGATCGGTCAAGGAGAATAAAAACATCTATCAGCTCAGCCGCGAGGCGGCGGGGCTTTCGCGCGAGGGCGCGGAGGAGGCGCTGGGCTTTATCTCGGCGGATCGCGTCGAGCGCATCGAGAGCGGCAAAAGCATGCCCCATCCGGACGAGGTGCTGGCGATGGAGCAGGGGTACAAAAACCACGAGCTTGCCAATTATTACTGCACCCACGAATGCCCGATCGGAATAAAGTATATGCCCAAGGCGAACCTGAAGCCCCTTTCGCAGCTTACGGTGGAGCTTATCTCCGCCCTGAACGCGATGGATAAGGAGAAGGACCGCCTCATAGATATAGCCGTTGACGGCAGGGTAAACAGCTTTGAGCGCGAGCGGTTCGACACCATACTTGAAAAGCTGGTAACGCTGGACCGCACCATTTCGGGAATGCGGATATGGATAGAGCACGCGCTTTCGAGCGGAAAGATGGATGAGGCGGATCGCCTCTCCTCGCCGGAGAGGCGTTTTTGAGAAAAACGCTTCGATCTACTACGCTTTTTTCTAAAATAAATGAAGGCAGAAAATGCAAAGGTGGTTTAGCATTTTCTGCCTTTTATTCGCCACGAGATAAATCGATATGGCGGTTATTACGCTATGTATCCGATTGATATTATCCGCGTTTCCTCAGCGCATTTGCAACAGCGATAACAACGCCGAAAGCAACGCCTGCAACGGGCCAGATTATCCAGCTTCGATGCCAGCGGCCCGTAATAAAGCTGTATGCAAGGAATATAGCGGTAACGGAGCACCAATAGATGCTTGAAAGCAGGTCGTTGTTCCTGTTCTCGGCCTTCTTGTGGCGCGTATAATCGCCGTCCTCAAGCAAAATCTGGAAACTGCCCCAAACGATCGAAGCGCGAACGATCAGGTAAACGCCCAAAGCAACGAGAAGCAGCAAACAGGCGGCTGCAACGGCATAGGGGAATTCGTTTGCCGACTTATCCTCGCCGCCGAAGAAAAACATAGCGATGAAAAGCGGCAGCGCGGCGACAACGCAGAGCACAACGCCGAGCGCGATATGCGTGTTGAAGCTATGGCGAAACTTGTCGCGGCGGTCGCGCACAATGCCGTCCACGCCGTAACTCGTTTCGATACTTTCCTTTGAAAGATACTCGAATTTCGAAGCGCGAAGACCCTGAATGATAAACAGAGCAACCGCCCCGCCGATCAAAAGCAGCATTGCGGCAAGCCCGATTCCATTCACCTGCTGCTCCGAAAGCGAGATCAGGCCGTGTTCCTGCGCCGAAGAAAGCACGATCAGCAGTATTGGCGAAAGAATGCACATCAAAACGCCAAGCGCGACCCTGCGGGACGAGCGCTCCCGATGCTCAATAAACGCAGAGGCTTCCTCCATAGAAACGGAGCGAACGACGCCATCCTCGCTGCTTTCTTGGAGTTCTGCGGGAGCGGCATTTGCGAGCTCGAGTTCGTCCTTAAGCAGAAGGTCGGTGGAAACGCCGAATATCTCCGAGAGCTTTATTACCCTGTTCATATCGGGCACCGCCTGAGCGCTCTCCCATTTTGAAACAGCCTGCCTGCTGACGCCGAGCTTGTCGGCAAGCTCCTCCTGCGACCAGCCGTTCTTCTTTCTCAGTTCAATGATTTTGTCCGCTAATATCATAGCGATCCTCCTTTCGGTTTCATCTCCGATATTCTTCACGGAACTTCGTCCGTTGGCATGATTTTACAAAAAAACAGCGGTTGCGCACCACCAAGTTTGGCTTGAAATTGCGCAACCTGCGGGTGCAAATCCTATTTTACCATAGATTTTTGACGAAAAACAGCAGTTTCGCCACTCGCAGTGAAGGCTTTTTAAATGAAGAAATGAAGCTCGGCTTCGCCTAATGATGTTTGCGCTTTGCGCAAATGATGTATTCCACCACTCGCCGTGGAGGCATTTTCGCAGAAAATGCTTCG
>CAMVMM010000043.1 GCA_947168565.1 uncultured Clostridia bacterium | reverse complement strand
TGCCGATTTCACCCGCGAAGCGGATTTCACCTTTTGAAAAAAGATTTCACCCGGCGTTAGCCGGATTTCATTTGCATTTCAACCGCAACGCGCCGCAGGCGCACATCATTCGGCGAAGCCGAGCATCATTTGCCGCAGGCAAGCATCACGCGCAAAGCGCGCATCGTTGCCGCAAGGCATCATTCCACCTCATCCGTCTTCGCGCCGCGCCGCGCCGCCTCAGCCACCTTCCCCTCGGAGGGGAAGGCTTTTGGGAACGCCTTCATTTGCCGCAAGTCGCGTCCGCCGCAATTCACCGCCGCAGGCAGGCATATTTTCTCTTGACCTTGAGTGCGGAAAGTGATAAAATTCTATGCAAATATAGGATTTGGAGGCAAAAAAATGCTCGGCGCGACAGTACAAACCTCTGCAAACATCACGCAGTTTTTCACCAATATGATCGGCACGCTCTCGGTGATCCTGCTTATCGCCGCGTTCATAGGCGGCAGCGACGTGCTTGCAAAGCTTTTCGGCTCCCAAAAAGGAGTGAAGTATGCCCTCGTCATGGGCGTTATGGGCGGCATCTTCGGCATCTACGGCACCATGTCCGGCATTGAGCTGCGCGGCGCAATAATCTCCGTGCGCGATATCGGCCCAATGCTGGCGGGCTTCACGGGCGGGCCGATCGGCGGCCTCGTGGCGGGCGTTATCGCGGGTCTGCACCGCTTCCTCGTCGGCTCCAGGGCAACGGAAACCGCCGTCACCGTTACCTATGCCTGCATAATCGCCACGGTGTGCATCGGCCTTATGTGCGGCCTGCTTTCAAATAAGTTCCGCAGCAGGCTCATAAAGCCATGGTGGGCGTTCCTTATCGGCGTGGTGATGGAGGTTTTCCATCTTTCGCTGGTGCTTTTGATAGTCAAGCCCTTCGATGCGGCGCTGGATATTGTGAAAACCATCGCGCTGCCGTTCATACTGGTAAACGCGCTCGGCTTCACGCTGATGATAAGCATGATAGTATATATCGAAAAGCAGCGTGAAATAACTCTGGAGCGCTCGCGTCTCAAGACCGAGCTGGAGGTCGCCACGGTGATCCAGCACTCGCTGCTGCCGCCCATCACCGAAAAATACCCCGGCAGAAGCGAGGTCGCCATCGCCGCCTCCATGGATCCCGCCAAGGAGGTGGGCGGCGATTTTTACGACGTGTTCTTCGTGGATAAGGATCGGCTCGCCGTCGTGGTGGCGGACGTTTCGGGCAAGGGCATCCCCGCCGCGCTGTTTATGGCAACGGCGAAAACCACCCTGCAAAACTGCGTGCGCGATTATCCGTCGCTTTCCGAGGCGGTCAGCACCGCAAACGAGAGCCTTTGCAGCAACAATACCGCCGAAATGTTCGTTACCGCGTGGATAGGCGTGCTGGAGCTCACCACAGGCAGGCTCAGCTTCATCTGCGCCGGGCATAATCCGCCGGTGCTCGTGTCCGGCGGCAAGGCGGAATATATAAAGCAGCGCAGCGGCTTCGTGCTTGCGGGCATGGAGGGCGTGCGCTACCGCGAGCTTTCGCTCGATTTAAAGAAGGGGGATAAGCTGTTTCTGTATACCGACGGCGTGACCGAGGCGGAAAACAGCGCCCACGAGCTGCTTGGCGAGGATAGGCTTGCCGCCTGCCTGGAGGAATGCGCCTCCGCCACCCCGCAGGACACGCTTTCCGCGGCGAAGGCGGCGATAGACAGGCACGTGAACGGCTTTGAGCAGTTCGACGACATCACCATGCTCTGCATAAGCTTCATCGGAAGCGAAAACGCCTGAGCGCGGATAAAACGCAGAAAAATACTGCGGCGGCAGGGATGCACCCCGCCGCCGTTTTTTGTGTTGATTCATTATAATGCCGTTTTTTGTGTTGATTCATTATAATTATGATTCGCGTCAGCCCTCGGAGCCGTCCTCGCCGCCTGCGGGCTCCGGCAGCCTTGCGCCGCCTGCGGGCTCATCCCTTGGCGCGCTCTCGCGCTCGTAGTGGACCTCCGCCTCCGCGCCCGCTATGTGCAGATTGCCCGAAACCTTGAGCCGCACGCCGAAGGAGCTTTTTACCTCATTCTGCCTGCCCTTTTCACCGCTCCGACCGCCCGCGCCGCTGTTGAGCCTGCCGATAAGCGCCATTCCGCGCCCCGTGACCTCGATTGCGCCGTTTTCATCGGGGCGGGAGATAAAGCCCATGCCCTCAAGGTAGCGCAGGATAGCTTCGCCCCGCGCCTCCATCCTGGAGGGAATGAGCCGCACCGCCTTGCCGCCGGCGCACTCGAGCACGTTTTCCATTATGAGCGCCGCCTCGCGCCCCGTGCAGGGGGGCAGCTCAGCATCGTCGGGAATATCCCAGCGCCCGCCCTTCTTTTCCGCGAACGGCATCATGCCCTCGTTGCAGCGTTCGCGCACCCATTCGGCCTTTTTTCCGTGCTTCCTGGCAAATTCCTTTGTGTTCATATCAAGACCTCCCGTGGTTTTTCTATGCTTAGATTATACCATAAAAACGCCGAAAAAGCAAGAAAAAGCAAGAAAAAGCGGGGAATGGCGGTGCAAAAATATGAACAGAAAAAGGCTTGACAAAAAGCGTTCGGGCGGGGATCGCACCTCCGCCCGAATTTTATCCGATATTGTCCGATATTGTCCGGTATTATTCCGTCAGATACGCCATAAGCAGCATATAGGTGTTTCTGAGCCCTTCTATATGCGTGCGCTCGTAGCCGTGGCTGTTCGCGGTGCCGGGTCCGATGGCGGCATGGCGGATATCGTATCCCGCCACAACGCTCGGGTCGCAGTCCGTGCCGTAATGCGGCGTGAAAATATCCATCACGTAATCCGCGCCCGACCTTATCGCCGCCGCGCGCAGCTCGTTCGTCATAGCCCAGTGGTAGGGGAAGCGGGAATCCTTGCAGAAGATGGAAACCTTTTTTTCGTCCGAATTCTGCTGCGGGCCCGTGGGCGCTATGTCTATCGCCAGAATATCCGCCACGCCGTCCGGCAGGTAGGTGGTGCCGTGCCCTATTTCCTCATACATTGCGAAATAGGCATAAACCTTGCGGTTAAGCTTTATTCCCTGCTCCCTGATGCGCTTCATGGCAGCAAGCAGCACGGCGGCGCACGCCTTGTCGTCTATAAAGCGGGATTTGATATACCCCTTTTCCGTCACCACGCAGCGCGGCTCAAGCGCGATCATGTCGCCCGTGTCTATGCCAAGCGCCTTCGTGTCCGCCGCGCTCTTCACGTCCTCATCGAGCACGACGCAAACGTTCGTGCGGTAGTCCGGCAGCGCAAGCCGCAGCTCCTCCTCGGTAACGTGGACGCTGTTCGGCGTGCGGCAGATCGAGCCTGTGTAGACCTTGCCGTCGCGCGTGTGGATGCGAACGTTTTCCGTTACGCAGTAAAAGGGGTAGAGCCCGCCCACGGGGCAAACGTTCAGCGTGCCGTCCGCGTTCACGTGGCGCACCATCAGCCCTATGTCATCCAGATGCGCGGTAACCACAAGCGCGTTGCCCTCGCCGCCAAGCTCGGCTATCACGCCGCCCTTGCGCGTCACGGTGTAGCCAACGCCCATCTCGTCCAGCATTTCGCAAAGAAGCTGCTGAATTTCCTCGTACTGCCCCGTGGTGCTGTCCTTTGCAAGCAGGCGCTCAAAGGCAGAAAGGCAGTAGCTTTCATCAAAATTACGCATGGTTTTCTCTCCTGTGTCGTTGTGATCTTTCGGAATAAATCCCTGCCGCATTCGGCGCGGCGGCCGTGTTCATTTTACCATGGCGGCGGGGAAGCGTCAATATATTTTACCGTTTCGCACGGTGCGTTTCGCTCTCCGCCGCGCTCGCTATCGCCTCTATCGCCGCCTCTATGCCGGACACAATGTCGCAAAGGCTCATGCTTGCGGTGGGGGCGGGCTTGCCTGCCGCCTGCTCGGGCAGAAAGGGAATATGTATAAAGCCGCCCGTTGCGCCGGGGTGATTCTGCTCCAGCTCGCGCAGCACGGCGTACATCAGGCTGTTGCAAACGAAGGTGCCGGCGCTGTTTGAAACCTCGGCGGGTATGCCCCTTTCGCGGATGGCGCAAACCATGCGCTTTATCGGCAGCGTGGAAAAATACGCGGCGGGCGCTCCCTCCTCAACAGGCTCGTCCACAGGCGCGTTTCCCGCGTTGTCCGCAATTCGCGCATCCATAATGTTTATCGCAACGCGCTCGGGCGTGATGGCGGCCCTGCCTCCCGCCTGGCCTATGCACAAAACCGCGTGCGGCCTTTCGCGCCGTATCGCCTCTATTGCGATCCGCGCCGCCTCGGTGAATACGGTTGGCACGGTCAGCTTCACTATCTCGGCGCCTCCGATGCGCTGCGGAAGCCTTGAAACGGCAAGCTGCGCGGGGTTCACGCTTTCGCCGCCGAAGGGGTCGAATGCGGTTACAAGAAGCTTCATAACGGTTTACCTCGGTTTTTCCAATAAAATCCAATAAAATCCAATAAATTCCAATAAATTCTGCGTTTAGCGCAGGTCCGCAAAATACCCGTCCGCTTCAAGCAGGGCGTGGAGCTTTTGCTCCGTTTTAAGCATATCGAGCGCGGATTCAGCCTCAAAAAGCGCCTTTTTGCGCTTTTCAAGCGGAAGCGCCGCCTTTTTTGCCCGTATCATCAGGTTTTTGGGCGTGTGCGAAAGCTCCACAAATTCCATGACCCTTGAGGAATAGCCCATCGAATACAGCAGCTTTTGGCGAATGGAATCCGTCATCAGCGCCAAGACCCGCTCGCGCAGGATGCCGCCGTCGTCAAAAAGCGGCAGCGCGGCAAGGGAGGCGGATCGGTTCAGCTCGTGCTGGCAGCAGGGGGAGGAGAGGATGTATTTCGCGCCGAAGCGTATCGCGTTATAAAGCGCAAGATCGGTCGCGGTGTCGCAGGCGTGCAGGGAGATCACAAGGTCTGCTTTTCCGCCGTGCTCCAAGGCGAAATCCGCAATATCCCCGCAGTAAAAATGCAGGTTTTTATAGCCGTATTTTTCCGAAAGCGCGGAGCAAAAATCAATTACATCCCGCTTTAGGTCTATGCCCGTCATCATCACGGGCCTTCGGGCGATCTCGGTAAAATAATAGTACACTATGAAGGTGAGATAGCTCTTGCCGCAGCCGAAATCCACTATGTGCAGCGGCTTTTCTTCGGAAAGCTGAGCATCCCGCGTAAGCTCGTCTATAAATTCCAAAAAGCGGTTTATCTGGCGAAATTTATCGCTCATCGCCTTGATTATCCGCCCGTCCGCGCTCATAACGCCCATATCCACAAGGGGCGGTATCACGCCGCGGTTTGAAAGCAGATAGCTCTTTTCGCGGTTCGGCTGCTTCGCCCTCGGAGCGGACTTTACAGCGTGCTTTCCGCACATAAGCCTGCCTTTTTTGCTGATTTTGGCGGTAAATTCGTAATTCTCGCTCCATGCGTTGAGCTGCGAAAAGCCCGCAAAAAGCGCCGCTATGCGCTCCGACGCGCCCTCAAGCGGGATGCGCTCGTGAAACGCCTGCCGCTCGGTCAGCTTTTCCGCAAAATACGCGCCGGAGGAAAGAGTGAGGGTTATGCGCCTGTATTCGCCCGCGCGAGGGGCGCTGAGTATCAGCCTGTACACGCCGGAGGAAAGCGCCTCCGAAATGAATTCATTTATATTTTCCAATGCGGTTTTTTCCTGTTTTTCAGATTTTTCGGCAAAGCGCGGCAGAAAAGCGGTTTTTGGGGGAAGGCCGTGCCGCCGATGGGTATAGTTTACCATCATTCATTCGCCTGCACAAGGGCGGCGCGGGGGGATGACGGCGCGTGAAAAGAAAAAATTTGCGAAAAGCTGCAAAAAACCCTTGAAAAACTTTGCGTTTGCAGTATAATGTATAATGATGGAATATGCAAACAACTCAATTGAAATAAGCGCAAAGGCGGCGGAGGCGGGCGTTATGGCGGGCGCTCTTGCTTCATTTAAGCGAGTGGGCGACCCCTCGCAGCTTGCGCCGCTCTCCCTTGCCTACGTTGGGGACACGGTGTATGATCTTTTCGTGCGCACCATGCTGCTTGAAACCACCACGCTGACCGTTCACGGCCTGCATCAGCGCGCGGCGAAGCTGGTTTGCGCCAGGGCGCAGGCGGCGGCGTTTCGCGCAATAGAGCCGCTTTTGAATGAAAGCGAGCTTGCGGTTTTCCGGCGCGGGCGCAATTCGCATATCGGCACGGTGCCGAAAAGCGCCTCCATAATGGATTACCGCACGGCAACGGGGCTTGAGGCGCTGATAGGTTTTCTTTACCTTTCGGGCGAAAATGAAAGGCTTAATGAAATAATGCGGCTGATCCTTTCGGAAAGCGCCGAGTAAGTTATAAAAAGCAAAAAAATATATCAAGGAGTAAATCATGGCTGACTACAACAATAATTCAAGGCGCTTTGGCGGAGGCAGGGGCAAGGGCGGCAATCGCGGCAATTATGGCGATCGCGGCAATTTCGGCGGCGGCAGCGGCGGCTTTGACGCAAGGCGAGGCAGGAGCTTTGGCGAGAAAAAGCCCTACGGCGAAAGGAGCTTTGAGGGTAAGCCCCGCTTTGAGGGCAGGCCCTTTGGTGAAAAAAAGCCCTACGGCGAAAGGAGTTTTGAGAATAAGCCCCGCTTTGAGGGCGAGCGCCGCTTCGGTGACAGAAAGCCCTACGGTGAAAGAAATTTCGAGGGTAAGCCCCGCTTTGAGGGCAAGCCCTTTGGCGAGAAGAAGCCCTACGGCGAAAGGAATTTTGAGGGCAGGCCCCGCTTTGAGGGCAGGCCCT
>CAMVMM010000042.1 GCA_947168565.1 uncultured Clostridia bacterium | reverse complement strand
ATCACCCCACTTGTTAGTATTATACCACATGTCTAACAAATGGGGTGCAGTTCAATGCCCGGGTCGGTTTTATTCTGCCGGCTTCGCCACTCGTTATGATCCTCGACATAATAAAACCATCCTTCCGAATCGATTTCCTCAAGCTCCGTAAGAAACTGCGCGGAGGGCTTTTTATTATCGTTGATGCGAAAAAGCAGCCCCGCGCACACGTCAAAGCGGCTCCAAAGCTCGAACTGAATGCTGTTTTCTTCGGTATCTTTCCAAATATCCGCGCAGCCGATGGCGCGCAGCTTTTCTATTGAAGAAAGCACCTTTTCATCATGGATATAGTGGTTTTCAAACCCGGCAAGCATCCTTGAGCCGCTGTTCATATCGATGCTTACGGTATCGTGATCAAGCTCCGCCAGATATTCCGCAACGACGGCAAAATCGGCTCGATCAGCCTCAAGCTTTTGCCGCATCGTCTCCGCCCTCGGCGGCTTATTCAAGCGCACAAGCACGCCCGCCGCGATCAAAACGACGCACAGCACGCCGATGGCGGCCGCCGAAAATTTCAGAAATTTTGCCATATCAAGCTCCTTCGCATTCAGATGCAGGAAAAAATCAATATCCGAGGAATTTTTTCAGCTCCCCGTTCGGAAGAAGCTCTTTTTTCCCGAGGCCGAACGAGTGCGCCGGCACTATCTCCAGATACCGATCCAGAAATTCCTCATAGGTCTTTGCTTCAAAGCAGTGCGGCGTTATGAAAAAATCCCTGCTGCCGCCGGTCGTTCGGTCTCCCGCCGTAACGCTCACCTTATAATCGCCCGATTTCAGCTTGTAAAAAACGTATCTTTCAAGATTCCAGCCGTACAGCTCGATATGCCCGAACGCAGGCTCATAGCCGGCCACTGCTTCATTTGCCGCAAGCGCCGCGCTGCGATAGTCGAGCTCCACCCATTCTATAAACTGCTCCGCGCTTTCAACGTCATACACCGAATACTTTCTTTCAGTCCAATACCTTCTGACAAACTCAAGATCACCGTCTACCCTTCGTATATCATACCGCCAGCTCTTTGCGAGCATCTTTTTATCGAGCCAGCGATAGTCCCTTTTAACGTTCTCAAACGCCTTTTGAAGATAAACGCTTATATCCGTGCCGAGCTTGAATTTTTCCTCCGGATTCGAGCGCTTGACCGTGTCGCGCGTGTATTCAACAAGGAAATCTATGAATTCATCCGCGGAAGCGCCCTCAGTCCACGGGGTCACTATATCCGAATCATCGAAATAGTTTTTGCTGATCTGACCGAAAACGTACTTGCCGTGAAGCGGCGCGATCCGCCAAACCGGGGTGCGTTTCTTCATCATGCTCAGGGTGGCCCAGCCGAGCTCCCCGCGCAGCTTTTCCAGCGCCTTTTCGTAATACACGTTGATATCCATGCCGTATTTAAACAGCTCCGGATCCGCCTGCGGGTTCCTGTTCAGCTTCCTTTCGCGTTTTTTCTCGTTTTCCAGCTCCAGCTCCGCCGCGAAGAACACATCGATACTGAGCGGCGTCCATGCCCATACCTCGTCCGAGCTGTGGCTCGCCAGCGCAGGAGCATAAATAAAGGCCCCTCCGGCTTCATGCCGCCACTTTTCCCATCTGCCCGCCGCCAGAGAGCCGTCCTTCATTATCAAAAGACAGTACTGCTCCCGCTTCGGGTTCTTTTTGTCTGCAAACGACTTAAAGCCTTCAAACTGAACGCAGCGCTCGCCCTCATCCTCTTCAAGACCGATATTTATCCAGTTGACCCCTTCCGTTTCAAGGCTCGCGGTGATGTCATAGCGGTCGAGAGAGTGCCACCTTTCAACCTCCTCCGACGCGATGGAGTCGGCCGTTCCGCGGATGAACATGCCCGCTGCGCCGCGCCCGTTTTCGGACGGATTCCAGCTTCCCGCCGTGTAGTCCCCGTTTTTCATTTCAAGCAGGCAGAATTCTCCGTACCGAGGCATATCCCCTTCCGAAACGTTGTGAAATTCGTTGAAGGACAGCGTCAGCTCCTTATGATCGACTGTAAACATTGCTCTTTCCCCTTTACCGGCTTCATTTTTTATCATGGAGCGGCTGTTTCATGCTCCATATAAAGCGCTTCTCCGGCAAAGAGCGCGGCGCGCCTTCATCGGAGAAGCCTTTTTTAATAAAATCTATTCGGTTTTTCCATGCACTTCGTCATAATGTGAACAGGGCGTCAATTATTATCCAGGCCGTCCATGCGGATGCGCTCCCAATTGGGAACCAGCACGCGGATATCTTCCCTGCCCTGCTTCAGCTCCCTTTGATGGATATGGTCGCTTGCAATAAGCTTTAAAAGGGCGGATTTAACGGTATCCTTGGGAATGCTGTTTTGCTTCGCCACATTATCGATTATATCCCAGAACGTCTGCGGCTGCTTTTTATTGCCCTGCCTTGCAAAATACCTTATTATCACGGAGGCGTAGCCGTCCTCTATCTCCTTGCGGCTCGGAAGCAGCACCATATTTGTGGCAACCATGGAAAGGCGCTTGCTGAAGGTGGCGTCCACGCCGTAGACCACAACGTTTTTTCTGCATTTCTGGATAAGGTATTTTATTACGGATTGAAAGTGTCCATCCCCGGTGAAGATAACGTAGGTGCCAACGTCCTCACGGTCGGTAACGCTTTGATAGATATAGTCGAGCATCACAAAATCGGTCATATCCTTTTTGCGCACCTGCGTTGCGGTGCCGGTTTCGATTATGGTATTTGTGATGCTCCTCAGCCTTGCAAGCTCCTCACCTATCGCGGGGGAATTGAAATCCGCGAACACCATCAGATCGACTATCTGATACTGGTTTTCAAGCGCCCTTCTCCATGCGGAGAGATTGGGGCGCATCGAGTAATTGTTTTTATAAGAATAAAACCAGTATTCGTAATCCACAAAGACGAGTGCTTTATTGATATTGCTCTTGGTTTTGAAAAAATTAAGCACAGTCTTCCTCCATGGAGCTTTCCGGCAGGCGCACGGGCGGAATGCCTGTATTCAAACCGCCCGAAACGCCTGCAGGCGCGTAGGATCGCGCCGGTATTCGGTTCGCTCAGTCCTCCTCCTCGACCTCGGGAAGGATGGCGTTGTGGAAGACCTCCTGCACGTCGTCGTTATCGTCGAACATTTCAAGCATTCTCTCGATCTTGGCAACGGTCTCCTCATCGGAAACGTCCACGGTGTTGGAGGGGATCATCTCGCTTTCGGCGGAAAGGAAGCTGTAGCCCGCGCTCTCAAGCGCCTCGCGCACAACGGAGAAGTCGTTCGGAGCGGTGAAAACCTCGAACACATCGTCCGCCGCGGTGAAATCCTCCGCGCCCGCGTCGAGCGCCTGCATCATCAGCTCGTCCTCATCAATGGAGGCGCTGCGCTCGATCACTATATGGCCCTTGCGCTCAAACATCCAGCTTACGCAGCCGGAGTTGCCCATGCCGTTGCCGTATTTATCGAAAAGATGGCGTATCTCCGCCGCGGTGCGGTTCTTGTTGTCGGTCAAAACCTCAACTATCACCGCCACGCCCGCGGGGCCGTAGCCCTCGTAGCTGCCGCTCTCATAGTTGATGGAGCCAAGCTCGCCCGCCGCCTTTTTGATGGAGCGGGTGATATTGTCGTTCGGCATATTGGCGGCCTTCGCCTTGGCGATAACGTCGCGCAGCTTGGAGTTGTTCACTGGGTCTCCGCCGCCCTCCTTGACGGCGATGGCTATCTCCCTGCCGATCTTGGTAAAGATCTTGCCGCGTTGGGAGTCGGTCTTTTCCTTTTTGTTTTTAATGTTTGCCCATTTGGAATGTCCGGACATAAAAAACCTCCTGTATTATCTGGTTTCTTGATTATTTATATTTATTTTTGGTTTTGAAGCTGCCTGAGCCCCGAAGAAGCGCGGGGCTTCCCCGCCTTACGGCTCCCCGCCGCCCGGCGGTGCGCTCACGGGCTCCTCCGTGCCGGCGGGCTCATCGGTGCGCGAAGGCTCCGGAGTGAGTGCGCCGTCCTGCGTGGGCTGCGGCTTCGGCGTCGGCGGGATCGGCGTTTGCTGCGGGATCGGCGTTTGCTGAGGAATCGGCGTTTGCTGCGGTTCGGGCGTTTGCGCCGGAGGCTGGGTGGGCGCGGGATCGACGTATACCGGATAACAGATCGCAAAGCAGCGGTGCATCGAAGTTCCGTAATAGGAGCTGTAATCGTCCTTGCAGGTTATGAGCGTCAGCCTTCTTGAGCCGCCCGTGTTCATGATCTCGCTCGGAACGTTGTTGTACATGTGTTCCTCGACCCTTGCCACGACGTAGTAGGCGAACTGCCCGTTCTGCATCTCGACTATCACGTTGTCGCCGGGCTTGAGCTTATCCCTAACGATCGAGAAATAGCCGTATTTGCCCTTATGCCTTATATGACCCGCGATCAGCGTGTTGCCGCCGCGAACGGGATCGCCGCCGTACATGAACCATCCCGCAGTATAGGCGGATTGCACTACCGCCATCTGCCCATACTGGTTGTAGCCCACGGGCTGAACAGGGCACACGGGGCATGTGGATTCATAGCCAACGAAATAAACGTTCTTCGGCTCGTAGGGGTTGTACGGGGTCGGCTCCGGATCGCCGTAAACCGGCTTGGGGGGCGAGTAGCCGGGCACCTCGGTAGGAGCGGGCGTTGCGGGCGGGGGCGTTACCCCGGGCACGGCCGTCGGCATAGGCGGCATGGTGCTTCCGGGGTTGTTCGGATCCTTCGGGTTCCAATAGCCGTGATCTATCACCCACTGCGTCCACTCGTCCTCGTTCGTATAGCCCCATGGATACGGGGTCGTGTTCGGCGCGGCCGTCGGAAGCGGCGGCATGGTGGGCCTCGGCTCGCGGGTGGTTTGATTCACCACCTCGTTGAACTTCTCCGTGACCTTATCCTCGATATTTTTTATCACGAGGGTTTGATCATTCAGAATGATGTAGATTCCAACAAGGATCAGCACCGCCGAAATGCAATACAGTATCCTGTTGAATCTTTTGTTTTTTTTGCGCCTTGCCGCCCTTTCCTCCGGGGAAAGGCTTGCAAGATCGACCTTTTGCTTTTTCATCCGTTTTTTCACCTGCCTTTTCAACGGATACGGCGGAAATGCCGCACTCCCTTCTTTAAACGGGCAGCCTCCGCCATTGAATAATGATTATATCAGAAAAATCGCCGTTTGGCAATTGTGCTTTAAAAGTTTTTATGCTATAATATAATGAGTATTGTTTTCACCCCCACAGGAGGTAATCACCATGGATTTTAAAGCTGCTCTCTGCTCCGCTCTTGAGAAGGCGTCCGGCCTGCCCCATGAGCAGATCGAGGATATGCTCGAAACTCCCCCGAATCCGGAGATCGGGGATTTTGCCCTGCCCTGCTTCAAGCTTGCAAAGGTCATGAAGAAGGCGCCTGCGGCCATCGCCTCCGAGCTTTGCCAAAAGCTCGGCAGCGTGGAGGGCTTTTCCAAAATAGAGCCCGTTGGCGGCTATCTTAATTTTTTCACGGATCGTTCCTCCTTTGCGCGCACGGTGGTCCTTCGTGTACTCCGCGAGGGCGATAGATACGGCGCTTCGGATGAGGGCGCCGGCAGAAACGTTTGCGTTGAATACTCCTCCATCAATATCGCAAAGCCCTTCGGCATCCATCATATCACCACCACGGTGCTCGGTCATTCATTAAAACGAATCTACGACCATCTTGGTTTCAAAACCGTGAGCATAAATCATCTTGGCGACTGGGGAACTCAATTCGGCAAGATGATAGTGGCGTACAACCGCTGGGGCGATCGTGAAAAGATCGAAAAGGGCGACTCCATGCGCGAGCTTGTGGCGCTGTACGTTAAATTCCACGAGGAGGCGGAAAAGGACCCCTCGCTGAACGACGAGGCGCGCGCCGCCTTCCACCGCATAGAGCTGCACGAGCCCGCCGACTGGGAGCTGTTCCAGTGGTTCAAGGAGGTCACCCTCAAGGACGTGGCGCGGGTTTACGATATGCTGGGCATAGAGTTCGACAGCTACAACGGCGAATCCTTCTACGAGGACAAGATGCCCGCCATCATCAGGGAGCTTGCGGACAAGGGCATTTCCAAGGTGGACAACGGCATGACCATAGTCGATCTTTCCGAATACGATATGCCGCCCTGCATCATTTTGAAGAGCGACGGCAGCACCATCTACGCCACGAGGGACATCGCCGCCGCCAAATACAGAAAAGAAACCTACGATTTCTATAAATCGCTGTACGTGGTCGCCTATCAGCAGAACCTGCATTTCAGGCAGTTTTTCAAGGTGCTTGAGCTGATGGGGTATGAGTGGGCGAAGGACTGCGTTCACGTCAATTTCGGCATGATCAGCATGGAGGACACCACCTTCTCCACCAGGAAGGGCAACGCCATCTACCTTGAGGACGTATTAAACACCGCGATAGAAAAAACGCTTGCCATCATAGAGGAAAAGAGCCCGAACCTTGAAAATAAGGCGGAGGTGGCGCGGCAGGTGGGCGTGGGTGCGCTCGTGTTCAGCGTGCTGTACAACAACCGCATCAAGGACTACACCTTCAGCTGGGATAAATCCCTCAATTTCGACGGCGAGACCGGCCCCTATGCGCAGTATACCTACGCCAGAAGCTGCTCGGTGCTCCGCAAGGCGAAGGAGGCGGGCGTTTCGCTCGATTTTGACAAGGCGGAAATAGACTATTCCGTGCTTTCGGACGAGGCGAGCGGCAATCTGCTTCGCGCGATAGACACTCTGCCGGAGGCGATAGCGCAGGCGGCGGAGAAGTATGAGCCCTATATCATCTCCAGAAAGGTGATAGAGATCTGCTCATGCTTCAATAAATTCTATTACGATAACCGCATTATGGACGACGATGCGCTCGTTCGCGCCGCGCGGCTTGCGCTCACCGAGGCGGCAAGAACCGCCATCCGCGTGGGTCTGTTCCTCGTGGGGCTGGAGGCGCCGGAGAGGATGTAGGGTGCGATCCGCAATTGGCAATCAGCAATTAGCAATGTGCAGTTTGCGGCGTACAAGCGCAAAGCGGCTTTGGGCTCCCGGGCCTGAAAAGCGCGGATCCATAATGCCGGCCGGCATACGGCTTGGGCAGCAATATTATCAGGCAGTAATTTATTTTTAATTTATGAAAGGAACAGTCAATGGTTTTATTGGATGAATACCGCCAGCAGTTGGCGGCGACCATTGCAGCCCTCAAGCAGGCGGGTGAATCCCTTTGACCTGGAGGCGCTGACGAAGGAAAAGCAGGAGCTTGAGGCGAAGATGAGCGAGGAGGGCTTCTGGAACGACGTTGACGCGGCAAATAAGGTGAATATCCGCGTTAAGGCGATAGACAGCAAGCTAAACAAATACAACGGCCTTATCTCCGCCGCCGAGGATATCGAGACCCTTTTCGACATGGCGGAGGAGGAGGACGATCAGCAGACTGCCGACGAGGCGATAGCGGAGCTTGAGGGCTTCCTTAAAAAGGCGGAGGATTTCCGCATTGCAACCCTTCTGCGCGGCCCGTACGACAGCGCGAACGCCGTTTTGAGCCTGCACGCGGGCGCGGGCGGCACCGAGGCGCAGGATTGGGTGAGCATGCTTTACCGTATGTATACCCGCTACTGCGACCGCGCGGGCTTCACCGTTCGTGAGCTCGATCTTTTGGACGGCGACGAGGCGGGCATAAAGTCCGTTACCTTCGAGTGCCAGGGGGACAATGCCTACGGCTATCTCAAGGCTGAAAAGGGCGTGCATCGCCTTGTGCGCATCTCGCCGTTTGATTCCTCCGGCAGGAGGCACACCTCTTTTGCCTCGCTGGACGTGACCCCCATTTTTGAGGATGACGACAACTCCATCGAGATCCGCCCGGAGGATATCCGAATCGACACCTACCGCTCCGGCGGCGCGGGCGGCCAGAACGTAAACAAGGTTTCATCCGCCGTTCGCATAACGCATCTTGCCACGGGCATAGTGGTTCAGTGCCAGAACGAGCGCAGCCAGCTTCAAAACAAGGAGGTTGCCATGCGCATACTGAAGGGCAAGCTCGTGGAGATCAAGGAGCGCGAGCGCATGGAGCAGATGGCGGATATCAAAGGCGAAATGAAAAAAATAGAGTGGGGCAGCCAGATAAGGAGCTACGTGTTCCAGCCGTACACCATGGTGAAGGATCACCGCACCGGCGAGGAAACGGGCAATATTCAGGCGGTCATGGACGGGGATCTGGATGCGTTCATCCACTCCTTCCTTATGAAATCCTAACCACTCGCCACTCGCCGTGGGGGCCACTCGCCGTGGGGGCCACTCGCCGTGGGGCTTTTTGAGAAAAATGCTTCGACCGGCTCCGCATTTTTCTGCTTACCGCCACTCGCC
>CAMVMM010000041.1 GCA_947168565.1 uncultured Clostridia bacterium | reverse complement strand
CGATGCTGTCGCCGTATCTGTGCTGCCAATAAAGGCCGTTCAGCACGAAGGCATCGATTTTTTTATATGAGCCGGTCTGCCTTATTACCTCGCCGCGATTGTTTGTGTAAAGGTCGGCATTTTCAATTTCGGTTATTTTTTCAACCCTTGCAAGAAAAACGGAGGTGCAGTTTTTAACAAGGGATGCGATATCGGAATAGAAATAGTATTTATACGGCACGCGCATCTCTTCATTAAGGGAGTTGATATCGTTTTCAAGCAGCTCTATCGGCAGCTCCTCCCCGCCTGAAAGCAGTATGCTTTCGCCGTCGAATTCAAAAATGCCGTCCGCAACGGGCATATAAACCTCGGTATTTTCGGAATGCACCTCTCCCACGGCATGGCCGAGGTAGATTATTTTCCTTGAGCCGATATTGTCCGCCCCAATGAGAGTAACGGTGTCCCCCTCGCGCACACCGCTGCCGGAGATCACCCTTTGAACGGTATAATCGGAATTCATCCCGCCCGATTTGGAGGTATAGGAGCTTATGCAAACGCCCTCTATCACCGCCGAAGCGTTTCTGTACGCGCCCCTGAGCTGCAGCACCGCGCTGCGCTGAAACGCCTTGCCCTTCTTTTCGGCCCCTTTTTCGGGAAAGCTGAAAAAAGCGGCGGCGAGAGCGAGCGCCGAAGCAAAAGTCAGGATGGATGCGGTTTTAATAAGTCTTTTTATCATATAAAGCCTTTTATGAGCGTAAAGCTTTTTTTATGATCGCGCTTCATTCCCTTTTATTGTGAAGCGCGGCGGGAATGCAGCCCTGTTCGGCTTCCTCCCCATACTATTATTATATCATAAATATTTCCACGTTTTCAATACCGAAAAGCGTACTTCTCCATTTTTTTATTTATTGACCTCCGCGTGCTTTTGCTTTATAATAGAATCGGGAAATTATGAAGGCGTTTCTTTTAAATAAGAAGCGGGCGCGATCCTCAATCTGCCGGACTCGAGCTCGGCGCCATCATTTAAAAGCATGGTTTTCCTTGTTTTGAAAGTTTTCCTTGTGGATAAGCTGTGCGTTTTCTGAAGAAAATCCTTCATTTTTGTCCTCATTATGGAAAGAAAGGAAAAATACCTGTTTTTTCCTTGCGGTTTTCCTTTTCTTTTCAACAGCGAAATTGCTTTTATGATAAGCCAAAATCCGGCTTATCAACAGTTTCCTCACCACTACTGCAGCTACTGCTGCACTAATAATATTAATATAACGGAGGTCTGCGCCCATGCGCTTTCGAGTAAACACCGTGGAATTGAACGAGGCGATTTCCGTCGTCACAAAGGCAATGCCCAACCATTCCGCCATTCCCGTGCTGGACGGCATCTATCTTTACGCATCCGGCAGCACGCTGTTTTTAAAATGCTCCGATCTTTCCCTCCAGATCGAAACGGAGATCCCCGCCTTTGTGGAGGAGGAGGGCGGCGCCGTTTTCACCGGCAGAACCTTTGCCGACCTTGTGCGCAGATTCAACGGCGATGAGGTTGAATTCAGCGGCGAAGTCCCCACCGTGACCCTTAAATGCGCAAGGAGCAGGCCCGCCCTGCAGGTTTCGGACGTTAAGGATTTTCCGGAGATGAAGCGCGTTGATGAGGAGTTTTCCGCTCAAATAAAGCAGGTGAGCCTTAAAAATATGATAAAGCAAACTGCCTTTGCCGTTTCCACGGATGACGCAAGGGCGATCCTTACCGGCATCTGCCTTGAGTTCAAGCCGGACGATACGCTTCAAATGGTGGCGCTGGACGGCTTCCGCGTGGCGATCCGCCGCGAAAAGGTGACGAACAGAACCGGAGAAAAGAGCGTTGTGATCCCCTCAAGAGCCATGCAGGAGATATCAAACATACTTTCGGGCGGCGAGGAGGAGATAAAGCTTGTGTTTTCCTCCACCCACGTTAAGCTCGATTTCGGGCACACCAGAATTATTTCCAGGCTTTTGGACGGCGATTACGTGAATTACGCCGGCTTTATGCGCGAGCAGCACACCAGCCACGCGATAGTGGACTGCAATGAGCTTCAGGACGCTATTGAGCGCGTTTCCCTGCTTGCAAGGGAGGCGAAGTCAAACAGCATCCGCTTTGAATTTACCGAGGATCAGCTTTCGCTCTTTGCAAACAGCGAAAAGGGCAGCATAGAGGATCAGATAAATATTCAGCTCATGGGCAAGCCCATCGAGATCGCCTTTAATTCAAAATATATTCTGGACGCGGTCAGATTCATAGATGATGAAAAGGCGTGCCTGAAGATGAGCACCTCGGTCACCCCGCTTATTATCGAGCCGCTTGAGGGAAATGCGTTCTACTATATGGTGCTGCCCGTCAGAATGTTCAACGGCGCGTAAAAAGCAGTTTAAACAGGGAAAGATAAGTATTATTTTAATACGCAAAACATACGCGGCTATGCGTAATTATGCGTAAAAATCCATGAAGCGCATGGAATATGAATGAAGTATAAATGGAATACAAAAAATAAAAAATTTAATTCATCACAAAGGAGATTTGATTTATGGAATTCGGCACAGCGCTTGAAAAATTCAGGGAGGTCGGCAGGCTTTCAAACGCCTATTCCCACGCGCTCGGCGTTTTGAGCTTCGACAGCGAAACCATCGCTCCCAAAAACTCCGTTGACGGCAGGGCGAAAACCTACGAGGTGTTCAGCGAGGTCATGTATAAGCTCACCGTGAACGAGGAGTATTTCGATGTGATTGATACTCTTGAGAAGAATGCGGATAAGCTTGATGAGATCACCGCGCGCGAGGTGGAGCTTGCCTCGCGCTCCCTCAGTCAGATAAGAAAAATACCCATGGAGGAATACGTGGAGTATCAAAGCACCCTGGCGCACGCGCAGAATGCCTGGGTTGAGGCGAAAAAAACCGATGATTTCGAGCTTTTCGCGCCCCATCTTGAAAGGATAATCGCCTTCCATAAGCGCGTGGCCTCGCTCGTTTCCCCCGAAATGGATCCCTATGATTACTGGCTGGATGAGTACGAAAAAGGGCTCGATATGAAAACTCTGGACGCATTCTTTGAAAAGGTGCGCGCCTCGCTCGTGCCGCTCATCAAAAGGGTTGCGGAAAAGGGCGATATTATCCGCACGGATTTCATGCAAAGGAGCTGCCCCATCGAGGTGCAGCGCAGATTTTCGGATTATATAATGCAGGTTATGCATATAAACCGCGATGACTGCGCAATTGCCGAAACGGAGCACCCCTTTACAACGGAATTCAATAAGCACGACGTGCGAATCACCACGCATTACCATGAAAACAGCGTTGTGAGCAATATGTATTCGGTCATCCACGAGGGCGGCCACGCGCTGTATGAATTGAATATAGGGGACGAGCTCACCGGCACCGCGCTTGCAAACGGCACCTCCATGAGTGTGCATGAATCCCAGTCCCGCTTCTATGAAAACATCATCGGCAGAAGCGAACCCTTCATAGAGCTTATTTTCCCAAAGATCAAGGAGTTTTTCCCGGAGCAGTTCAAGGACGTTTGTGCGCATGAATTCTACCTTGCGGTGAATAAGGCGCAGCCCTCCCTCATCCGCACGGAGGCGGACGAGCTTACCTACGCGCTGCATATCATGGTGCGCTATGAGCTTGAAAAGCGCATGATGCACGGCGAGGTGAAGGTGAGCGAGCTTCCCTCGGAGTGGAACAGGCTCTATAAGGAATATCTTGGAGTGGACGTGCCTTCAAACAGCGAGGGCGTGCTTCAGGACGTGCATTGGAGCGGCGGCATGATCGGCTATTTCCCCAGCTACGCGCTCGGCTCTGCCTACGGCGCACAGATAGTGGAGGTAATCAAAAAGGAGCTTGATTTTGAAGCTCTCATAAGGGAAAACAGAATAAACGAGATCACCGCGTGGCTCACGGAAAAAATCTATAAATACGGCAGGCTGCTTCGCCCGTGCGACGCCGTGAAGCAGGCGACCGGGCAGGACTTCGACCCGCAGTATTTCATAGATTACCTTACCGGAAAATACACCGAGATCTACGGCTTATAATGCAAGATGAGGCTTTTTATAGCTATTGAGCTTCCTAAAAAGGTGCGCAGCGAGCTCTCAAGGGCGCTTCGGGAGCTTCGCTCGCGCTCAAGCGGCGGCAGGTTTTCACCGGAGGATAACCTGCATATCACGCTGCATTTTATTGGCGAAAGCGACGATCTTCTTGGCGCGGTGAACGCTGTGAAGGCGGCGTGCAACGGCATTAGGCCCTTCAATCTGAAGCCGGAGGGCTATGCTTTTTTTGAAAAGGGCGATAAAAAAACCTCGTTCATCACGGTCGGCGGCGATACGGATGAGCTTATGATGCTGCGCGAAAAGCTTGAATCCGCGCTTTCGGATCAGGGCTTTGCGCGGGATTATCATAAATTCATTCCCCATATCACGCTCGGCAGAAACGTGGAGCATGATGAGCTTGTGTCCATGGAGATGAGCGAAATTTCGTTTAATTCAAGCTTTACCGTTGCTGCGCTCACCCTGTTTGAAAGCGTGCGCGAGAAGGGCAAAATGGTGTATAATCCGCTGCATCGGGAAAAGCTTTAAAAAGATAAATAAGCTTTTTACAGCAAGGTATGATAGAAAAAGCCTTAAAATTCATTGTGCAAAATTCGCTTATTCATAAGGGGGACAGGGTGCTTGCCGCCTTCAGCGGGGGCGCGGATTCAACCGCTCTTGTTGTGATGCTCAATGAATTGAGCCGAACCCTGGGCTTTGAGCTTGCCGCCGCGCATTTCAATCACGGCATAAGGGGGGAAAGTGCGGACGGCGACCAGGATTTTTGCAGATCGCTTTGCGAAAGGCTCGAGATCCCCTTTTTTACCGAAAAGGGGGACGTGCCTGCCTTTGCAAAGGAGCGCGATCTTTCCATTGAAACGGCGGCAAGGCTGCTGCGGTATCGCTTTTTGTACAAGGTCTGCGCCGAGTTTAAAGCGGATTCCATAGCCACCGCCCATCATTCGGAGGATAATGCCGAAAGCATACTGATGCATATTCTTCGCGGCAGCGGGCTTGCGGGGATCTGCGGCATGAAAAGCAGAAACGAAAGGCCGGTCATACCTATCGAAATGCTTTTTGATGAAGCCGGTTCCTATAAAGCCCGCACCGAAAAAGCCGGTTCCGGGTGCGAAGCTTTACGCAGTTTAAAAGAAAAAAATGAAGCAAAAATTGCGAGTGCGGCTGTTATCAGGCCGCTTTTGGGCTTTAAAAAGGCGGAGCTTATCGCATTTTTGCTCGATCGCGGCGTCCCCTGGCAAACGGACGACACAAATTTTACCGGCGATACGGCAAGAAACCTGCTTCGGCTCAATATCATGCCCCGGATAGTGCAGGGCATAAATAAAAACGCGGTGAATAATATAATCCGCCTCGGTGAGATCGCCTCGGAGGATGAAGCCTATCTCGATTCGCTGGCGCGCTCGGCGCTCGATGGGGCAAGAGCGGGGGGCGGCTATTCTGTGAAGGCGCTTTACACGCTTCCGCCGCCCATAAAAAAGCGGGCGGTGCGGCTTGCGCTTTTTGAAAACGGCGTGCTTGTGGACGCGGAGCAGAAGCATATAGAGGGTATATGTGCGCTTCTGTGCAAGCAGTCCGGCGCGGCGCTCGATCTGCCCTCGTTCGTGCGGGCGCGGATAGATTTTGATAAGCTTGTGATAGAGCGGCGCGAAAATGAGCGGCAAATGCGCGAAAAAGCGAAAAACGGAGGTGAAACCGCCGTTTTCAGCCTTAAAATGGAGGAGGGAGTGCAGCATACGCCGCTCGGCGGATTTAAATTGAGCTTTATTTCCGCCTCATCTATGGAAAAAGCGGATGATATGATGTATAATAGCAGGATAAAATCAGGCCCTGGCACCGCCCTTATGGATCTGGACAGGCTGCGCGGCGAGCTTTGCGTGCGCACAAGGCGCGAGGGGGACAGGTTTCATCCTGTAAATTCCGAATGGCGTATGAAGCTGAAGGATTTTTTCATCTCAAGAAGGGTGGATAAGGAAAAAAGGAACGGCATCCCGCTGCTTATCTGCGGCGATGAGATAGTTTTTATTCCGGGCTTCGTTGTTTCGGACGAGGTTAAGCTTACGAATGCCACAAAGCGGATACTGCGCGTGGATTATATCAGCGCGAACGATATAAATAAAATTTAAAGGGGAAATAATTATGGAAAAGGTCAAAAGAACGGGGCTTCAAAACGATATTGCCAAGGTGCTTGTGAGCGAGGAGGAGCTTCGCTCAAAGGTGAAGGAGCTTGGCAGGGTGCTGAGCGGGGAATACAGGGGCAAGGACCCCATCTTCGTGTGCGTTATGAAGGGCTCCGTGCATTTTTTCAGCGATCTTGTGCGCGAATTCGATGATTACTGCGAGGTGGATTTTCTTTCCTGCTCCTCCTACGGGGATGGCACGGTGAACACAGGCGTTGTGCGCATAAATAAAGATCTGGATATGAATATTATGGGCCGCCACGTAATAATTGTGGAGGATATCATGGATTCGGGCGTTACGCTCGATCACCTCACAAAGCTGCTTGCCGCGCGTGAGCCGGAATCGCTCAAGGTGGTCACCCTGCTTGATAAGCCCGAAAGAAGGCGCTGCGCCATCCAGCCCGATTACTGCGGCTTTATAGTGCCGGATGAATTTGTGGTGGGCTACGGGCTCGATTACGCGCAGCTCTACCGCAATCTGCCCTTTGTGGGCGTATTGAAGCCGGAGCTTGTGGAAAAATAAGCTTTGCTTTTCATAATAATAAAAAAAATTGGAGATTTATAATGGAAACCTATGCCGAAGCCATGAGGCAAAAGAAAAAGAATAATAAAAAAAAGAAAAAGGCGCTGCCGATTATCCTTATCATTCTGGGCGCGATCCTTCTTATTATTCTGGGCGTCGTTCTTTTCTTCTATTTTAAAATGAAAAATATGAGCAGAAACGCGCCGCCGTACATACCCTCGGCGATAATTCTGCCCAAGGAAACCGCCGCGCCCGCAGACCTTGTGGAGGTTGAGGACCCCGGCTATATCACCGTTCCGGACAACGATAAAAGCTCCCCCTTCAGCGATGAAGAGGGAAGGCTTATAGATTCGCTTCCGGATCCGGAGGTCGATCCCAACGATCCCGATAATCAGCCCTTCGATCCCTCAATCATGGAGCCGGGGAACGATCCCATCTATTATGTGCCCCAGATAAATGAAAACGTTATAAATATTCTTATTCTCGGAAACGATGCGAAGGCGGATGAGCGCGATCACGGCCGATCGGACGCGATGCAGATCATTTCCTACAACAGGGTAACGCGCAAGGCGAAGCTCGTTTCCGTGATACGCGACAGCTACGTTTACATTCCCGGCAGAAACCAGTGGAACAGAATAAACACCGCCTTCCGCTACGGCGGAGTGGGGCTTGCGATGAACGCGATAAACGTGAATTTCGGCACGGATATAAGGTATTACGTTCGCGTTGATTTCACCACGCTCCCCAGGCTTATAGACGCTGTTGGCGGCATAGATCTTGAGCTTTCCGTGAGGGAGATCCAGTATATAAATAAAAGGGTCGGCGGCGAGGATATTCCGCTCGTTGCGGGCGTGCATCATCTGAACGGTCAGCAGGTGCTTCGTCACGCGCGAAACCGCACGGTGGGCAACCACGTTTGGTCGAGGGCGCAGCGCCACAACCAGATCATGAACGCCGTGCTTGAGAGGGCAAAGAAGGAAAAGAACCCCGTTGCGCTGATGGCGCTGATGTATCAGCTCGTGGATAAGCTGGATACCAATATGGACGTTGAGCAGATGGTGGCGCTCGGCGTGGACGTGGTGTTCGGCGGCGCGTTCAGCATGGATAGCGCTTCCCTGCCCTTCTCCGGCACGTGGCAATACGCGATGGAGCGCGGAATGGCGGTCATCAAGCTGGATATTCCCGCAAACAGGGCGAGGCTTCTGGAATATCTTTACGGCAAATGATGTATTATAATAATACTATCCTGCACCTGAAAGCTTGATTGGAGCGGCGTTTTTCCGCTCTCAATGATTTAAATGCAGGATGGTATGGATCGACTCATCGAAGGGAAGTGTGTTTTTACGAAAACTAAGCCGTTCGTGCCCCTGGGAGTGCGCGAAAAAACGGATAATACGGAAAATTCTGCTGTGGAGCACTGGAAAAGGGCGCTTGTGATAATAAACCCCGTTGCGGGGGACGGGCGCTCCGCTTCGGTGCTTCCGGAGCTTGTGAGAGCGCTGAGCGAAAGCGGCTGTATTTGCACGGCCGTGACCACCACCGGCAGGGGCGCGGCAACGGATTACGTTAAAAAGCTGGGCAGGAGCTGCGAGCTGCTCGTGTGCTCCGGCGGCGACGGCACGGCGAACGAGGTGATAAGCGGGCTGATGTGCCTTGAAAGTGAGCAGCGGCCCATCTTTGCCTATATCCCCTCCGGCAGCACCAATGATTTTGCCTCCACGCTCGGGCTTCCGAAAAAAACAAAGGATATTATTTCCATGATAGCCGAGGGTGCAAGCGTTCCGGTGGACGTTGGAATGATGAACGGGCGGTGCTTCACCAATCTTTGCGCGTTCGGCGCTTTTACCGATATTTCCCACACCACCTCCCAAACCGCCAAAAATACCTTTGGAATGCTTGCATATTTCGCCAAGGGGCTGGAATCGCTGCGCCAGATAACCCCGATAAAGGCGCGCTTTGAAATAAACGGCGAGGTGATAGAGGATGATTTCGGCTTCTGCGCCATTGCAAACACCCATATAATCGGCGGCGGCGTGATCAGGCTGAAGCAGCAGCTTGTGGAGATAAATGACGGGCTGTTTGAAATAATTCTTATAAAATATCCCACGGACGCGATCGGCGTTTCCAAAATCGCGGCGGCGATAGCAAGCGGCGAGATGCGCTGCGAATACATTCGCATTTTCCACGCAGGCGAGGTGCGGCTGACGATACTGAGTGAGCCGGTCAATTTCACCCTCGACGGCGAGCTTGAAAAAAACGTCGCTCAGGCGCATATTGTGAATATCCGCTCGGCGATAAGGGTCGTAACGGGCGGAGAGTAGTGCCTTGCGGCAAATGATGTGCGCTTCCAAAAGCCTTCCCCTCCGTGGGGAAGGTGGCTGAGGCGGCGCGGAGCGGTGCGAAGTCGGATGAGGTGGAATGATGCCTTGCGGCAGTGATGTGCGCTTTGCGCGTGATGCTTGCCTTGCGGCAAATGATGCTCGGCTTCGC
>CAMVMM010000040.1 GCA_947168565.1 uncultured Clostridia bacterium | reverse complement strand
CACCCCACTTGTTAGTATTATACCACATGTCTAACAAATGGGGTGCAGTTCACATGCGGTCTTCTTGACCCCGTGCCGCCTTTACTGTATAATCATTCCGTGAAGCTGCGGCGATGCGCTTTTCCGCGCCCCGCAAAATAAGAAGGGAGAGCAGAAATGAGAAAGCTCATGGTTAATAAGCTTATGCCGCTGATGATCGCCGTCCTGACCGCCGTAATGAGCCTTATGGCCTGCAAGGGCGGAGGCGGCACGGGTGAAAACAATAAGAAAAAGATGAGCGAGGATAATCCGCTCTATGAGCTGGAGGAGGTGCGCGAGCTGAACGGGGGGCTTGAAGCGCCGTTCCTTTTCGGCGCGGCGGAGGAGGAGCTTAAAAAGGGCGGCTTTGAGGCGATGGAAAACGGCATACCGAACCATCTTGTGACCTATCGCTGCAGGGACGCAAAGGACGTTATCTATACCGTCGGCACGAGGGAGCTGCATTACGGCGAGCCCCCGGCGGACGCGGGGCTGTACGTTACCGATCTGCGCATACTGCCCGCCGCAAAGACCATTCAAAGGAATGAGGACGGCACCACCACGCCCGTTTACGAAACCACCCGCAGCGTGCACGGCATAAAGGTGGGGGATATCATAACCGAAGCGCGGCAGAAGCTTATCGCGCTGGGCTACGAGCCCTTGTTTGAGGAAACCTTCAAGGGCGGCCTTCCCAAAACGCTGGACAATACCTATAAAAAGGGCGCGGTCATGATAACCCTCGGCGCGGAGAGCGCTCTTGGCGACATATCCCAGATTCGCATCCGCCTGCCCTATGACGATGCGGAGATAGATAAGCTGAATGAAAAGAGCAGGCTGCCGGTCGAGCTTGGAGATATGTATTCCATTTTGATGAATCCCGCGTTCAGCTACGTGCAAAACAGCAAAACGAACGTCACAAGGACCTATTCCGCGCAGGACGGCAGCGTGGCGATAATGCGCGGCTTTCCCGATTACCGCGACGCGGGCATGACCGCCGAGGTCAGCTTCGTTTCCGATGAATACGACGTGCTCGGCGTAAAGGTCGGCATGAGCGCGGAGGAGGCAGAGCGCCTGCTTATCGCGGGCGGCTGCACCGAGGATGAGGGCGGCTTATTCATATTCAACAGCGTTTCCGGCGTGCGCCTGACGGTTGAAAACGGCGTTGTAACGGGCGTTGCCGCCTGCCTGCTGCCGTCGACCAATCTTTCAAACATCGAGATAATAACCAATAATAAATAAATCATAATAAAATATACTGTGGATCAAAGGGAGGGCATTCGTGCGCTCCCTTTGGAGTGATATACGGCCGCGCCGAGTGAAAGCTTTATCAAAAGGCGAAAAGCTCATCAAACTCCGCCAAAATGGTTGACCCAAGGCGCGGAGCGGTGCTATAATAAATATGCCAAATTTTTTAGGGGAGGTAAAACCCAATGTTCAGGAATGCTTATGAAGGAATCAAAAAGATCCGCCTTGCCGAGATAATCAGCTTTGCGGCAAGCGTTGTGAGTGTGATCGGGCTCGTAATGCTTCTTTTCGGCGCGAAGGGCGCAGCGCGTGAAACCCGCGAAAACCTGCTTGCGATCTTCGGCTTCATCGCCATCGCCGTGCTCATAGCTCTGCTCGTATCCTTCGTGCTTTCGCTTGCGGGCCTTAACCGCGCAAGGAAGGATGAGCCGCTTTTCAACACGGCCTTCATGCTCACGATCGGCGCGTTCGCCGTTTCCGTTGTTTCCGGCTTCTTTTCCTCAAGCAGCGTGGTCTCAAGCATCATCACCATGGCGGCGAACCTTCTTATGCTTGCCGCCACGGTTTTCGTTGTGAAGGGCATCATCAGCCTTGCCAACAAGCTGAAGGCGCACGACGTTGCCGCAAAGGGCGCGAGCCTGCTTAATCTCATCATCGGCGTTCAGGTGCTCTCGATAGCTGCAAGCATCTTTGCGCTCATCTTCGGCGGCATCGAAACGGGCGCCATCGCCGGCATACTTCTGAACCTCGTTTCAAGCCTGCTTACCGTCGTGGGCGCAGTGCTGTATATCTCGCTGCTCACCAAGGCGCAGAAAATGCTTGAATAAGCAATAATATTGAGCTTTTTGCCTGCCGCGCCCCCTCGGTGCGGCGGGCTTTTTGCAGGAGCGCGTATACGGAGGGCCTTGGTGGAGATATACATTATAATTTGACCGAAATGGTTGACAAACAGCGTTTTTTGGATATATAATAAATGCAATCCCAAAAAACAGGAGGTACAACCCATGTTCAGGAATGCTTACAATGGCATCAAAAAGCTCTACATTGCGGAGATCATCGCGCTTGTCGCGGGCGTTATCACCGTGGTCAGCGTGTCCATCGCTCTCGCAAATCTCAGGCGCGGCAACGCGGAGTCCGCGCTTACGGCGCTGGGCGCCATCACCATCGTCGCGGTGATAGCTGCCATCGTTGCGGCTGTTATCAGCATCATCGGCCTTGCTCAGGCAAGGAAGGACGAAAGAAATTTCGGCATTGCCTTCGCGCTCACCATCGCGGGTCTTGCCGTGTCGGTCGCGGCGGGCTTCTTCCCCGCAAACAGCAGCGTTGCCTATATCGCAAAAGCCTGCGGGACCCTTCTCAACCTGCTCGTCACCGTGTTCAGCATCTACGGCATCATCAGCCTTGCGGGGCAGCTTCGCAACAGCGGCGTTGCCGCTCAGGGCGCGCAGCTTCTCAGGGTGATCATCGCCACTCAGGTGGTTGCCATGATCGCGTCGATAATTGCAATGATCTTCGGCTTCAGCACAGCCGGTCTGACCGGCGCTTACATCGCAAGCCTCGTTTCAAACATTCTGTCCATCGTGGCCTACGTTCTCTATATCTCCCTGCTTTCAAAGGCAAAGAAAATGCTTGAAAGAGCGTAAGATTTTAAGGTAAGCCTTTAAGCTGCTTCACCCTGCCGCACCCGCTTTGGATGCGGCGGGTTTTTTCTTTTTATACATTATTGAACACATACAGCAAGATATACTTTAAAAATCGGCGAAAAACGGTTGACACACGGGCTTTTCGGATATATAATAAATACATCCCAAAAATCTTAGGAGGTAAACCCCAATGTTCAAGAACGCTTATGAAGGCATCAAAAAGATCCACCTTGCGCAGCTTCTTGCACTATGTGCAAGCGTGCTGATGATCGTCGGGTCCATCATCACACTTATAAACGCGCAGAAGTCCACCGAAGAAGCGGCAACGGCATTCACCATCTACGGCGCTATCATTATGCTCTCCCTTATTGCGATGCTCGCTTCCTTCATTCTCAATCTTATCGGCCTCAACAAGGCAAAGACCGACGACAAGAATTTCAACACCGCTTTAATACTCACCATACTGGGCATCGTGGTTTCCATCGTCGGCGGCTTCTTCACTAAGAACGAACTCGTGAAGAACCTTATCAACGTCGGCACCAACGTGATCTCGCTGCTTGCCTGCGTATTCGTTGTTAAGGGCATCATCAATCTTGCCACCGAGCTTGGCAATCTGGAGGTAATCGCAAAGGGCGCATACATCCTCAAGCTCGTTATCAGCATCCAGGGCCTTGCCATCATCGCAAATATCATCGCCCTGATCTTCGGCGGCAACCAGACCGGCGCCACCATCGCCGCCATCATGGGCCTCATCGCAGGCATTCTCTCCATTGTGTTCTACTTCTTCTACCTTTCCATCCTCGGCAAGGCGAAGAATATGCTTGCAAAAGCGTAAAGTAAGCACACCGTAGCATAATCGAAAATTCGAGCTGCCTCCCTGGGGGGCGGCTCGTTTTGTTTGCCTGCGGCAGGTGATGGAATCCGGGATAGAGTATGCCATGCAAACACGATTATGTCAAAAATATGTATTTGTGGAAACAAAGCTGTGAACAGTCTACACAAACGCGGCGGAATGCGCTATAATGTTAGCACTCAAGGAAAGAGAGTGCTAACAACCGCACGGCGAGCTTCGGCAAGAGAACTTCAAAAGGTGCGCAGCAAAGCATAGCTTTCCGTGAAAATGCCAAACTACCTTAATGCGAGGTGATATATATGAACGCAGAGAAAATGACGCAGAAAACGCTTGAAACGCTGAATCAGGCGCAGAGGCTTGCCGAGGAGCGCAGGCATACGCAGGTGGGGCAGATACACGCCCTTTACGCGCTTGTAAACGATGCGGACGATCTGAACGCGCAGCTTCTGACCGCGATGGGAGTGGAGCTTAATTCCTTCCGTGCGGCGATAGAGGCGGAGCTTTCAAAGCAGGCGAGCTACGGCGGCTCAAGCGGCGGGCAGCTCTATATCACGCAGGAGCTCAATTCCGCGCTGAACCGCGCCGAGGACGAGGCGAAGGCGATGGGCGACAGCTTCGTGTCCGTGGAGCATATCATGCTTGGGCTCATCGAAAAGGCGGACGGCGTGCTGAAGCCGCTGTTTAAGCGCTTTAATATTGAAAGAAACGGCTATCTCACCGTGCTGCGCTCCGTGCGCGGTAACACGAGGATAAACAGCGACAACCCCGAAAGCACCTACGACGTGCTGAATAAATACGGTCAGGAGCTTACCGAGCTTGCCCGCAGGCAGAAGCTGGATCCCGTTATCGGGCGCGACAACGAGATAAGAAGCGTTATCCGCATTCTTTCAAGGAAAACGAAAAACAACCCCTGCCTCATCGGCGAGCCGGGCGTGGGCAAAACCGCCATCGCGGAGGGGCTTGCGCAGAGGATCGTGCGCGGCGACGTGCCGAACAATCTGAAGGACAGAAGGCTCTTTGCCCTCGATATGGGCGCGCTGGTGGCCGGCGCGAAGTACCGCGGCGAGTTTGAGGAAAGGCTCAAGGCGGTGCTGAACGAAATAAAGCAGAGTGACGGAAAAATTATCCTGTTCATCGACGAGCTGCATACCATAGTCGGCGCGGGCAAGACCGACGGCGCGATGGATGCGGGCAATATCCTCAAGCCCATGCTGGCGCGGGGCGAGCTGCACTGCATCGGCGCCACCACGCTGGATGAGTACAGAAAATATATCGAAAAGGACGCTGCGCTGGAGCGGCGTTTCCAGCCCGTGACCGTTGCCGAGCCCTCGGTGGAGGATACCATCTCCATTCTGAGGGGCCTCAAGGAGCGCTACGAGGTGTATCACGGCGTGAAGATCCACGATTCCGCGCTGATCGCCGCCGCCACGCTCTCCGACAGATATATTTCGGATCGTTTCCTGCCGGATAAGGCGATAGACCTTGTGGATGAGGCGTGTGCGCTGATAAAAACCGAGATGAACTCCATGCCCAGCGAGATGGACGAGATCTCAAGGCGCATTATGCAGCTTGAAATAGAGGAGCAGGCGCTGAAAAACGATACCGACCCCAAAACGGTGGAGCATCTTGAGGAGATACGCGCCTCCCTTGCCGCGCAGCGCGAAAAGCTGAACGAAATGAAGGCAAAATGGGAGAACGAAAAGAGCGCGATAGGCAGGGTGCAGCAGCTGCGCGAGCGCATCGAAAAGGTGAATGCCGATATTCAGAAGGCGGAGAGCGATTACGATCTGAACCTTGCCGCCAAGCTCAAATACGGCGAGCTGCCCTCGCTGCAAAAGGAGCTTGCGGAGGAGGAGAAGCGGAGCGCGGAGCGTGAAAACAGCCTGCTGCGGGACCACGTGTCCGCCGAGGAGATAGCCAAGATCGTGGCGCGGTGGACGGGCATCCCCGTGTCCAAGCTGCTTGAAAGCGAAAGAAAGAAGCTGCTGCGGCTCGATGAGCAGCTCCATAAGCGCATAATCGGGCAGGATGACGCCGTGCGCCGCGTTTGCGATGCGATCCTCCGCTCCCGCGCAGGCATCCAGAACCCGAACCGCCCGATAGGCTCGTTCCTGTTCATGGGCCCCACCGGCGTGGGCAAAACGGAGCTTTGCAAGGCGCTTGCCGAGGCGCTGTTTGACGATGAGCGCAGCATGGTGCGCATAGATATGAGCGAATACATGGAGCAGTATTCCGTTTCCCGCCTCATCGGCGCCCCTCCGGGCTACGTGGGCTACGACGAGGGCGGCCAGCTCACCGAGGCGGTGCGCAGAAAGCCCTACGCCGTGCTGCTTTTCGATGAGGTGGAGAAGGCGCATCCGGACGTGCTGAACGTGCTTTTGCAGGTGCTGGACGACGGCAGGATCACCGACGGGCAGGGCAGAACGGTGGATTTTAAAAACACCATCATAATTCTGACCTCCAACCTCGGCAGCGACCTTATTCTGAGCGAGATGGAGCAGGGCGAGCTGACGGGCGAAACGCAGGAGCTGCTCAATAAGCTGCTCAGATCCAAGTTCCGTCCGGAGTTTATAAACAGGCTGGATGAAATAGTCTACTTCCGCGCCCTCACCGCGGAGAATATGCGCGGCATAATCGAGCTGCAGCTCGGAGATCTTTCCCGCAGGATGGCGGAGCGCGGGCTCAAGCTTGCCGTGACCGAAAAGGCCAAGGACGCGATCCTTGAAAACGGCACCGATCAGGTCTTCGGCGCGCGCCCCATCAAGCGCTTTATCCAGGGGCGCATCGAAAGCCTTATCGCAAGGTTCATAATCGCGGAAAGCCCCGAGGAGGGCAGCACAGTGACCGTGGACTATAACGGGGCGGAGTTTGAGGTGAAATAAACCCGCATCGGGCAGCAGCCTCCGCATTTTATCCCCGCATTTATCGCAGTAAAAGCAAAGCGCCCGCCGCTTACGGTAAGCGGCGGGCTGCTTTTTGGCGTATCAATAATTCAATTATAGGGTGCGGAAAGCCGAACGGAAAATACCGGCCTTCTTTGCTTCACCCGGCTTTCCTTACTCCACGAAGGTCTGCTCGGTTTCGGAGATTGCGAAAACGGTGAGCATGATAAGGTCCAGATCGCTTTCGTTCGTCCAAACGCGGTAAAAGTATTTGCCCACGGGGATATTCAGCTTATGCTCCGCCGCGTCCTCCTCGTGAACGAATTTGCCGCTGGTCTGCGCGGTGGCGAAGTAGCGCCCGTTTTTGGAGATGACGTAGGTGAGATTCGGGAATTTCGAGGCAACGTCCGTGTTGATGCGAACGCCCTGCTCGTGGATCACGTCCCAAACGTTTTTGCCGTCAAACTTGAACCAGGAGCTTGTTGAAAACACTTCGTTATCGAAGCTTGAGGTCACCGTGTGCCCCACCTCGTGCTCGGCGGATTCGCCGGTAACGTGATTTGTGAAGGTGAAGAGCCTGCTGCCGACCAGCGCGTTTTTGGTCATTGCCGCTTCATAAACAACGTTCCTATCGCCGTCCTCCATCACGTAGCCGGGCTTCAGGCTGTGCCCGTCAAAGGAGATATAGTATTCCTTCTGCTGCTCCTTCGGAGGCGGAGCGATGCGGGGCGGCTCGCTTCCGCCGCTCGCCTGCCGTATCTGCTCATCCAGCCTGCGGCTTTTGCCAAAGAGCTTAACTGCGGAAAAAATGCCCCCCGCAATGCAAATAACGCCGATGATGATGAGGATTATGCCGATAAGGCCGGTGCTCTTCGTGTTTGAAATGCGCGAAGGGTCGGCGGGATCGTAGTAAACCGTGATCCTGTCGCCCTCGGCGGGACGTTCGCTCAGGCCGGAGAAGGAGGAGTGGTAGACCTTGCCGTCCACCGTATAATCGAACTCAACGTCGTAAACCGTTCGCGTGACGTCGTCCGTGGTGTCCAGCGTTTCGGTAACGGCGGTGATCGTGCCGGTGGTCTGCTCGTATTTCTGAGGTGTGAGCTTCAGCATGAAGATGCCGAAGATTATCAGAACGATCCCGACGGGAAGAAGGAAGCGCAGGGGGCCGGTATCCCTGAAAAGCCTTGCAATTTTGTTCATAACCAAATCCTTTCCGCGCCGGCTGCAGTTTCGCCGGCGACCTGTATATTATAGCATTCGCTTTACAAAACTTCAATAAGTGCGGCGGTATTTATTGATTTGCGGCAAAACCGCGCTGTATTATCCCGAAAACAGAAAAAGGGCGGCGCTTGAACCGGTATAGCCCCGCGTGAAAACGCAAATGCGCTCCAAAACGCGCTTCGCCCCGCGTGAGCGGAGCGAAGCGCGTCATCTATCCGATCCGGCGGGTCTCCGGAATTTCGGCGCGTTTCTCAGGCGCGCTTATCGGAAGCGGGGGGGTGGTATCTGAAATTGGGGTGGTATCGGTTTTCGGCTATGCCCCGGGCGCGGTCGGCGCAGCGAAGGGGCAGGGCTCAAGGCTTAATGAAAATACCGCCTTTTCAAGCCCGTACATTTATAAAACGCACAAGCGGCGCGTTCGGTTTATCAAAAGCGTATTTTGGCGCAATTTTTCGGGCTGCACGCAAAAGGGCGGGGGGAGCCGCAGCGCATCGGGTACGGCGGCGCTTTTCGCCCGTGCCTGCGCGGCGCGGCAAAGGCGGAAACGAAATTTACCAAAAAAGGCTCAAATGCTGTTGAGTGCTGTTTAATATTATGTTATAATATAGCTGTCAAAATATGCTCAAACAGGGCGAAACGGAGGTACGGCATTGAAAATACTCAAGCATCTTGTTATTTGGCGCTTCCATGAGGAGGCGGAGGGAAAGAGCCGCAAGGAAAATATGCGCATCGTTGCCGAAGGGCTGCGCGCGCTCGTGGGCGTTGCCCCCACGCTTCTCTCGCTTGAGGTGGGGGAGGACGTGCTTCACAGCGAGCAGAGCGGCGATATGGCGCTTTGCTGCGAATTCAAAAGCATTGAGGATATGCATGCCTACCGCGATTTTCCGCCCCATGCGGAAATTTCGGCATATATAAAAAAGGTCGCGTCCGAAAGGCGCGTTGCCGATTTTTTCATTGAAAAACAGCGCTGTGAATGAAAAAAGCTTTTATTTAAGGAGAGTCTATGAATTACAACGTAGTTTTATCCCAGGAGGTCAGGCAGGCGCTGGAATCGGGCAGGCCGGTCATCGCGCTTGAAAGCACCATAATCTGCCACGGCATGCCGTATCCGGATAACGTTAAAACCGCCCTTGCCTGCAAGCGCATCGCGGAAAGGCACGGCGCTGTGGCGGCGGTCTGCGCCATTATCAAGGGCGAGCTGCACGCGGGGCTCACGGAGGAGCAGATAGAATACCTCGGCAAAAAGGGGCCGGAGGTGAAAAAGGTTTCCCGAAGGGATATCGCCGCAGCTCTTGCAAGGGGGGAGGACGGCGCCACCACCGTTGCCGGCACCATGTTCATAGCCCACAGAGCGGGCATCAGGGTTTTTGCCACGGGCGGCATAGGCGGCGTTCACCGCGGCGCGGAAAGCAGCATGGATATTTCCGCCGATCTGAACGAGCTGGGCAGAACCCCCGTTGCCGTGGTGTGCGCGGGGCCGAAGAGCATCCTTGATATAGGCAGAACCCTTGAATATCTTGAAACGCAGGGCGTGCCGGTGGTTTCCTTCAGAACCGACCGCGTGCCCGCCTTCTACACGCCGGACAGCGGCTACCGCGCCCCCTGCCGTGCCGATACCGTGGAGGAGCTTGCCGCAATGGTGGACGCCATGGCGGGCCTTGATATGCAGAGCGGCATGGTGATAGTGAACCCGATACCGGAAAAATACGCGCCGGACGGCGACAAAATCGAAAAGGCGACCGCGAAGGCGGTGAAGGAGGCCGAAAGGCTGCGGCTTGAGGGCAGGGATATTACCCCGTTCCTGCTCAAGCGCATCTCGGAGCTGACGGACGGCGAGAGCCTGGAGGCGAATATCGCCCTCGTGTACAACAACGTTCGCCTTGCTGCGCTTATTGCGGCAAAAACGGCTGAAAACAAATAATATTTCACGCTCAATCGAGCGTTGATCGGAGCACTGATGAAAAACAGCGAAACAAAAAAATCATTCTTTAAAAAATCAAGGGGCTTCCTCCGCGCCGCCGCACTTATCGCGGCAGTGCTGCTGATGTTCAGCCTTGCCTTCGCCTGCAAGGAGGAGGAGCTTGTGAACACCCTTGTGGAT
>CAMVMM010000039.1 GCA_947168565.1 uncultured Clostridia bacterium | reverse complement strand
GGGAAGGTGGCTGAGGCGGCGCAGCGCGGCGCGAAGACGGATGAGGTGGAGTGCCAAGCGGCAATGATGTGCGCTTTGCGCATGATGCTTGCCTTGCGGCAAATGATGCTCGGCTTCGCCGAATGATGCGCGCCTGCGGCGCGTTGCGGTTGAAATTCCTATGGAATTTCTGAATGATTTGTAACAAAAAAAGCGGCGTTTCCAAAAGCCTTCCCCTCCGAGGGGAAGGTGGCTGAGGCGGCGCAGCGCGGCGCGAAGTCGGATGAGGTGGCATAATGCACAAATCCCGCAAGGGATTTGAACCGATTCCAATTCGCCGAATGCCTTACCGCAAGGGATTTGAACCGATTCCAATTCGCCGAATGCCTTGCCGCAAGGGATTTGAACCGATTCCAATTCGCCGAATGCCTTGCCGCAAGGGATTTGGACAGATTCCAATTCACTGAACGACCTGCCGAAAAAGCTTGTTTTTATAAGCTTTTTTGTGGATAAACAGGATAAAACCCGCTGCGGCGGGTTTATGAGGTGAACACCTCATCAGTCAGCTGCGCTGACAGCTTCTCCTCAAGGAGAAGCCATGCGCACCCGCAAATGAAGCTCGGCTTTGCCGAAGGCTGTGCTCTCATGGCGCATTGTTGACGCGCTGCCCTCACGGCGAGCGGCAGCGCTCTTTTTCCTTTCGCGGGAGCGATTTTATCTATTATTCGCAGATGTAATATATATTGTTTGCAAAAACCTGCTGTGCGTGAGGAAAAAGCGTTTACAATTTGCGCTTAATGTTGCAAAGTGTATTGACAAACTCATGCAAATACTATAATATTACACATGGAAGCAAAATGCGGCGGTCGGGGAATACGGCCATATTCCCCGACCGGTATATGTGATGGGTCCACATACACAACGGGGTTTTCCCCCGATCTCGCAATTATATTATACGAAAAGAGCCTTCCTTTTTCAAGACCAACTCCTTGCTAAAGCCGGCTTTTCGGATATATGTGCGCGTGGCGGTGTGTGTGAAATACATCGCCGTTTTGTTTTCCGTTATCCGTGGGGCGCCCCCCGCCCCGCGGGTATTCGGAACCGTGGCGTGCCTTGCGGCAAATGATGTGCGCTTTGCCGTATGATGTGCGCTTTGCGCATGATGCTTGCCTGCGGCAAATGATGCTTCCCTTCGGGAAGTGATGTTCGGCTTGCGCCGAGTTATGGTGGAAATTCCTGCGGAATTTCTACTTTTTTATACAGGAAGGCTCTCCGGCGAACCGAAGAGCCTTTAGTGATCTATGTTTTCTTATTCCTCGCCGCTTTCAACAGCGTTATCGGCATTTTCAAGGGGTGCGTCCTCCGCATTTTCGGGGGCATCCGTATTCCCTGCATTTTCCGCGTTCACCGCGTTCTCCTGCGGCTCATCGTCGTTATGCGGGGCGAGAGCGACGCTTGCCACTCTATGATCGCCGTCTATGCGCATGAGGCGCACGCCCTGGGTATTTCTTGAGATGACGGAGAGCGTGGAGAGCGGGGTTCTGATAACTATGCCGTCATCGCGGATGAGCATGATATCCTCATCTCCGCGAGCCACCTTGAGGCACACGAGCTTGCCGGTTTTTTCCGTTATATTCATGGCGATTATGCCCTTGCCGGCGCGGCCCTGGCTGCGGTACGCCTCCTCGTCGGTGCGCTTGCCCATGCCGTTTTCGGTGATTGCCACAACGTACTGCCCCGCGCTGACCTTGCCCATATCCACCACGGCGTCGCCCTCAAGCAGCTTGATGGCGCGAACGCCGGCGGCGATGCGGCCCATTGCGCGCACGTCCCGCTCGCTGAAGCGGATGCTCATGCCGTTGCGCGTGCCGATTATGAACTCATCCTCGCCGGAGGAGCGCTCAACGCTTATGAGCTCGTCCCCCTCCTTCAGGCTCTGCGCGATTATGCCGCCCTTGCGGATATTTGCAAAATCGGAGAGCGGGGTTTTTTTGATTATGCCGTTTCTTGTGCAGAGCACCAGATAGCCCTCGTCCGTTTCCTTGCCGATGGGGAACGCGGCTGTTACAAATTCGCCGGTCTGAAGCTGCAAAAGGTTCACTATCGGGGTGCCCTTCGCGGTTCTGCCCGCCTCGGGTATGGAATAGCACTTTATGCGGAACGCCCTGCCCTTATTGGTGAAGAACATGATATAGGAATGGGTGGAGGTGACGAAAATATCCTCCAAAAAGTCCTCATCCCGCGTTGAGCCCGCGCTCACGCCCACGCCGCCGCGCTTCTGGGCGCGGTAGGTATCCTCCGCGATGCGCTTGATATAGCCGTGATGGGTGCAGGTAACGACCATATCCTCCTCCTGGATAATGTCGTCCATATCGATATCCTCGATGATCCTGGTGATCTCGGTGCGGCGGGGATCGGCGAATTTGCGGCGCACCTCCAGCACCTCCTCGCGGATAACGCCGAGCAGCTTGCCCTCGTCCGCCAGGATGCCCTCAAGGTATTCTATGGTGACCTTCAGCTCGTTGTACTCCGCCTCAAGCTTCTCCCTTTCAAGGCCGGTGAGGCGCTGAAGGCGCATATCCAGAATCGCCTGCGCCTGCTTTTCGGAGAAGCCGAAGCGCGCCATCAGGCGCTCCTTTGCCTCCGGACCGTTCGCGCTGGATTTGATTATGGCAATGACCTCGTCTATATTATCAAGCGCGATAATGAGGCCCTCCAAAATATGGATGCGCTCGCGTGCCTTGTCAAGATCGTACTGCGTGCGCCTCGTGACCACGTCCTTCTGATGCTGCAAATAGTAATACAGCATTTCGCGCAGGTTCAGCACCTTCGGCTCGCCGTCCACAAGGGCTATCATGATAACGCCGAAGGTATCCTGAAGCTGGGTGTGCTTATAAAGATTATTCAGCACGACGTTCGCGTTCACGTCCTTTTTAAGCTCTATAACTATGCGCATTCCGGCGCGGGAGCTTTCGTCACGAAGATCGGATATGCCCTCCACCTTTTTTTCATGCACAAGCTCGGCTATCTTTTCAACCAGCTTCGCCTTGTTGACCTGATAGGGTATCTCGGTGATGATGATGCGGGACCTGTCCGCCTTATACTGCTCTATCTCCGATTTTGCGCGAACGAGTATCCTGCCCCTGCCGGTGAAATAGGCGTGGCGGATGCCCACGTCCCCCATGATAACGCCGCCGGTGGGGAAATCGGGGCCGGGGATATAGTTCATCAGCTCGTCTATGGTGATATCGGGATTATCGATCATCGCCACGAACGCGTCTATCGTTTCGCCCAGATTATGCGGCGGGATATTGGTCGCCATGCCCACCGCTATGCCGTTTGAGCCGTTCACAAGCAGGTTCGGATACCTTGCGGGAAGCACGGCGGGCTGCATGAGCGTTTCATCGAAATTGGGATAGAAATCAACGGTGTTCTTATCAAGATCCGAAAGCATTTCAAGGGTGAGCCTGCTCATCCTCGCCTCGGTATATCGCATTGCGGCGGCGGGGTCGCCGTCTATGGAGCCGAAATTGCCGTGACCCTCCACCAGCGGATAGCGCGTGGAGAATGGCTGCGCCAGGCGCACGGTGGCATCGTAAACCGCCGTATCGCCGTGCGGATGGTATTTGCCCAGCACGTCGCCCACAAGGCGCGCGCATTTGCGGAAGGGCTTATCCGGCTGCATGGAAAGCTCGTCCATAGCGTAAAGTATCCTGCGGTGAACGGGCTTGAGGCCGTCGCGCACGTCGGGCAGGGCGCGGCTGATGATAACCGCCATGGCATACGAAATGAAGCTTTTTTTCATTTCGCCGACCAGGTTTATCGGCAGTATCCTGCCGCCCTCTATATCGGTTGGCAGCTCGTTTGTGCCAAGCATTTCATAATTTTTCTTTTTGTTTTCGTCCATAAAAAACTCCTCCGCGTTTCAGGCGTTTTCGGCGTGTATGCTGTTATGTGTGCAGCGTTAATGCGCGCAGCGTTCATGCGCTACACGTCCAGATCGGAAACCAGCTTGCTGTTCTGCTCTATGAATTCCCTTCTGGGCTCCACGCGGTCGCCCATCAGCAGGGTGAAGGTTTCGTCCGCAAGCATGGCGTCGTCCATGGTGACCTGAAGCATGATGCGCTTTTCGGGATCCATGGTCGTGTCCCAAAGCTGCTCGGGGTTCATCTCGCCAAGACCCTTGTAGCGCTGGACGGTTATCCTGTCGCGCCCGATCTCGTCCAGAGTGCGGTTCAGCTCCTCGTCCGAATAAACGTATTTTTCAAAATTCTGCTTTTTGATAAGGTAGAGCGGGGGCTGCGCGATGTAAACGTAGCCCTTTTCTATCATCGGGCGCATATGGCGGTAGAAGAAGGTGAGCAGCAGCGTTCTGATATGGCTGCCGTCCACATCCGCATCCGTCATGCAGATTATCTTATGGTAGCGCAGCTTGGTTTCATCGAAATCCGCGTCCATGCCCGCGCCGAAGGCGGTGATCATGCACTTTATTTCCGCGTTGCCAAGAACCTTATCCAGCCTCGTTTTTTCAACGTTCAAGATCTTGCCGCGCAGGGGCAGTATGGCCTGAAAATGCCTGTCGCGCCCCTCCTTTGCGGAGCCGCCCGCGGAATCGCCCTCAACTATGAAAAGCTCGCATTTGGAGGGATCCTTCTCGGAGCAGTCGGCAAGCTTGCCGGGCAGCGCGGCGGAATCCAGCACGGATTTGCGCCTTGTAAGCTCCCTCGCCTTGCGCGCCGCCTCGCGCGCCCTGCTTGCGGAAAGGCATTTATCCAAAATGAGCTTTGCCTGCTGCGGATGCTCCTCCAGATAGGTGTTCAGCCCTTCGGCAACGGAGCTGTCCACGATGGAGCGGATATAGGCGTTGCCCAGCTTTGTTTTGGTCTGCCCCTCGAACTGCGGCTCGGTGAGCTTAACGCTGACTATGGCGGAAAGCCCCTCGCGGATATCCTCGCCCGTGAGGTTCGCATCGTTATCCTTTAAAATTTTGAATTTCCTTGCGTAATCGTTTATGACCCTCGTCATGGCCGAGCGGAAGCCCGCCAGATGGCTGCCGCCCTCGATGGTGTTTATATTGTTTGCATAGGTGAACACGTTTTCGTTGTACCCGTCGTTATACTGAAGCGCCACCTCCACCGTGGCGGTCTCCAGCGGATCATCCGCCTTGCTTGCGGAAATATAGATGGGCTCCTCGTGCAGCACCTCTTTATTTTTATTTATGTAGCGAACGTATTCGTTTATGCCGCCCTCAAAATGGAAGGTGTCGCGCCGCGAATAGTCCCTGCCCTCCTCGGCGCCGCGTTCATCGGTCACAACTATGGTCACGCCGCCGTTCAAAAACGCCAGCTCGCGCAGCCTGCGCACCACCACGTCGTATTCGTAATCCACCTCGTCGAATATGGTGTCATCCGGCATAAAGTGGATGCTTGTGCCGTGCTCATCCCTGCCGCATTCGCCAACCACCTCCACCTCGCTGGTTTTCACGCCCCGCGAGCAGGTTTGGCGATAAATCTTACCGTCCCTCTTTACCTCGGCGGTGAGCTCCACGGAAAGCGCGTTCACAACCGAGAGGCCCACGCCGTGCAGACCGCCGGAGACCTTGTAGCCGCTGCCGCCGAATTTGCCGCCCGCGTGAAGCATGGTAAGCGCCACCTCGAGTGCGCTCTTGCCGGTTTTGGGGTGAATATCCACCGGAATGCCTCGGCCGTTGTCCACCACGGTGATGGAATTATCCGCATGCACGGTAACGTAGATATGCGAGCAGTAGCCCGCCATCGCCTCGTCTATCGCGTTGTCCACGATCTCATACACAAGGTGATGCAGACCCCTTGAATCGGTGGAGCCGATATACATACCGGGGCGGCGGCGCACCGCCTCAAGCCCCTCCAGCACCTGGATCTGCGAAGCGTCGTAGTTTTCGCCCGCCGCCTCGGTTATCTCGATTTTTTCGGTGATTTCGGTGTTTTCGGTGTTTTTGATCTCTTCCATTTAGCTATGGTATCCTTTCCGCCCGCCGCAGGGGCCGCCCGTGAAAAGCGCCTCGGTTCGCCGCCGCATTTTCCCGTGAGCATATCGTGCCAAGCCGCATAGGGCCGCATAGGCCGCATTCGCCGCATTCGCCGCGTCCGCCACAGATGCCGCATCGGCCGCTTCTGCCTGCCGGGCTGTGTCTAAGGGCACAATCCAACAGTTTAATTATACCACATCAGACAGCTTTTCGCCATATTTATTTTTAAAAATGCGGCGAAAAATGCTTTCATCCCGGTTTATGCCATCCCGCGCCCGAAGCCCTGACCGCTCTCAAGGCTTCAGGTGCGGAATGGTATGATTTTTCGCAAGGGCGCTGTAATATGCAAACGCTGCAAAGAAAAAAGCCCCGTCCGCGCATAAAAACGCACGGAGCGGGCTTGTTGCCGTTTCAGCCGAAGCAGCTTGGTTTTTGATTTATCAAAGCCTGTTTATCAAACCCTGTTTATCAAAGCCTGTTTACCAAAGCCTGTTTACCAAAGCCTGTTTACCAAAGCCTGTTTACCAAAGCTTATTTATCAAACCGATTTATCAGGGCGCATTCTCCTGCGGTTCGTCGTTTATTCTTCCTTTGGATCGCAAGCGAGCATCGAAAGCGCATCTCAAACGCTCACCATTCGCTTTTCACTTTTCACTTTTCACCGAGCCGCGCAAGCCTTCCCTCCGCGCATTCAAACACGGTCATATTCGGCACGCCGGCAAGCCCGTCCGCGCTCGTGGAGGTCAAAAAGCACTGGCAGTCGAAGGCGGAGGAAAGCAGCTCCCGCTGCCGCTGCGAGTCCAGCTCGCTTAAAACGTCGTCCAGCAGCAGCACGGGCGCCTCTCCCCGCTCGGAGCGCATGAGCGCAAGCTCGGAAAGCTTCATGCTCAGCGCCGCCGTGCGCTGCTGCCCCTGCGAGCCGTAGATGCGCACGTCGCTGCCGTCCAGCAGAATGCCGACGTCGTCCCTGTGCGGGCCGCGCGTGGTGTACCCCTTGCGAATATCCTCGCTTCTGGATCTTGCAAGCGCGTTGTTCAGCTCGGTGCGCACGTCCTGCCTGCCGCCCTCGTCGAAGGCGACGTTCGGCTTATAGAAGGTGAAAAGCTCCTCCCTGCCGCCGGTGATCCTGCGGTTTATATCCCGCGCAAGGGTGGAAAGCTCATCCATAAATTCCCTTCGCACAAGCATGATATCGCCGCCAAGCTCGGTCAGCCGGTCGTCCCACATATCAAGCTGCAGCGGGTCGGGCGAAACGCCCGCCTCAAGCGCGGCCTTGAGCAGCGCGCCACGCTGCTTCAGAGCGGCGTTGTACTGCTGAAGCTTATAGAAAAACGCGGGGCGGAGCTGGCAAAGCTCCATATCCATGAAGCGCCGCCGCTCCTCCGGCGAATCCTTCACAAGCGAAAGATCCTCCGGCGAAAACAGCACCGCGTTCAAAACGCCCATCAATTCGCCCATGCGGCGCACCGGCTCGCCGTCTATCAAAACCTGCTTGCCCGCGTTTCGGGCGAATTTAAACTCCACCCTGCGCCTTGCGCCCCGGCTCACAAGCTCCAACCCCACGTAAGCGCCGTTTGAGCCCATGTTTATAAGCTCGTTGTCCTTCCTTGTGCGGAAGCTTCTGCCGATGGCGCAAAGGTACACGGCCTCAAGGATATTCGTTTTCCCCGCGGCGTTTTGACCGATTATAACGTTCAGCTTTTCGGTCGGCTCAAAGGTGAGCCGATCATAGCTCCTGTATGAATGAAGCCGGATGCCCGTAACCAGCATTTTGCCTCCGTGCCGCGCAAAAAACCGCGCGGATAGTATTTTGTTCGGTTATATCATAAAACAAGGGAAAAAGCAATATCAGCAATCGTCGCGTTCGCCTTTCGCAAGGAAAAAGCGATATCAGCAATCGTCGCGTTCGCTTATCACAACGTGTATCATATCGCCGTCGCCCTTGCCCAGCCGCGTCCGTATGGCTTTGAGCACGCCTATGACGTAGCACACCGAGCCGTCCTCGTTTTTCAGGCCCATATTCACGATGCTGCCCTCGTACGGCACGCCGTCAAACTCCGCGCGCACCTTCGCCCGCCCGCGCGAAAACACCTCCCGCACGTTCCACGGAAACACCACAAACGCCCCTCCGTCCGCCATCACGTTCAGCGGCGCGTCGTATTCAAACCGCATCCCTTCTCCCCCTTCCCGCAAAAATGCGGAAGGCGTATTGCCTTCCGCGCAGCGATTATAATTTCAATCCATCATTTTATTCAGCATGGCGGTCACGCCGTCCAGCCAGTCGCCCTCATACAGCTCCACAAGGCCGGCATCGGCGGCGGCGGCAAGCTTCGGATTCACCGGCAGTCTGGCCGTGGTGGGGATGAACAGGCGCTTCGCCGTTTCCTCCACCTTGCTTTCGCCGAAAACGGGGGTTCTTTCGCCGCAGCAGGGGCACTCGAAGTAGCTCATGTTTTCAACCAGCGCCAGCACGGGAATATTCATCATATTTGCCATATTTACCGCCTTTTCCACTATCATGGAAACCAGCTCCTGCGGCGAGGTGACCACGATTATGCCGTCCACCGGCAGGCTTTGGAATACCGTGAGCGGCACGTCCCCGGTTCCCGGAGGCATATCCACAAACATGAAGTCCACGTCCTTCCAGATAACGTCCGTATAAAACTGCTTCACCGCGCCCGCGATGACCGGGCCGCGCCACACCACGGGGGTGGTTTCGGTTTCCAGCATAAGGTTCACGCTCATCACGTCCACGCCCAGCTTGCTTTTGTTGGGCAGAATGCCCAGCTCGGTGCCGAGCGCCTTATCGTGGATGCCGAAGGCCTTGGGTATGGAGGGGCCGGTGATATCCGCATCGAGTATCGCGGCATGGTAGCCCGCCCGCTGCGCGTTCACCGCAAGCAGGGAGGTGACGAGGCTTTTGCCAACGCCGCCCTTGCCGCTGACCACGGCGATTATCTTTTTGATGGAGCTCTGCGCGTTCGGCTTCTCAAGCAGGCTTGATTTTTCCTGCCTGGAGGAGCAGTCCACGCCGCAGCTTTCGCAATTATGGGTGCATTCTTCGCTCATTTTACTTTCCTTTCCGGCGGAACGGCCATGCCCCGCCGCAAATAATCACTACCGGTTATTATACCCCCGCAGGCGGGATTTATCAAGGAACGGCGGGAAATATAATAAGCGCGTTTGAAAAAGCGCGAAAGGCGTTATCCGTTATCAGCTTATCAGTTTAGCCGCTTACCCGTTTATCAGTTGCCGTCGCCGCCATTGGCGTCCGGAATTTCGTTCGGAAGCTCGTCCGTATCGCCGCCGTCCGGCGCCTGCTCCGGCGTTACCGTGACTTCCATTATGTCCTCCGGCAGATAGAAGCTCTCGCCGCCCCAGGAGGGATCGTAGCTCCTGCCGAGAAAATCGCCCATGTAGTCATCCTCCGGCGTCTCGGTCGGCGTCCAGGAGGTGCCGTTATGATAATACCATTTCGAGCCGGCTTTATAGTAGAGCCCGCCCGCGCCGGAATAGTAGCCGTCCCTTGAATGGATGAGCAAAAGCACTATCAGCGCCAGCACGGCAGCGGCCGCAAGGATCACCGCGACTATTCTTGCCGCTGCCACGCGCCTGCCCCTGCCCCTGTCCGGCAAGTGCTGCCGGCCCGAAACGGCCTCCGCCACGGCGGGGTCGCTCAGCCCCTTCATGCGCTCCGGATGGATGCCGAACTCATGGCACTGATCTATAAGATGCGGGAAAAACAGCTCCACGGCCGCCTCCTCGCTTTCGCCCATATAGCCTATATTGCGAAAGCCGTTCGGAGAGTTTTCGTAAACTATCACGCGCGCGCCGTCCCTGTAAATGCCGTTTGCAAACGGCTCCACTACGTCCTCATCCACAAAAAAGCCGATCCTGCTGCACGGTATGCCGTGCTCGCCGCAGTAGACCTTCAATTCCTCTATGCTGCGGGGGCGGATCACGGTAAACCTGTCCTGCGGCTCGGTTTCGCTTTGATCGTACGTGCCGCATTTGGGGCAAAAGACCTCTTTTTCACTGAGCTCCGCGCCGCAAAACGCGCAGTATTTATCATTCGGCATTCGGCTCACTCCTTCCGTTGGATAGGTGGAATCATCTTCCAATTATATAGTTTTTCGGGCGCACTGTCAAGACGGCGGGAGCGGCGCGGCGCCCTGCGGGAAATGATGTGCGCTTTGCGCGTGATTCCTGCCTGCGGCAAATGATGCTCGGCTTCGCCGAATGATGCGCGCCTGCGGCGCGTGATGCCTTTTGGCAAATGAAATCCGGCTTGCGCCGGGTGAAATCATCCTTCGGATGGTGAAATCCGCTTCGCGGGTGAAATCGGC
>CAMVMM010000038.1 GCA_947168565.1 uncultured Clostridia bacterium | reverse complement strand
CCTTCCCCGCCGCACGAGCCCTTCCCCGCCGCACGAGCCCTTCCCCGCCGCACGAGCCCTATGTTAAATATTAAATGTTGCCTTAAAAAATACGGGGTTTTTTGGCGCTCTGCGGCGATAAATGCGGTTTACTTCCACGGTGGTTTCTGCTATAATATAGATTACGATACTTTTTTTCGCGGGAGGGGCTTCGGCCTTTTCCGCAAAAAGCTTTATCGGCTCCACCTGCCGCCGCCGGGCGGCGACATATTAAATAAAACCGGGGTTTTACCTATGGAAACAGCAAAAAGCGGCGAATGCGCCGTAAAAATGGTGGATATACACAAGAGCTTCGGCTCCATCCACGCGAACAAGGGCATTTCGCTTGAGATAAAAAAGGGCGAGATACTTTCGCTGCTGGGCGAAAACGGCAGCGGCAAAACAACGCTTATGAATATGCTTTCCGGCATCTATTATCCGGACAGCGGCAGCATATACGTGGACGGCAGACCCGTGCGCATCCGCTCCCCAAAGGACGCGCACGAGCTGAAAATAGGCATGATCCATCAGCATTTCAAGCTGGTGGACGTGTTCACCGCTGCGGAAAACGTTAAGCTCGGGCTTAAAACGCCGCTGCGCAGCGTTAAGGCGGCGGTTAAAAATATATGCGAACGCTATCATTTTGCCGTGGATCCGGATAAAAAGGTTTACGAAATGTCCGTTTCCGAAAAGCAGACGCTTGAGATAGTGAAGGCGCTTTACAGGGGCGCGGATATACTTATTCTGGACGAGCCCACAGCCGTTTTGACGCCGCAGGAAACGGAAGCGCTTTTCGACGTTATCCGCCACATGAAAAAGGACGGCAAGAGCGTGGTAATAATAACGCACAAGCTGAACGAGGTGCTTGCCGTGTCCGACAGGGTGGCGATACTTCGCAAGGGCGAATACATAGGCGACGTAGAAACCGAAAATGCGGACGTGCAGACCCTTTCCGACCTCATGGTGGGGCGCTCCGTTTCGCTGAATATAGAGCGCCCGTTTGTGGAAAACAGGCCGGTGCGCCTGATAGTGAAAAACCTTTCGGTCAAGGATAATCTGGGCGTTACAAGGCTTGACAACGTGAGCTTTACTGCGCACAGCGGCGAGATACTGGGCGTTGCCGGCATATCGGGCAGCGGCCAGAAGGAGCTTTTGGAGGCCGTGGCGGGGCTGATACCCACGGCGAGCGGCTCCTCCATGGTGTATATAGACCCGAAAACGGGCAAGGAGGAGGATCTTAAAAAATACGATGCGGAGCAGATACGCGCGCTTGGCATAAGCCTTGCCTTCGTGCCGGAGGACAGGCTCGGCATGGGGCTTGTGGGCAATATGAACATACCCGACAATATGCTTTTAAGGAGCTACCGCGAGGGCAGATTCGGCATTGTGGATCAGAAAAAGCCGCTGGATCTTGCAAAAAAGGTGGTGGACGAGCTGGGCGTTGTGACTCCGAGCCTGAATACCCAAATAAGAAAGCTCTCCGGCGGCAACGTGCAGAAGGTGCTGGTGGGGCGCGAGCTTGCCTCCTCCCCCTCGCTTTTGATGGCGGCCTACGCCGTGCGCGGGCTGGATATAAACACGAGCCACGCCATCTACCGCCTTTTGAACGAGCGAAAATGCAGCGGCGGCGCGGTGATCTACGTTGGCGAGGATCTGGACGTGCTGCTTGAGCTTTGCGACCGCATACTGGTGCTTTGCGGCGGCAGGATAAGCGGCATAGTGGACGGGCGCACGGCTAAAAAGGAAGAGGTGGGCCTTATGATGACGGGCGCCTCCGCCGAGGCCTACGCGGATGCGGGAAGCGCGGGCGCGGAAAACGATAAGGCCGAAAAAGCGAACGCCGAAAAAGCGAACGCCGAAAAAGCGGGCTCCGCAAGCTGACGCGGCGGGACATACGGTGTAAAAAACCGGCAATAACCGCCGAAAAACAACGAAAATCAGGGAAAAGAGCGAAACAGCGGCGCAAGGCGTCGCAGAACGGATTCTTGTTCAAAACAGAAGGGGAGGAAATATGATCCGAATCCATAAACGCGCGTTTATGCCCGTTTGGGCGCGCATACTGGTGCGGCTTGCCGCCATACTTGCCGCGCTTGTGATAAACGGGCTTATAATCTATTCGGTAACGAAAATGAACCCGATCAAGGTTTACGAAACCATGTTCAACGGCGTTTTCGGCTCCGAGCGGCGCATCTGGAGCTCCATCCGCGAAATAATGCTGCTGCTGTGCATCGGCGTTGGCCTTGCTCCCGCCTTTAAGATGAAATTCTGGAACATAGGCGCGGAGGGGCAGATACTGCTTGGGGGCATCGCCTCGGCCGCGTGCATGATATATATGCCTTCGCTTCCGAACGGGCTGCTGCTGCTCATAATGTTTATTGCGGCGGCGGCTGCGGGCGGCGCGTGGGGCTTTGTGCCGGCGATCGCAAAGGCGAGGCTGAACGCAAACGAAACGCTTTTCACACTGATGATGAACTATATCGCCATCCACCTCACCTCATTTTTCGTTACCTTCTGGGAAAATTCCTACGGCTCCGGCATAGTTGGCACCATAAATTCCGAAACGCACAAGGGCTGGTTCCCTCCCCTTTTCGGCCAGATGTACGGAATGAACCTTGTGATGGTGCTTGCGCTGGTGGTGCTGGTGTTTCTTTACCTGCGCTACACCAAGCACGGCTACGAGATAGCCGTGGTGGGCGGCAGCAGCAACACCGCCAAATACGCGGGAATAAACGTGCCTGCGGTAACGGTGCGCACGGTGACGCTTTCCGGCGCTATATGCGGCATAGCGGGCTTTATAGCCGTTGCGGGGCAGGGGCACACGATCTCCGTCAGCACGGCGGGCGGGCGCGGCTTTGTGGCGATAATAGTGGCGTGGCTTGCAAAATTCAACACCTTCGTGATGATGCTGATAGCGTTTCTGCTTATATTCCTTGAGCAGGGCGCAAGGGAGATAGCCTCCAATTTCAATATAAACGATAATCTTTCCAAGGTGATAATGGGCGTGATACTCTTCTTCATCCTCGGAAGCGAATTTTTCATAAACTACAGGCTCACCCGCTCCGGCGCGGAGCAGGCGTAAGGAGGAAGGCGCATGGACGTATTCATTACCCTGATACAGGCGGCGGTATCCTTCGGCACCGTGATAATGTTTGGCGCGGTGGGAGAGATACTTACCGAAAAATCCGGCAATCTGAACCTCGGCGTTCCCGGCACGATGTATATGGGCGGCATAGCAAGCCTTGCCTCAAGCTATTTCTATGAGCGCGCCTGCATGAGCGCGGGAAGCGCGCCCTCGCCCGTGCTGCTGGTGATAATTCCCATGACAGCGGCGTTTCTTGCGGCGGCGCTCGGCGGGCTTATCTACAGCTTTTTGACCGTTACGCTGCGCACAAATCAAAACGTAACCGGCCTTACCCTCACCATTTTCGGCGCGGGGCTTGCAAATTTCTTCGGCGGCTCGCTCAATAAGCTTGCCGGCGGCGTGGGCCAGATAAGCGTTGCCGCAACGAGCGCGGTGTACCGCGGCGGGCTGTTTTCGTTCCTTCCGCTGCCTGAGCCCGTGATGAAGCTGCTGTTCAACTACGGCTTTCTGACCTACGCGGCGGTGCTCATAGCCGTGCTGGTGCATATCTTTTTAAACAGAACGGGCAGGGGATTGAACCTGCGCGCCGTGGGTGAAAACCCCGCCACGGCGGATGCGGCGGGCATAAGCGTTACAAAGAATAAGTACCTTGCCACCTGCGTTGGCGCGGGCATCACGGGCCTGGGCGGGCTTTACTACGTGATGGACTACATTAAAGGCACCTGGGCGAACGACGGCACCATAGAAAACCTGGGCTGGCTCGCCGTGGCGCTGGTCATCTTCGCCACGTGGAAGCCGCTGCGCAGTATATGGGGCTCGTTCCTGTTCGGAATTCTTTTCTGGGCGTATCTGCTGTTTGCCTCCGGCCTCACAAGGCGCTCGCAGGAGATCTTCCGAATGCTGCCCTACGTGATAACGATAATAGTGCTTATAATAGTTTCCCTGCGCAAAAAGAAGGAGGATCAGCCTCCCGCTTCGCTCGGGCTTGCTTATTTCAGAGAGGACAGATAGCGCTTTTGCGCAAATCCCCCGTTTTTTCAGCGCAGCGCGCGCTGTTCTTCCTCGCGCCACGACCCGACACCGTTCATTATTTACAAAACACTATATTTTAGGAGGAGTAAACTATGATGAAAAGCAAAGGTTTCAGGGCCGCGATCGCGGCGGTCATCGCGCTTGCGATGATCCTCTCCCCGCTTACCGCCTTCAGGCTCACCGCTTCCGCGCTTTCCGATCCCGCGCTTTCCGCTTCGGAGCTGCGAGAGGATGCGCCCGGGGCGAAAAGCGAGCCGCGCACCGCTCCGGCGGAGGAAAAGACCGCGCCCGGAGCGGAAAAAACCGCGCCGGATGGCTTTAACGAAAACGATTATGCGGCGGTCGCGGCGTTTCTTGAGCAGCAGGATGAAAACGGCGTTTCAAACGCGGAAAAGCTTGAGCTTGCCGATAAGCTCGACGATCCCGCGCTGTGGTATCCTTTAATCTGCTTCAATTATGCGGAGAACGGCGAAAACACGCTCACGGACGAATACAGGCTTTTGCAGATAAGCGCATCGGACATGGGGCTTTGCGGCGAGCTTATTCTGGACGGCTGCGAGTATCTGAATGCGCTGAACTGCGCGAACAACGAGCTGACGCGCATAAGCCTTGACGGCTGCGCGGCGCTTACGCTGGTGAACTCCGGCGGCAATAAAACGACCGAGATGAGGCTGCCGGACTCGGAAAGATTCCCCGGCACCTACGCGCGCGCGGCGGGCGGGGGCTATGTGTCGCTCGACGTGTGGACGAACAACATGACCACCTATAACCGCGCGGCACAGGCGGAGGAGATCATCCCGGGCAGCTTCATCGGCTGGTTCAATGCGGACACAAACAGTATGATCTCCACCGAGCTCTTTATAGAGCTTCAAAATGAAGAAACCGATTTAGAGGCGCGCTTTCGGGGAGAACCCAACTACGACCCGCACGATTTGGAAAAGCTCCGCGCGTTTCTGGAGCAGATGGACGAAAACGGCGTTAAGAACGGTGAAAAGCTGAACGCAGGCTACGATCCGAACGACGTTTCCACCTGGAACACCTCCATCAACTCCGAGGAAAGCTGGAGCCATTTCGCCATCTGGACGGGCGATGAGGACAGCTATCATCTGAAAAGCGTGAATCTATCGCGGTATACCGAGCAATGGCAGCTGATAAAGCTTCACGGCGTGCTTGATCTTTCGGGCTGCACGATGCTGACGAAGGTCGAGGGCTACGATCAGCCGATCGTGAGCATCGACCTTTCCGATTGCCCGCGGCTTGAAACGGTTTCGCTGTTTTCATGCGGGGTCAGGAGCATTGCTCTTGGCGGCTGCGAAATGCTCAGCTCGCTGGACGTTACCGATGGCGCGCTTGGGGAGCTGGACGTTTCGGGCTGCCCGAACCTCACCGCGCTGTCGTGCAATGGCAACTCGATAGAGCGCATCGTGTTTGCCGATACGGAGGAGCTTCCCATGCAATCCCTTGTTTGCAGCGAAAACGAGATCACGCAGCTCGACACCTCGCGCATGCCTTCGCTTGAGTATTTTTCGTGCGGCGATAATCCGATAGAGAGCCTGGAGCTTTCCAACTGCCCGAATCTGACGAACCTCGACTGCTCGCGCTGCTTGCTTACGCGGCTGGATCTGAGCCGGCACTATCGTATCGATGCGGTTCATTGCGAGGAAAACAATATTTCCGAGCTGCTCTTCCGTGAAACCGCCCTTCTGATGTATCTGGACTGCTCGGGCAACCCCCTGACCGAGCTGAAGCTTCCCTATTGCGCAGAAAACCCCGAGGATGAATTTGGGTACGTTCATGTGCTTACCAATCTGGATTGCTCAAACTGCCTGCTTACCAAGCTCGACGTTACCATGCAGCCCGAGCTTTACCACCTTAACTGCTCCGGCAACAGAATAACCGAGCTGCTGCTGTCCGCAACGGATAAGCTCCACGCGCTTGACGTGAGCGGCAATCATTTGACCTCCCTTGACCTCAGCCCGTTCATCAATCTTTACGAGCTGAAAACGTTCGGGAATCCGCTTGAAGCAATAGTGATGAACTCGCAGAGCTGGGCTCTCAGGGAGGCCGCCGCGCGGTGTTCGGAGCAGGGCGAGCAGCCCGGCGGCACGGTTTCCTTTGACTACGGCTACCATGTTGACAGCGAAACCGGTGATTTTTGGGAGGTTTACAGCGCGTACGCGCAGACCATTCCCGGAAGCGAGTTCCTGGGCTGGTACAACGGCGCGGACGAGCTGCTTTCCGCCGAACCGGAGCTTGAGCTTTGGGGACGGGAGGAAACCGAGGTATACGCCGTGTTCACTCCGGGCGCATCGCAGGTGCCGGGCGACGTGAACGGAAACGGCGTGGGGGGTATGGACGACGCGCTGCTTCTGATGCGCTTCATTCTTGGCGCCGTCTCGGAAAGCGAGCTCCTGCTTGAAAACGGCGACATGGATTCAAGCGGCGTTTGCGACATGATGGACGCGCTGATGATAATGCGCAATGTTTTGGAGGGATAGTTAAAACGGATCGCCGGCAAGCGGCATGGTTTTGTTCAGGCAAGCCTTGATCTGTCTGGCATCGGCCCGCGGTATGCCGATACGCGATACCGCATGAATACCACATTAGCGCCCCTCTCCCGCTCGAATCGGGCGGGAGAGCTTTTTTATTCTTCGAATCGGGCGGGAGAGCTTTTTTATTCTTTTTTTGCTGCGCGGAATATCCCTTTTTTCGCCGCCTTTCGGGTTTACTTTTCCCGCCGTTCCTGCTATAATGTAAATTGTAGATATATGCCTGCTCGCGCTTTGCTTCGGGCGCCTGCCAAAAGCTGCGGCGGCGATATTGCAGCGATCATACAGGAAACAATAATTCTATCCGGCAGCGGGCAAAACTGGGCTTTCTGCCGTCAGAGGAGGAAACACATGGAAACCAAACTGATCTTCGTCACGGGCGGCGTTGTGTCCAGCCTTGGCAAGGGCATCACCGCGGCCGCGCTCGGCAGGCTTTTGAAGGCAAGGGGGTACAGCGTTTCTATAATGAAGCTGGATCCCTATCTGAACGTGGATCCCGGCACGATGAACCCCTATCAGCACGGGGAGGTGTTTGTGACCGACGACGGCGCGGAGACCGACCTGGACATAGGCCATTACGAGCGCTTTATAAACGAGGAGCTCACCAAGCTGAACAACACCACCACGGGGCAGATCTATTCCGCGGTGATAGAGCGCGAGCGCAGCGGCGGCTACAACGGCGGCACCGTGCAGGTGATCCCGCATATTACGGACGAGATAAAGCTGCGCATCAGGCGCGCCGTGACCACCCTTGCGCCGGACATCATGCTGGTTGAGATCGGCGGCACGGTGGGCGATATTGAAAGCCAGCCCTTCCTTGAGGCGATTCGCCAGCTTAAAACGCAGCTTGGCGGCAGGGAATGCTGCTTTATTCACGTGACCCTCGTGCCGTATCTTTCCGCATCGGGCGAATTGAAGACCAAGCCCACGCAGCATTCGGTAAAGGAGCTGCAGAGCATAGGCATCCAGCCGGATATAATAGTTTTAAGAAGCGATTATCCGCTGGATAGGAGCATACGCGCCAAGATCGGGCTTTTCTGCAACACCGCCGTGGAAAACGTGATCGAAAATCTGAACGCGCGCTCGCTGTACGAGGTGCCGCTCATGCTTGAGGAAAAGGGGCTTTGCACCGCCGTGCTGCGCCACCTTGCGCTTGAGGAGCGCGAAGCGGACCTTACCGAATGGAAGGCGATGGTGGAGGCGGACCTTTCACCCGAAAGGGAATGCACGATAGGGCTTGTGGGCAAATACGTTGAGCTGCACGACGCTTATCTTTCCGTTGCGGAGGCGCTGCACCACAGCGGCATCGCCAACAACGCCCGCGTAAACATAAAATGGATAGCGGCGGAGAGCCTTGAGAGCGGCGACGCAAGCGAGATCCTTGCGGGAGTGGACGGCATACTGGTGCCCGGCGGCTTCGGCGAGAGAGGGCTTGAGGGCATGATGATCGCCTCGCGCTACGCAAGGGAGCACGGCATCCCCTATTTCGGCATCTGCCTTGGAATGCAGATAGCCGTGGTGGAATATGCCCGAAACGTGATAGGCTGGAAGGACGCGCACTCCACGGAGGTGGATTTTAAAACTAAGCATCCCGTTGTGGCGCTGATGGAGGATCAGATAAACAATCTTGACCGCATCGGCGGCACGCTGCGCCTTGGAAGCTACACCTGCCGCCTTGAAAAGGGCAGCCGCTCGCTTGAGCATTACGGCAGCGAGGAGATACACGAGCGCCACCGCCACCGGTACGAGTTTAACAACGAATTTACCGAGGATTTCAGGCGCGCGGGGCTGCTCTTTGCGGGCTGGAACCCCAAGCGCGGGCTTGCGGAGATAATCGAGATACCCGCTCACCCGTGGTTCGTGGGCGTGCAGTTCCACCCCGAGTTCAAATCAAGACCCGACAACGCGCATCCGCTGTTCAAGGGCTTCGTTGCGGCTTCACTGAGCGGCAGGGAAGGCAGGAGCAATAAATAAAAGCGGGCGCGGCGTCAACCAAACCGTAACCTTGTTCGTTACATATCGGGAAGCAAAAAGCCCGATAATATAAATACGGCCCGGCGGGCAAGCCCCAAGGGGCCGGCTAACGAAAATTTAAGCAAAAGGAGATACAACCATGGAGATCAACAAGAAGATGACGATCGAGGAGATCATCAACGTAAACCCCAAGATCGCAAACGTGCTTATGGCAAGCGGTATGCACTGCCTCGGCTGCGCTATGGCAAGCGGCGAAAACCTTGAGCAGGCCTGCGCCGTTCACGGCATCAACAGCGATGAGCTGGTTGACCGCATCAACACCATGCTCGCAGAGTAAGGCTTCAAGGCAAGCTTCATAACCAAAAGGCGCTTTCCGCAGGGGAGGCGCTTTTTGCGCGCTCGGAAGGTTGACGCGGGAGCAAAAGCGGTATATAATATTGTGGGGCGGCGGGGGCAGGACCCGGCGCCATAGAATAACGGAGGTAATACTATGAGCAGTAAAATCAGGCCCGGAACCTTCACCGAGGAAATACCGGACGAACTGATACTTTGGCGCGACCGCAAGCGCTGGCTGTTTCTGGGCTTGCCGTGGACCTTCACGCGCTACGAGCTGACGGAAACGAAGCTTCGCATTTCCAAGGGCTTTTTCAAAAGAACCGAGGACGATATCCTTCTTTACAGGGTTTCGGACGTTACCTTTTTTCAATCCTTCGCCGAGCGGATCAGCGGACTTGGCACGCTCTGCGTGGTTTCATCCGACGTTTCACAGCCGGAGGCGCATATCGTGCACATCAAAAGGCCGCGCAAGGTGAAGGAGCTTTTGATGAAAAAGATAGAGGCGCAGCGCAAGGAGAAGGGCGTTTTCGCAAGCGAGCTTGTGGGCGGCGGCGTGCCAAGGCCGCATCCGATGAACCCCACGAACCCGCACGACCACGAGCGGAAGGATCCGAAGCAGGAGCGCGAGCAGCTCAAGACCGAGCATAACCACACCGAACAGCCCAAGCAGGGCTGAGATACTGCGGAACAGGGCGGCAGCTTGCCCTCGGTAAACGAGGGCTTCTGTTTGCTTGCGTTTTTTTGTAACGCTTGAAGACGCTCCGCCGCCGCGCCGCCGCACCGCCGCACCGCCTGCGGCCGCTGACGGGCGGCGGATAAACCGAAACTGTGCGCACACTATGCCCCGGCTGAGCCTGCCCGGGCGGGTTTTTCGCTCCCGCTATGGAGAATGAGCGCGTTTTTTGATATAATGGGGGCGGCGATTTGAAATATGCGGCGCAAAAACCGATTTGGAGGGCGAGAACATGGTCATAATAGGCATTTGCGGAGGCACGAGCAGCGGCAAAACCACCGTTGCCGCAAAAATAAAGGCGGAGATAGGCTGCTCCTGCGAGATAATAAGCCAGGATTGCTACTATAAGGATCAGAGCGGCAAGCCCTTTAAGGCTCGTGTCAGGGTAAATTACGATAATCCGAAGATTTTTGAACATAAGGTGCTGCTTGAGGACGTTCGCGCGCTTATGAGGGGCGAAAGCATAACGCGCAAGGGCTATGATTTTGAGCTTCATGTGAGGGCGGACACGGATGAGCCGATAGCGCCGCCGGACGTGCTGATAATAGAGGGCATACACGCGCTGTATGATAAGGAGCTTTGCGCGCTGATGGATATTAAAATATTTGTGAGCGTGGACGCGGACACCTGCCTGATGCGCCGCATAAAGCGCGACCGCGCGGAGCGGGGCAGGCATACGGACGATATTCTGACGCAGTATGAAAAAACGGTGAAGCCCGCTTTCGACAGGTTTATCCGCAATTACGAGGCAAAGGCGGATATTTCGATAAACAACAACAAAGACTATACCGTGGCTGCGGAGATGATAATCGCCTATGCGGAGAAGAAAGCGGGAGTGCTTTGCGGGAAATGATGCTTGCCTGCGGGAAATGATGTGCGCTTTGCGCATGATGCTTGCCTGCGGGAAATGATGCTCGGCTTCGCCGAATGATGCGCGCCTGCGGCGCGTTGCGGAAGAAATTCCTGCGGAATTTCCAAAAGCCTTCCCCTTTGAGGGGAAGGTGGCTGAGG
>CAMVMM010000037.1 GCA_947168565.1 uncultured Clostridia bacterium | reverse complement strand
CGCCGTTTGCGCAGCTTGAATCCAGATAGTAGCAGTCTAAAAACCTTGCGGGAACGCCGCTTTCGCTGCTGCCCGTGAGTGCGCCGACGGAGTGATCGCCGCTGACTGCGCCCGCGTTGTAGCAGTTGTAAAAATCGCAGCCCTGAAAGGTGTAGCCGCAAAGCCCGCCAACCTCGAACTGCGCGCTCACGCTTCCTGCGTTGTAGCAGTCCGTAATAACGCAGCCAACGGCGGTGTCGCCGAAAAGCCCGCCCGCAACGCGCGTGCTCGTAACGGCTCCGAGATTGGCGCACCTGATCGCATCTCCGCCGTAGTAGCCCGCGAGGCCGCCTGCGGAATACGAATCGCCGTAGAGCGCAGGGGAAGCGAACACGGCGCCCCTGTTCAGACAGTCTGTCAGCGAAGCGCGTGCGGAGGTGAACTGCGGGGCAAGCCCGATGAGCCCGCCGACGCCGTTGCTGCCGGTGATCTGCCCTTCGTTCAGGCATTCGATCAGCCCTTGCTGAAGGCTGATGGCGCTTCCTATAAAGCCGCCCACGTTCTGATTGCCGAAAACGCGGCAGCTCGGGTAGATATGGCAGTTGCTTATGGCGTAGCCGAGCTGTGCGGTGGAGCCGCCTCGATACAGCCAGCCCACGAGCGCGGCAGCGGAGCTTGCCTCGCTTGAAATGAAGGAATCGGCTATCGAAAGGTTTTTGAAGATCGCGTGATGGGAAGCGCCGAAAAGCCCGCTTCCCTCCTGAAACGGAGCGAAGCCGTCGTTATTCCTCGGCGTGTTCACGTAAACTCCGTGAACGGTGTGCCCGCGCCCGTCGAAAACGCCCTTGAAGGCGTTGTCGCTTTTTATGATTATGTCCGACCCGCCCGCAAGCTCATACGTGTTGTAGCCGATCGGCGTCCACACGTTCGCCGGGGCATGCTGCGTATCCCAGCTTGATGCGTCCGAAATATCATTCAGGTAAATATCCGCGCTGAGTGCAAAGCGGAGCGATTCGGTGTCGAGCAGCGAGTCGTTCACAAGGCTTCTGAAATATGCAAGCTCCGCACCGTTTGAAATAAGATACGGATCCTGCTCCGTGCCGGAGCCGCCGGCAAAGGAGCTTGCAACGCTGCCGTCCCAAACGGGCGCGTCCTGCGGCACAACGGAGGCAGCGTTCCGCACGGCCACGGGTGCCGAAACGGCGTTTCCCTGCGCGGGGAGGAGTAGGCAGCAAAGCGCGAGAGAGGCGGACGCGATCGCGGAAATGATTCTTTTAAGCATGGTTTTTCCTTTCATAAATTGGTTTGGTTCGGGTTTAACAAGCGCTGGCAGCGCATGGCGCCTGTGCGAAAACGGGGACGGCGCATTGGGGCGAGTCGATCCCAAGCGCGAGCCTGAGCACGATTACAGCATCCGCTGCAGTTACCTCGCCGCTTCCGTCGATATCCGCGGCGGTAAGCTGCGCCGAGCTGAGCTCAACGATCCCCATGGCGGCGCGGAGTGCAAGCAGGGCGTCCGAAACGCTCACGCTGCCGTTTCCGTCGATATCGCCGGGCAGCGGGCTTGCGGCGGTATTGAGCGCACGAAGCTCCGCGTATGGGTAATCGGTGCCATCGTCAAGCATCCATACGGAGCCGAAATCGAATCCGCCGTAGCTTTCCTCAAGCATCAGCTCCTCGTGCGTCCTCGCTTCGCCGTGCTCGCTTGGACCGGCGCAGCTCGTGTTAAGATAAAAGCAATCCCGCACCGCGGTTGTGTCCATCGAATTTCGCCCGATAAGCGCATCGACGGCATAGCCCGCAGTCACGGAGCCAGCGTTATAGCAGCGCTCTATCACGGAGTCCGCCGTATAGCCCGCGATGCCGCCCGCATACTCGATGGAAACGGTCTCGCCTGAATTGTAGCAATCGTAGATCTCGGTTTCGTGGCAGTCGCCAACGATCCCGCCGATGCCCCATTCGCCGGATATGCGCCCTTCGTTTGCACACTGGGTGATGACTGCTCCGTAATCATAAGCGCGAACGTCTTGGCGAATGCTTCCGAAGTCGTTTCCGTTATGGCTCCAGCCCGCAACGCCGCCAATGTAGTATTCGCCGGAAACGCCGCCTTCGTTCAAAAAGGCGCTTATAAGGGTGCTGCAGCACATGCCCGCCGCGCCGCCGCCGTATCTTTCGCACTCGATCAGCGCATTGCTCCTGCACCGAAGCAGCTCCGCGTTCTGGCAAAGACCGACGATGCCCCCGCAATAATCCGCACCCGTGATGCTGCCGCCGCCCGCGCAGTCAGAAAACGAGGTGTTGTAGCAAAAGCCCGCGATCGCCCCGGCCCGTTCGACGGAGGAAACGGCGCACTCCGAAGCGCAGATCGAAAAGCCGCTGCCGTCTGCAATACCGGCGATGCCGCCCGCGTAATTATCCGCCGAAACGGTGCCGCTTGCGCCGCAATCGGTAAGAATAGAGTTCGCGCAGCTTCCCACTATGCCGCCCGCGCCGATGGGGCAGAGCACGCGCACGGATGCGGTGCAGCCCGCTAGGGAGCCGTCCGAAAGCTCGCCCACAATGCCTCCCGATGCCCTCGAGCCGTTCACAACGCCCTCGGCGGTGCAGTTTTCAAACGCGGTGCCGTAGGCACGGCCGGCGATGCCGCCGCAGCGGTCGGCATTTTCCTGAATGAAAAAGCTTTGAAGCGAAAGGTTCTTTACCGAGCCGCCGCGAATAATGCCGAAAAGACCCGCGCCGTTCAGCCCGGCGGAGGCGCGCACGTATGCGCCGGTGATGCTGTGACCGCCGCCGTCAAAGCTTCCTGCGAAAAAACGGCCGTCCTCAAAGCCCTCCGTAATAAGCGCGTCGCCGATGGGAACCCAGATATTCTCGGGTGCGTTCACTGTGCTCCAGCTTTCAAAATCGGAAACATCGTTCAACACGATGTCGCTTGTCAAAAGAAAATGCTCTCCCTCGCGCGTATTGCCGGAGTTCACGCTTGAAGCAAGCATATACAGCTCGTCCGCGCTTGAAATAAGATACGGATCCGCCTCCGTGCCGCTTCCGCGATATCGCACGGCGCCTGCCGCGTTTGCGGGCGCGGGCGGAAAAACAAAAACTGCAGACAGAATAATGCACAGCAGCGATATGGCAAATCGTTTGAACATTTAATACCTCCAAACAAAAGTATATAATGAATGATTATACCACACAAATAAAATAAAGGGAAGCCTCCGCAACCCTTTATCGTTGAACAATGCCGAATTATGAATGAAAAACACGGCTGAACCGTTTCGCGCTCACGCGGCGCTCAGCCGTTCAGAATATAAGTGCCAAGATTGAGATACCCGGCAAACACGAGCCAGATTATGTACGGTATCTGAAGATAGGCTGCGGTTTTATCTATCTTTCTGAACTCCGCGTTCATGTATATCACCGTGCCGAGCAGTATGAGCAGCAGCACGAACGCCGCCAGCCGCAGGTTCAGCGCAAAATACAGCGGCGTCCAAAGCACGTTCAGCACCAGCTGCAGGCAGTAAAGCTTGAGCGCGTAGGGAAACGGCTCCGGCGTATTCAGATACACCCTTGCGGCGGATATGCCCATCAGCACGAAAAGTATCGTCCACACAACCGGGAAAACCCAGCCGGGAGGGGACAGGGGAGGCTGCTTCAGGGCGGCATATTCGCCCTGCTTGCCCATGCTCACAAGCGAGGAGATCACCCCGGCCGCAAGCGCGACGGCGATGGAGATAATATAGGTTTTCGTCGGGTTTTTAACTTTGCTTTTCATTTTATCACTCCTTTTTACATAAATTCTGCTCCGATTCGGTAATATATATGCACTTTAACGCAAAAAATACTTGCAAATCATAAATACAGGTGGTATAATGTTCGAGTTGATTTGCAGTCCGACCGCTATATGTGCTAATTTAGCGGCGGCAGATTAGGCAAGGAGGTGTAATAAAATGGGTAAACTTTGTGAATTATGCGGTAAGGGCGCAATGAGCGGCAACCTCGTAAGCCATTCCAACAGGAAGACCAAGCGTTCCTGGGCTCCCAATGTGCAGGTATTCAACACGGTCATCAACGGCACTCCCCGTAGGGTGAACCTCTGCACTCGTTGCCTGCGTTCCATCAGGAACGGCAAGTATAAGCTCGACTGATTTCTTTTAATATAAAAAGAATATGAAAGCAGAACTTACAATGGATAAAATCGTAGCCTTGTGTAAAAACCGGGGCTACATTTTTGCTGGTTCGGAAATCTACGGCGGCCTCGCAAACACCTGGGACTACGGTCCCCTCGGCGCAAGGCTTAAAAACAACGTAAAGGAAACCTGGCGCAAGCGCTTCATCCAGGAGAGGCACAACAGCTTCGAGGTGGACGCGGATATCCTCATGCACCCCAGGGTCTGGGAGGCAAGCGGGCATATCGGCAGCTTTTCCGATCCTCTTCTGGACTGCAGGGAGTGCAAGATGCGCTTCCGGGCGGATAATCTTATAGAGGAATTCGACGAGAACGCCCATGCGGACGGCATGAGCCATGAGCAGATGATGGACTTCATCAAGTCCCACAATATCGCCTGCCCCAACTGCGGCAAGCATAATTTTACCGATATTCGTGAATTCAACCTCATGTTTCAAACCTTCCGCGGCGTCACGAACGACGCGAAGTCCGTTATCTACCTGCGCCCCGAAAACGCGCAGGGTGAATACGTCAATTTCCCGAGCGTTCAGCGCACCATGCGCGCAAAGCTGCCCTTCAGCATAGGGCAGATCGGCAAGGCGTTCCGCAACGAGATCACTCCGGGCAACTTCACCTTCCGCACCATTGAATTTGAGCAGATGGAGTTTCAAACCTTCTGCAAGGAGGGCGATGATGCCGAGCTGTACGATTATTTCAAGGAATACGGAATGCAGTATTACCGCGATCTCGGCATAGCTCCCGAGCATCTCAGGTTCCACGATCACGAGAAGCTTGCGCATTACGCCAAGGCGGCCTGCGATATCGAGTTTCTGTTCCCGTTCGGCTGGGGCGAGATCAACGGCACTCATAACCGCACGGATTTCGACCTCAAGCGCCATCAGGAATACAGCGGCACGAATATGGGCTATCTCGATCCCAACACGAACGAGCGCTTTATCCCCTATATCATCGAGTCCACCTACGGTCTTGACCGCACCGTGCTCGCACTTCTGTGCGAAGCATACGATGAGGAAGTGCTCGACGAGGCCACGAACGACACCCGCGTGGTGCTCCGCTTCAAGCCGGCGCTCGCGCCCTATAAGGCGGCGGTGCTTCCGCTGAGCAAGAAGCTCGCGCCCAAGGCGATGGAGCTGCGCGATATGCTTGCCAAGCACTTCATGGTCGATTACGACGACACCGGCTCCATCGGCAAGCGCTACCGCAGAGCGGACGAGATCGGCACGCCCCTGTGCATCACCGTCGATTTTGAAACCATCGAGGGCGGAGAGGGCATAGAGAAGGATACGGTTACCGTTCGTGACCGCGACACCATGGAGCAGGTCCGCCTGCCCATCTCGGAGCTTCGCGCCTATATCGAAAAGAAGATCGAGTTCTGATAGAATTGAAAAGCTATTGCGTTTTCCGCAGCGTGTGTGATCAATGCGCTGCGGTTTTTCTTGCCCAAAATCGATTCGTTTGGTATAATCAAAATAAGATCGAGCCCCCCTTAAAACGGACAGCGATCATTACCGAATAAGGAGCGGAATATGCCTGCATCAAGCATCATCGGCGCGATGATCGCCTTCATACTTGCGGCAGCTTGCCTCTATCTTGCGATAAGGCATTTTATGCAGCGCGGTTTTCTTTTGAACAACGCCTATATCTTCGCCTCGAAGAAGGAGCGCGAAAGCATGGACAAAAAGCCGCATTACAGGCAGTCCGCTATACTCTTTGCACTTTTGTCTGCCGGCTTTACAGCAACAGGGCTTTCCGTCGTGCTTCATAACAATAAACTTCTTCTGTACGTGCTGCTGCCGATATGCGTTATAGCGATAGTCTATGCGATAGTCAGCTCGGTTAGGGAGATAACGAAAAAATAATTATAAGGATTCAACAATAATGAGAATAGGCGTTATCCAGGCAAGCTCGCAGGCGAACAAAAACGCGCTTCTTTATGAAGCGGTCAAAAAACACGCAAAGGGCGCGGAAGTCCATAATTTCGGCTGCCTGCCATCGGAGAAACAAACATACAGCTATATCGAGATCTCCGTGCTCATCGGGCTTCTGCTCTCAAGCCGCGCCGTCGATTTTATTGTTTCGGGCTGCTCGTCCGGGCAGGGCATGATGCTTGCCTGCAACAGTATGCCGGGAGTTATCTGCGGCTATGCTCCAACGCCGACGGATGCGTATCTTTTCGCGCAGATCAATAACGGAAACGCTCTTTCCCTTCCTCTCGGCGAGGGCTATACTTGGAGCGGCTGCGAAAACCTCGATAAAACGATAGAAAAACTATTCTACGAACCCTTCGCGCAGGGTTATCCGAAGGGTGAAGCCGATAGAAAGCTTCGGGACACCGCTCTTCTAAAGCGGATACGGCGAAGCTCGCAGATAGGCTTCGTGGAGCTTGCGAACAGCTTGGACAATGCATTTATCGAAAAGCTCATACAAAAGCGCGATGTGATCGACTTTGTTTTGAAATACGGAAGCGGGGAAGCGGCGGAATGGCTGAAGGCGCGTACAGGCTCTGATCTTTGCTGATTTTTTTGGCGTTGGGTGTTGGGCGCAATATTTCCCAAAACAGCATTTTGACCAACTATATGAATGATTATTTGATAAAAAGAATCGAACCAAGGGAGTATGATTTTATACTTGATCTGAACAAAGCGAATGAAGAACTGCTTTTGCCGCTGGATCGGGAAAAGCTCGATTTCTTTTCTCAAAATGCCGAGCTTTTCTTGATCGTGTATGTTGATGGCATTCCTGCGGGTTTTCTGATAGCTCTGCGTGATGGGCTCGAAGAATATGATATTGCTTGCTATAAATGGTTTTGTGAGCGGTATTCCAAGTTTCTATACGTTGACAGAGTCGTGATCGATGAAAAGTTCAGAAATCGCGGGCTTGCATGGCGGCTGTATCGGTCGGTTTTTGACCGCGCAAGGGAGCTGGGTATCGATACCGTGGCGGCGGCAGTAACCTCTATGCCGTATAACGGGGAGAGCATGGTATTTCATAAGGGAATGGGCTTCAATGAAGTCGGCGTGCTGCTCGTTCGGGGAGGAACTGTTCGGGCTTCGCAACTGGCAGCTTCCGTTCAAACGCCGGAAGAGCAGCGCTTAAATGAAAAGCTGTATTTCTTCTATATTTCGCTGTCCTCCGGGCTGATAAGCTTTGAAGCTTATTGTGAACAGCTCAACGACCTGTTTCTCGCGCATGACGGGCAAAACGATATCCTTCTTGAATTGCAGCTTCGCACGAGCGATCCAAAGGCTACCGCTGCGGCATTGGCGGCGTATTTGCACGATAAAACGGCACAGTTGGATTTTGATAATGTCGGAAGCCTGCTTTTCGCCGAAGCAGAGAAGCAATTCAGCGAAGACACGGATGAGCTGATGGATCTATCGCATAAAATGTACAATATCTACAGATGCCATCTGCTGCCGTCTGCATTTTTGTATGATGAACCCTTAGTCAACCTGGCTTCGATAGACGACTATTGGGATTGGGACGGCAAAGATGAATGTATAGCTCAGCTCAAATACTTATTCAACTATTATAAGAATTGATGCAGTTTGAAGCGTGCATTCAACATGATCAAAGGCGGAGCGCAAGCCCCGCCTTTACTCATGCCTATTTAATAAATGCTTCTTACAGCTCAACGCCGTTTTTCCGCAGCGTATGACCATGCGCTGCGGTTTTTTAGTGAAAAATCGGGCGCAGCAAAATGGCCGCGCCCGATTTTAGCTTACAGCTTTTAATTATTGAGCTTCAACGGGGAATGCGTCGATCAGTCCGAGCACCCGCTGGGCGATCAGTATCGAGTCCGCAAGGGTAATGCCGGGCACTCCGTCAACGTCCGCCGCAAGAAGCTGCGTGCCGGTAAGCACGGAGATGCCTATCGCGTGCCGGAGGGTAAGAATTGCGTCGGCAACGGTGATCTCACCGTTCAGATCAGCGTCACCATAGATGAAATCGGGCTCGACCGGGGCTTCCACCGCAACAAAGTCAATGGAATAGAAGTTGAAAAACTCTTCAAAATTATAAACGTATTCCTCGGACACAAGGTCGGTTCTGCCGTTGATATATATGCTCACGTTGTCTGCGAACCTGTAGCCGTAGGGAGCCATCACGGGGAAAAACACGGAGTAGGTCTTGCCGAGCTCAAATTCGCCGTGGAAGAAATCGTCCGCCTCATTGTCGAACCAGCAAAGATCGTCTTCGGAGAAAAAATACGGCACATCGCCCACGAGCCGAACGCCCGAAAGCGAAGCATCGGCATTTTCGCCTGCAACGGGCGGGTACTCAAAGCCTTCGATACGAATCTCGTTTATCTCGAAAGGCTCCGCAATGCACTCAAACGGAATTGTGCGGACAAACAGCCTGCCGTTTTCAACGAGGGTGTTTTCCATATCAACGTATTCGGTATTGCCGTTGACGTATATCACAAGATCCTCCGCAAAGGCGTAGCCGTCCACGGGGTCGAGCACCGCGCCCTGTGAATAGCTGTTTCCGGCAACGAATTCACCGGAAAACAGAACCGGCTGACCGCTCGAGTGATCCCACCAGAGCCCGAAATAGCCGTCCGCAAAGGTGCAGTGGTCGGCGGTCTCAACCATGATATTGGAGGTGAGCCCGGTTTCGGTGCCCGCAATGGGCGGAACGCAGAAGTTGCTGAGGTGAACCGAGTGAATCAGCCCGTCGCGCTCGCTTGCGCCTGAGTCGGCAAAAACGATCGCAGGAGAAAGGCAGATGATCAGCGCGGCGGAAACCATGAGACTGATGATCCTTTTAAACATTTTGTGATCCTCCTTGGGATTTAAATTATCGTGAACGGCACGGTCCGTGCCGCGTTCCGATCTGATGATGAGCAAAAGCACGCGGTATGCGTCAAAGCTCAACGCCGTTTTTCATCAGAAGCGCCCTTGCGCTCTCAACCGAATCAACGCCGGTTTTATTCTTTATCGGCGCAAATTCCTTTTCACGCACGACCTCAAACACCATGCAGCCGTCGAGCAGATGGATCATATCGAGTATGAGCGATTCGAATTTATAGCCGTTCGGCGCTTCGGGCTCAACCCTGTCGCCGTTTTCATCAAGAAAAGGTATCTTCTTTTCCACAACGTGCAGGGGGAGCTGAGCGTCCATTATTCTGTTCAGCTCCGGCACGTGGAAAAGATAGTTCAGAATAACGCCGAAATTGTATGCGCTCTTGCCGTCCGCGGTTTTGGCGTCGCGCATTTCGGGGGTAAGCTCGTAGTATTCCACTATCGAGGGCCTGCCGTCCTCAAGGCACATAACGCCCACCTTTTCGTCGGGGTTCGCCTTTTTTATAACCTTTGAGCCGACCGAGCAGCCCATAACCTTCGTTGCGCCGATGAAAACGGGATCGGCGATGCGCTGAAGCACGTTGTCCACCGCGAAAACGTTCAGCCACTCTATGCCGCTTGATTCCACGATATCGAGCATGCCCCATTTCGCCATGGAGGAATACCAGCCGCCGTTGCCGTTGGGCGAGGTGGAAATCTTCCACTTTTCCTCAAGGTAGACCTTGCCGTGATAATCGGCGGCGGGCGCCATCTCCTGCATGAAGAAATGCACGAAGCCTTCATCATAGCCGAAAAACTTCTTCTCGGTCAGGAATTTCACCGTTGCATCGTGATTCTTGTCGCTCGTCATTATGAAAAGGTGGATGGGGTTTCCCGCAAGGCGCACAACGTCCAGAAGGTTGTTTATCAGGCACTCAAAGATATAAAGCTCCCTTGTGATGCCGATATTGTAAACCCCCTTTGGCGCATCAGAGCCGAGGCGCGTGCCCATGCCGCCCGCAAGAAGCACCGCGCCGACCCTGCCCGCGCGTATCTCCTCAAGCCCGGCGTTCATAAAGCGGTCGCGGTTCGCCCTGATATCCTCAAGCTCCGTAACGGGGATGGGGGAGATAACGCCGCGCTGCGCCTCCTCTTTTCCCGCACGAACAACGGAAAAATCGGTGTCGTTTATCTGCCTGAGCAGCGCGTCCTGCTCGCATATATCAAGCTCATCGTAGTATTTCAGAAGCTGAGTTTGAGAAAAGCTCTCCAGCTTCTTCAGCATATCGTTATAGGAAATCTTTTCCATTTTGCATTCCTCGTTGCTGTTTGGATTCGGCCTTTATGCAGCGTTATTTCTTCTTGGGCAGGCTGTGGCAGCAAAGCCCCTCGTAATCGTGCGCGGCCTCGGCAACCACCTCGCTCACCGTGGGGTGGGGGTGGATGGTGTTCACTATGTCCTCGATATTTGCGCCGAGCTTGAGAGCAAGCGCAAGCTCCGCTATCATGTCGGTCGCTCTGGGGCACATGAGCTGTGCGCCGAGGAGCTTGCCCTCGGGGGAGGCGATAAGCTTCGCCGTGCCCATCGCGTCGCCCATTATCATTGCTCTGCCGTTGCCCGCCACGTTGTAGGAGCCGATTTTTACGTCGATGCCCTGAGCCTTCGCCTTATCCTCGCCAAGACCCACGAACGCTATCTCGGGGGAAGTGTAGATGCAGGAGGGAACCACGGAATAGTCCATCTTTTCTTCCTTAACGCCGCAGGCGTTCGCGGCGGCAACGAAGCCCTGCGCGGTGGCAACGTGCGCAAGCTGGATCTTGCCGGTGATGTCGCCG
>CAMVMM010000036.1 GCA_947168565.1 uncultured Clostridia bacterium | reverse complement strand
TCGGCGACAGCTTTGCCAGTATACCACCCTCTCTCGCTTTTGTCAAGCCTTTTTTGCCAAATTCTTTATTTTTTCTTTTTCTTCGATTTTTCCCGTGTTTTATTGGCTTTTTTAACCCAGCTCGCGCCGGTTTTCTCCGTTTTTTACTGTATATTTATTTTTATATTGTGCTTTTTTACCGTTTTTTCGCCATATTCCGGCCCTTCTCCCCCCCTACGTCGGTGCGAAATTTTTCCCGCCTTCGCTCTTGACAGCGCCGGCTATCCGCTGTATACTATCGCATATATCGGACGGTGCGTTCGCACCCTGCAAGGCAGCCGCTCGCTTTGCCCCTTGATTCGTGCAAAGCGCGGGCGCGTTAGCCGGACGGACATTGATTATACTATTATGATTATGGCCTGATAAGATATGTCTTATCCGGCTATTTTTATAGGAGGTACAGATAATGAAGATTTTTGACGAGCTGAAAGCGCGCGGGCTTATCGCACAGCTTACGAACGAGGAGCAGATCAGCGCTCTTATCAACGAGGGCGGAGCGCGGTTCTATATAGGCTTTGACCCGACGGCGGATTCGCTGCACGTGGGCCATTTCATGGCGCTTTGCCTGATGAAGCGGCTGCAAATGGCGGGAAACCGGCCCGTGGTGCTGCTTGGCGGGGGCACGGGGCATATAGGCGACCCCTCCGGCAGAACGGATATGCGCTCCATGCTCACGCCGGAAACCATTCAGCATAACTGCGACTGCTTCAAAAAGCAGATGGAGCGCTTTATCGAATTCGGCGAGGACAAGGCCGTAATAGTGAATAATGCCGACTGGCTTTTGAAGCTTAATTACGTTGAGCTTCTGCGCGACGTGGGCGCGTGCTTCTCCGTGAACAATATGCTTCGCGCCGAATGCTACAAGCAGCGGCTTGAGCGCGGGCTGAGCTTTCTTGAATTCAACTACATGATAATGCAGGCATACGATTTTCTGTATCTGCACGAGCATTACGGCTGCAACCTGCAGTTTGGCGGTGATGACCAGTGGAGCAATATGCTCGCGGGAACCGACCTTATACGGCGCAAGACCGGCGACGATGCGCAAGCCATGACCATCACATTGCTTTTGAACAGCGAGGGCAACAAGATGGGCAAAACGGCGCGCGGCGCAGTTTGGCTTGACCCAAATAAGACCACGCCGTTTGAATTCTATCAATACTGGCGCAATATCGGGGACGCGGACGTGATGAAGTGCATTCGCATGCTCACCTTTGTGCCCCTTGACGAGATAGACGCGATGGAAAAATGGGAGGATTCCCGCATAAACGAAAAGAAGGAGCTGCTTGCCTATGAGCTGACGAAGCTTGTGCACGGCGAGGAGGAGGCCGAAAAAGCCAAAACCGCTTCGCACGCGCTCTTTTCAGGCGGCGGGGACGACAGCAATATGCCCACCACGGAGATTGACCCGGCGATCATCCCCGAGGAGGGGCTTTCCGTGATAGACGTGATGCTGCTTTGCAAGCTTGCTCCAAGCAGGGGCGAGGCGCGAAGGCTCATCCAGCAGGGCGGCATAACCGTGGACGGCGAAAAGATCGAAAGCTTCGATGCCGTATTGTCCGCCGGCGCGCTCAAAAACGGCGTTAAGCTGCGCAAGGGCAAGAAGGTATACCACCGCGCAGTTACCATGAGGGAATAAGCGGACAAAAGCCGATAAAAGCCGGTAAAAGCCGGTAAAAGCCGCTGACAGCCGCATAAATCTCCATACGACCCGCAAAAAAGCAGGACTTGGCGGAAAAAGCCGCGCCGGGTCCTGCTTTGTTTTCATTTCTATTATTCTGCTTTTTTCCTAATCCGTTTCGGCTTTTTGCCCTTATACCGTTTCGGCTTTTCCACTTACGCAAGCCCCATCGCCATGCGCAGTATGCTCACGGCGTCCGAAACGCCGACGCTGCCGTTTCCGTCCGTATCGGCGCGCACGAGCTGCGCTTCATCAAGAAAGCTGAGCCCCATTGCGTGACGAAGCGCCAGAATTGCGTCCGCCGCGCTGACGCCGCCGTTTCCGTCCACATCGCCGATAAGCGCCTCCTCCGCCGAAAGGATCTCCAGCCATTCCCCGGCAAGGGCGAAAAGCTCCGCTTCGCTGTCCACCTTGCCCACTATCTGCGCGCGCACGACGCCGTGCCTGTCCACTATCAGGGTTTGGGGAATGCTCGTAAGCCCTTCAGGACTTCCTACGTTCGCCACGGCAAGCAGCTCGTCGCAAATCAGCATGTGGTTCCAGAAATAGCCGTTTTCCTGAATAAAGTCTATCGCATCCCGGATTTCGTAGGAATGCTCATAGTACAGCGCGCCCCAGACCTGCACGTCGTTCTCATCGGTTTTGGAATAGAAATCGTGCAGCGCAAGGAAATGCGGCAGCTCTATCATGCAGGGGCCGCACCAGCGCTGCCAAAGGTTGAGCACGGTCACGGTCGCGTTTTGAAAAACGGTGCCGTCCACGGGTTCGCCGTCCAAGCCCACGGAGGTGAGGCCTGAAACGTCCATGCCCACTCCGCCGCCGCCCGCCCTTGCGCTTTCCGTGCGGAAGCCGAGGCTTATCAGGGCAACTGCGAATGCAAGCGCAAGCGCGAAAAATCTTTTTATTCCGTTCATTTTTCCTCCCCGCCGGATCGGCGCTTTTCAAGCTTTTTTATTTTTAAATCTTAATTCTTTATTTTTTTATTCTTTATCCACTCCGCCTTATCGCTTGATTTAAAGTTGTAAACGGGCAGAATATGCTTTTCGATCCTTGCGGTTTCGCCTATCGCGTTTATTATGGACTGCGCGTCCTTATACGCCATGGGGCATTCATCGAGCGTGCTTTGATCTATGGAGGTAGTGAAAATGCCCTCCATCGCCTTTTTGAACGCCGAAACCGTGAAGCTTGAATTCGCTTCGCCCCGGCTGTACAGCCTGCCCGCACCGTGCGGCGCGCTTTCATTCCAATCGGGATTGCCAAGGCCCGTGCAGATAAGCGCCCCATCTCGCATATTGAGGGGAACGAGCAGCCTCTCCCCCGCCTTCGCGGAAACCGCGCCCTTTCGGAGGATCATATTTTCCGTGTCGATATAATTATGGATGGTGGTAAAGCTTTCCTTTTCGGTCAGCTTCAGCCCCTTGAGGATCACCGCCTTCATTATGCGCCGGTTCAAATCGGCAAAGCGCTGCATCAGCGCCATATCGTGCAGATAATCCTCCATCGCCTCGCCCGTGAGGTACGCAAGCTCATACGGCACCTCGCTTTGAGCTTTTCCGCCGAGCTTTTCATAGGCAAGCTTTTGGTAATACTCCGCCACCTTCAGGCCCGGATTGCGGCTGCCCGAATGGATAACAAGGTAAAGCTTATCCTCGTCATCCTTATCCACCTCAATAAAATGATTGCCGCCGCCCAGTGTGCCAAGGCTCTCCGCGCCGCGCCGCAGGTCTATCCTGTCCGCACAGCGCAGCTCGCCAAGGTCCATCTCATCCGCCATGGCATGGGGCTTTGGGCGCACCGAAAAGCCGTGCGGGATGCTTTCGCGGATGAAGGAATCCAGCTTGGGCAGATTCACGCGCTTTTCCTCAAGCAGCACGGTTTCCATGCCGCAGCCAATATCCACGCCCACAAGATTCGGCACCACGGCATCGGTAATGGTCATGGTGGTGCCGATGGTGCAGCCCTTTCCCGCGTGCACGTCCGGCATTATTCTGATTTTTGCTCCCAAAGCAAGACCCTGATCGCAAAGCGTGCGTATCTGAGCTTCCGCAGAGGGCTCTATTTCGGAGGCGAACACCTTCGCCTCGGCATATTTTCCGTTAATTATTATCATTCGCTTTTATTTCTTCCGCGGCCCGCGCATTTTGCCGCCGCTTTTCGATCATAAGCTTGGTTTTACGTATGCAGCACGGTATCATTCTGCCCCAGAGGAAGGAAAGCATTCGCCACATCAGATAGCCGAGCGCCGCGCCGACGGTATTGTTTATCACGTCGTCCACCTCGCAGTAGCCCGCCCTCGTCACAAGCTGCGCAAGCTCTATCAGCAGGGAAAAGGCAAAGCACAGGCCCAAGGTTTCCTTGAAGCGCGCGCGCGTGCTCCACGGGATCAGGCAGCCGAGCGGAATGAAAATACCGATATTGGAAATGAGCTGAAGCCGCCTGAATTTGCTTGAAAGCCCGGTATAGGATCCAAACGGCGTCAGCATTATTCGGAATTTCCGCAAGGTGGTCGGGCGGCCCCAAACCGTCAGATACGCCACAAACGCGGCGAAGGTTATCAGCACGATCACCCTCAGCCATGCCCTTTTTCCCTTCAAAATATAATTCAAACCCGTAAGCGTGAGCGGAAACAGTATGAACACGCCCGCAAGCAAAACGCCGACGGAAGCAAGGCCCGCGTTTGTGAGCTTGATCATCATAAAGCCAAGGCTTGACACATTTTACTCCATTTCGTATATCACGCGATCGGCATCAAGCCCGATGGATTCTATGAATTCACGGTTCCTCTCGCCCTCTTTTTTAAGCGCTCTCATTTGCGAAACCGAGATGCCGCTCTTTTTCATTCTTTTTCTTGCGTCAATAAGCTCATACAGCCATGCAAACGGCCTTAAAACGGCATGCTCTTTTGCCGCGCTCCAATGCTCCAGTCCCTTTTGCTGAAGCCTTGCAAGCAGCTTTGCGGGGCTGCCGTGCCTGAGGAACACGGAGGAAACGCGCCCCTGCTCGCCCGCCTTGACTCCGAAATTGCCCTTTGACATTATGTATTCGATAAGCTTGTCGCAGGCGGCAGCGTCGGCGTCCGCGCACCAGGAGAATTCCTCCGAAAGCCCAAGGTGCATTATGCACATTTTGGTTACGGTTTTTGCGAATTTATCCATCCTGACGCGCTCAAAAAGCGGCCTGTATTCGCTTTCCCACGCATTGTTGTCGATATACGCGTTCACAAACATCATCCAGTCCAGTATCTGCCTTAGACCCAGACCCACGCGAAGATGCTGATTTATATGGAAGAGCAGCACAACGCCGTTCAGCCTGTGCGGAAGGGTGGGAAAATCAAGCCCGCCGATGCCGCACTCGATCCTCTGATCTATGCCTTCCTCAAAAAGGCGAAGCAGCTCCTCGTTTTTTTCATCAACTATCGGGATGCGCCTGTGAAGCTCATAAACCACGGAAGCCTTAACGTATCCGCTGTGATGCGCTCCGTCCGCGTGCGAGCTCGCGCTTGCTTCAAAGCCGTTTGCCTCCAGTATCTCCGCGGTGCGGTCGAAATCCTTGCGTTTAACAAGAAAATCTATATCTCCGCAGAGCCTTAAAAAGGGATCGGGGTAATACATAGCGGAGGCCATGCCTTTTATTATCACGCATCGGACGCCGTTTTCCTCCAAAAGCCGCACAAGCTTCTGCTGCTCGGAAAAAACATAAAGAAACCTGAGCTGATACTCCTTGCTGCGCGTGCGCCATTGCTCATAGACGGGGCAGTCCTCGCGGCAGTTTTCCAAAAACCACTTATCGGCAAAGCACAGCACGGTCTGCTGATTCAGCTCGCGGAAAAGCTGCGCCATGGTGGTGTCCGAAACTCCGCCATCCCGCTTTGGCAAAGCCGAGGGCCTGTCAAAAAGCGCCTGCCTTAAAATATCGAATACAAGTTCATCAACCTTTTGCATTTTAAACCGTTCGCCGTTCAAATCGGCCTGAAAAACATATTAACAGCCTGCTTCAACAAGCCGCTGCAGCGCTCATGAGCCGCAGTCGGGAGCTGCGCTCAAAAAGCGTTACTCAATGAAATCAAACTCCCATTCGCCCATGCGCACCACGCTCTGCTCGTCCGCGCCCCTTTCACGAAGCGCGTCTATTATGCCCTCGCTCTCAAGCATACGCTGGAATCTTCGCATGCTCTCCTCGTCCTCCGCGTTCGTGGTATCAAGGATATAATCCACCGTGCCGCCGCTCACAACGAACACGTCGCCGTCCATCTCTATATTGAAGCCCCATTCGTACTGCGCGGCGGGGATGATATCATCCTCCTCAAATTCCAGCGTTTTGGGAAGGGTCTTCAGCATTTGAAGGATGCGGTCAAGCAGCGGCTCAAAGCCCTGCACCGCGGCGGCGGAAACGGGGAAGATCTCCGCATCGGGATTCGTTTGCTTTAATTCCTCTTTTAAAAGCTCAAGCCAGTCCTCCGCGCCGGTAATATCCATTTTGTTTGCGGCGATAAGCTCCGGAAGCAGCGCAAGCTTTTCGCTGTATGCGGTAAGCTCCTGCCTGATCCGGCGGTAATCGGCTATCGGGTCGCGCCCCTCGCAGCCGGAAATATCCAGCACGTGAACCAGCATCCTTGTGCGCTCGATATGGCGCAGAAAATCGTGCCCAAGCCCCGCGCCCTCGCTCGCGCCCTCGATAAGCCCCGGAATATCGGCAAGCACGAAGGTTTCGTCATACCGCTTCACAACGCCGAGATTGGGCGTAAGCGTGGTAAAATGATAGTTCGCTATCTTCGGCCTTGCGCTCGTGACCACGGAGAGGATGGTGGATTTGCCCACGTTCGGCAGCCCCACAAGCCCAACGTCCGCAATCGTCATAAGCTCCAGCTCCACCTCGTATTCCCGCGTTTTCTGCCCGTTTTGAGCATAGCGCGGGGTTTGGCGGGTGGGAGTTGCAAAGCGGGAATTGCCCTTGCCTCCCCTGCCGCCGCGAAGCACGGTGCGCATACGGGCGGGCTTATTCATATCCGCGATTATTTTGCCCGATTCCAGATCGCGCACCCGGGTGCCGACGGGAACCTTTATTATAAGATCCTCCCCGCTCCTGCCGCTCTGCATCCTGCCCCTGCCGTTTTCGCCGTTCTGGGCTCTGAAAAAGCGCGCGAATTTAAAATCGAGCAGCGTGCTCATATTCTCGTCCGCCAAAAAGATAACGCTGCCGCCCTTTCCGCCGTCGCCGCCGTCGGGTCCGCCGTGGGAAACGTATTTTTCGCGGTGAAAGCTGACGGCGCCGTCCCCGCCGTTTCCGGATTTTATGACTATTCTTGCTTTATCCACAAATTGCATTGGTTATTCTCCTTATAATACCTGCAAAGCTCCTTCAGGGTGCAGCCTTCGCATTTCGGCCTTTGGGCGGAGCAGACGCGCCTGCCGTGGAAGATGAGCCAATGATGCGCGATGGACCACTTTTCCTGCGGGATGCGCTCCATGAGCTGCCGCTCCGTTTTTTCCACCGTTTTGGCGTTTGCAAGCCCAATGCGGTTGCTCACGCGAAACACGTGCGTATCCACCGCTATGGCCGGCACTCCAAAGGCGTTTGAAAGCACCACGCTTGCGGTTTTTCTGCCCACGCCCGGCAGCGCTTCAAGCCCCTCGCGGCTGTGCGGCACCTCTCCGCCGTAATTCTGCACAATATCCCTGCACGCGGCGATAATATGCTTTGCCTTCGTGTTGAAAAAGCCGCAGGGCTTTATGTATTTTCCAAGCTCCTCCTCGCTCAGCTTCGCCATGCTTTCGGGCGTTGGATGATCCCGAAAAAGCGCGGGGGTGCATTTATTCACCTGCTTGTCCGTACACTGCGCGGAAAGTATGGTTGCTATCAAAAGCTCGAAGGCGTTTGTGAAATCCAGCTCCGGCTTTGCGTCCGGATGCGCCGAAGCAAGCGCGTCAAGCACCTTGCCGATCCATTCCTTATTGGGTTTTTCCTGCGTAACTTCCATGAGCGCCCCCTTCCACGCATATAATGTAACATAAAATAAAGGATTTGTCCATCACCCATTCATCATTTTAAAAAATTGTGCGGGATCCATGCCGCCCTTTCCCATATTTTGAAGCATCGGAAGCATCCTCATAAGCTGCATAAGCTGCATCATGCCGCCCATGTTTCCCATGTTGCCCATGTTTCCCATATTCCCCATATTGCCCATGTTGCCCATATTGCCCATGTTTCCCATGCTTCCCATGTTGCCCATGTTGCCCAAGCCGTTCATGCCGCTTGCATTGAAGCCGCCGAAAGCGTTCCCTCCGGAATCAGGGCCCTGCTTTGCGCCGGCGCCCCCCGAAAAGCCGCCCTGCTCGAAGCCGCGGCGGTCGCCGTTTTCGCCCGCGTGATGCTCCATTCCAAACCGTGAGGCGATGTTTTTCAGCTCATAGGGCGCGGCAAAGGGCTCCATAGCGCGAAGAAAGGCGCGCAGCCCCTCCACGCCCTGCTCCTCGCGTATGCGCCGCGCAAGCAGAAGCAGGGGCGGGTGCTCCCCGCCGCTCTCCCGCTTCGCCTGCTCCGGCATGGTTTGATTCAGCCTGGACGCCGCGCTTTTCAGGCTTTCGCCGCTCCCTCTCGCGCTTTGCCTCTGATTGCCCCTGTTTGCGGCATTTTGAGAAGAAGGCATACTCCGCACCGCCTTTCGTTTTTTATTCTTTGTTTTTCAGCTCTAACACATATTATTCACGGATGAGGCAAACCGTGCATATAATGAATCGAAAACGGAAAGAGGAAAACCGAAAACCCGAAAATGGAAAACCTAAAAACGGAAACGGAAAACCGAAAAGAGGAAAACCGAAAACCGGAAAACCGAAAATCAAAATGAAAACGGAGGCGCAAAATGGCAAGGAATCTGAAAAACTTTCGCAGAAACAACGGCGGAGCGGCAGGCAGGGAAAAAGCCGAAACGAGCGCAAACGGCGCGGAATTGAGCGGCGAACGGATGGCGAATTTAGAAAGCATGATGAATGAATACGGCGGCAAAAGCGAGGGCGAGCTTATGGATGAGCTTATGCGCGTTACGGCGCAGCAAAAGCGCGAGGGCTCCTTTGACGCGGACGCGATGCGCAGAACCGCTTCAAGCCTTATGCCAATGCTGACGCCCGAGCAGCAGCGGAAGCTGAACGCGATAGTGAGCAGGCTTGGCGAGTGAGGGTAATACCGGGCTTATACTGTCCTGCATCTATTAATGCGCCAACACAATCCCGAGTATTTAGGTGGTATGTATGTCACATCAACAGTTCTCAGCCCAGCCTCGTTGCAGGCGTCAATAATTCAACCGCAGGTAGAATTGCTTCAATTACCGCGTTATTTACTAAACCTCCGTTTGAGTTTATAATGAAAGCGATCCAAAACAAAACACGGAAAGCGAGGTAAACACCATGGATCAGATCAAAACAGGGCAATACATCCGCGCTCGGCGCAAGGCGCAGGGCATGACGCAGCAGCAGCTTGCGCAGCGAATGAACGTATCGTTTCAGGCCGTTTCCAAATGGGAAAACGGGGATGCTCTGCCGGACGCCGCGCTTCTGCTTGAGCTTGCGGACGTGCTGAACACCACCACCGATAAGCTGCTCTCGGGCGGAGCGGTCATTGCCGGAGAGCGCAGGCGCATGCGCGCTTCGGACGTTTTTGAGGGCTTTGCGCACATGGAGGCGGTCGGTCGCTGCCTTGGCGAGGAAAGCACCTTCTTCACCGGCATGGTCGAAGGCATAAATAAAAAGATGAATATCGATCTGCTCGCCTATCTGCGCGACCCGCAGGCGCGCGGCATGATGGCAGTGGAGGCGCTGATACAGGGCGTTATGAACGGATACAGCCTGGATATGGACGAGGTGGCGTCGTACATTCAGAATCCGAAGATGCTCGAAATCATTCGGGGCTATCTCAACACGTCGAGCGGAAACAGGCTGCTTCAATTTGCGGAGGGCTTCCGAAAGTCGCGCAGGATCAGCGAGGGGCAGATCATCGTTGTTTCCATGCAAAGCGGCTCGATCAGGCTGTTTGAAAACGATTTTACCGAGGAAACCGAACGGGAGATCGTAAGCGAGCTGAAATCCCCCATCTGCGAGTTGCTCTGCTGCAGCCATGACGGCAAGGTCGAAGCTCCGCCCGAGCTCATCCGTTCCGGCCTGCTTGCCGCCTTCCCCGATAACGCTTCCGCAATCGTGTATCTGATGAAGGAAGAAAAAATTATCGGCAAAAGGCTCTCGGAGCTTGCCCGATCGGAATGAAGCTTTCCGGGCTTGCCCGGTCGGAAGATTTTCGGGCTTGCCCGATAGGGATGAAGCTTGTGGGCTTGCCCGATCGGGATGACGCATTCGGGCTTGCCGGATAGGAATCAGAGTTTCGGGGTGGCTCTCCATACAGCTCATTTTGGCAAGTATAGGCTATCTCGTCCATTTCAGCAAGCTTTTCAGGGAGCCGATAAAAAAGGCCTCCGCACAGCCCGACATATTGTTTTCAAGAAATCTCGATATTGTTGAATGATCCGGAGCCTTGTGATACTGAAGCAGCCACATGAACCGTATGTCGGTCTTACAGGCCTCCTCTATCCCTCTGCTTGAATAGATCCCCTTCATATTTGCAAAAACGATTATGGAGAACATGATCTCGGGAGAAATGCTTCGCCAACGTTTCTTATACGTTCTCCGGAGCTTACGATAGTCCAATTCGCCCAAAATCTCCGCCATTTTGAGCACCGGATCGCCTTCATTGATCGTTTTCGCAACGTAATATGGCGTTGCCACTTGATTACCGATCGGTTTCATTGTATAAATTGCCCGCTTTCCGAATGGTTTCTCAGCAAATTACAAATCGGGTATACACGAAAGCAGCAGACCGGGCAGCCCTTGCGGGCTGCCCGGTCTTGTTTTTGCTGGGGCTTAGTGCAGCAGCCCCATGTTTTTTTGACTCATTTGAAATGAAATTACAATCGGTTAATTATCTGCGGTATGGAACTATATTGCCTGTATCCGTCTGTCCCGTCAGGTTTCCTTCAGTATCGAATGTGTAGCAGAAAACGGCACAATTACCACCGATTGAAAAAGAACTGGTTGCTGGGGAAAAGAATGTTGTCGTTATGCTTTCAACATTCCATTCCAACTGCCCCGAAGTGTTGACAGACAAATCACCGCCCAATGAACCTTTCACGGAATAGAAAGTCTTTGGAGCGCCTCCTTCCGGATCACAGATGAGCAGCATCGCAGTGTAGTTATCTCGTACGATCGTGGTCAATTCTTCAGCGGAATTATCCCATCCTCCGCCTTCTTTTGAGAATATATAATCGAGTATTGCTGCGATTTCGTCCCTTCCGCCCGGATCCTGCTGTTTCGGAACAGCGTATGCGGAAAGGTAAACCTGTCCTTCAAATTCTACCATATCGGTAATGTAGTAGTCGCAATCTGCTTCCTCATACGAGAAGCTGTTGGTCAAGTTTCCTTCACGATCCATTTTGTATAAAAGCGCGGTGTCTGCGGAAAACTGATTCCAGAGCTGGATAATATAACCATCTCCCAGCCTCGCTGCATTCCGAATCCCGTAATTCCCCACTTCTGTTTTATGGAAGCTGAGTTCTTTCCCGCCGG
>CAMVMM010000035.1 GCA_947168565.1 uncultured Clostridia bacterium | reverse complement strand
GCAGTCGGCTCCGCTGTATTTTGTGCGCCCGCTGCGGCTTCGGTCGGCTGCGCGGAGGGCTCGGCAGTCGGCTCCGCTGTATTTTGTGCGCCCGCTGCGGCTTCGGTCGGCTGCGCGGAGGGTTCCTGCGCTGAAGGCACGTCGATGAAATGCGGGGGCGGCTTTGACGCTCCCCGTTCACCGCCGTTTTCCCTGCATGACGCGGCGGCGAGCATCAGGAGCGGGATCAGCGCGAAAGCAAGCGCTGCAAGGCGCTTTTTCAACATAATGAGCTTCATCTTTCCTCCTGCGCGTTTATCGGGCGTTTTATCCTTATAAGCTTCATCTTTCCTCCCGCGCGCTTATCAAGCGTTTTATCCTTATAGTCTCCATCTTTCCTCCTGCGCGTTTATCAAGCGTTTTATCCTTTTGAATAATAGCACAACCCGCCCGCCTTTACAAGCCCGAAGGAAGGCCCTTGAATGCAAAAATCAAAAACCGACTGATTTCGCGCCTTGAAAAGCGCGCCCCGCTATGCTAAAATAGGCGTGACGGTCAAAATGCCGCACGGAGGAGGGGCCTGTGAAAAAAAGGCTTGCTTTTAAGCATAAAAGGCGCGCTCGGCGCGTTTCGCGCAGGCGCTCCGGCGCGGGTAAAAAGCGCTCGGCGCCGAGGCCCGGCGGCGCGGATATTCTGCTGATGCTTGCCCTTTGCGCGATTTTGGCGCTGGCGGGCGCGCTGCTCTACCTGCATTACGCGAAGGGGCTGAATTTTTAGGGCAATACCGAACCGAAAAAAGAAAGGAATTATTAAAATGGGAACCAATAAAAACATCGTGCGCATAATCTGCCTTGTGTTGGCGGGGCTTTTCGTGCTTTCGCTTATCGTGGTGCCGCTCGTGTCCATGCTTGGATAGCAAAAGCGCCTTATCGCCTGCCTTTTAAATGCCCTCGGGCATTTTTTTATTTTACTGAAAGCGGCATAGGCAGCGGATCGCTCCCCTTCTGTCGGAAAGCCGGCATAATCCGGCTCATATTTGGAGTAACCATGCGCCAGCTCCCCCTTCCTGTCGGAAAGCTGCGCTTCGGTGGTTGACTTATCCGCTAAAATAGGTATAATTAGTAAACGTGGGGGTGTTTACTTTTTCGGCGGCACGCCGCGCCCCCATGGGAAAAGGTGTATAGATAAATGGAAAAATCCGCTTCATTCAAAAATTTCATCATCGCGCTGCTGATAGGGCTTGGCGGCGCTTTCGCCGGGGCGTTTTCACCCGTGCTGCTGATAGCCGCCGCTGCGGGCATGACGTTTCTTTACGTGTGCCTCGGTAAAAGCTATGCGTTCATCGCCGCTTTTTTCACGCTGCTTGGCATATTTTTCGGGCATCTTGGAAACGACGTCACCATGTACGCGCTCTGGGGCGCATTCTCGTTTTTCGCCATGTTCACGGCATTGGGCTTTGCGCGGCGGGTACCCTACCGCTTCATAGCCTTTGCGCTTGCCGCCGCAGGACTCATCGCGCTGTATCTGGGCATAGGTCTGCCCTCGCTTATCCTGGGCAAGGCGCCCTATGAGGGCATATTGGACATGCTGCGCTCGCTGAACGAATACTACAGCGCCGCGGGCTACGCATCGGAGGGGCTTAATGAAATAATCGAAGCCCTGCCCACCATGTTTTACGGAATGCTTGTGCTTTTTGCGGAAGCAGCGGCATTTTTCACGGTTACGCTTGCGCATCTTTTCTGCTCGCTCGCCAAGGCGGATATTCGTCCTATGGCGCGCTTCCGCGAATGGCAGCTTCCCTTTGGGCTGAGGATAGGCATACCCGTGTTTGCCGCCGCCATCATAATAATGTATGCCGCGGGCTTTGGCGCCGCTCCGGTGGTGCTTTCCACGGTGCTCTATATGCTTTTGCCCCCGCTTGCCGCCGCAGGCGCCGCCACCGTCGTTTACGTCGCCTCGCGCGGGCGCGACGCGGTTTCCCTGCCGGTGCGCATCTTTGTGATATTTGCGGCGCTGCTCTCCCCCTATTTTATGGCGATAGTGGGCGCCGTGGATCTGTACGCCGGCATCCGCCGCAGGTTGATCCGCACGGACAGGCTTATCCGCGAGGCGTTTGAAAAGGCGAACCGCGAGCACAGCAACACCGTTACGGTGGATTTTGGCGACGGAAACGGCCCCAGGATCATAGCCGTGCGCAAAACCAGCGAGGCGTTTTTCGATAATGAATCGGATGACGAAAACGGCGAGAGCGGCGAAAACGGTGAAAACGGTGAAAACGCTCCGCAAAACGCGGGGGACGGCGCGAATAATGCCGATAATTCCGATGCCGCCGAAAACGGCGAAAACAGCGAAAGCAACGACAATAACGACAATAACGAAAATAACGAAAACGATGCAAAGGAAACCAAAAATACCGACGGAGGTGACGAATAAATGAAGGTCCTTCTTAAAAGCGACGTGCATGGCTGCGGCAAGGCGGGCGATATTGCGAACGTGAGCGACGGCTATGCCAAGAATTTTCTTATCCCCAAGGGGCTTGCCGTGCCTGCGGACGCGGACACGATAAACGCCGTGAACATCAAAAAATCCGCCCAGAAGCACCGCCACGAGGTGCAGAGGCAGAACGCCAAGGCGCTTGCCGCCGATATGAGCAGGCTTTCCGTTAAGGTTTACGCCAAATGCGGCGAAAACGGCAGGCTTTTCGGCGCGATAACCGGCAAGGAGATAGCCGCCGCGCTCAAGGAGCAGTACGACATAGAAGTGGATAAAAAGCGCATCGGCTTGGATGAGCCCATAAAGGCTATCGGCATCTACACCGTGAGCGCGCATATGTTTGAGCAAACGAACGCCTCCTTCAAGGTGGAGGTGCTTCCGCTGGCGGAGTAACGGCGGAGCAAGGCCCGCAGCTCCTTTTTTCAGGCCCACCGCCCGAGCGCGGTCTTTTTCCCGCGTTTTAGTATTATTTTATGGAAGATATAAAAAACCGCATACCGGATGCGGGAAGCGAAGGCTCCGCTCTGGACAGCATAATGGACGCCGTGCGCATGCCGCACAACGCGGAGGCGGAGCGATCCGTGCTCGGCAGCATAATAGACACCTCCTATTCCGCGGCCTCCGCCGCCGAGAAGGCGCTGGACACGCTTGCGCCGGAGGATTTTCACCTTGCCGCGCACAGGGATATTTTTTCCGCTATGAAAAAGCTTTACGACAGCGGAAAGAGCATAGACCTCACAACGCTCACCGATATGCTGGAGCGCGACGGCAAGCTGGACGCCGTTGGCGGCAACGCCTACCTTGTGGAAATAGCGATGGCGCCGCCGAGCGTGAGCAACATAGAGCATTATATAGAGATAGTGGAGGCGCACTCCGTTCGCAGAAAGCTGCTTTACACGGGCCGAAGCATCATGAAGGACGCAGTCGAGAGTTCGCGGGACACAAGGGCGATTCTGGACGACGCCGAGCGCCGCATCTACAATATCTCCATGCGCAAAACCGCCGATCATATTCCCATGATAGGCGAGGTGTATGCGGAGGTATATAATCAAATAGGCGAGCTTATGCAGCTGAAGGGCAGGCGCACCGGCATAGCCACCGGGCTTGCCGAGCTGGACGAGCTGACCAGCGGGCTTCAGCGCGGCGACCTTGTGATAGTTGCGGGCCGCCCCTCCGCAGGTAAATCCGCCTTCGCCTTCGGCATAGCCTCCCATGCCGCCGTGCGCGAGAAGGCGAACGTGCTTATATTCAGCCTTGAGATGCCCAAGGAGCAGATTGTGATGCGCATAATGTCCGGCGAGGCGGGCGTGAATATGCAGAAGCTGCGCACGGGCGACCTTGAGGCGGAGGAGATATTCCGAATTGCCGACCAATTCAACACCGTTGGCTCCGCAAGCCTTATGATAGACGACTCGCCGGTTGCCACGGTTGCGGATATTCGCAGCAAATGCCGCAGGATCCAGGCGCAGCAGGGGCTTGATATAGTGGTGATAGACTATTTGCAGCTCATGCAGTCCACCTCCAGGCGCGATTCAAGGGTGCTTGAGGTGGCCGAGATGACGCGCGGCCTCAAGATGATCGCAAGAGAATTAAATATAGTAATAGTTCTGCTTTCCCAGCTCTCACGCGCCCCCGATCAGCGCAAGGAGCACATGCCGCTGATGAGCGACCTGCGCGAATCCGGCTCCATAGAGCAGGATGCGGACGTTATCATGATGCTTTACCGCCCCGCCGCCTACCCCGAAACGCAGGAGGCGCAGGACGGGGACAACACCTCCTATATAAACGTTGCCAAGCACAGAAACGGCGCCACCGCCACGCTCAAGGTGATGTGGGTGCCGGAGGTTGCGAAATACACGAATTTTGCGGACGATCCGCAGGTATAACGATCGGCAATCGGCAGTCGGCAGTTGGCAGTTGGCAGTTAGCAGTTAGCAGTTAGCGATGTGCGCTTTTCGGATGAAAGCAAAAGCGGGGCCTGTGAAGGAGACACTTCGTAATGAAGCGCCTCATTCTGCCTCAAGTGCAAGGTAATTGACTACGTCGGTCAACAATAGTATAATGACCAAAACAAATCGGGATTTGTGGAGGTGAACTGAATGACAACACTCCGGAATATGACTTCCGTGTATATTTTTAAAGATGACAGGGTGCTTCTGCTATACAGACAAGGAGGCAAGGTCGTAAACAATGTTTGGACGGGTTCAGCGGGCGGTCATTTTGAGGACCATGAGCTCAACAATCCTGAATCTTGTATTTTGCGAGAACTGAAAGAAGAGCTTAATGTTGACCGTGATTCTCTTGAAGGGTTACAGTTGCGCTATATTACCTTGCGAAATGTCAAGGGAGAAATCAGACAAAACTACTATTATTTCGCAGACCTGAACAAGGATTATCCTAAGATGATACAATCAAACGAAGGTGTCTCAAAATGGTTTCATATAGACGAAATCATCAATCTGGAGATGCCTTACACTGCAAAGTATGTTATTGAACACTATCTTACGACTGGCAGATTCTCTCATGACACTTTCGTTGGTGTCGCCGATGGTCAAAAGGTTCAGTTTGTAACTATGTCGGAATACAAGTAAACAGCATATTACGGTTTGCGGAGATGCCGCGAGGGCAGAAAAAGCCGTCCCCTTGAGAGGAAGGTGGCTGAGCGAAGCGAGGTCGGATGAGGTGGGGATGCATCCTTGTCCACATTCATAACGAGCATCGGATTTTGCCCCACAAAATCCAAGAGACAAAACGGGCGTGACCATCGCGGTCACGCCCGTTTCATGTCCTTTTGAGCCGGTGATTATTATTTCCTTTTTTTCGCAAGCCTCTGCGCCGCCATGGGAATGAGCGCAAGCGCCAGAATATAAACCGCGAACCAGATCGCCATGCCGGCGGGTCCGGGGACCTTGAGCTTGCTGACTATAAGGTTTGCCGCCGCGAAGAGCGCCGCGCCGAGCGCGCCCCAGGCAAAGCGTGCCGAAGCGGCTTTATTGATCTCGTAGCGAATAAAGCGCCTGTCCATAAATATGGCGAGCAGCAGTCCCATCCATTTGCCGAATGAAGCGAACACCTCCGCCTTCGCCTTCACTATGCCGCCCTCGGTAAGTCCGGTGCTGCCGGTGGGGTCCACGGGATAGCGCTTTAAATTGGCATAGAGCAGCACCGCAAGCCCAACAGCCGCGCCTATTCCCAGGAAAAGCTCGGTTTTTTCGGGATGCTTTTCAAGGTGGAGGCAGAGCCTTGTGACCGCCAGCATTATGAAAACGGTCAGAAGCATGCTCACCGCCACGTCCTGCGGGGTGTGCGCGCCAACGAAATTGCGGATGAAGCCCACCAGCACTATCAGCGCGATGCAAACGATGGCGAGCCATTTCTTGCCCCTGTGCTGCCATGCGGCGATGCTGCCCAGGATGCTTGTGGCATACATGGCGTGTCCGCTGGGCATGGAGTAGCTTGCGGAGGTCTTGACCGGCACTATTCGCGCATCCCGCAGATACGGGCGCGGCACGCAGGCTGTGTTTTTAGCGAAAAGATTTGCAAGCTCGCTTGCGCCGAAATTAAGAAGCGCGATGCGGCCGAAGCGCTTATCCACCGCGATATACAAAAACGCGCAGAGGGCGGGGAGCAGCAGCGCCGAAAGCTCGCAAACGGTATCCCCTATCTTTCCGAGCGCGGGCAGCTTTTCCCTCAGCCCCTGAAGCGCCAGAAGATAGGCTATATCGAGGGGCGCGGCGGAGCCGTCCGCCTTTTGGGTATAATTATTCACCCTCAGCTCCAGGTTTTCCTTTAGATTATTAAAGAAAAACATATGGCAGAAGGTATGGAACGAGCCGTTTTCAAAGAGCTGCGGAAGGGGGTTTTTATACTGCTCGGCGGAAACGTCCGTAACTATGAGCGAACCCCTGCTTTCATCTATATAGCAGCCGCAGAGCGCGGGAATGGTTTCGCCGTTTATCACGGCGCCCTTGTTCAGGCTTTTATCGGCCCTTGCCGAGTCCGTTTTCCAATTGAGCGGGTTTATCGAAATACCCTTTTTGCCCCTCGGTATGAAGATGGAGCCGCTCACCGTGCCGTCCTCGCAATCAAACATCACCACGGTGCCGTTTTCGCCCTCTCCGCTTGCCGGCACTATCTGCGGATAGGCGGAAAGCGCTTCATCCGTTTCGGAAAAGCCTATCGCAAACACGGTCACAAGCCTTTCGCGCAGCGCCCTTGCCTGCGCGCCGTCCCCGCCGAAGTATTCCTTCAGCAGCTCTATGCACATCTGCGAGCCCTGCGAAAAGCCCGCGAGCACTATCGGCCTGCCGCCGTTTTCATGGTCCAGATAGTAGCGGAACGCGGCGGAAACGTCAAGATAAGCATTTTTCTGCGCCTGCTCGGCTTCCCCGCCCTCAAGCAGATAGCCGTTCAGCGAAACCTGCCGGTAATAGGGCGAATAGATCCTGCACGCGCCCTCATATATGCCCCTTTGCGCAAGAAGCGCGGCGTCGAAGCGGGCCTTGAGCTTATCGTTCAGGTCGATGGAATTGGCGTAGCTGCGCGTGTCCACCAGCGGCGCTATCCAAAACACGTCCGCAGGCTTTTCCGCGCCTCCTTCGGCAAAAAGCGACCAGTTTTCCGCCAGGGAATAATCCAGCGCCTCGGTCAAAACCTCCACCTGCTCCTGCTTCGCCGCGGGCTCGGCAAGCGCGAGCGAAGCTGCGCCCAGCACCAAAACGACGGCAAGCAGAACTGAAAGCAGTGCGACGCCTTTTTTTGCTTTTGAATCCATATTTACCTCCCAAGCCATTGATGCGCCAATATGATCTCGAGCATTTCGGTGATACGTGCGGCACGTCAACAGTTTATTTTTTTGCCGTTTCGCCCGCCGCCAAAGCTGCGCCGCGAAATATGGCCGATATCGCTCCGCCCGGCAAATCAGAGCTTTTATCGGGGGAGCAGATCGGCGGCCGCAAGCGCGGCGGAGCGCTCCGGCAGCTTTTATCTTCCGTGTAATTTTACCACCAAATAAATTCGCTTTCAAGCCCCCGCCGCTTCAAAATGACGGGTTTCCCACTCCCCGCCCGCCTTCAGCCCCCTTTTCCACAGCTTATCCGCGCCCATCCGAGTTTTCCGCGCCCCGCATTATCGCGCTTTTTCCGTTTTTGTTGCGCGGCGCGTACTCTTACGCCGCCGGCAAAGCTTTTCTCCGTTTTGAGCGAAAAAGCGTTCGCAAAATGCCTTCCGTGCCGCGATCCTGCACGATTTTCTCCCGTTTCCTTCACCGTATACCGCACAGCGGCGCACAATGCTTCACAAAAACATGGCGCAAGCCAAAATACGGCAAAACTTGCCCCCGCATTCAACAGGATGCAACAAAATCAGCGCTTCTTCGCTGTGGAAATGCGAAATTTGCGCTGTTACAATTATTTCAACCGAAAACAAGGAATCACCAAGGAGGATGAAATTTTATGGCAGAATACCGAGTTTTGATCGCGGACGGCAACGCGCAGTTCCGGCGGCAGACCGTGGATTATTTCAGAACGGATAAGGAGCTTATAAGGGTGGAGGAGGCGGCGGACGGGCAGGCCGCGCTGATGAAGCTGCGCGAGGAGCGCTTCGACGTGCTGATAACGGAGCTTGTGATGCCCAAGCTGGACGGGCTCGATCTGCTTGAGCAGCTCACCAAGGAGAGCGCGAGCCGCCCCGGCATAGTGATCATGGTTTCCTATATGCGAAACGACAGCCTGCTTCAGCGCTCCTTTTCAAAGGGCGCAAGCTACGTGATGCTCAAGCCCGTGGAGCCGGAGTTTCTGCACCGCCGAATGAAGGATCTGCTTGCCTCCGCGGGCTCGGACGCGGGCGAGCGGGAGCTTTCCTTCACGGCGCCCTCGCAGGCAAAGAGCCTGGATGAAAAGATAACCTCCATCTTTTTGACGGTGGGCATTCCCGCGCACATCAAGGGCTACCATTTTCTGCGCGAGGCGATACGAATGGTGTATTACAATCCGGAGCTTATCAGCCGCATCACAAAGGAGCTTTACCCCGGTATAGCAAAGCGCTTCAACACCACGCCCAGCAAGGTGGAGCGCGCGATACGCCACGCGATAGAGGTGAGCTGGATGCGCGGCAAGATAGAGAATATGAACAAGCTTTTCGGCTTCAACGTTTACGGCAAAAACGATAAGCCCACGAACGGCGAATTCATCGCCCTCGTGGCGGACAAGCTTATAATAGAGGACGGCCGAAGCACCGTGATGGGCAAATCCGCCGTAAAATAAGCAAGCATCGGGCCAACCGCGAGCGCGGGGGCGATCCTCCCCCCCCCGGTCACTCCCGCCCTCGCTCGGCATAGGGCGCGCCGAACTCCCCCTTCACGGCGCGCCCGGTTTTTTTCGTACCGTTCGGCTTTCACGCCATCCGCGCCTGAAAAACTCTCCTGTTTTGCGCACCTCCCGTTTTATGCGGATCTTGTAAAAAAAACGGGCTTTTGCGAACTATTTCACCACAGAAAGACTTGAAATGCCCAAAAGTCAACACCCGAGCCCCACCCGACCCTAAATATATTGTGTTTTTCAAATTTTTTCGGCAAAATTTATCAACAGCCAAAATTGCGCGTATAGCTTGAAAAAGTGGAAAACCATGTGGAATATGTGGAAAACTTTTTCCTCTGCACGTGGAAAACTCTGTTGAAAATGTGGATAAGTTTTTTGTTTTCCATAAAAAAGCCCCTTACGGGAGCATTAAGCCGATGTAATTTTATTATCCCTTTGCTCATACACTTTAGCGATATTCCGCCGCGCCTATTTGGGAAAGCCGCCCTATCGCGCGCCGCGGAGCAGAAAAAACCGCGAGGAGAGAGTAAGGAGAATATGGAACTGATTTGGAACGAAATAAACGCCGTTCGTTTGATCTGCCGCGGCAGCGAGCAAACGGAGCTTGAGGGCGCGCTGCCTCCGCCGCAGGGCAGGAGCGTTGCCGAGATACTGGACTACACCGCCCAAACGGAGCTTGAAAGCTGCAAATGCGAGGCGGGCAGGCTGAGCCTTGGCGGGCGCATCACCGCCGATCTGATAGTTTCGGACGAAAATGGGGATCGCTACGCCTTTTCCTCCGAATCCCCGTTTGCGCACAGCGTGAGCGATGAGGCGATAGAAACGGGCATGCTTGCCTCCGCACACGCCATGATCGCCGCGCTTTCGGTGCGCAGGGCCACGGACGGGCGGATAATGCTCTCAGCCGCCGTGGATATGGAGTATTCCGTAACCACCGCCGCCCCGCTGCGCGTGCTTTCGGGCGTTGCGGGCGTTTCGGATATGGAGATAAAAACGAGCACGCAGGACTTTTGCCGCAGGGTGGAGCTTGGAAGCGGCATGCTGCACCTTTCCGAGGAGCTTTCCGAAAGCGGCGCGGATCAGGTGCTTTCGCACGGCGTCACACTCAGCGTTCGGGACACGGCGTTTGAAAGCGGGGGCGTGACCGTTTCCGGCATTGCGGAGGTGAGCATAATTGCCAAAACCGCCGAGGGCGAGCCGGTGCAGATAACGCGCAGCCTGCCCTTCCGCGAAAACGTGGCGACGGACGGCACGGCGGACGAGGTTTTTGCCGCCGCGGAGCTGCGCTCATCGGGCGTGCGCGCGCTTGGCACGGAGTTTTCGCTCATATCGGTGGACGCCGATATAGAGCTGCGCGTGTTTGCGCTGAGGCGCGGCAAAATCACCCTGCCGCTGGACGCCTTCTCCCCAAGCATCAATTTTTCATGCCTGCGCAGGAAAACCGCGCTTTTATCCGCCCTTGGCGGCGCGGATTCGGCGCATACTCTGCGCGAGAATCTGACCGTTCCCGAGGGGCTTTCGGATATTTTCAGCACCGTGAGCGCGCGGGCGCTGCCGATACTGACGAATAAAAGCGTTGATCGCGGCGAAATGAGCCTTGAGGGGGTGCTGATGACGCGCCTTATCTACCGCTCCGCAAGCGGCAGGCTGTACGCCTTCAACGAGGATGTGCCGTTTTCCATCCGCACCGCCGCCCCGCAGGACGCGCAAAGCGCCGAGATCCGCCTTGGCTGCACCGCCTCCGTTACGGGCGGCAGCTCAAGGAGCGCGCAGATAACCTATAATATTGCCGTGCGCAGCGAATTTTTCAGCATAGCCGAGGCGGAGGCCGTGGTGGGGCTTGCGGAAAAGAGCGCGGACGAGGCGGCCGAGCCGATCCCGAGCGGGCTTATCGTGCATACCGCGGCGGAGGGCGACGGCGTTTTTGATATCGCCCGCCGCTTCCGCATACCGTCCTCCCGAATCATCGAGCTTAACCCAAGCCTTGCGGACGGAGTTAAGGCGGGGGATAAGGTGCTGCTGGTGGTGTAAACGGCACGGAGCGCCAAGCAAAAAGGGCGGCACGGAGCATTCCGTTCGCCCTTTAAAATTGCATTTTTTATATAAGCCCTATTACTTTTTGCCCCCGCGCTTTGCCGCCTCCATAACCGCCATGCTCAGCGGCAGGCAAAGGCAGGCAGACGCCGCAGTGAATATCATCAGGGGCGAAATGCCCGTTACGAAAACCTCCGTTTGCCCAAACCTTGTCCACTCAATTACCCCTAAAAGCTTCAAGGCAAGATACGAAATGCCCTCCGACGCGGCGAACGCAACAGGAAACGCGAAAAGAACGGCGCTGCTTAAGGAAGCATCCCTCCTGTTTATATTGCGAAGCGCAAGCGGAACGGCAATCACGGCGATCATCAGCACGAAGCCGAGCGCAAGAGCGAAAAATGCTTTGGTGGACACGCTGTTTCTAAAGCCGTACACATTCAGATAATCGCACGCAAGATAGGTGAACGCCACCGAAAAGAGCGCTATTGCAATCAGGCCCAGAATGCCCGTCAGCCTTTTTTTGCCTTTTTCGCCGCAGCGCTCCATCGCCTCCGCGAAGATAAGGCTCAAAAGCAGGGAGATAACGGCCGAAGCCGCCATAAAAGCCATGAGCGGCGCAAAGCCGGTTTCAAAGAAATTGCCGAGCCTTTGCCAGCGAATAACTCCGACAAGCCGCAGAACAAGATAGGAAATGCCCTCCGCTGCGGCGAACACAACTGGAAACGCAAACAGAACGGTTTTATTTATAAACGCCTTTTTCCTGTTTATTGCCGCAAGCACGAGCGAGAGCAGGGCAATCACAAGGGGCAGGGCCGCGGCGACCCGGCAGAAGATCTTGACCGTTATATAATGGCCGAAATCATACATACTGAAGGCTTGAAACGCTAAAAATGTGAGCGCTGCGGCAATAGCAAGCAAAACAAACAAATATGATATGCTTGAGATTTTCTTTTTCATATTTAAATTTTGTATTTCCCTCTTAAAAAATTTTGATAAGTTTCATTTTATCATAAACAGCGGCTTTTAAAAAGTCCTTTTTGATAGGTTCTGGCTCTATATTGTTTGTGTTGCAAAAGAGTTCAGTATATACCACGCAGTCATGAGCAAAATCCGGCCTTATTTTTTCTATGGCAAAGCGGTTTTATTTGCAGCTCGGCGGGGGATAAGGTGCTGCTGGTGGTGTAAACGGCACGGAGCGCCAAGCAAAAAGGGCGGCACGGAGCATTCCGTTCGCCCTTTGAATTTTGCGGTATTTAACACGCTTCGAAGCGTTATTCGGCAGCAGAGTTTTCGTACGAAAGCTGCTTCCTCATTTTGCAAACACCGGCAAACCTGAGAATGATTCCCACCAGAAGCGCTATACTGGAAAAGGCCATAAATCCAAGCAGAACCGGTGAAACTTCAACCGGACCGGTCGCCAAAGCAGCTATAAAAAGTCCTGTACAGTAAAAGGCAGCGATTGCCGAAATAACAATACCGAGTATGAGGCTGCCTTTCTTTTTACTAAATGCCCAAATAAAAGAGAGCAGCGCAAACGCCATAATGCCACCCATTATTGCGCGAATTGCATTAAGATCTTCTTGAGCATGATAGTTAAGAGAATAATTGTAGCCCAAATAGCGCATTTTCGCCGTAGCAAGCGCAATCAGAGATGTTATCGCAAGCACCCCCGCCGCCGACAGTATCACTATCATGCCCGCCGTTGTAAGTCCGTTCTTTCTCATAATGAGTACCAACCTTTCACTTTTATTGGTTAATACGCTGATTATAGCAATTAATTAGAATTCTGTCAACTATTTTAATACTTATTTCAACCATAATGATATGCTTTTGGTATAAACTAAACCCTAACGGAGGTATTATTATGGTCAACTTCGGAGAAAAACTGCGCGAGCTGCGCACCTCATTCGGCATGACGCAATCAGAGCTTGCCTCGCGCCTTCGCGTAACAAAATCAGTGGTAAGCTACTACGAGCTGCATGAGCGCACACCCTCGCCGGACGTGCTGATAAAGCTTGCCGACATCTTCCACGTTTCCACCGACTACCTCCTCGGAATAGAGCAAAGGAAGGTCGTAGACGTTTCCGGCCTAAGCGAAGCCGATATTAGGCTCGTGCTGATGACTGTTGAAGCTCTGAGAGAGAAAAACAGAATCAACGAATAAAAGAGCGACCGTGGAAGTCGCTCTTTTTAGTGTGTTTTGCCATACCATCCTGCGCCCAAGGCTCGGTGTGCGCAGTTTTCAGCTTGCCCAAGCGCGGCAAGGCAGCAAGAGTCAAAAAGGAAGCTTAACCTCTTTCAAACCCAAGGTACCTCGTGCCCTGGAAGGTGAGCATACCGATATCGCCCTCGGCGAGCATACCGAACTCGCGCCCGTCAACGTGCAGCTCCATCCGATCGCCGCTCTCCACCTCGAAGGTAACGTAGTAGGTTGTGTGGTGGGTTCGGTGCATGGCGCTGTCCGCGCTGTGCATGTGCGATGAAACGCTCGTGCGCTTTGAAACCACCGAAGCGGGCACGGTGAGGCGCGGGGAATTGTTGTTTTTATTCCATTCCCGTATGCTCTTTACCGCACCGAAGATGATCACACCGAAGATAAATGCGAAAGCTATCCCGAAGAATATCGGGAAAACCGTTCCCGCAGCATCAAACATACAGCTGTTAAAGCCCATAATTGCCCTCCCTGATTTAGCGAGTATTATTAGCGGTTGATTGTTTTATCGCCGACACATTGCCGGCGTTTCCGCAGGCGCCATGCCGATATACGAATTGTAACATATCGGCAGTTTCCCGTCAATCAAAAATCAATTGATCGTTCAGAAGCTCCGCATGAGTTTTTAGCGCGACCGGCTTTGCAGGTTTCACCCGCGAAACGGATTGCACCTTTTGAAAAAGATTTCACCCGGCATTGGACGAATTTCATTTGCCGGAAGGCATTCCACCTCATCCGACTTCGCGCCGCGCTGCGCCGCCTCAGCCACCTTCCCCTCGGAGGGGAAGGCTTTTGGAAGCGC
>CAMVMM010000034.1 GCA_947168565.1 uncultured Clostridia bacterium | reverse complement strand
GTTCCCGCAAGGTTTTTAGACTGCTACTATCTGGATTCAAGCTGCGCAAACGGCGACAGCTTCAACGGCACCGCGTTGAGCGGCGCACAGATGATGAGCGCGCAGAGCTACTCCGGCTACGATTTTGAAAGCGTTTGGACCATGGAAGGCGACCCCGATTACCCCTATGCGGAGCTTACGGGGCTTATCGGCCTTGGAGCCGACGCGCCGCTTCCCGGCGATCTGGACGAAAACGGGGCAGTGGGCGTTTCGGACGCCGTGCTTGCGCTGCGCGGTGCGATGGAGCTTGCGCAGCTCTCCCCCGCGCAGGCTTTGGCGGGCGATGTGAATGGCGACGGCGAAGTGACCGTGGCGGACGCCGTAATGATCCTTCGCATTGCGATGGGGCTGTAAGAATAGCGCGCACACCTCTTTTGCTGCGGAAAATGCCGTTCGTGAAGGTTCGCCGCAAATATATATCGGGCGTCGGGCCGCTTTATCCGCGCCCGCGCACGAATACGGCTATTCTGTTTTATACATTAAAAAATATATATGCAAAAAACGCTTTTTTCGGTTGCCCTGAATCTTTTTTAGCGTTATAATCTGGTATGGAAGCAAGCTTCCGAAGAAAAAGCAAACTAATTTTGTTTAAGGAGTATTTGCAATGAAATACGGTCGTGTTTACAACTTCTCAGCAGGTCCCTCCATCCTTCCCGAAGAGGTGCTTGAAAGCGTCCGCGACAACCTTCTGAACTACGAAGGCTCCGGTATGTGCGTTATGGAGATGAGCCACAGGTCCAAGGTTTTCCAGCAGATCATCGACGAGGCCGAGCAGGATCTTCGTGATCTGATGAACATTCCCGACAACTACAAGGTCATGTTCATCCAGGGCGGTGCGACCCTCCAGTTCGCAATGCTCCCCATGAACCTTATGAAGAACGGCGTTGCCGACTACATCGTAACCGGCAACTGGTCCAACAAGGCATATAAAGAGGCTCAGAAGTACGGCAAGATCAACCTCGTTGCCACCAGCAAGGATCGCAACTTCAGCTATATCCCCGATTGCTCCGATCTGCCCATCAGCGAGGATGCGGACTACGTTTACATCTGCGAAAACGAGACCATCCACGGCACCACCTTCCAGAAGCTGCCGAACACCAAGGGCAAGATCCTGGTTTCCGACCAGAGCTCCATGTTCCTTTCCAAGCCCTGCAACGTGTCCGACTACGGCGTGATCTACGGCGGCGTTCAGAAGAACATCGGCCCCGCGGGTATGGTTATCGTTATCATGCGCGAGGACCTCATCCGTGAGGATCTTCCCGATTACGTGCCCACTTACATGAGCTACAAGACCCATGCGGACAACGGCTCCATGTACAACACCCCTAACTGCTGGAGCATCTACGTCTGCGGCCAGGTATTCAAGTACCTCAAGAAGATCGGCGGCCTCGAGGCCATGGACAAGCTTAATCAGGAGAAGGCCAAGATCCTGTACGACTTCCTCGATGAGTCCAAGATGTTCAAGGGCACCGTTGAGAAGGAGTTCCGTTCCCTTATGAACGTTCCCTTCGTTACCGCTTCCGCCGAGACCGACGCCGAGGTGGTTGCCGCCACCAAGAAGGCGGGCTTCGACAACCTCAAGGGCCACAAGAGCGTTGGCGGCCTGCGCGCCTCCATCTACAACGCCATGCCCAAGGAGGGCGTTGTGGCGCTGGTTGATTTCCTCCGTCAGTACGAGAAGGAAAACTACAAGGGCTAAAGCGCATTCCACGGAGCGGGATTTCCTTTAAATTCCGCTCCTCACATTATAAACAGAAAAATAATAAATTTTTAAAGGAGTTACTATTATGCGTATTCTTGCATCCGACGGTATGGAGAAAAATGCGGTTGCCGCTCTCAAGGCTCAGGGTCACGAGGTAGTTGAGCAGTTCTACGAGCCCGAGGAGCTCGCACAGCAGGTCAAGCAGTTCGATGTGCTCGTCGTTCGCAGCGCCACCAAGGTTCGCACCCCCATCATCGACGCGGCGCTTGAAACCGGCAGGCTGAAGCTCATCATCCGCGGCGGCGTTGGTATCGATAATATCGACCACAAGTATGCCGAGGAAAAGGGCATCGCCGTTCGCAACACCCCCCGCGCCTCCAGCGACGCGGTTGCGGAGCTTGCGCTTGCTCACATGCTCTCCTGCGCCCGTTTCGTGAGCCATGCGGGTCACTCCATGCGCGAAGGCAAGTGGGAGAAGAAGGCCTATGCAAAGGGCATCGAGGTCGGCGGCAAGACCCTCGGCGTGATCGGCTACGGCCGCATCGGTCAGAGCCTCGGCAGGATGGCTCAGGCGCTCGGCATGAAGGTGCTGGCATACGATATCTACCACGTTGAAGGCCTTGAGAACGAGAACATGAAATACGTTGAAATGGACGAGCTTTTCGCCAATTCCGATTTCATCTCCATCCACACCCCCGCCATCGAGGGCAAGCCCCTCATCAATGCCGAAACCATCGCCAAGATGAAGGACGGCGTGAACATCATCAACACCAGCCGCGGCGCAAATATCGACGAGGCTGCGCTGCTCGAGGCGCTGAACAGCGGCAAGGTCCGCGCTGCGGGTCTGGACGTTTGGGCGGAGGAGCCCAGCAAGAATGACGCGCTCTACTCTCACCCCATGGTAAGCTGCACCCCCCATATCGGCGCAAGCACCGTTGAGGCGCAGAAGCGTATCGGCGCGGAGATCGTTGATATCATCGGTAAGTTCTTTGCATAAGAAAATAGAATTATTGCGGGCTGCACGGCTCTCCGCGCAGCCCGTTTTTATGAGGAAATATGAATAAGCATTTTAAGTTTGCATTGATGCAGTTTATCTTTTCGTTTCTTTGCCTGAAAATGCAGCAGATAACGGATGCTCAATCAATAATAGATACTGCGGCGTTCTTTATTGCCGCGGTTTGCGCCGCCGTTATCGGCTTGATCGCCGCATTTGTCGGGCTTTTCAAGAGCGAGAAGTGAGCTGCTCGCCGCAGGGGCATTTTGATAAAAATGCTGCGGCTTGCTTCGCATTTTTATCCGTTCATCACTATATTTAATTGGAAAACAGCCTTCTCCTGAACGGGAATCAGCTCGATCCGACCGCACGATACGCCTTATCGAGCGTGATCTGCGCCCTCTCCCCTGCCGGCTCGGCGGCTTATGGAGCGGATGCGGCCGAGCTCCTGCACGGCTTCATCCGTATTCTTGCCGGTGCAGGAGCTGTTTTGCGTCAATGCGCAAGCTTTTGCAGGTTTTCCGCAAGCTGCGCAAACCAGTTCGTGATCTGAGGTGCGTAGATATAGCAGAGCACCGCTCCCGCGATCACAATGATCGCAAACAGAAGCGTAAGGATGAGCGCGCTTCTTGCGTATGAGCGGCTGTTTTCATTTATGCCGTTTGCAAAGGCGAAAACGAACATCAGCACGAGGCCCAGCACCGGTATCATAAAAAGAAGCGTTCTCCACACAAAGCCCCAGGTTGATATGGGTCTGCACGGCGCCATATCGCGCTTGCGACTTTTCGCGGGCGCATGAGGGCGCTGCTGCCTTTGTGCTTGATTCACAGCGGCAGCCGCATTCACATAGCCGCCCGAAGCGGGCTTGGGCGCGGGTGCAGGCACGGGAGCAGGATCGGAATAGCCCGATTCGCCGTCAAATGCGCCATCGGTCTGCGCTGGCGCGGCTTCATTCGCCCCATCCAGCTTTGCGCCGCAGTTTGTGCAAAATGCCGAGCTGCCTTCGATCGGATTTCCGCAGGTTGGACAATTCATTTTTCATCTTCCTTTCGATTCGTTATTTCAAAAAAGTATCAGTATTCTTCAGGGCGCATCTTCCTTGCGCTGCTATTATATTATCATATTTTGGCCCGTCTGTATACTGTTTTACGAAAAAATAATTTCACCCGCCGCACGAATACGGATGAAAAACCTTTCATTCGTAAAATCAGATATATATTTGCGCAGGCAAGGCTTTAATTATTCCATTGATGAGCAAAATATGGTATGCTTTCGGTACTTACCAAAACCCTGATGGGATAGTGCAGAGTATATAACATGGAAAAGGGCTTCACAAAAAAATACTTTGGCGACAGGGCGTTTTACAAGCTGATCTTTGCCGTTGCCATTCCGATAGTTATACAAAACGGCATCACGCAGTTTGTGACCGTGCTGGACAATATTATGGTTGGCAGAATGGGCACGGAGCAAATGAGCGGCGTTGCCATCGCAAACCAGCTTGTGTTTGTGTTCAACCTCACTGTTTTCGGCTGCCTTTCGGGTGCGGGCATATTCGGCGCACAGTTCGCCGGCAAGGGCGATTCCACCGGTATGCGCCACGTGCTGCGATTCAAGCTTTTAAGCTGCTTGCTGATCTCGGCCGCGGCGATCGCCGCGCTGCTTGTGTTTAACGAGCCGCTTTTGAAGCTTTTTTTACACAGCGGCAGCGAGGAGGGCGACCTTGCACTCACCCTTGCGCACGGCAAAAGCTATCTTTACATAATGATGATCGGGCTTGCGCCGCACGCAATAGCGCAGTGCTACGCCTCATCGCTGCGTGAAGCCAAGCAAACCTTTATTCCAATGATCGCAAGCGGCACGGCGGTTATAGTGAATTTTGTGTTCAACTATATCCTGATCTTCGGCAAGCTCGGCTTCCCCGCCCTCGGCGTTCGCGGCGCCGCCATAGCCACGGTGATCTCTCGATTCATAGAGCTTTTGATAATCGTGATATGGGCGCATTCCCACACGAAGGAATACGATTTCTTTTCCGGCGTGTTTAAATCTTTGCGCATACCAAAGCGCCTTGTGATCGAAATAATAATCAAGGGCATGCCGCTTATGGTAAACGAAATGCTTTGGTCGCTCGGCATGACCACGCTTCAGCAGCGCTACTCCGTGCGCGGGCTTGCGGCGATCGCCGGCATGAACATTTCAAGCACGGTTTCCAATCTGTTCAATATTTTCTTTATGTCCGTGGGCTCCTCCATAGGAATAATCGTCGGCAACCTGCTCGGAGCAAACAAATTCGAGGAGGCGCGGGATACCGACCGCAAGATAATCGCGCTCAGCGTGTTTTCCTGCCTGTTTTTCGCCGTGCTGCTCGCAATCGCGTCGCCCTATATTCCGCTTTTATACAACACGGGTGACGAGGTGCGTTCGCTTGCTTCGCGCTTTTTGATCATCTCGGCGTGCATGATGCCGTTCAACGCTTTCACCCACGCCTGCTATTTCACCCTGCGCTCCGGCGGGCAAACCAAGATCACCATGCTGTTTGACAGCTGCTTTGTGTGGGCGGTAACGGTTCCCGTGGCTTATGTGCTCAGCCGCTTTACGGCAATACCCATCATTCCCATGTATATCATTGTCAGCTCCACGGAGCTTATCAAGTGCGCGCTCGGCTATTACTTTGTGAAGAGCGGCAAATGGCTTGTAAATATAGTAAAATAGTTTATAGTTTGTGCATCAAGCATGAACGGAGGCGACAGGCGCGCCTCCGTTTTTTGCTCGTTTATTGAACTGACCTTTTGCCGTTATTCATTCTATTGCGAAAAAGCCCTGCTCGCAAAGGCTGTCCACTACGTGAAGCACTCCTCCGTCCGGAATGAAAAGCTGCTCGGTGAGCGTTGGATGCAGCGCATAGCTATCCGCAAAAAACACGCCGTTTTCAAGCCTGCCCGCCGCGCAAAAAGCGCAGGCTGAGCCACCGATTTTGTTTACGGAGGCAACATATCCGTTTTCCGCTTTTTTGAAATCGAAAAACCGCTCCGGCGAAGCAAGCTTCTGATAGGATCCCGGCGAATCATACACGATGCGAAACGGCTTTTTTTCGCTGAAAAGCTCGGTTTCGCGCTGCGATTCGATAAGCCTTCTGCGCGTAACAAGGAGCGAAGCCGCGCCGCAATCGCAGGAGATAAAGCGCCTGTCGAGCATCTGTGAAGCAAGCGCCGTGGTGCCGCTGCCGCCGAAAAAGTCCAGCACGATATCCCCCGGCCTTGATGAAGCCGAGATCATCCGCTTCAAGAGGGCAAGCGGCTTTTGCGTGTTGAAGCCCGTGCGCTCCGGATCGCGCTGATGCAGGTGCTCGATATCCGTCCACACGTCGGAAGGATACACAAGATCATCCTCATAATAGCGGTACTCCTTGCCGCCGGTCTTGATGGAATAATACACCCTGCCGTTTTCATCCGCCCTGCGCTTCATGTGGTTTTTGCGCGAGCTGCCGCGCGGGGTGCCGGTGGCGGCAATATTGAAATAAACCTGCTTGGATTTTCTGTAAAACAGAATGTTGTCGTGCTTTCTTGAAAAATGCCTGGTGGATCTGCCGCCCGAGCGGTATGACCAGATTATCTCGTTCATAAAGCATTCTTCACCGAAAACCTCGTCAAGCAGCATGCGCATTCGTGCGCTCAAACGGTGATCCACGTGCAGATATAAAGAACCGCTTGCGCACAGCAGCGTGCGGCAAGCGGAAAGAACGGTTCGCATCATGTCTGTCAGCTCGTCTTGGGAAAGCGCATCGCTGTATGCGCAAACGGCGGACTTATCCTTGAATTCAAATGCGCCTCCGGTGCCGAAGGGCGGATCGAGATAAATAAGCTGCACCTTGCCCGCAAGCTCATCCGCAAGGCGGGTGCAAAGCGCCTCGGAGCGAGCGCAATAAACGGTCCCGGGCCCGCCGAATTGATGATATTCTTCAGAAACCAAGACCTTGTTAAGCATTGCGCACCCCCGAGATCAGTTTGAAGCCTCTTGCTGAAGCTTGAGCTTTTGAGTTGCCTTATCCATGAAGTACGAAGCAACGATGCCAAGACCGAACAGCACGATGAGCAGCACCACGCGAAGCGGTGCGATGACGTCCGAATTGCGCTGCACCTCCTGAATGATGCAGCCGACAAGGGTCGCCACAAGGATGCCGAACAGGAAGTAGAACGACTGGCAGTGATATTTCATCAGCACCTTGCGCACAAGCAGCAGCATCGGCACGGCAACTATCAGTATGCCGAGAAGCGCGAAAAACGCCAGCTTGAGATTATCCCACGGATTGCTGAAGAAATCGGCAAACACGTTTATAAAGCTCTCGTAAATATTTAAATTTATAAGAATAAACGAGGTGCTCACTCCGGGCAGCACGATGCCCATCATGACGATAGCGCCGGCGAGCATAGCAAGCAAGGGCGTCAGCTCGCGGCTTTCGCCGACCTGCGTTTCGCCGGTCAAAATTCCAAGCAGAACGAGCGAAAACGCGAACACAAAGCCGATGACGGAGAAGATGATATTTTTCTTGTCGAAGGGCTTGCCGTTGTTCGCCTCCTTAAAGAAGCTGGGAAGGTTGCCGATAACGAGTCCCAGGAAAAGCGCGATGACCTCCGTTTGGAATTTTGAGAAGGTGTGCTTTATCAGGAACATGAAAACCACAAGCCCTATCACGCCGCCAACGCCGAGCGGGAAAAGGAACCTGAAATTCTTTTTGGGCGCCTTAAAAAAGCCCGTCACAGCCTCGATAGTGGGCTTATACAGACCCATTGAAACGGCAAGTATGCCGCCGCTGAGGCCGGGTATTATCGCTCCCGCTCCGATCACGAAGCCGGCAAGCAGTTTGCTGAGAAGAAGATTCAAGCGATACCTCCAAGATAGCGCCGCATTCGCGGCAGAATAGTGCAAAAACACGCAATCGGTTTATTATATCACGACCTAATCAAAATTGAAATAGCAGCATGATATATAAAGGCATATTTTTGCAAAAGAATGCCTTGCGCCCATCACAACGCACTGCGGATCCCTTAATTGAAGCAGACGGAGCTGATGCTTGCAAAATCCCTGTTTTCGCACCAAAAAACCGTTTTTTCCGAAACGTCGAACACCATCGAAACCACGGTGGGGCAGACTTGCTGCGAAACCGCCCGAAGGATCAAGAAGCAGTCCGAAACGTCGAAATCGGCCGGGGCTGCCTTCAGCATTTCCTCCGCCTTAATAAACCTGTCCTTCCCCATCCACGGATGCTCGACGGAACCGGGGTTGAGGGGCGAAAAATTGGTCAGCACCACGTACTCCGGCTTTTCATAATAGCGGCAGCCCTGCCCGGGAACGATATGCAGCATATTGCCCTCGCCATCCGAAAGCGCGGCCATGAAGGTGAGCCCCGGAACGCTGAAAACGGGTTCGGCTTCGGCGATATGCCGAATCTCCCGGAGCGTTTTCTTTTGGAGCAGCAGGTCTATATCCAGCATTATAATGTTTTGCCCCTCCCCCGCCGGATCGCTTGCTTTATCATGCGGCCAGCAGGTAGGCATTCCAACGAAATCGCCCCTTGAATTGGCGCCGAAAAGCGGCAGCCAGCCCTCTTTGGGGTCGTTCACCTCGATATACACGCCGTTTTCAGTCGGGCGAACGCGATGCTCCATATCGGCAAGATCGAGATTCCAGCCGACTATGGTTTTATTCTTATTCACAATAAGGCTTGTGCACATATATACGCGCCGCTCTTACTGCTCGGATTCGTTTGCATGCCGAGCGGAAGCCTCCTGCTTTTTTATGAATTCGGCGTATTCATCCGTGAAGCGGGTCGCGGGCGGATCGATATCCGCAGGGTCGACCCTGAACTGCGATGAAGCGGGCTTGTCAAAGCTGCGCTCCGCGCTGTCGTCCTGAGTCTGCTCCGCGCTCATCCGCGCCTGCAGCTCCGCGTTTCTTTTTGCGATCCTCTCCGCCTTTTTCTTTTGCTTGCGGAGCTTCATAAAATCAAAAAATGCCATATTTACCTCCCTGTTTTTACCAATGCGAGCAACTGCTCGATATTTAATACTTGTTATTTGCGAATGAAGCGCTCATCGGAGGGGTTTTCCTCCGCGCCAACGAAGCGCTCAACGCTCATGTGAAGATCGTATTTTTCCCGAAGCGCGGTTATCTTCGCCATCATGGGCGAAGCGTGGTGCGCATCAAGCGCGTCCGCGTCCCTCCATGAATCAATCAAAAGCACGGTTTCCGGGTCGTTTCGCAGCGGCAGATAGTATTCGTATCGAAGATTGCCCTCCTCGCGCCGGATCGCGTCCGCCGTGCCGCTGCGCTCCATCTCCAGAGCAAACTCGCGTGCGCTGCCGTTTTTGCCGGTGTACCTGATGTTTATCGTCAGCATCAATTTCTCCCCATTGGGCCCGTTATAGCGGCGTGGTTCACCGCCGAAGCCCTTCAAGTGTATATGATACTCGCTTTTTGTTTAAATTTCAAGTTTTTTATAGAAACTATTCATTCTTAAGCTGCAAAGAAGAATAAATTATAATTCTTCAGCAAAAAAATCACTATCAATCCTTTTAATCTCATAAGTATGCTCTACGGAAACACCAACATTATGCTTTATCATTAATTTTGTAAGAGAAGCCCCGTCGATCAAAACTACTTTCACGCCCAACAGATTACTTGCGTACTGTGTCGCGCCGGAAGTAAATGATGCAGTTGTAATAAACAAACCTTTCTGTGCTTGTTGACCTTGAAGAGCTCCGACAAACTTTTGTATTTCCGGTTTGCTTACCGCTTGATCGGGCGACCACTGTTTAGCTTGAATATAAATATTACTGAATCCAAGCTGATCTTCCTTTATAATCCCATCAATACCTCCGTCATTTGATTGTTTTGTAACACTTCCTGCCCCTTCAATTCCGTTTCCGTAACCCATGCGCAACAGCATTTTTACGACAAGTCTTTCAAAACCAGTTGGTGAAAGCTTCATTATTTCGCTCATTAGTTTACCAGCAAGTGCATCAGTTATCTCTTGATAAGCAGCATCCAGAATCTCCGTAGGTGACTCATTTATTGACTCCGAAGGAAGCTCTGTCCCATCGTCTAATCTATTGTGAAACTTTTTAAAAGAATCAAACCTTTCAAGATACTCCAAATCAATTGTATCGCCCGTTGCCAGTGCCGATAATCCCGCCTGAGTAATTCTATATTTGCCTCTTTGAGGTGTTTCAATCAGGCCCGCTCTATCCAAATATGTTCTTGCCCATGCAATTCTATTATCAAACGTGCTTTGTTTTCCACTTGGTATCATTTCTGCCCTGTCGGTATCTGATATATTCATAGTGATAGCGATTGTATCGCGCACCTCTTTAGCGGTATGAAGTTCCCCATCTGAAATTGCTTTCAGAAATCCTTCAAAAAACTCAAAAAATTTTGGAACCGACACCTTTTAGCCTCCATTCTGATTAGCAATAAAGTAAAAAAATTTATACCTTGATACAGATAAAAACCACTGTGATTTTACACCAATAATCAAATCTTTTCAATTATCAAAAACCGATTATAGAGATTATAAGTGTATATCCCGCTCTGCTGCTCCCGAAAATCTTCGCAATAATCGGTAAAATGCCGCAAGCGCCTTGCCCTTTCGCCCGCATCCTCCGTTGGAAAATACAGATCGCTTTTGCAGGTGATAACAAGGTCCTTGGTGCAAAAAACCTCGTCGTAGTAATTTCCCACAGGACACAGATTGCCGTGGGCGCAGCTCACGCACCCGATAAGCTTCACGCCCTTCGGCAGCAAGCCTTGAAGCTTCGCATAAGCCTCTTCAAAAGGGCTTGAGCCTGCCGCGATCAGCTCCCTGCCTTCGTATTCGGTTTTGATGATCATTTGCTCCGCTTCGTCCGGATCTTCATTATCCGGCGCTATGCGCAGTTTAAGAAACCCCATTCCTTCATCGGTTCGTATTCTTATCCTGCTGTTTCGAGCCTCGATCATAACGATTTACCATCCGTATTCCAATATCCGCACGAATGCCCTATGGATCGCCGCGCCTATTCAAAGCTCCAAAACCCCGTGCCGGTTTCGGGATCGTGCTTTCTGCCGATAGCTCCGCCAAGCACCGGCCGCAGCTCGATCTCCGCCGTGTATAAAACGGTGACGGCCTTGATATGGCCGCCCGCCATGCAGTGCCGGTCGCCGTCCTTATAGGCGAACACGGCGTGGGTATGGTGGCAGAGCCCGTTTTGCTCGTCCGAAATAATATTTCCGTTCAGCGACACAAGTTCAAGCATACCGCGGAGCGTGCGCAGCTCAAAGCTGCCGCTTTCGGGCAGAAAGGTCTGTATCTGCGCCTCGCTGCAGCCGCCGATGCCGCTGAACACGGCGGAAGAAACGCCCTCACTTCTGCAAACTTCCAAAATGCAGGCGATTATCTCGTCGCCCCTGTCCAGACGGATGTAGATCGTGCTGCCGAAATATCTGTGTTCCATAGCGCCCTTCTCCTTTACTAAGTAAAAACCGGTGAAATGCCTCTTCCGTTCTGAATCCCTGCCCGTTCGGGCAGAAGGCTGAATATGCCGCAGGGAGATCAGGCGGTCGGCTTCTCCAATGAGTATTTCTGCGTATAATGATCTATCGCGGCTGTATAAAGCTCCGAATAGCTTCCGCCAAAGGTTTTTGCAAGCGATTGCCCGTCCACAAAGGCCTTGACAAGCGCATCCATTCCATACAGCTCGCTCATGTATTCAAGCATTGCCACCGACTCGGGATAGGTCAGCGCGGAGCCGTCCAACTCCTTCGGGCCGGATTTCTGACCGCGTTTGAAGGCAATGGACTTATCGTAAAGCATACGAACCTGCGTCCTGTTCAGCTTGCCGCCGCAGGCAAGCGAAACGATACCGTAGGCGCGGCAGTAGGCCTCAATATCGTCGGTTTCGGTTTGCGTGCGGAACGACTGATACAGCTCCCATACCCTGCTGTGAAACAACATATCGTCCTCCTCCGCCGCTTTGCCGCTCACCTCCTCAAAAAAGGCGAGATAGGCGTCGAAGCCTTTGGAATAATACTGCGTTGGAGCGAATCGCATCTGCGCGGCAAAGCAAAAATGCTCCGCCAAGGCCTCCTCAAGCCATTCCTGCTCCGTGATAAAAGCCTTTTCCGCAAGCAGCAGATGCACCATCTCGTGCCAGATGGCGTTGTCCTTCGTGAGCATTATTTCGCCCCTGGTCAAATAAGCAAAGGTGACGCCGTTCGGATCGCCGAATACGATCGAGATCGGCTCCGCATAGCGCTGCTGCGCCAGGGCAAGCGAGGACGGAGCGTCGGCAGCTATGCGCTCAAGCACCATATCCATGCCCGCAAAGAAGCTGCAAAACCATTTGTAAAGCCCGTCCGGCTCGGTCAGCCAGCAATCCTCCGAAAGCGTTACGGTAAAATTCCTGATCTTCAGAAGGCAGATGGCGTCCTTTTTCATTTTGATCGCAAGCTCCGCCGCGTCCGCGCTGCCGACGGGAAGCTCGGGAACGGGTGAAATACCCAGGCTGCCCGCCCACGGTTCAAGGAAGGGTTCGGGAGCTGCCGCCTCACAAAACGCGGCGAAGCCTTCATTTTTGAGCGCAAATTCCGTCAGGCTTTTGGCGGTTTGGCGCGCCGCGGAAACGGTTTGCGCATCGGACAGTACGCCTGAAAGGTGGATCGCAGAGCAGGCTGCCGTGAGAGCATTCTCGCCGCCCGCATAATAATCCTTTAGATCAACGCCCGATTCCTTGCCGAAAGCAAGCTCCGCAAGGCCCACTCGCTGCCATGCGGCGGGAAGGGAGTAGGCTGCGCCCGCAAGCGCGTCACGATAGGCGCCGCTTTCAAAATCATCGGGAGTGCAGAATACCCCGCTGCCTGCAAGCTGCGGCCCGCCTTCCGGCGTGGACTCCACGAGGTAGACGGAAACGGTCTCCGGCTTTGCGCCCGCCGTTTTTTCAAGCTCGGACAGATCGGAAAGCAGCATCCTTGCCGCAACGCGCAGCGAAGTTTCATCGAAGATCCTGCTTTCCATGTGCAGCGTGAAGGAGGGCGTTGAAAGCAGCCGCGTTTTGAACGGCAGCATATAGTCCTCCTCGCGGTTGTGGCTACCCTCCGAGATCGGCAGGCTGTCAAAATCCTCCGAAGCATCCGGAGTGGACGCGCTTTGAGAAGGCTCCGGAGTGATAGTTACCTCCGGCGTTGGCGCATCGTCCTTTTGCCCGTTCGGCGTTGTGCAGCCAAAAAGCAGCACGATCAGCAGCATCGGCAGCAAAAGCCGAATGGACGAAACACATACATTTTTCATGGTAATGCACATCATTTATTTATCTGCCTCTGCGCAGAGCCTGTTAGGCTGCGTCATCCAGCGCGTCCGATACTGGCTCCGCCTTTTGAACGCCTTCGGGATAGAAGGTTTCAAACTCATCCTTCATGGACACGGTATAGAAGCCGTTCGCGTCGCATTTTTTCTTGAACGCCTCCGCAACGGCAGGGTCGCCGTAATCCCGCTCCGTATCATCGCAAAGCAGCATATAGGCCCGGCCGCCGTATTTTTCATTTTGAAGCGTATAGGTCGCCATCGAGAAATCGCCCGTTGAATTGCCGAATGCCAGCACGGGCATCTTGCCTATCTCCTGCTGAATAACGACCGCCTTGTTCGTTTTCTGATTCTTTATAAAAAGCTTTCCGTCTATCACAAGCTCATCCTGCGGCGTCAGCTCGTAAAACATGCTGTCCTCCGCGCCGTCGCCGGAAGCCACATACAGCAGATCGGTGCCGATAACGCGGTCATAGGGAACGTACTTATCCAGCACGCCCTCCGTCATAACGCGCACAGCATCCCGATAGGTGGCGCTGACGATGAAGATCTGGTAATCGTGCTCCGCAAGGTATTTCACCAGCTCGACCATCGGCTGAAAATACGCCTCGCCGTAGCTCATGCCCTCAAAGCCCCATGCCGCTTTGCGTTTGAAATTGCGCACCACCTCCGCATATTCATCGGCGGTCAGGCCCTGATACAACTGCGGCCCCAGCTCGCGCTCCTTCGCGTCAAAATCCTCTATGGGAATGCCCGAAAGCACCTTTGCCTCCCATGCGCGGGCGAACGCCTTCAGCTTTTCCGGCGCATTATAGCTCTCGTCATACAGCGCACGCTGAATATAGAGCCAATCGTTGAAATAGGTTGGAAAACGCTCGCCCAGCAGCGTTCCGTCCATATCGAACACGGCGATCCTATCCTCTACGGGAATGAAGCCCTGCGATTTTTCATCCGCCGAGTCCGAAACGAACTTGACTATCGACTGCATCGCGGGGGAATCCGCCTTCCATCCCTTGATGGCGTCCTCCCGCTGCCGGATCGCGCAGGCGCCAAGGGAAAGGGCTGCGGTGAGCATCAGCATTATCAAAAGCGCAAATGCGGTGATTCTTTTCATAATAGCCCTCCTTTTGCGTCGATTCGCCATTGTCCACTGGCCCTTTCAAGGCAAATCGGCTGTAATTATTATGACATCTATTATATACCAAGCTTGCGGTCAATTCAAGCCTTGCGCTGATTTTGCTAATTCTACGACTTTTCGGAGCTCCACGTTGTACCTTCCGGACAGGCTGTGAAGCTTATATTCATATAGTGAAAGCTGCTTTTTGGGGAATGCAAAAACGCTCCGCAAGAAATTCAGGCAACAGCTTGTCGCAATCGGCTCTTCTCAGCTCGCCGCCAAAGCATTTTTCTCCGTTGAGGTAAAACTCTATCTGCAGCACCTCGCCCGCAAAATTAAGCCCAAAACAGTCTTCCGCATCATCGGGAATGTCAAAATGTGTGTGTTGAGTGGAGTAACAAACGACGTTTCAACGTGCTTTTCCGCTTTGGATCATCCAAGGCATGTATTTCTTCACGAATAATATCTATATGTCCCCCGTCCCTTTGTCCGCAAGGGTCGCTTTTGCGTCATCGAATGCCGATAACAATCCGTATTCAGCTATGATCAGTTTTAAAAAGCCCCACCTTCTGTGATCTGAACCCCAAAAGTTAGACAAAAGAATTAAATCAGGCAGCATCGAGGG
>CAMVMM010000033.1 GCA_947168565.1 uncultured Clostridia bacterium | reverse complement strand
AGCTGCGCTGACAGCTTCTCCTCAAGGAGAAGCCATGCGCACACCGCAAACGATGTGCTTTTTTTGCCCCGTATTCGCATTGAAAACGCGCGGGATTGGTGCTATAATAGCATAAAAGATTCGCGGCACGGCGGGCGTGACGCTTTGCCGTGCGCCTGCAGCAGCACAGTTTAAAAATCTGTTTTAAAACGGAGGAATATCAAATGAACAACCCCATCATGGAAGCGATCCTTTCAAGAAGCAGCATCCGCGCCTATAAGGACACGGAGCTTACAGAGGGGCAGCTTGACGCGCTTAAAAAGGCCGCTCTCGCCTCCCCCACCGCCATGAACAGGCAGAATCAGCGCTTTGTGTTCGTTACCAACAAGGAGATGATCGAAAAAATCAATTCCGCGGTGCTCGACGGCGTTATCGCAAGCGGCAATATGGAGTTTGCCGAGCGCATCCGCTCACGCGGCGGAAGGATACTCTATTCCCCGCCCCTTTTCGTGGGCATCTTCGCGATGGACGGGCATTACGCGGGAGTGGACGCCGGCATCGCGGTTGAAAACCTTGCGATCGCCGCAAAATCGCTTGGGCTCGACTCTGTTATCCTCGGTATGCCCTCCGCAGCGTTCGCGGGCGAAGCCGGCAGGGAGCTTGCCGCCTCCCTTGGCGTTCCCGAGGGCTTTGAATTCCGCATCGGCATCTCCATCGGCTATAAGGATACCGAAAAAGAGCCCCATGAGTGGGATGAGAGCCATATTATAGAGGTGAAATAACGCTGCTGCGCCCCTTCACTTTACACTCTGCACTCTGCACTCTTCTGTTTTTACTTTTCACTTAAACTCCGGGGGTATGTATGAGCAAAAACCGTGTATACGTTGGCGCCGTTCCCGTTGGCGGGGGCGCAGGCGTGAGCATTCAGTCCATGACCAATACGGACACGAGGGACGCGAAGGCGACCATAGCGCAGATCCTTGAGCTTGAGGAGGCGGGCTGCGAGATAGTGCGCTCCTCCGTGTTTGACGAGCGCTGCGTGGAGGCGCTGCCCGAAATAATACGGGGCATACACATACCCCTTGTGGCGGATATTCATTTCGATCACCGCCTTGCGATAGGCGCGATCAAGGCGGGCGTGGCGAAGGTGCGCATAAATCCGGGCAATATCGGCTCCGAGGAGGGCGTGCGCGCGCTTGCCCTGCTTGCAAAGGAGCGCGGCATACCCATCCGCATAGGCGTGAACGGCGGCTCGCTTGAAAAGGAGCTTCTAAAGCAATACGGCGTTTCGGCCGAGGCGATGGTGCTGAGCGCCGTGCGTCACGCGGAAATGCTGGAAAAGCACGGCTTTTCGGACATAGTGGTGTCGCTCAAAGCATCCGACCCGAAAACCACCGTGCAGGCCTACCGCATGGCGAGCGAGCGCCTGCCCTATCCGCTGCATCTGGGCGTTACCGAGGCGGGCTTTGGCGAGGACGCGCTGATAAAATCCGCCATCGGCATCGGCAGCCTGCTTATGGACGGCATTGGGGACACGGTGCGCGTTTCCATGACGGGCGGCGTGGTGCAGGAGGTGGAGGCGGCAAAGAAGATACTCGAGGCCGCCGGAGTGCGCAAAAGCCGCGTGCGCATAGTGAGCTGCCCCACCTGCGGCAGAACGCGGGTGGAGCTTGCGGAAATAGTTCAAAGGGTGCGGCAGGCGCTCGATTTCAAGGGCGCAAGGCCGATAGACGTTGCCGTGATGGGCTGCGCCGTGAACGGCCCCGGCGAGGCGCGGGAGGCGGATATAGGCATTGCCTTCGGCACGGTGAACGCCGCCGTATTCAAACACGGCGAAATAATCTATACGGACGCCCTTCCCGGCGTGATAGACCGCTTCATTGAGGATGCGCGCGCACTTTGCACGGAGGGCTGAGCGCTCCCCCGCCTTTTCACATTCGGTTCATATTTTGATACTGCCCCGCGGCGGGCGGCTTATCCCGCCGGGGCTTGCGTTTAACGCGCCGGCCGCCCTCCGGCTTCGGCGCTTTACAGGCTGCACTTTCTGCTTAATAATGAGGTACTATGGTTTACGGATTGCACGATAATCCCTATTTTGAGTTTTCCGATGAATTTCCTATCGGCGACTACTTAAAAAACGGAATAATAGAGATAGTTTCCGCCGTTCACAGGAAGGACGGCACGGTTGAGGTGCGCATCTGCGCCTCCCGCATACTGAGCGAGTTTGAGCTGCGATCCATCGACAGGGAGATAGGTCTGCGCCTTCAGCCCGCCAAGGCGGAATGCCTTTTTGATTTTGCCTCCGCGCTTTCCCCAAGCGATTTCGGCGCGGCTTCGCTTCGTGCGCTCTGGTGCGAGTATTCGCCCCAGCTTGAGCCGCTTTTAGACCTTTGCGTGATAGAGGGCGGCGGCGAAAGCTTCACGGTTTACGTTCCCCCGCGCTATATGCTGGCGATCTCGCCAAAGCTTGTGAGCGATTTTCGAGCGCATATCGCCTCCGTTTATTCATGGAACACCGCCATAACGCTCTTTCCCGATGAGCGCCTTGCGGACGGGCTGAGCGGCAGCGCGCCCACCATAGTGAAGGATTGGGGCGGAATGAAGTCGCCCGCAAGCACGCGGGGCAGGCAGGCAAAGGCAAAGCCCAAGCCGCAGAGGCTTGCGCCGGCGGACGTTATTTTCGGCAAGGAGATACTGCGGCCGGAGCTTGTGAGCATGAGCGAGCTGACGGACAGATCCGGCAAGATAACCGTGAAGGGCAGCCTGCTTTCCATGGAGGTTTTCGTTTCCAAGCGCGGCACAACGGTGCTGACCCTTTCCGTGACGGACAAAACGAACACGGTTTTCGTTAAAATGTTTTTGGATGAGCTGACCAAGGCGCGCACGGTGCCGCTGCTTGAAAAGGCGGCGAAGGAGCCCTGCCTGCTGATGATACGCGGCGCGTACCGCTTCGACAGCTATCAGCGCGATTACTGCCTTTTTGCGGACGATATAAACCGCCTGCCGCTGGAGGTGCGCACGGACAACGCCGAGGTGAAGCGCGTGGAGCTTCATCTGCACACGCAGATGAGCGCGATGGACGCCACGGTGAACGTTAAGGAGATAATCGCCCGCGCCGCAAAATGGGGGCATAAGGCGGTGGCGATAACCGATCACGGCGTGGTGCATTCCTTTCCGGAGGCGAAGCAGGCGGCTAAAAAGAACGGCATAAAGGTTATTTTCGGCTGCGAGGGCTACCTCGTTCCCGATTGCGAGCTTGTGAGCGCGGACGGCGGCGCCTTCTGCGCGCTGGGCATCACCTATACCGGCAGCGGCGCGCACACCCGCGTTTTCGAGCTTGCGGCGGTGCGCTTCGACGCGGAGGGCGATATTGCCTCCTTCCGCACGCCCGTGAACCCCGGCGTGGATCAGAGCGAAGGCGTCGCGCTTTTAACGGGCTATTCAAACGCCGAAATTGCCGCCGCGCCAACCCTTGAATCGGCCGCCGAGATGCTGGCCTCCTTCATAAACGGCGGCACCGCCGCGCCCGCGCTTGTGTTCATTCACGAAAGCGCGGAGCTTGCGCTTCTGCACTCCCTGCTCGGCGAGAGCTGCCCGCTGCCGAAAAGCTGCGTTTCAAGCGGTATGCTGATGCAGTATTTAAGGCGCGATCTTAAAAAGGAGCAGCGCGGAGCGCCGGCCGGCAGCGGCGAAAGCAAGGCGCTTTGGACGGCGCAGACCGCCCGCGAGCTTATGAAAATGCAGCGCGAGAGCGGCATAACAACGCTTCCGGTTATAAACAGCACCCTTTCGGACGCGGAGAAGAGGCGCAGCAATCATATCGTGATACTTGCCGCAACTCAGGAGGGGCTCAAAAACCTATACAAGCTGGTTTCCTACTCCAATCTGGATCATTTCTACCGCACGCCGCGCATTCCGCGCAGCCTGCTGAACGTCCACCGCGAGGGGCTTATACTCGGCTCCGCCTGCGAGGCGGGCGAGCTTTTCCGCGCCATGGTGGACGGCGCGAGCGAGGAGCGGCTTGAAAAAATTGCCGAATTTTACGACTATCTTGAGGTGCAGCCCATCGGAAACAACGCCTTCCTCGTGCGCGAGGGTTATGCCGAGGACGACGAGGCGCTGCGCGAATACAACCGGCGCATAGTGAGGCTTGGCGAGCGCATGGGCAAGCTCGTGGTCGCCACGGGGGACGTGCATTTCATGGAGCCGGAGGATTCCGTTTTCAGGGCCATACTGATGAGCGCCGCCAACTTCAAGGACGCGAATATCCAGCCCCCGCTCTATTTCAGAACCACGGACGATATGCTTGAGGAGTTTTCCTATCTCGGCAAGCAAAAGGCTTATGAAATAGTGGTTGAAAACACGGGAAGGATCGCCGATATGTGCGGCGAGCTGCGCCCCTTTTTGGATGATAAGCAGACCTATTCGCCGGAGCTTCCGAACGCGAAGGAGGACCTTGTGCGCATTTCAACCGAAACCGCGCACAGGCTCTACGGCGAAGCCTTGCCGGATATAGTTCAAAAAAGGCTTAAAAAGGAGCTTGATTCCATAGTTGGCAACGGCTACTCCTCGCTGTACATGGTGGCGCAGAAGCTCGTTTCCAAATCCCTTTCGGACGGCTATCTTGTGGGCTCGCGCGGCTCGGTCGGCTCCAGCTTCGTGGCGTATCTGCTTGGCATAACCGAGGTGAACGCGCTGCCGCCGCACTACCGCTGCGAGGGCTGCACTTACAGCGAATTTCCCGACGTGGGCGACAGCTCGCGCTGCGGCATAGACCTGCCGCCGAAGGCCTGCCCCAACTGCGGAAAACCGCTTCGGCGCGACGGCTACGAGATACCCTTTGAAACCTTCCTCGGCTTTAAGGGCGACAAAACGCCGGATATAGACCTCAATTTCTCCGGCGAATATCAGCCCGTGGCGCATAAATTCACGGAAACGATGTTTGGCGAGGGTCACGCCTTCCGCGCCGGCACGATCTCCGGCCTTCAGGATAAAACGGCCTACGGCTACGTGCTGCACTATTGCGAGGAAAACGGGCTTAATATTTCCGAGGCGGAGAAGGTGCGCCTTGCCTCCGGCTGCGTGGGCGTTCGCAAAACCACGGGGCAGCACCCCGGCGGCATAGTGATAGTGCCGCACGATCTGGAGATCTTCGATTTTTGCCCCGTGCAGCACCCCGCCGAGAAGGTGGACGCGGAGAGCATCACCACGCATTTTGATTTTCACGCGCTGGACGATAAGCTTGTGAAGCTGGATATACTGGGGCACGACGACCCGACCGCGCTTCGTATGCTTTTCGACATCACGGGCATAGACCCCAAGACCATACCGCTGGACGATCCGGACACGATGGCGATCTTCAAAACCGACGAAACCCTCGGCGTTTCCCTCAAGGCGCTTGAATGCGACATAGGCAGCCTCGGCATTTCGGAATTCGGCACGGGCTTCGTGCGCGGAATGCTCAGGCAGACCCGACCCACCACAATGGAGGAGCTTGTGCGCATAGCTGGGCTTTCGCACGGCACGGACGTTTGGCTGGGCAACGCGCAGGAGCTTATTGAAAACGGCACGGCGAACCTTATGCAGGTCATCTGCACGCGCGACGACATTATGAACTACCTCATAGCGCACGGCGGCAACCCCTCGCTTTCCTTCAAAACCATGGAGAGCGTTCGCAAGGGCAGAGGGCTGAGCGAGGAAATGGAGCAGGCTATGCACGAAAACGACATTCCGCAATGGTATATCGACAGCTGCAAGAAAATAAAATATATGTTTCCCCGCGCCCATGCCGCGGCATACGTTATGATGAGCTTCCGCGTGGCGTATTTCAAGGTGCATCATCCGATTGCGTATTACGCCGTGTATTTCACCGTGCGCGCCGATACCTTCGATATTGAAAAGAGCCTCGGCGGTGCGGAAAAGGTTTTATTCAACCTCAATCAGCTCAAGGCGCTGGATAATCCGGACGCGAAGCAGAAGGATCAGATAATAATTCTGGAGCTGGTGTATGAAATGAACCTGCGCGGCATAGAGCTGCTGCCGATAGATCTTTATAAATCGAAGGCGACCAAATTCACAATTGAGGACGGAAAGCTCAGACCGCCCTTCAACGCCATCGCCGGCCTTGGGGACACCGCTGCGCGCCAGCTTGAGGAGGGCGGCAGGGCGGGCAAATACCTCTCCCGCGAGGAGCTTGTGAAGCGCACGAGGATAAACAATACCCTGCTTGAAAAGCTGGACGAGCTGGGCTGCCTCGGCGATCTGCCCAAAACGGATCAGGTTTCGCTGTTTGGCTGACGGCGAAGGGGCGTTTTGCCGCCAAAAAAGTGTGCGCGAAGCATTCAAATGCTTGACAAAGGCGCAGGTTTACTATAATATTAGAGAGTTGACAGCGAACGCGGCGGAAAAGGGCGCAGTGCCCGGGCCTGCCGCCTCGCAATCCATTGAAAGGTAATGAAATTTATGCACAGCACTCCCTTCCTTATGATGCCCGAAAGCACGGGCGGCGCCATCGGCGGCTTCCTCGGCCAGTGGGGCCTTATCATCGTTATGCTCGCGGCGCTCGTGGCAATGCTCGTTTTTTCAAGCATGAGCAGCAAAAAGCGCCAGAAGCAGTATAAGGATATGATCGACAGTCTCAAGCCCGGCAGCCGCGTTCGCACCATCGGCGGCATCTACGGCACCGTGACCAGCGTTAAGGACGACGTGGTCTTCGTTTCCGTCGGCCCCGATAAGGTTCGCCTTGTTTTCACCCGCCAGGCCATCGCCAGCATCGAGGACGGCCCCATCGAGGCCACCATCGAAGGCGAGATAGTGGATAATTCCAAGAAATAAGGCTTTATCCAAACAAAAAATCAATTTCATAAAACGAAAAAGAGCGAGGCGTTTGCTTCGCTCTTTTGGTATTTATATATTTTGCTTTATGCCTTCACGCTTTTTTTGCCGCAAAAAACTCTTCCCGCGTTATCAGATTTATCACCGTCGGCTCCATCGTGCCAAAGCGCGTTTCATGCACGGTTTCGCCGATCTTACGGAAGCCGCATTTTTCCTGCACGCGGGCGGACTGCGCGTTGTGCGTGAAATGCCCGCAGAAGACCGCATCCGCATCAAGCTCGGTAAAGAGCCATTCGAGCACGCGCTCAACCGCCTCGGGCATCAGCCCCATGCCCCAATAGGGCTTGGCAAGAACGAAGCCCAGCTCGCGGCAGCGCAGAAGGGCATACTCGGGGAATTCGGCTTCCTTATACTTTTCAATGCCGAGCGAGCCAATGACCTTGCCGTTTTCGGCGTATTCGATCGCGAAGGTCTTTTTGCCCGCGATGAACATATCGAGTATTTCCTTTGATTTTTCGATGCTCTCATGCGGTGTCCAGCCCGCCATCTGGCCAACGCCGTCCACGCTCGCGTACTCAAAAAAGTCCTCAAGGTCGCTCTCGCGCCACGGGCGCAGGATAAGCCGCTCGGTCCTCAGCTCAACGCCGGTTATGTCTATGGGTATGATCATGGTTGTTCCTCCTTGGAGTTGGTTAAATAATGAATAGTGAATAGCTGCGGTTGAAAATCCCGCGGATCTTCTGCAAATATTCAATAGAAAAATCCGCAGCCGGTCGAAGGATTTTTCTCAAGAGCCCCCACGGCGAGTGGAGCCGATCTCCACCCATGCCGGGCGAAAGCCGCAGTTCAGCGCGATATTCCACGAGCGGTAGTTTGAAACGCCCGTGCCGTAGAACGGGATGAATCCATCGTCCTCAATGCGGTTTTTCAGCATATTCACAAGCAGCGTTCCAAGACCCTTGGAGCGGTACCTCTCGGCCACGTCTATGCCGATCTGCATCCAGCCCTCCGCGTCCTCCGAGCAGCCCGCAGCCGCCGCAAGCTCATCGCCGATATACGCGCAAAGCAGGAGCTTGTCCGGACGCGCGGGCGTAAATTCATTCAAAATGGCGTTTTTCAAAAGCGGATGCCCGTAGAACGGCAGGATATCGGAATCGGAAAGCCGGCGAAAGCTGAGTTCACCGTCGATCTTTCCGCGCTTTGGCAGGGCTGATCTTTCCATAAGCTCCGCCGAATCCACCCTCTCGCGCGAAAGAAACATATGATAGCTGTCCGTGAGGGTATAGCCGAACCTGTTCAGCTCCGCTTCGAGCGGATGCAGATTCTTCATCTCAAACAGCCAGTAGCCCGCTTTTTCGCGCATAAACTCCGAAAGGAACGGATGCAGCCGCTCATCCGCTGTGATAACGGCGTTGCCGCCGAGCGTACACATGTGAAAAAAGTATTTCTCATTGGAATACATCCTCCGCCCCTCCGAAAGCGCGGAAACGGTGAGCACGTTTTCCCTTTCCTTGCGCAGAAAATCCTCCGCCGAGCAGTTATACTCCTTTGCAAGCAGCCTTGTGAGCGCAGGAATATCCTTGAGGGGGCTTATCGCCTTATGCACGCCTTCATTTATAATTTTCGATATTTCCCGCATCGATAAAAAAGCCTCCGCTTTCCGCTATATTTCTGCAATCTCCTCAAGCGCACCGGCAAGTATCGCGTCCTTATCCGCGCCAACTATATCCAGCCCCTTCGCCATGATGAGCCGCACGTCCCTTATGCCGTAAAAGCCCTCCGCAAGCGCGCGAACGTAGCCGAAGCCGTATTCCTCCGGCACGAACGCGCCGCCGGCGGTGGAAACGTAATAGAGCGTCCTTGCGCGGCAAAGCCCAACGGGAACGCCCTCCGGCGTGTAGCGGAAGGTGACGCCAAGCACGTTTATCTGCTCAAAATACTGCTTGAGCGCGGCGGGAAACGAAAGATCCCAGTACGGCGCGGCAACCACGATGCGCTCCGCCCGAGCGAATTGGCGGGCAAGCGCGAACATGGGCGCATCGAAAGCCTCCGCCGCGATAAGCCCGTCCCGCTCCGCCAAAAACGCCTCGTTTACCGTGGGAAACGCAATATCCTCCAAGCGCACCTCCTCACAGGGCCCGCCCAGCCTTGAAAGCAGCGCGTCCGCAAGCAGCTTCGTTCTTGATTCCCTGCGAACGCAGGCATTGATAAAAAGCAGCATATTCTATTCCTCTTTCGGGCGTTTTTTTGCTTTTTTGGAGCCGAGCACGGTTTCAAGATCCTCCTCGGCAAGCCATTCCTCGGTAAAGCCGCAATCGCAGCATATATAGGTATCCTTTTTAAAGGAGTGCAGGCCCATGATCCCCAGCGAAAAGCTGTTTCCCTCCCCGTAACGGCCATAAAAGCCCTCGACTATTCTTATATCTTCCCCGCCGCATTTGGGGCAGATGCCCTTATTTTTCATCTTTTCATCCTTCCTTCGCGCAAATCATCAAACCCTGTATCGGTTTATCGCCTCATCGAGCCTGTCCGTATCGAAAAGCGTGAGAAGCTCATCCACGGAGCAGACTATGCGCTCCACCGAGGAATGATGGTAGAAAACGCAGGTATTTTCATCGTTTCTGAACTCCTGCCCGGTTTCGCTCCAGATTATGATGCGCTTGTTTGAGCGCGTGGCGATGGCGCAGCCAAGCTCCGTATGCGTGCCGAAGCCGCCCGGCAGCAGCACCACCACCAGCTCCGCATCGCGCACCGCCCGCGCCTCGTTGAAGGCGACCTCGCTCATGCGCGCATGGCCCTCGCGCCGCACGTCCCCATGCGCCGTCCAATCGTAGGTCAGCTCATGGTTGTGATCCAAAAATATATTTGCAAGGCGAATTGCGAGCGAAGCGCCGTGCAGTCCTGTGGCAATATAAAATCTCATTTATTCCTCCTTGCCGCTCAAAAGCCCGTTTCAAGGCTTATTTCAAAGCCTGTTTCAAAAGGTTTTATTTGTAAAAATTCCAATCAAGCCGCTATTCTTCGGTTTTTCGGCCGTTTTTTAATACTCATTCTCCGCGCCGCCCTTGCGCTTCATCGCCCTCCGGCCCAAGCCTGCCCTCGGACCAGTGCTTGCGGCAGAGCCCGACGTATTTATCGTCCGCGCCAAGCACCACCTGATCGCCCTCCCTGGTGATGCCGCCCCTGCCGTCCAGCCTTGCGTTCATTATGGCCTTTCTGCCGCACCAGCAGATGGTTTTTATTTCCTCTATCGTGTCCGCAAGCGCCATCAGGTAGTGGCTGCCCTCGAAAAATTCGCCCTTGAAATCGGCGCGAAGCCCGTAGCAGATAACGGGGATATTGTGGTTATCCACCGCGTCTATCAGCTTAAACACCTCGTCCCTGGTGAGAAACTGCGCCTCATCCACTATCAGGCAGTCGTATTTATGCGCGTATACCTCCTGCCACGGCACCTCGTGAAACAGCACGCAGGTATCGCTCAGCCCGCAGCGCGAGCGCACGGTATGCACGCCGTCCCTCGTGTCCACGGCGGGCTTGATAAGCAGCGCGTTCTGCCCGCGCTCGTGATAATTATACTTAACCATTATCGCCTGCGCGGTTTTAGACGAGCTCATCGCGCCGTAGCGAAAATACAGCTTTGCCATAATACCCCCTCTTCGCGGATAATCCCGATTTTTATATAATACCGACAAAAATATGATACCATAAATAAAGCGAAACGGCAATAGCGCGCGCCATGCCGTTTTGCCTTTATAATTCTGTTTTTGCCGCAGCTTCAGCCTGTCCGCCGCTTTGCCGTCAGTCCGAATAGCCGTTTGGATGCGCCTTATGAAAGCGCCATGCGTCCGCGATTATCTCCTCCAGGCTTGCGTGCTTTGGATCCCAGCCGAGGATGCGCTTCGCCTTTTCGCTTGAGGCAACCAGCCTTGCGGGATCGCCCGCCCGCCTTTCCGCCTCAACCGCTGGGATGGGATGCCCCGTTACCCTGCGCGCGGTTTCTATCACCTCGCGCACGGAGTAGCCCACGCCGTTGCCAAGGTTGAAAATGTCGCTCCCGTTGCCCGCCGCAAGATATTTCACGGCAAGGATATGTGCCTGCGCAAGATCGGTAACGTGGATATAATCCCTTATGCAGGTGCCGTCCGGCGTGTCGTAATCCGTGCCGAAAATGGAGATGCTTTCGCGCCTGCCGTTCGGAACCTGAAGGATAAGCGGAATCAGATGGCTTTCGGGGTCGTGCGCCTCGCCGATCTCACCGCTTGCATCCGCGCCGCAGGCATTGAAATAGCGCAGCGAAACGTATCTCAGCCCGTGCGCCGCCGCCGTCCAGTGAAACATCTTTTCCATTGCAAGCTTCGTTTCGCCGTAGGGATTGGTGGGCAGGGTGCGGTCCGTTTCAAGAATGGGTATATTCTCCGGCTCGCCGTAGGTGGCGGCGGTGGAGGAAAACACGATCTTATCTATTTTATGCTCCACCATGGACTCAAGCAGCGTTTTGGTGCCGCAGAGATTGTTGTCGTAATACTTGAGGGGCTTGACAACGCTTTCGCCAACGAGCGAATACGCCGCGAAGTGGATCACCGCGTCTATGTGCTCCTTTTCAAAAATGCCGTCCAGAAACGCCTTGTCGTGCAGATCGCCCTTATAAAAAACGGCCTGCTCGGGTATTGCCTGCTCGTGGCCCGTGGAAAGATTATCCGCCACCACGACCTCCTCGCCCGAGCGAATAAGCTCCAGCACGGTGTGCGAGCCGATATAGCCCGCGCCGCCTAAAACGAGTATTCTCATAAGATATGCTCCTTGTAAATAATCATCGGTGCGCCCAATTTATCGGGCAGCCTTTTTATAGCATATGTCCATGCTTTTGTCAATGCGGGCGCCCTCAAGGAAAGCGCCCGCGAAAGAATCACTGAATCTATGAGCCTGTTAAACGAGGGAATCTATCATACCCATGCTGAAGCGCATCAGAGTGAGCGCATCCACCATGTCGATATCGGCGTTGAAATCCACGTTCGCCGCGATAAGCCCGTTTCCGGAAAGCTGCTCGCCGCCGATGGAATGCCTCATCACGCAGAGCGCATCCGCCATATCCACCACGCCGTTCTGATCCGCGTCGCCCAGCAGGGTATACACGGCGTTTATATCCAAATTGGTAATAACGGGATCAAACTCCGCGTCCCAGCCGCAGAAAACGTAGGTGCCGCTTTCGTTATTCACGATCTGCGGCGCCTCGGGAGCGCTCGCCGCCCCGCCGTGCTGCACGTTTTCGCTCGAAAGCAGCTCGCCGCCGAAGCCGTAGAAATTCACGGTATACCCCGTCTGCTCGCCGCCTGCTATCCTGAGCGCGGGCAGGTTGTTGTTGCCTGCATCGGGCGCGGTGGCGAAATTGCCGTTTTCAAAGCTGCCTATCTCAAGGCTCAGGTTGCTCGCAAGGGAGGACTGCCCCGCCGTTTTGCAGTAAAGCACCTTGGTGCCGGGATATTTGGTGGTGGTGAAATAGAGGCTTAAAAGCCCTTCGCCGACCACGAGATAATTGCAGTAAACCAGCGCCGCGCTGTTCGCCGTGCTGACGGGCGTGGAGCGGATATCCACGTTTCCGCTCTCTATCACAAGCGAAAGGTAGGAATAGATGCTGTTGCTGCCAGCGTTTATGGTCACGTCGCTGTTCACTATGCGCACCCTGCCGAAGATGGCGTGGATGCCGCGCGCATAGTTCCAAAGCCCGTTTGCGCTCTCGTTTTGAATATCCACGATGGAGTCCTCAATGAGCAGCTCGTTCGTATTCTCCTCATTCACTCCGCCTATCGGAGTATAGCCCGCCATTTTGATGCCGGTGCCGTTCATGCTCGTGTGGATGATGGCATTTTTGATCTCAACGGCATGGTTGCCGTAGATGCAGGCGGGCAGGCTCGAGGCGTTGCTGTTCGTGCGCTCCATGCCGTAGCAGTTCACGGTAACGCCATGGATATAAAGAAACTCGTTGTTTTCATTGGAGCCGCCGGTGGGCAGGTTCAGGCAAACGCCCTTGTACTGATTTGCGTAAAGAAACAGCGTGCCGCTGCCCTCGATTCTCAGATAGCCGTCCACGCTGCCGCTCAGCACGTCCATATCCGCGCCGATCACCGCGTTGTCTATATAGCAGGCGCCGTTTACCACCACGGTGCTGTTTGCGGGAAGCACGATGGGCGCGGAATGCGCGGAGTTGCTGCCGTAGGAATTGAGGATGAGCTTGGGCTCGCCGTTGTTTCCGGCGGGATCGAAGCTCCAGCCCTCCGCAGAGTTTGAAACGGGCGAATCAGCCTCCGTCAGGTCGAGAAGCTCGGTGCGCGCGCGCATCTCGGGGACGGTCTTCGCCATGGCCGGTACGGCCGCAAGCGCAAGGATCGCCGCAAGTATGATCGCCAATGCTTTCTTCATTATCATTTCCTCCGTTATGTTTTTTCGTCGTTTGCCGACGGTATGATTATATCACCAATGCGAAAAAACCGCAACTCCTCGCCGCCACTCGCCGTGGGGGCTTTTTGCAGAAAATGCTGCGGCTTGCTCCGCATTTTCTGCTTTATTCTTGCTGCCGCTCGCCGTGGATACAAACGGGCTCCACCTTGCCCGCTGTTCTTTTCGTTTTCACAGTATCAATAATAGAACCCGCTTGCCTTGATGCGCCGCGCAAGCTCCGCAATTTCCTCTCCGCTCGCCTCCGCATCGAGCGCAAAGCAGAAGAAAAGCTCCGTTTCCATGCTGTTTTCGGCGTTGTTGACCACGGCGGCAAAGTCGCTTTGGTCGCCAAAATCTATCTCCCATTCCTCAACGCCCGAAACGGTAAAGCGATACGGCGCAAGCACGCCTGCATCAAAGTCCGCAAGGCGTTTCTTTTGAAGCTTTGCGGTCACGCCCGTTTCAAAAAAGCCGACCTCGATATCGCAGAGCCCGCGCAGCTCTATCTCGGGTATCGGGTAAAAGTCCATTTCGTATTCGCCGCGCGCGTTCTTGCGGTAATGCCCGCCGAAATAGCCGCGCCTCAGCTCATATCCGAGCTTTTCCTTATTTATAATGCCGTGCAGCATATCGGCCCTGACTTGCAGCGGCTCATACAGCGCGTTCAGAAGCTTTCGCCGCTCAGCGTTCCTCTTTTCGAGCCACTCCTTGCGAAAGATCATCATTTCCCTTGTGTTTATGCGCTCGCCGTTTCTTGTGAACTCATGGTCCATATAATGCCGCATTCCCGCCTTTTCCTGAATGCGCCTTGAGCCCTCATTGAACTCAAAATAGCCGCTGTTCACAAAATCAAGCCCGCATTCGGTGAAAAAATAGGCGATGGCGGCGCTCATAAGCTCGCTCATAAGCCCCCTGCGCTGATAGTTTTCATTTATGCCGAGCGAGAGCGAAACACCCCTTTTATTTTCAAGCGCGGGATCGCAGATAATAAACGGGTACACGCCGAGCGAAAAGAAGCCGATCACCTTTTGATTCTGCTTATAAACTATGGCAAAGCGGGTTTTATGCACGAGCTGCTGCGAATTGAACCATTCAAGCGCCTTTTCTTCCGATTCGGGGGCGTCCATCCCGCAGAGGCGGCAAAGCTCCTTTTGGCTCATGTATTCAAAGTAATCCGCAAAATCCTCGGCTTTATAGCGCCGCAGAATAAGCCTCTCGGTTTCCAAAGGCTTTTGCTGCATCCGCCGTGAAACAGCATCAAGTATGCCGTTTATCCACTCCTCGGTCATGTGCGCCTCCTGTTTCGGTGTTTAAAATCATGCAAAATGCCGCATCAGCCCGCGACAAGATGCTCTATCAGTATCTTCAGCCCTATCAGCACCAGCACCGCGCCGCCCGCGAGCACCGCGCCGCGCTTCACGCGCTCGCCGAGCTTTTTGCCCGCAAGCACGCCGAAAAGCGAGAGCGCGAAGGTGATAATGCCGATGGTCAGCACGGAAAAAACAAGCTTTGCCGTGTCGAACCCGAACGAGCAGAAAACTATGCCCGTGGCAAGCGCGTCTATACTCGTTGCAACGGCGAGCACAAGTATATTCGAGGGGCGAAACGGATCCTCCCCCGCGCCCTCGTCCTCATTTTTGATCGCCTCATAGATCATTTTGCCGCCGATGAACGCAAGCATGATGAAGGCGACCCAGTGATCCACGCTTTTCACAAAGCTTTCCACGCCGTTCCCGAAGATTTGACATAGGCCGGGGATGATGTAAAAGCCGATGGTCGGCATCAGCGCCTGAAATACGCCGAAGGCCGCCGCCATCAAAAGCGCGTCCCTCACTCGCACCCGCTTTGCCGCGATGCCGCTTGCAACCGAAACCGCCATCGCGTCCATGGAGAGCGCGAAAGCGGTCAAAATCAGTTCAAAAACCGTCATTTTTCCTTTTTCCGTTCAGCGCCTGTCAGTCGTCCTCAGCGCCCTGCTCATCCATAAGCGAGGCGAACTCCGCAAAAAGCTCCCCAAGCAGCACGGGGTTTTCCACGGGGATATACGCATCCCCCTCCTTATCGGACTCCACGCGCACAAACAGCACCTCCGGCTCCTCATCGTCTATCTGCGCCTCGGGAACCAGCGCGGCATATTTCGCCTTTTCATACGGAAAGGTGAGCACGTGCCAAAAATTTTCCTCCGAGCCATCGTCGGTAATAAGGGTAACTATTTGAATATCGTCCTCAGGTATCTCGGCTTCAAAGGCTTGCTTGTTTTCGTTCATTTTAACCTCTTTTCCATCGCAAAAAGCGAATTTTACGTCATTTTTCGGAATAAAGCGTCACAGCTTTATCGGGTGCAGGGTCATGTAGCCCTCCAGGATCACCTGCGCGGCGAGACGATCCACCACCTTGCGGCGCTTTTTCCAATTCAGCTCCGCTTCAAAAAGGGCGCGCTCGGCGGCAACGGTGGAGAGGCGCTCATCATAAAAATCATGCTCGCCCTCCCAGCCGGTGAGCACAAGCGCCGCAAACGCCCTCACCTTTTCGGAGGCAAAGCCGTAGCTGCCGTCCATATTGCGCGGCATTCCGAACACTATGCGGCAGGGCGCATATTTCTGCGCCGCCTGCCTGATATACGCGGCGTCGCGCTCATCATCACCCGTGCGGTGATAGGTTTCAAGCCCCTGCGCGGTTATGCCCAGCGCGTCGCTCACGGCGAGCCCCACGCGCTTATCGCCCACGTCCACGGCGAAATAACGGTATGCCATTTTATTTTTCTCCTTTAAGTTATTCGCTTCCGCTGCCCGTAATGAGTTCATATTATATCGCGTTTTCCCAATGCGGTCAATGGTTTTATCCTATATAGGAATACACCTTTCTAAGCGAGCGCTCCGAGGTGTTGTGGATGATTGGATCCATCTCGGAAAGCCCGAAGTGCATTGCGTCGCAAGCATGGCTGTAGTAATAGCCCCAGCTGAAGCCCGCGCGGTAGAACGCCAGCTCATAGAGCAGGTAGTTTATTATGCTTTTGGGCACGTTTCTGTGCTTCGCGCCGTAGCTTCCGGAATAGGTGAAATCATAGTAGCTTACGCCGTTCTCGGTCTTTATTCCGTTGTAGGTGAGCTTATCGCCAACCTCGGAGCGTATCAGCGCGCGGTTTGTGAGCGCGTTTAGGTTCGGCTCCATCGAAGCGTTCAGGTCTATCGCGGTGCCGAAGGCGTGGTGGGAAACGAAATCCCTCGCGGACACAAAGCGGGTATTCAGTATGCCGTCAAAGCTCGCAACCAGATCCCAAAGCCTGATAACGCCGCTGTCCGCCCCCGCGCCGTGAACGCGCACGAGGCTTGTGTTCATATAGTTTATTGCGCTTAAATAGTGCGGCTGCGCTTTTTTATGAACGTACCAGGTTTGCCCTGCGGGGGAAGTGACCGAAGTAAGCCTTGCATAGAGCCAATTGCTTTCCACCTCTATCGACCTGCCGTCCAGCCGGCGGTAGCGGAACATGAACTGATCGCGGCTGCCGAAGAAGCGGAGCGCATAAGCATAGCAGTTTCTTAAATTATTGGAGATAAGCTGCCGCCATTCGCCGCCGACCACCTTGAAGGGGCTTGAATAAAGCAGCTCTTCCGCCCCTACGAAAGATCTTGCATACAGCTCGAAGGTGTAGCTGCCTGAAGCAAGCTCCTCAAATTTCAGCTTTTTTGTAAGAGAAGCGTCCCCTTCCTTCGGGAAGGTTGGGTCAACGAGCTCCACCCGCTTTATATTCTGCGCTTGGGTGAAGCTGACGCTTGCAGCAAGCGCCTCGGCGCCGCCCTGTGTTTTAACTATCGCGGTTACGGAGAGAATGGGCGAATCGCAGCGAACAACGCCGCCGAAGCAGAAGGGCTGCCCCTGCGGAAGCTCCTCGTTTTGACTTGGCAGCGGCAGATTTGCGGACTGCGTTAAGCTCAGCGAGCTCTGCGGCGGATCGGCAGGCTGCGCGGTCGGCGCGGGCGTGGGCTTCGGCGCTGCGGTCGGCGCGGGCGTGGGCTTCGGCGCTGCGGTCGGCGCGGGCGTGGGTCTTGGTGTTTCAGTCGGCGCGGGCGTCGGCTCATTTGTAACTGCTTCGGTGGGCTGCGCGGCGGGTTCGGCAGTCGGCTCCGCTGTATTTTGTGCGCCCGCTGCGGCTTCGGTCGGCTGCGCGGCGGGTTCGGCAGTCGGCTCCGCTGTATTTTGTGCGCCCGCTGCGGCTTCGGTCGGCTGCG
>CAMVMM010000032.1 GCA_947168565.1 uncultured Clostridia bacterium | reverse complement strand
ATCACCCCACTTGTTAGTATTATACCACATGTCTAACAAATGGGGTGCAGTTCAGGGCTCCCGCATAAGAAAGTTTTTAGAGGAACGGTGCAGTTCGCATTAGGACTGCACCGATTTCTTATGCCGATAGCTTGGAGATCTCGTCGATAAGTGCGGAGATCTCGGCTTCGTTCAGCCGCAAATGCAAATCGTACCGTCTTTTTCTCATTTGATCCTCCTTGTTATAATCATTGTTTCTCCCGCTGAGCGGCATGAGTTCAAGGGCTTCGCCTTTGCAAGAATCGACTTTTTATACCCAAACGCCGCTTGCAAGGGCTTGCCCTTGAACCCTATGATGCCCGGCTTGTGAAGCGGTAATGCCCGGTTGAGCGCAGGCTTTTTCGCTTTAGCGGGGGATAATTATTTTGCGACAGCCGTTATCTCAGCGTATTAAAGTACTCCTCAACGTATTCCATAAGCATATCCGCGCCGCGATCGCCCATTATCGGCATGTGGACCGCCACCTGCGCCCCGTCGATCACGGGTGTTGAAATGCGCATATAGGTGCAGCTTTTATCGCAAAGGCGCTTTAGCTGATCGTCCGCCAAGATCAGCGCGTTCCTTGCGCTTTTGAAAATGCCGATGCGCTCAAGCTCGGTTCTGTGGTATTCTATGCCTTCGTTCGGCTGCGGAACGCTCAAAAGGGCGTGCTTACAGATGCGTTTTTCCGCCTTGACGCCGATGCTTTCAAGGAAGGATGAGAGCCCTCTTACCGTTTCATAGTCGCCATACAGAAATGCTTGCGGCTTATTGCGCTTGAGCATTCTTGCATACATTCTGTACTGCGCCGCTTCTCGCTGCTTTGATTCAAGGCTTGCGATAAGAGCTGCGTTCGGCTGTTTGTTCATTGCCTCGGCAACGGCTCTCAACCATTCGGCGGTGCCGGCATATCCGTAGGGCGCGCCCGAAACATAGCGCGTGCCGCACTTTTCTTCAAGCTTCTTCGCCGCATCAATCCCTTCCGGACGGATAACGAGATTCAATGAAGCTTCGCCCATTGTTCGGATCGTTTCAACGTCCGTTTCGAGGCAGAGCCTTGCGTGAGCAGTCATCCCGAAAGCCTCCCGCATAAGGCGCTCGATCTCGATAATGTCGGCTTTGCAGCGATATGAGCCGACCGATGCACCTATGATATTGTATTTGGTTTCCTGCTTTTCTTCTCTCTTTTCAGCGAGGTGCTCGGCGATAAACGAATAAGCCGTTTTTATTCCCGCCGAATAGTCGCCCCTGAAGCCTCCCTGCTCAAAGCTCATGAGCTTTGCATTGACCTTCGGCCGGATCATGGTGCATACGCCCTTCAGATCGGTGCCGATGACCGCCGCGCATGATGAAGCGCAGATAAAGATCACCTTTGGCGCGCAATTCTTATCCACCTCGATTATCGCGTTTTCAAGGCGCGAGGTGTCGCCCATGATAACGTCATCCTCGCGCATATGCGTGGTAAAAAGGCTGTTTTCCTGCTCTATTCCGAGGCCGGCGAAAAGCCCCATGCTGTAATGCGTGGTTCCTGCGGGGCCGTATTCGAGCACGGCGCAGCCTTCAATATTCAGAAGGCTCCAAAGTATTCCCATACGGTCGCTCGGGATCGGCAAATATCGCGTTAAACTCATTTATTCATTCCTCCTTCTCTGATCTCCCTTGCTTCTTCGGCGGAGTGTGTGAGCTGCGCGAGCAGATATGACGTTGCCTCATATCCAAGCATACCACCGCCCATATCGGTATGAACGAGCGCTATACCCTTTTTCCGAAGCCGCATCGCGTATTCATGCCCGAGATAAAGCATGGGACGCAGCTCGTCGTAGATATACTGCATGGGCGAGATGTTTGCCGATTGCGTTATAAACGGATCGTGCGCTGTGAGGATGGAGCTGACGTCGTTTTGATCCTCGCTCTTGATCCCGTGGCACTGAATAAGCTCCGGCTTCATGCCAAGGCTCGACATAAAAGCGCAGGCTTCAAATGCGCGAAACGGGGTGTTGCCGTAGATGAACGATACGCCGGTGAGCTTCTTTTTTGCATCCGAAACAGCCTTTTCGGCAGTTGCTTTGAGCGCTTCAAGCTCCGCAGGCAGCGGCAGATCGAGGAATGAAAACAGCTCTTCGTATGCTATTTCAATATGCTCGGGGTTTGTGAATTTATCGAAGAAAACATAGGGTGTTCCAAAGCTTGCCTTCATCTTTTTGGCAAGGGGCAAGCCTATATCGTTCACAACTATATTCACCCTTGCGCACGGTGCTCTGCGGATATCGTCTATACTGCATCCGCTTGGGAGCATGGCGCAGATCTCAATGCCGGAGGAAACGAGAATTCGGTTCAGCTCGGTATCCTCAAATCTGCCCATGCGCTGACCTATAACGTTAACGCTGCCGTTCTTCTTTTGAGGCTGCATAAGCTCAAAGCAAGCGGTTATAGTGCGCTCAACGCCCGGTAAATGGTTCTCGCATTTGAAATGCTCGGTATGCACGATCATGACACGGATGCCGGAGCCTTCGGTCAATTCGGCGGCAAGCGCGTCAAAATCATCGCCTATTATCTCCGGAACGCAGGTGGTAACGATGAATACCGCTTCCGGCGAGTATTCGTCCATAAGCTCGTTGAACGCTTCCTTTACCTTTTTCACACAGCCGAAGGTTATGTCGTGCTGATCTATTGTAACCGAAACGCATCTTCCGCCGACGCCGCCCCAATCCTCCGAATGGATCGTCATCCGCTTGGTATAATAGGCGCACTCGTCCGTGCCGACTATCATCATATACGCACCGTCTATTCCTCGAACCGCCATCGCTGCGCCCATAAGAGGACAGTGCGTGCCGGGAAACTGCGCGTAGGTAAGATCGCGGATATCCTTATTCGCGTCCTCTATCTCCGAAAGCCTTTTAAGCCTTGAAAGAAGTTCTTTTCCGTCCATATTTTTCTCCCGTATTGTTTTTTCGGCTTATGCCGATATCTCTTTGAAGGCGATGATGGGTGTTGCGCGGCCCGGAATGCGAACGACTTCGCATTCCACGTCATAGACCTCCTTCATCATCTTCGGCGTTATAACGTCCTCCGGTCTGCCTTCATCATATTTCTTGCCGTCCTTTATAACGACTATCCAATCGCTGACCTCAAGCGCCTGCGAAAGATCGTGCAGAACCATCACGATCCCAATACCGTTTTCGCGGTTCAGCCGTTTAACAAGCTGCATCATCTCAAGCTGGTGCGCGATGTCGAGATAGGTCGTGGGCTCGTCAAGGAAGAGTATCTCGGGCTGCTGAGTCAAGACCGTTGCGATCCAAACGCGCTGACTCTCTCCGCCGGAGCATTGGTTTATCGATTTTTCACGCAGCTCCCAAACGCCGGTCGCCTTCATCGCCCAGTCGATTATCTTTTCATCCTCCTCGCCGTTTTTTTCGTACCATTTCTGATACGGCAGCCTGCCGTAGCCAACGAGCTCCCTGACCTTGAAATCGGGCGGAGCGGTGTGGATCTGCGGCAGCACGGCGACGCTGCGCGCCCATTCCTTGGATGAATAATCGGCGAGGTTTCTTCCGTCGAGCCGAACAACCCCGCTTTTATAAGGAAGCAGCTTTGTCATCGCCTTCAGCACGGTCGATTTTCCCGAGCCGTTCGGCCCTATGATGGAGGTTATCCGCGTTGAAAGAAAGGTTACGTCAAGCTCCTTTATAACCAGATGCTCGCCATAGCCAATTTGAAGCCCTTTCCCGCTAATTTCCACTTACTTTTCCTCTCTTTCTGAGCATATACAGGAAGAACGGCCCGCCCGTTACGCTCATAACTATGCCGACCGGTATCTCCATTCCGGGGGCGATCGTTCGACCGATGGTGTCCGCAAGCAGCAGCACGACGGCGCCGAGCAGCATCGAAACGGGCAGCATCTGCTTATAATCCGATCCGACGAGCAGCCTTGAAATATGGGGAACCACGAGCCCCACAAAGCCGATCATGCCGGCGACCGTAACCGTTGCCGCGGCAAGAAACGCCGATACCGCCGAGAGCAGCACCCTTGTGACGCTGACGTTCACGCCGAGGGATTTTGCAACCTCATCCCCGAGCTGGAGCGTGTTTGCTCCCTTTATGCAGAAAAGCGACAGCACGAGCCCGATGCCGGCATAAATTCCGAAAACGGAAACATGCGACCAGCTTCTGCCGGAAAGGCTGCCGTTCATAAAGGCGAGAACGCCCTGAAGAGAGTCCGAATGGAGCATCTGCAGCAGCGCGTTGTACGCGCCGAGCACGCTGTTTATCGCAACGCCCGAAAGTATTATCCTTGTTGGATCGACGCCGCCCTTCCATGCCATAGTGTAGATAAGAAGGCAGGCAAGCGCCGCGCCGGCAAAGGCGAAAAGCGGCACGGCGTTCGTCATATGGGGAAACAGAAGCAGTATCGTTGTTGCCGCCGTTCCCGCGCCTGCGGATACGCCGATAGTGCCGGGATCCGCGAGCGGATTGCGCATAACGCTTTGCAGTATCGCGCCGGCGGTCGAAAGCGACATTCCTATCAAGATCGCAAGAATAAGGCGCGGCAGACGCAGGTTTACAACGATGGTTCTGATCGTGCTCTCCTCGCCCGAAAAAAGGGCGGCAGCGATGCTTTTGATCGTGTAACCTGCGCTGCCGACCGTAAGTGCGATCAGAGAGAGCAGCGCAAGCGCGATAAGAAGGATCATTACGACCGATCCCATGCGCAGAGCGCTTACGCCGCTTTTCCCCGTTCTTTTCATGTGCTTTGCTCCTTTAGCCGGCAAAATGCGCGGTTATCAGATCCGCGAGCGCACCTATATGATCCACAACGTTGATGCCCGCCGAGGAAATGTAGTTTACCGGCAGATAGATGATATCTCCCTCGGCAATGGCGCGGATGCTGTTCCAATAGTCGGGATTATTCTTATAATCCTCCTCCATGACCTGCCTGTGCCCTTCCGAGGAGGGGCTCATGCCGACGGCAAGCACAAGGTCGGGCTCAAGCTCGAGCGCCGTTTCAAAGTCGATGGGCGCCATGAAGGAAGCTTCGTTTTCATAAACGTTCGTAAGGCCTATCATCTCCGCCATGGAGCCGAGAGTTCCGCCCTTCGTTTGAATATAATGGCTCGGAGGAGAGGATTGAAGCACCATAACGGTTTTGCCTTCAAGCGCTTTCTTGGTTTCTGTGAGCCTGGCTTCAAGATCGGTAAACGATTTCATTATCTGCGCGCCCTCTGTGCCGTCGCCCCCGAATGCCTCGACCAGCACCTCGGTCTGCTGCTTGATGGAATCATAGGAAACGGTATGCCCCGCGTCAACGTAATACACGGGAATATTCACACCCTCAAGCACCTTGCCGTAGGTATCCTGCGAGGTGTAGCCGAGGATAACAAGATCGGGCTCCATCGCCACAACGGTTTCAATATCGAAGTTCTCATTGTGCGAAAGCTGAAGAAGCGCGACATCCTTCATGTTTTCCGGCCATTGAACAACGGCGGATTTGGGAACGGCGATCATGTTTACGCCGAGCCTGTTGAGCGCAAGCACGGGGGTGGTGCTCATGCAGACGACGCGCTGAGGCATTTTTTCAAGCTCAACCGGTTCGGTATAGCCGAGCTTTTTCATGTTTTCGGGATAATTTATAACTATTCCGTCGATCTCGGGTACCGCGGTCTCCGGCGCTTCGGTCGCGGGTTCTTTACTCGGCGCTTCCGTTACGCTTGCCTCGGTCGGCTCCGCCGTCTGCTCTGTGGGGGCGGGGGTGCCTGCCTTTTCTTCGGGTTTGGTGCTGCAGCCGATCGCTCCTATGGCGAACACGGCCGCAAGTGAAGTCAGCAAAAGCTTTTTGAACATTAACATTTCCTTGTCCTTTCTTAATCTAATGCTTTTGTTTATGAAAACGGGCTCAAAGCCCGGCTTCATCATCTTTGGATACAGCGAGAACGGTTTTTGCAAGGCTCATATAAACGTCGCGCATCGGCGAAGCTTCAATGCATTCGATCACGGTGCCTCCCGCTTTTTCGGCAAGCTGGATATCGCCGCTTCTCGGTATATGCGCGATGATCTCTGTTCCGATCTCGCCAGCCGCTTTTTCAACGATCTCGCGCTCATTTTCTATGTTGCGCGCGTTGAGAATAAGCCCGCCCAATCGAGCGTAACCCTTTGAAGCAAAGCTTTTCACGGCTCCGGCGATATTGCCTGCGGCATAGAGCGCCATCATCTCTCCCGATGACACTATGAACACCTCGCGCGCATAGCCTTCGCGTATCGGCATTGCAAAGCCGCCGCAAACAACGTCCCCGAGCACGTCGTAGATGACGATATCGGGCTTATACACCTCGAAGGCTTCAAGCTCCGCCAGCTTTTCAAACGCCGAGATTATGCCTCTGCCTGCACAGCCTATACCGGGAGTCGGCCCTCCGCTTTCAACGCATAGCACGCCGTTAAACCCCTCGAAAACTATATCGGAAAGCTTCAGCTCATCGTTTTTTTCACGAAGCATATCCAGCACCGTCGGGATGCGCCTTCCGCCCATGAGTCCCTTCGTGGAATCCGCCTTGGGATCGCAGCCGACCTGCATCACCCGAAAGCCCATTGTTGAAAGCGCGGCTGAAAGGTTTGAAGTGGTGGTGCTTTTTCCGATCCCACCCTTGCCGTAGATCGCTATTTTACGCATTAACTCTGCCTCTCTTTCCGCCTTCGGGGTTGACAAACGTCGATGGCGGTGTTAAACTCAACAGCAGTTAGTCAACGCTAACCGCAAATGGGATTATAGCACCGATCAGCGCTCGGCGCTATTAAAAACAAGCATATAATCTTCATTATTTTTACCGAAAGGGGGAAAATATGTTTAATGACCGGTTGGAACCAAGCCCGGAGCGGCTGGAGCAGCTCTATAATCTGCACTCCGTCTGCGAGGCGCTTTTGTACGACAGCCCGCAGGCTGCCGAGGCGCTTTTTACCGAGCGCGTGAAGCAGGCTTTTTCCTCTTCACAAAGCTTAATAAACACCGAAGAAGCAATGATAATGCTTAATTCGCTTAATCGCGGGCTGTATGATTTCTTTCAGTTCTATCTTCACGCGAGCTTCACGGAATGCTGCCATAAAAACAGGGTAAACGGCTATATGAGCTGCCTGAAAACGAGCGGTGACGTTGTAAGGGTGGGCATAGGAGTGCTTGAATCATACCGAAAATGCTATTATGCCGCTCAGAGCGAATGCGATCACCTTGAGCGGGCAAGAGGCTATATAAGGGAGCATATCTCCGAGAGGCTGACGCTTGAATCGGTTTCATCCGCCATAAACATCAGCTCAGGCTATTTAAGCAGGATATTCTCCGCCGTTGCCGGGCAAACCTTTTGCGAATACATTCGGGATGAGCGCATAGCGCTCGCCTGCAAGCTGCTTCGTGCAAGCAGTTTTTCAATAGACGAGGTTTCGGAAAGATGCGGTTTTTCCACACCGAATTATTTTTCAACAGTATTCAAAAAATGTATCGGTCAAGCGCCGACTGCATACAGGCTTTCGTTTGAACCGAATAAGCAGAAATAAAATAAAAGCTCACTTAAACTGCTTCCGACTATCGGAATTCGTTGGCGTCGTTTTCTCCGAAAGCAAGAAATTATAAATATTGTGCATGATTTTAGTGGCTTTCCCAAAGGCGAGATGCTATAATACCGCGTGTAGTTAGCCGAAGCTAACTCATAGCGAATAAGTGTGATATTGGACGGACGATATGAGCGTAGTAATAGTCGGCGGCAACGAGTGCATGACGAGGCAGTACAGCGAGCTGTGCCGCGAATACAATTTTAAGGCAAAGATCTACCCGAAGATGACAGCGGGGCTGAGGAGCATCGGCACGCCCGATCTTCTGGTGCTGTTTACAAGCACCGTGAGCCACAAGATGGTCAAATGCGCGCTGAGCGAGGTAAAGAGCGGCGCAACGAAGATAGCGCGTTCGCATTCAAGCTCCATGGCCGCGCTTCGCGGGATACTTGAGGCGCATACGCGCTGATGCTCGGCTGATTTCGGTTGAAGGGAGGAAAACGGGATGAGCGAGGAACTGATAATTCGCCACTGCTCGCCAACGCTTGCTGGACTTAAAACGGCGAATATGTTTAGCTGCATTTATGACGATCCGCAGGCGCTTAACGGAGCTATTCGCGCCTTCAACAAAAGGCTGGGCAAAAAGGGGCTGCGCATGATGCCGCTTCGCTGCGGAAAGGGCCGCGCGCTGATCTACGTTTACCGCCCCGGCAAGCTTAAAAACGATCTTTGCGATCCGCTTTCACGGCGGCTTTTGACCGAGCGCGGGTATGACTGCACCTCCTGCTCCCGCTGCCTTTCAAAACTCATTGGGCGGCTCAAAAGCGCAGAGGAATTTCCCCATGAGATAGGGCTTTTTCTGGGCTATGCGCCCGACGACGTGAAATGCTTTATCCACGATCCGAACGAAGGCCTTTTATGCACGGGCTGCTGGCGAGTCTACGATAACGAAAACGAGAAAAAGCGATTATTCGCAAGGTTCAAAAAATGCACCGAGGTTTATAAGCGGTGCTTTTCCGAGGGTATAACGCTCGAGCGGCTGACGGTCGCCTGCGGCGATGCCATAAACTGAATTTATCAAAAAGGAGAGCAAAAAATGAGTAAAATAGCTGTTGTTTACTGGAGCGGCACGGGCAATACCGAGGCCATGGCAAATGCCGTTGCCGACGGCGCGAACGCCGCAGGAGCGAATGCCGAGCTTATCGTCTGCTCCGATTTCAGCGCGGAAAGAATGGATGAATTCGATGCGGTCGCGTTCGGCTGCCCGTCGATGGGCAGCGAGGAGCTGGAGGAGAGCGAATTTGCGCCTATGTTTGAAAGCGTCAAAGGCAAGCTTTCCGGCAAAAGGATCGCGCTTTTCGGCTCCTATGGCTGGGGCGACGGCGAGTGGATGCGCAACTGGGAGGAAAGCTGCAAAGCGCTTGGCGCGGAGCTGCCCTGCGAGCCCGTTATCTGCTCGGGGGAGCCCGAGGCGGACACGGTCAAGAGCCTGAACGCCATCGGCATGGAGCTTGCAAAATAAGCGGATAAGCTCATAAGCGAGGAAGGCTGAAAAAGTTTTTCGTTTATCCATACATACCCTCCTTCACGAAAAGAGTCTACGCGGCTCTTTTCGTGCTTATCGGAGCGGTCTTGATCATGGTTTCTTTTCCTTTCTCCATAAGATCTTGCGCTCGCTATTGCAAAGCGGCGATCGTGGCGCTATTATAGTTAGCAAAGACTAACCATTCCGAATAAAGCGGTTTCGCTATAGTATTTATCAGGAGGCATTTATGAAAATAGTTGAATTCAGCGCGGTGAGCCGCGTTTACAAGGTGGGAGACCATGAGCAAAGAGCGCTCGACAGCGTTGATCTTGCGCTTGAAAAAGGCCGGCTTATAGTCATACTCGGCCCGAGCGGCGCGGGCAAAAGCACGCTTTTGAACCTTCTCGGAGGGCTTGACAGCCCCACGAGCGGAAAGATCGTGGTGGACGGCAAGGACATTTCGCACCTCACGGCGGATGAGCTTGCGGAGTACCGCGCGGAGAAGGTGGGCTTCGTGTTCCAATCCTACAATCTTATTCCGACGCTGACGGTCTATGAAAACGTGGCGCTCGTTCGTGAGATAGCGAAGAACGCGCTCGACGTTGAAAAGATGCTTGCTTCGGTTGGTCTTTCGGATCACATGAAAAAGTTCCCCTCGGAGCTGTCGGGCGGCGAGCAGCAGCGCGTTTCGATCGCGCGTGCGCTTGCGAAGAATCCCGAGATCCTTCTTTGCGATGAGCCCACCGGCGCTCTCGATCAGGAAACGGGCATAACCGTGCTGCGCGTATTGATGGATATGGCGAAGCAGTACGGCAAAACCATCGTTATCGTGACGCATAATCAGAATATCGCAAAGATCGCCGATACAGTGGTGCGCGTTAAAAACGGCAGGATAGTTTCCCTTGATGAGCAGGCCGCGCCCCTTTCCGTGGAGGAGGTGGAATGGTAAATGCTGCTTAGAAAGCTTTGGCGCACGCTCGGCGTTTACCGTGCGCAGTTCATATCGATGGTCATAATGATAGCCATCGGGATCGGCACCTTCGTGGGCTTCAATATCGAGTGGTTTTCCCTTGAAAACAACGTGCTTTCCTTCCTGAAAGACACGGGCTTTGCGGATATGCGCATCGTGCGCGAGAGCGGCTTTTCAAAGGATGAAGCGGATAGAATAGCCGCATTGGACGGAGTTGAGGCGGTTTCACGCTTTCTTGCCGTAAACACGCTTGAAAAGGAAAGCTCGGACGTTATCGCGCTGAACTTCACCGAGAATTTCGCCGTTTCGGGCTTTACCGTTATGGAAGGCAAAGCTTACGATGAAACGGACGAAAGCGGGCTTTGGCTCTCGGACAGATACGCGAAGGAAAACGGCTTTTCCATAGGCGATAAGCTCATTCTCGTTTACAAAAATATTGAGATAGAGGGCGAGGTGCGCGCGCTCGTCAAGGCGGGAGAATACCTCGTCTGCGTGCCTGACGAAACGCAGCTCATGCCCGATTACAGCACCTACGGCTTTTGCTTCGCCTCGCCCGCGCTTATGAAAAAGGCTTTCGGCGCGGAGTTTTACACGAATATCAATGCGCTGACGGAGCTGGACAAAAAAGCTTTTTCCGAAAAAGCCGACGCTGCGCTCGGTGAAACGCTGCTTGTTGTGAGCAAGGACGACACGATACAGTATTCCGAAGCGATGGGCGAAAGCGAGGAGGGCAAAACGATGGGGCTTATCCTGCCCGTGCTGTTTCTTGCAATAGCGGTTTTAACGATGGTGACGACCATGCACCGCCTGACCGCCGCCGAAAAAACGCAGATAGGAACGCTGAAATCGCTCGGCTTCAAGGATCGGCGCATACTTTGCCACTATTCCTTCTACGCGCTTGCGATAGGGCTTATCGGAACGGCTCTCGGGCTGCTTCTCGGGTGGCTGCTCGGGTGGTTCATAATGAATCCAAGCGGCGCAATGGGGACCTATCTCGATATGCCGTCGTGGAAGCTCTCCGCTCCGCCTTTCGTGTGGATAGTGCTGATAATCATAAATATTTTGCTGATGCTTATAGGCTTTTTATCGGTCAAAAAAATGCTTTACGGCACGGCTGCGGACGCCCTTCGCCCCTACACGCCGAAGAAGATGCGAAGCATTGCCCTTGAAAAAACGGGGCTTTGGAAGGTGCTTAATTTTGGCGAACGCTGGAATCTTCGTGATATCTTCCGCCACAAAACCCGCAGCGCGATGACGCTTTTCGGCGTTGCGGGCTGCACGGTGCTGATACTTGCCGCGCTCGGGATGCAGGATACCATGAACGAATTTGTGGATTCGTTCTACGATAAAGCCATTCGCTATGAGCTGAGGATAAACCTTGATTCGGAAAAGGTCGATAATGGTGAAGCGCGCAAAATTGCCGAGGGCTGCTCCGCCGATACCTGCGCCCAGATGAGCGTTCAGCTTAACGGCGAATCCTTTGCGCTCGAAGTGTATTCAATAAAAAACGACACGCTGCGCTTTATCGGAGAGGATAACGAATTCGCCGCGCTGCCGGCAGAGGGCGCGTTTATCTGCGAGCGCATTGCAAAAAAGCAGGGGCTTAAGACCGGCGACAGCTTCACCTTCTCCCCGTTCGGCTCAAGCGAAAGCTATACCTGCAAGGTTTCGGGAATAGTGCGTTCGCTTACCGAAAGCATAGTTTTAAGCGAGGAAAGCGCTGAAAAGCTTAAGCTTGAATACAAAATAAACACGCTTTATTCAAAGCAAACCGAGATAGAGCCGAGCGAAAGCATACTCAATACGCAAACCAAGAAGAGCATCATAGACTCCTTCGATACCTTTATGAAGATAATGCACGTGATGATATGGCTTCTCATCATCGCCGCCGCCGTGCTCGGCGTGGTGGTGCTGTACGATCTGGGCGTTATGAGCTACACCGAGCGCTTCCGCGAGATGGCAACGCTCAAGGTCATCGGCTTCAAGGACAGAAAGATCGGCAGGCTGCTGATCGGGCAGAATATGCTTTTGACTGCGGTCGGCATCATCCTCGGCATCCCCGCCGCGCTGGGAGTATTGAAATTCCTCATTGTGAATCTTGCGAAGGAATACGAGCTGCGCATCAACGTGTCCGCGCTCTCATTCATAATCAGTATCGCGCTCGTGCTCGGCGTTTCGCTGATCGTTGCACTTATGATAGCGCGTAAAAATAAAAAGATAGATATGGTGGAGGCGCTTAAGGCGCAGGAATAAAGAATAAACTGAAAAACAAAGCAGCCCGGCTTGACGCTCGTCAGGTTGGGCTCTGTTGTTGATAATGATACCGATGCGAGCAATGGATCCGAGCGGCTATAACAGAGCAATCGGCGTATGTCGAATGTGCGAAACGCAAGCTCCAAGCCTTTTGAAAAAAGAAATGAGATAAGCATTTTTGCCTATCTCAAATCCCTTTGCCCCTACTTGCGCCAACCGGATTTGGCTGCTTCCCTATCAGCAGGCGCGCAGGGCGGCTTCGGATCCTTCCAAGCAGCCGCAAGCGGTCAAGCCTTGTGCCGTTCGGCTTCATCGAAGGAGTATTCCATGCCGAAGCAGCGCTCGTCCGCATCGCCGTTTAAATAATTGTACCCCTTGTCCGAAACGATCCTGAAGCCGCATTTTTCATGCGTTTTCAGGGAGGCGGTATTCTTTTTGCCAACGCAGCTGCAAAGCCTGAACGGGCCGCCCTGCTTCAATGAATCCGCAACGCCCGACAGAAGCAGCGCTCCATAGCCCTTTCTTCTGCTGTCCGGGCGCGTTTCAAGCGCTTCAAGGTAATAAAGCCCCTCGTTGATCCTGCAGGTCCTCAGCGCGCTGACGTATACCCCATCCACCTCAAGAAGCCAGTATGCGGCATCGGCTTTGCCGAAAAAACCGTTTTTCAAAAAATCCAGAAAGCCCGCCTCAACCTTTTTAACCGCCGATACTTTATCCGCTTCATCCGGAAAAAAATAATCCGTGTTTTCGTAATTGCTTTCGGAATACACGTCCATCAGCCCTCTTGCGTTCAGCTCCCTGAATTCCGTTATCTTTTTAAGCATAGTTTTCTCCATAAGCCTTAATACAGCCAATATTCTGAGTATAAAAAACGGTGTTCATGCAGGCCTGGCCCGGAAAAAGCGAGCGCATTACAGATCGAGCTGCAGCACCGTCTTCTCACCGTTCATCTCACCCGTGTCACGAAAGCCCGCCTTGCGATACATGGATAAAGCGTTCCGCTCCCCCGCATTGCTTCGCCCGTTTTTTGAATCGGCATGGAGCCGACGCATCCGCGCCGGCTCGCCGCCCTTGTGTTCGTTTAGAAAAGCTGCCCGGGAAGCTTCAGCTTCTGCTTGGGTGGGAAAGCCTTATCGAATTCCTCCACGTCGCAATCGCTCACATAGTACCCCTGCGGCGTTTGGTATACGCCTGTAACGCCGTCAAGGTACCCCGGAATCAGTTCTTTGCAGAGAAAGAACGAGTCGTCCGCGCCCTCCGGCAGGTCGTGATAGCGGATGCCAAACTCGCGGGCATAGGTGAAGCCGCATTTGCCGTAGAAGCCGATATTTCCCTCAAACAAAACTGCGCCATAGCCAAGCTCGGCTGCTTTGCGCAGGGAATGCTCGAGCAGCGCCTTTCCGTAGCCCTTGCGCTTCAGCTCCGGTATGATGCTTATCGGCCCCATCGTTAAAACGGGGATCACCCTGCCGTCATCCGCTTCGATGATCGTTTTCATAAACATATTCTGTCCGATCAGCCTGCCTTCCCGCTCCATAACGAAGTCAAGCTCCCTGATAAAAGCGGGGTCGTCCCGAAGGACATGGATCACATAATGCTCGCTGCACCCCGGACGATACACGTTCCAGAATGACTCACGAACAAGGTTCTCGATCTCTCCGTGGTCCTCGTTTTTTTCCAAACGAATGGTGTAGTCATTTTTTTTCATTGTTTTTCCTCCTGAAAATTGTTGACTTCAATTGCCTTTGGGCGGGAGGCTTGTGTTGATCGTCTGCAAACCTCCCGGTCAGCACACAATCTCCGATGTGTTGCGCTTTTTCAAACAGCACTCTCCTTGATAACAGTATTTATAATCAAGCCGGCAGGCTTAACTATCCAAATTGATTTTGAGCCGGTGCCGCGGAGCTGCGTCCGCTTCTGTGCGCAAAGCCGATGCGCCCCATTCTCAATAACGGCAATGCCCGCGTGATGCTTGTGAGCAAAAGCCGAACTGTACCTCAATAATTATAGCTCGATCGTTTTAATTGTCAATGCTTGGGTCACCGCGTGCCTTGGATGGGCAGCGCGAATAAATCTGTGTTTAGTTACGCTGCTCGCTCGTCCTCCATTGAGCGGTTCCCGCCCGCTGAAACGGTCGAGCGGCCGTCTTTGATAACGGAGCGGGGCGAAATCATCCCGTAAAGCGGGAATTTATGCCTCCAGCTCGTACAAGCGATATATCTTTCGGTACAGCCTGCCTGTAAACAGCAGCTTGAAAAGCATTCTTTCGATCGGCGCAAGCTCTTTGACCAGCGCGGCGGGAGTGAAGCTGTGCTCTTTAACAAATCTGATCCGAAGCCCATCGATGATGCTCCCGACAGCATCTATCCCAAACAACGCAGTAACGCCAAAGTCATTTACAGGGTTTTTATATTTTGACGCCTTGACGCCGAATTCGGTATAAGCATCCATCAGAATATGTATTTCCCTATACTTTTTATCGAACGCCTGCAACAACCCTCGCATTTGGCTGTTGGTCAGATACATGCTCAGTCCCTCAAGGACAACGATAGCCGTGTTGCCATCCGGCAGCGTTCCAACCTGTTCGGGTACGGACGCGTCCAAAGCCGTCATACGGTACGTTTCATTTTCCCGAAAATACTTCTTGCGAATCTCTATGACATCCGGAAGATCGCAGTCCACCCATTCAGAACAGGGAGTTTTTACCCTCATATGCCTGCTGTCAAGTCCGCACCCAATATGAAGTACCAACGCATCGCGGCTCCGTTGCAGCATACTGTCTGTCCAGTCGTCGAACACACGGGCTCTCATAGCCATATTGTAAGCAAGCCATTTTGACCCGGACTTGCCTCGAATCGGAAAGGCTTCTTCTTTCCATATTCTCTCTGCTGCGGGATCGTTCAGGATGATCCCCTGTTGGCTCACCTTCGATTTTCCATACAGCGGAATATAGAGTGTTTTATTCACTTCATTCACGTGATCCATCTCCTCTGTAGAGCCCGATTGGTTTATTTCCTTGTCATCAATACTGCCGTATCCACATGCCTTGGGTGGGCAGCGCGAATAAATCGGTGTTTAGTTACGCTGCTCGCTCGCCTTCATTGAGCAGTTCCCGCCCGCTGAAACGGTCGAGCGGGCAGATTTGATAATAGACCGAGATGAAATCATCTCGTAAAACTGCGATCTGAAGCTTAACCGGTATAGGCGTCTTCTGCCGTATTCCTGAAGTTCTGCTTGTACAGCCACTCCCGCTCTTCATCATTCTCCGGGATATCAATGCGCTCTATCTTGAAAATGACCGGCCTCGTACCGTCGTTGCAGCAGGCAATCATCATGCGGTCGTCATTCGTCCAGCCTTTCATAATCGATCCGCCCTGCAGCGCTGTATACACATACCGGCTGACAGCATCCCAGGCCTCGCCGCAGAATTTGCCATTCATCAGATGGTAGAAATCATCCTGCTGAGGTGTGCGTTTAAGCAGGAAAGTATCGCCCGGCTTGAAGAACGGGCAGGGGCCGGATTTGGGATCCGCCAGATATTGCTCCTGAAGCTCCGGGAAGCATTTTGTTTCCAGAACCGTGATCTTACATTCGTGCTGCATATCATTTTCCTTTCTTTGCCGATTTCCGAACTTCTTCATGGTAGAAGTAGTTGCAGACGACCGGCGGCTCACCGAAGGGTGAACGGTGCTGATCGTCGTCGCGGGTATACATCATACCTTCTTTTTCCGTATACTCTCGGATCTCCTGATCGAGTGCGACCCAATATTCGCGGCTGCCTCCGGTATAAATCTCATAATACAGACCGTTAAGCTCCGGATGATGCGCATGGATCCAGTCCAGGATCCGTGCTTTATAATCGCCGCGCAGGTTCAGATTTTCCAGCCAAACCAGATTGCACTGTTGTTTGACCCGTTCAATGATGGCGATCACATTCGTGATACCCGGAAAGATCGGCGAGATAAAACAGGTTGACTGAATGCCCGCCTCATAAAACCGCCTCATGGCTTCGAGCCTTCGTTCGATGGATGCGGCACGATCCATCTCTTTTCTGAAATTCTCGTCCAGCGTATTGATAGACCATGCCACATGGGCGCTCGGGAACTGCTTTATCAAGTCCAGATCACGGAGGATAAGATCGGACTTTGTGGAAATACTGATGCTGATCCCGGTGGGAAGAAGCTGCTCCAACAGGGCTCGGGTGCGGCCGTATTTCTTTTCCAAGGGCTGATACGGATCGGTCACCGAGCAGAAGAAAGCTTCCTTTCCGGCATACTTGCCGGGTTTGTTGATCTGCGGCCAGTATTTCACATCCACGAATTCCCCCCACGGCTCCGGATGATTGGTGAACCGCTTCATAAAGGACGCGTAGCAATACTTACAGGCGTGTGCGCAGCCCACATAGGGATTGACCGCAAAATCCGATACAGGCAGATTTGTTTTCGTCATGACGCTCTTAACGTCGATTTCTTTGATAATCATAATTGCCTCCTGTTATGGTACGCTCCCCGCCGCCTGTGATGGCCGTGCGGGTGCCGTGTAGCATCCTTACAATCCTCTTTTATTGTCTTATCCTGTCAAGATACTCATCATCAGAAATACCGGTCGGAAATTCGCAGTTGTATTCCTTCAGCAGAAGATTTTTCTCATCATATTTATCCTTAAGCACTGCTTTTAGATAGTCTGTAAAAAAGATTTTGAACCATTGTACGCTTTCATTTAAATCAAAGAATCCATGTTCGCCCAATTGAATACCAAGACTGTTGTCGGGAGCGGGGCACCATTTCTCTTGATAGAGCATAAAAACCTGCGTGTGCGTTTGATGGAGTTCTTCTGATCTGTACTCCATAAACCATGAGTGGTATGGAATGCTGTTCCTGATACAATACTGTTTTGTGAGCTCGGCTATTTCCCAACACCAAGCACAATTATTTTCAACAACTTCTTCGACAGAAGAAAAAGTGTAATCACGGACTGTAAAGTTATCTTCATCCTGAAAATGAAGGTTTCCTCGTAGATCCTTATACCCATAGCGAATTGAAGCTACATAATCAAAAAACACGTCTGGACTTAACTTCATTACGTCTTCATATTTTTTCACAGCATCAATGCCTCCATTTTTCAAACCTATTATTATAACTGTAATCTTGTCATCCTGCCGCTCCCCGCCGCCTATGATGGCGGTGTGGGTGCCGTGATGTGTCTCTTATTTTGATACCAGCTTCAAAAACTTAGTATCATTCATCTGCTCATTGGTAATATATTCTCCATCACAGAACAAAGCATATGTCGTAATCGGTGTAGGAGCATTTTGTGCCTGCTCCTTGCTCTCAATATGGATTGCCTTAAACGGTATGCCGTTTTCTTTTGCTGTTTGCTCCACAATCGGAACATACTTTGCATTGAACGGACACTGGCTGGTGTAATACAGAACGTATCCTGCTTCATCAACATGAGGGTGTTTAGCGCAGTCCTTGAACTTAGGATAATCAGCGTCAGCAGAGAACGGCAAGTACCACAATTGAATACCATTATCAGCCTCGTCACATATGGTAAAGCCCTTGTGTTTCAGAAACTTAGGATCGGCAAGGAAAGGCTTTTTCTTAGCTGATGAAAGAATGCAAAGGCCCTGTTTTC
>CAMVMM010000031.1 GCA_947168565.1 uncultured Clostridia bacterium | reverse complement strand
GCGGATTTCACCTTTGAAAAAGATTTCACCCGGCGCAAGCCGGATTTCATTTGCAGTTAACCGCAACGCGCCGCAGGTGCGCATCATTCGGCGAAGCCGAGCATCATTTGCCGCAGGCAAGCATCACGCGCGAAGCGCGCATCATTCCCGCAAGGCACACGTCACTCCCTCTCCTTCCCCATATACGGGCAGAAGCGCGTTTTTCCCTTGTATTCCACCGTTTCCGTGTGCCTGATCGGGCGCATACCGCATTTTTCCATAACGCGGCGGCTTGCTTCGTTTCCTTCAAAATAGCCTGCCCGCAGAGCTGTGCAGCCCATTTCAAAAAGCGCATCCATCGCGGCCCTCAGCGCCTCCGTGGCGTAGCCGCGCCCCCAATGCTCCGCGCCTATGAAATAGCCAAGCTCCGCCTCGGCGCCGCTTATGCCGCAATCGTTTATAAAGCCTATAAGCTCGCCGCTTTTCAGCGCAATTCCAAGGATAAATCGCTCCTCCATTGCGCAGTATTCGCGCATGCTTTCAAAAAAAGCGTCCTCCGCCGCGCGTCCCGAAAGCTCGGGCAGCATATAGGTGGCGTTCACCCGCGCATCCTTTGTCATGCGGATAAAGCGCTCCCTGTCGCGCTCCTCAAGAGGGCGAAGGATCAGCCTTTCGGTTTCTATCCTGTTCGGTCTGTTTTTCATAAAAAATGCGTTATCTGATGGTAAATTCAGTTGCAAATAAACTCTTTTTACCGGGTTTCGGAAAACCTCTCAAGCTCCGCTTCAAGCTTGTCCGCATAGCGCTGCACGGCTTTGCCAAGCGATGAAAGCCATTCCCTCACATCCGCCCGATCCCGGTATTCAAGCGGTGCGCGGCGTATCTCCAGCGCTTTTGCAAGCGGCGCATCGTCCTCAAAAATGCCGTTTTCAAGCGCCCATTCGCCCGCCGCCGTTTTGCTTATCACCTCGCCCGTGCGCAGCGTGTATATGCACCTTGAAATATCCAGCAGCCAGCCGCAGGAATAGAGCCGCTCATCGGTTTGCACCGCGTACCGCCTTATCCCCTCGTAATGCCTCTGCACGGCGGCGGCAAGCTCGCGGGCATCCGGCGGGGCGAACAGGCCGCTCTCCGCGCTGCCGTAAACGCAGCTGCCGAATTTTGCCAGCTCATACCGCGCAAAAGGATCGAGCTCGAAGCCGTTCGTTATCCGCTGCCCGCTCGTGCCCCAGTATACGAGCCGCACGAAGGCCCCCTTCCGCAGCTCCTCCGCGCTCACGATCACGCCCTCGAAAAGGCGAAAAAAGGGATTGCCGGGGTGCTTGCCCGTCATTTCCTGCCGCAGCATGATAAGGCGCTCCGCCGCTTTTTCGCTAATATCCCGTTTGGCAAAGGCGATAAAGTCGATATCGCTCCATCCAAGCCGAAAATCGCCCGTCACGGCGCTGCCGTACAGCCAGAATGAGTCGAGCCCGCCGTCAAGCCGCGAAGAGATCTCGGCGGCCATAATGCCTGCGGAATCAAGCATATTCATTCCTCCGATGATAGGTACTGAGTTCAAGCCCAATTATACACGAAAAGGGGGCTCTTTTCAAATCTGTGCGAAAAAAGCACGCTTTCGCATGCTTTTTCGCCATTATATAAAACGCCGTGCGTCCCTTTTATTTTCCAACGTCCATCATTATCGCGCTGAGCGAGTCCCCCTTCATAGGCTCATCGAGCACGGTGCCGATATAGTCCTTGCCGAAAAGCTCGAAGAAATCGCCGGAGATGTTGAGGTCGGGCAGGCGGCCGACGAACTCGCCGTCCTCCATAAGATACGCAAGCTGCACGGGCGAAGCGTAGTGCCCATCCGGCGTGGCGTCGCCGCCCTCGGCAACCACAACGTAGATCGCCTTGCCCGGCACAAGCTCCTTGAGACTCTTCGCGGTTGGCTCGAAATACAGGCCGGTAAGCCCTGCATCGGGAACGCCGTCATAGGCGGCCTGCGCGCTGCCGATATTCGGAAGGGAGAAGGTATCCGCCGATTTTTTGCTTGTCAAAAGCCCTTTGAGAACGCCGTTTTCAACGAAAACGGGTCGGAAATCCTTCGCAACGCAGCCCTCGGCGTCGAAGAAACAGGCGGTGGGGGCGGTAAGAGGGTTCATATCCGCCATAAAGCTCAGCTTAGGCGAAAACACCTTTTCGCCGAGCTTGCCGCTAAGAAGCGAAGCGCCGGAGGCATACAGCTCGCCTATAAAATGATTTATGAAGCGGTAGAGGATCGTGGTGGCCTCTATCACAACGGGATATCTGCCGGGCTCGATATCGACGGTCTTGAAGAAAGCGTCATATTCCTTCTTGAACTGCGTGATCAGCATATCCGCATCGAATTCACGGCCCTTCCAGCCGAGGAAGGAGTCGAAGATATTGCCGCTGCCGCGGTTCTTGGCGATAAGGCCAACATAGACCGCCCCGCCCGCATGGGAAAGGCGGTGCCCCTTGGAATTTATGTATTCCGTGCTCGTGTATTGAAGCCCTATCTTGTTTGAAAAAGCAAAATTCGGGCATTCTGCGCCGAGGCGGTCGAGGAAGGTTTGCATTGTCGGTATGAACTCGGGGATCGGGATGATCTCATCATCGTGCCTTTCTTCCATCTCGCACGCGCCCTCAAGCTTTTCGGGGTAGGGGATGCCGAATTCAAGCGCCTCTATCGCCCGCTTGGTCAGATCCTCCTCGTTCGGCTCGCCGATGCAGCCCGCAACGCCGATGCAGCCGTTTTCGTAAACGCGCACGGTGCCGGTGGTTTTCTCGGTCTGACGGAAGCTGTCGATCTTGCCCCCGGTAACGTTTAGCGAAACTTTCTTTTCCGTATTCTTAATGAATTCCTTTTCCATTTCTTTCACCCCTTTACTGAACGTTCATTTCACAAACGCGCACGAACGGGCCGCCGAAGCCGACGGGCAGAGGATGCTGCTCCATCTTGCCGCAGCCGCCGGTCACGAATGAAAGCTGCACCACTTCCTTGGAAAGCCCGTCGATAAGCCCGAGCGTTTCAAACACGCTGCCTGTGATAACGCTTATCTGAACAGGGCGGCCGAGCTTGCCGTTTTCTATCTCGTAAACTACTTCCGGCGCGATGGTGAAGGTGCTCATGCCGCTGCCGTGCTTTATGGTTTTGATGAAGTAACCCTTTTCGATCGGCGCGATCAGCTCGTCGAAATCGAGCTCGCCGCCCTCGATATAGGTCGAGGTCATGCGAACGATGGGCTCAAAATCGCAGCTCACCGCGCGGGCGTTGCCCGTCAGATCCTCGTTCAGCACTGAGGCGGTCTGCGCGCTGTGCAGCCTGCCCGCAAGCTTGCCGTTCTTGATAAGGTAGTTCTTTCGCGCCTTCGTGCCCTCGTCGTCGTAGGGGGTGAAGCCCGCTCCGCTCAGCTCGCCGCAGTCCACTATGGAGAGGATGGGTGAGCCGACTGCTTTGCCGAGCTGCCATTCCTCCTTCATGGATTCATCCGAGATCATAAGGTCGGACTCGGATTTATGCCCGAAGCTTTCGTGCGCAAATACGCCCGCCGCCTCGGGGGAGAGCACAACGGGGTATTTGCCCGGCACAACGGGAACGGAGTTTCGCATAAAGCTTATCTGCTCCTCGATGGAGGCACGGATCTCTTTTTCATGCCCCTTGGCCTCGTCAAAGCGAGTGCCGCCCTGCTGCCAATTGCCGCTGAACTGCTTTTCGCCCTCCGCCATATCGAAGGAAAGGGCGAGCCCGCAGGTCTGATAATCGTATTCTATATCCGCGCCGAGGCTGGAGATGAAGGTGAATTTGCTGTTCCTATCGAGGTATTTCGCGCGCGACATTTTGATGCACTCGTGCTCCGAAAGAAGGGGCAGATAGCTCTTCAAAAGCGCCTGCTTTTCCTTTAAGGGAATATCGCGCACGGAGCAGCCCTCAAAATGCGAGAGCCGGTCACGGTTTACCTCGAATTTGCGCACGATGGGGTCTTTGAGTATTTCGGGGTTCGCCGTGGCCGCGGCATACAGTCCGTCCAGCGTTTTTTGAAGATGCTCAATGTCGGTAACGGATGCATAATACCACAGCTTGCCGTCGTAAACGCGCAGAAACGCCTGCTTCTCAACGCGGTTCTTCATCTCCTCCAGCACGCCCGCCTGATAGGCGATAACGGTGCTGAACCTGTCCTCCACGCGGATATCCGCATAGAAGCCCTCTTTGAATTGGATCATGGATATAGTTCTCCTTCCGAACTTTTGATTTCGGCTCGCGCCTCAAATATCGCTTGTATGATACCAAAAATCTCGGTTGAATTCAATAGACGGGAAAGCTGATCGGGTAAACCATGGGTTGAGTTTGGCAGGCGAAGCATGAAGTGCTTTTTGTATAACAGCCAAAGCACGAGAAAGCTCCTGCTTTTTTGCTATCATTGCGGCGAGATCGTCGGTGATATACGGCATCATTGCCGCGAATTGTTCCTTGCCCATCTTCACTCATCCTCTCGAATGAAGAAAACAATAAATCCGAACACCTCGCCGAGAAACAGCGGTTTGTTCGGATTTATATTGCTTGGCAGGGGTACTAAGATTCGAACTCAGAAGAACGGTTTTGGAGACCGCTATGTTACCATTACATCATACCCCTATCCGGCTGCGAGAGCTATTCTACCACGAAAAGCCGCGCATGTCAATACCCAATTTATATTATGCTCATCCGAACGCAGAATTAACCGCACCGCGTATGCGCAGGCTTCGGCGGGCTTCCTGCGGGGGGAGCCGGGCGCAAAAGCCGCTGCGCGTATGCGCGGGCCTGCCGCATTTGCCGTGCGATAAAGCGGACGCACTATATATTTTCGGGCTTTTGCCGCGCAGCGCCATTTGACGAACCTCTGCATATTGCGCGGCTCGATGCGTTTTGATATAATATTACAGGTATGTATGCTGGGGGGAAGCGGCCGAAGCGCACCTTTTTGCATTGTCAAGCGCAAAAGCCCCGCATTCTTCCGCAGCAGAGCAAAATACACCGACTTTTGGAGAGAATAATGAAGATAATAAAAAGAATGATCGCAGCGGTAGCCTCGCTGCTGATGCTGGCGGCGGCGCTGCCCGCCTATGCGGCCGCCCCGAGCGCGCTCCCGAGCTTCAGCGCACCCGTGCTGAGCGCCCGCCCGGGCGAATCGGTGGTGGTTCCCGTATACTTAACGGGCGATTACGCGGCGCACGGCCTTCAGGTTTGGCTCGTTTTTGAAAATGACGCGCTCATCCTTGAAAGCTTCGATCGCGGCGAGGTGATGATGAACGCGCAGTCAAGCGGCGGCCTTGTGATATTAGATTCCAAGGTGGACGGCGGTAAAAACACCGTCCGTCTCGGCATAGGCATGCCAACGGAGCCGTTTTCCGCAGAGGGCGTGCTGTTTTACGCAAAGCTCACGGTAAGCTCCGCCGTTGAAGCGGGCAGAGCCCTCGCGCTGGACGTGCTTGTGAAGGAATTTTTCTTTATGCCGATCGGTGAGCATACCGGCAAGCCCATCTCGCATTCTGTAACGAACGGCAGGATAAACGTGACGGACGCCTCCGCCCCGACGGCGGCTCCGACCTCGGCACCGACCTCGGCGCCCACCACGGCTCCGACCACGGCGCCCACTGCGGCGCCCACCTCGCGGCCCTCGCAGACTCCCGGAAACAGCGCCACCCCGCGCCCCACTCCGGCGGCAACGTCCACCCCGCGCCCCACTCCGGCGGCAACGTCCACCCCGCGCCCCACTCCGGGCGGCGGCACTCCCACGCCGCGGCCCACTCCGGCGGCAACGCCCACGGCGCGGCCCACTCCGGGCGGCGGCACGGCGGCCCCGCGCACTTCCGATGCGCCCGCCACGCCGGACAACGGCTCAAGGGCCAGCTCGCCCGATCCGAACGCGACGCCGGATCCCTATGCGCGCTTCTCCGCATCGCCCTTCCCGGGAGAGCCTTCCCCCACTCCGGACGGAAGCGCAACGCCGGACCCCTACGCCCGCTTCTCCGCTTCGCCCGCGCCGACGGATCAGAGCGCTGCGGACGCCTCCCTCGCGCCCTTTGACACCGTGCCCCCCTCGGCGCACTACGAGCCGCAGGGGCCGAGCGGCGGAAGCGGCACGGGCGCGCTCGTTGCGGTAGGCGTTTCCGCGCTGGCGGTGCTTGCCGCAGGCGGCTTCCTATTCTACGCCGTAAAGAGGCGCCGCAAGGACGGGGAATAGCGCCCGGGCGCATAAAAGCAGTATCCAATTCGGCAGGTGCCGATTGCGATAAATAAAGATTCGGAGGAAAACAAATGAATCGAAAGAAGCTTCTCTCACTGCTGCTGGCGGCGGCGATGCTCATCGCCCTCATGCCCGCAGGCATCAGCTCTTCCTCGGCGCAGGCCGCGGAAAGCCGTGAGGCGCGGCTGGAAAGGCTTATCGACTTTTCCGAGCGCAAGCACGAAATGGAAAGGCGCTCCGCGCCCGAGATCAAAAAATCCGAGGCGGTGGACGATCCCTACGCAAACGCGCGCATAATCGTGAAAAGCGCCGAGGCGCTGGATTATGACGGCTCGATCGACCACGTGAACGGGTATAACGACTGGCATATCATCCAGTATGCAAGCGCCGAGGCTGCCGAAAAGGCGGCGGAGGCATACCGCAGGCTGGACTGCGTGGAGTACGCCGCGCCGGATGCCGTGATGAGCATCGCTCAGCAGCCGCACGTGGATTCCTTCCTTTCCTGGGGCTACGGCGCGGATCACGTGGGCGCATTCAACTACAACGAATGGCTGCTTGAAAACGGCGTGACCGTGGACCAGCTGCCCGAGATCAAGGTCGGCATCATCGACACCGGCATAGACGCCACCCATCCCTTCTTTGCCGGCAGGATCGCCTCCGGCGGCTACGACTTTGCAAACGGCGACAACGACCCTTCGGACGATCATCACCACGGCACCCACGTTGCCGGCACGGTTGTGGACGGCACGCTGCCCAACGTGAAGGTGGTTGGCATCAAGGTCATGGACTCCGGCGGATTCGGCAACACGAGCGACATCGTGAACGGCTTTGAGTTTGCGCATCTCAACGGCTTCCCCGTTGCAAACGCCAGCCTTCGCGGCCCGAGAAACGATGAATCCTTCCAGCTCTATTCCGAGGTTATAAACGAGGGCACCGACGCCGGCACCGTTTACTGCGTTGCATCGGGCAACGACGGCGGAAACGCGCTCAACTACGTTCCCGGAAGCGTTGAGCGCGCGTTCACCGTTGCGGCGCACGATCGGCAGAGGCGCATGGCGTATTTCTCCAACACCGGCTCCTGCGTGGACATCACCGCTCCCGGCGTGCGGATAAACAGCTGTATGCCCGGCGGCGCTTACGCCGAGCTGGACGGCACCAGCATGGCCACCCCCCACGTGTCGGCGGCCTGCGCGATGCTGCGCTCCTACTACCCCGATATGGAGGCGGACTCCGTTATTTCCACCATCAAGGCGGCCTCGGTGGACGAGGGGCTTGAAGGCGGCGGCGACGGACTGCTCTGCATGACTGACCTGCTTAAATACGATCCGTATCTCAACGGCGAGGGCAGCAGCCTGCATTTTGTTACCGAGGGCAATTATCCCTGGATAGTTGAAAACGGCTCCGTTCACAGCGGCAACGCGGGCGTGAACGGCTCATCCTCCGCGCTCAAGAGCACCGTAAGCCTTGGCGCGTATCAGCGCATCCGCTTCACCTACAGGGTGTCCTCCCAGCAGAACAGCGACTATCTGCGCTTCAAGGTGAACGGCGAAACCGTTTTTGAGATCAGCGGCAGCGCGGGTCCCCAGGAATACAGCTGCGTTATCCCCGGCAGCGGCGTAAAGGTGCTTACCTGGGAATTTGAAAAGGATGCAAGCGGCTCCGCCGGCTCCGATATGGCGTGGCTTGAAAACGTCGTGCTTGAAAAAACCCTCAGCAGCGTTATGAACGACGGCGCCGATCCGTTTGAATTTTCTTCGAGCGGAAGCTATCCCTGGGTGGTGGACGGCGACTGCGCAAAGAGCGGCAACGCGGGCGTGAACTCCTCCGTTTCCGAGGTTTCGGCAACCCGTCAGCTCATCGGCGGCATCTCCGTTAAATTCTTCTATAAAACGAGCTGCGGCGCGGGCGACAAGCTTGAGTTCCTTGTGAACGGCCAGGTGCAGCTCACCGTGAATTCGAGCGCTGAGTGGACCGCGTTTGAATATGAGATCCCCGCGGACGGCACCTATACCATTGCCTTCCGCTACACCAAGGACGGTTCCGGTGCATCAGGCGAGGACTGCGCAAGGATCAGGGGCGTTAAGCTCTTCCACAGCATCGGCAGCGCGCTGAACGTGCCCGGCGGCAGGCTCGTGTTCGATTCCGTGGGCAGCTACCCCTGGGTTGCGGACGGTTTATGGGCAAAGAGCGGCAACGAAGGCATTAGCAACAGCGAATCCGTGCTCGTGCTCAACATCAATATGAACGCGGGCGACGAGCTCTCTTTCCGCGCAAAGGTCAGCAGCGAGCAGAACTACGATAAATATATCTTCAGCGTGAACGGCGCAAATCAGTTCACAAGAAGCGGCAACGTGGACTGGTTCGATTTCAGCTACACGGCGCAGGAGGCGGGCAGCTACACCTTCGCGTGGAGATACACCAAGGACGGCAGCGTGAACTCCGGCTCCGATACTGCGTATCTTGACGACGTTCGCCTCACCACCACCGCAAGCGTGGTTCCCGGCGACACCAACGAGAGCGGCTCCGTCGAGGTTGCGGACGCGCTGCTTGCCATGCGCTTTGCAATGGGTCTTATCGGTGAAAGCGAGCTGAACACCGCCAATGCCGATATGGACGGCAGCGGCAGCGTCACCGTTTCGGACGCGGTGGTGATCCTTCGCATGGCGATGGGTCTGAGATAAGCCCCGAGCCGTGACGGGTGCGCCGTGAGCCGCCCGTTATACGGCTCGAAAAACGCGGGGGAGCCCCCAAAAAGGCTCTCCCGCAATATTTTGACGATTGTCATTATAAAATGTAAAACAGTAAGATATATGAAGGCGCGGCTTTGAGCGAAAGGGCTGCGAAAAACAAGATCAAGCTGTAAAAAAAGAAAAGCAAGCTGTAAAAAGCAAGCTGCAAAAAGGAAGAACAAGCCGAAAAATGAAGAACGAACGGCAAAATGAAAGGAGTACACGGAATGAAAAAAAGCTTTAAGGGACTGCTCTCGGCGCTGCTTGCCTGCGCTCTGGCGTTTACCGCCTTTGGCACGGGCTCGATAAGCTCCGCACACATAGAGGACGCTGCTGCGGCGCGGGCCGCGGAAGCAAGGCCGGCTGAGCCCGCCGCCGAAAAGGCGCCGGATGAAAGGGTGAATATCATGGTCCGGCTTGAGGATGCGCCCACTCTAACGGTTTCCGAAAAATCGGGGCTGCGCGAGGCGCACCGCAGCGCGCTTATCAAAAAGCAGGATGCGGTAATAGCCGAGATAGGCAGGCGCTTTTATAAGGGCGGCGAGGCGGAAACGCTCTACCGCTACACGGAGCTTTTCAACGGCTTCTCCCTTCGCGGCGAATACCGCCTTATAAACGAGATAAAATCGCTTGAGGGCGTTGCAAGCTGCTATGAAAGCTGGAGCTACGCTCAGCCCGAAATGCCGGAAAAAACCGATGGCGGCGAAAGCAGGCTCTCCACCTCCGTGGGCATAATAAATGCGGACGATATGTGGGCGCTTGGCTACACCGGACGGGGCAAAACCGTGGCGGTCATCGACACGGGCATAAAGGCGGATCATCCCAATTTTGCCGCAGCGCCGGAGCAGCCGCATTTCACGGTTTCCTCGCTTCAGACCGTGCTGGATAATGAAAACCTCTGCGCCGAGCAGCGCTACACGCAGGGCACGCTCAGCGCGCAGCAGCTTTATTACAGCGCCAAGATACCCTTTGCCTTCAATTATTTTGCGGCAAATACGGACGCCTCCCATGCCACCGCGCAGAACGACCACGGCACGCACGTAAGCTCCATCGCGGCGGGCAACGACAGCGGCGCGCGCGGCGTTGCCTATGATGCGCAGATAATCGCAATGCAGGTTTTCAGAGGTCTTGACGCGGACTGGGCGGATATTTTAGCGGCGCTTGAGGACTGCGCCCATCTTCGCGTGGATGCGCTCAATATGAGCCTTGGCGCGGACTGCGGCTTTACGCACGATGAGGATATGCGCCCCGTGTTCGAGCTTTTGACCGCAAACGGCGTGAACTGCGCCGTGGCCTCCGGCAACAGCGGCACCACCGGCTCCGGCAATATCTTCAACGGCACCACCCCCACCTTTAATATAGATAACGGCACCACGAACACGCCCGGCACGCTGCCCGCCTCCATGAGCGTTGCGGCAAGCTACACCGAGCAGGCCGCCTTCCCCGCGAGCTATTCAAGCTGGGGCACCACCTCCGATCTTTGCATAAAGCCCGAGATAATGGCGCCGGGCGACATGATAACCGCCGCCGTTGACCCCGAGTTTTCCGGCGGCAATTACGGCATAAAGAGCGGCACCAGCATGGCCACCCCGCATATTGCGGGCGGTATGCTGCTTTTAAGGCAGTACGTGGACGCGAATTTCCCGAATCTTTCCGCAGCGGACAAAATGCGCATGGTGGATTCCCTGCTTATGAGCACCGCCGTGCCCTCTCAAAACGGCGGCAAGCCCTTCAGCCCCCGTCAGCAGGGCGCGGGCAGGGCTGATCTCACCGCTGCCATCTCCACGCCGGTGTATATCGAGGTTGCAAACTGCGACCGCCCGAAGATAGAGCTTGGCGACGACGATGAAAGGAGCGGCGAATATACCCTCTCCTTCGAGCTTGTGAACTTCGGCTCAAGCGCGAAAACCTACACCGTGCGCCCCTACGTTTTGACCGAGGAAACCAGCTTCTGGCTTATAAACAACAGGCTGCAAACCATAATGAACCACGCGAGCGAGGATATAACGGACCGCGTGAGCGTGACCGCCCCCTCGACCGTCACCGTTCCCGCCGGCGGCAGGGCGAGCGTTCGGGTGGATATAGACCTTGGCGCGTACAAGGCGCAGCTTGAGCAGGATTTCCCCGTGGGCGCGTATATCGACGGCTATATCATGCTTCAGGGCGAAACCGATCTTTCCGTGCCGTTCCTCGGCTTCTACGGCGATTGGGAGTATGCCTCGGTTTTCGACCGCACCTTCTATTACGATCAGTATCTCGGAATGCCCGAATGGACCTCCCAGTGGGGCCGCAACCTTGCGGGAGCGCATATCGGCTCCCAGGTGGTGGGCTTCGGCGTGAACCCCTTCGGCGCAACCGCGAATTTCCTGCTTGACCGCGCCTCCATCAGCCCGAACGGGGACGGCAGCATGGACGCCATCGACCTTGTGCACGTTTATATGCTGCGCAACGCGGAGCTCTTCCGCTACGAGGTGGAGAATGCCGCAACCGGTGAAAATTATTACACCAAGGATATTCCCTACGTCACCAAAGCGGTTAAAAACACCTTCGTCACCTTCTATCAGCCCGTTGGCGCGGAGGATTACACCATGATGGAGCCCTTCCACGGCGACGGCCTTGCGGACGGCACCACCGTAACGCTGCGCATGACCGCCTTCATGCAGAGCAGGGACGAATTCGACCCCGCCGCGAACGAAAACGCGATCTGGGAGATACCCGTCACCATAGACCGCACCGCGCCGCATATCGTGCAGTCCACCCTTGAAAACGGGCAGCTCTCCCTGCGCGTTTCGGACGAGCATTACACCGCCTATATCGGCGTTTACGCGGACGAGGGCTGCACGCAGCTCATTTCGGAGCGCACGGTGGAGGAAAGCTCGCGCGGCGCGGTAACCTCGCTTGAAACGAACGTCGGAAGCCGCAGCACGGTTTACGTTAAGCTTGGCGACTATGCCGCCAATACCGCCGTGATCCGCGTGGACGAGGGCGGCTCCTTCCTGCCCGGCGACTGCGATGAGAACGGCAGCGTTTCCGTGGCGGACGCCATACTTGCCCTGCGCCACGCGATGGGGCTTTCGGAGCTTACCGGAAACGGCCTGCTTGCGGGCGATATGGACGGAAACGGCAGCATCTCCGTGGCGGACGCGATAACGGTTCTGCGCATGGCGATGGGGCTGGCGTGAACGCAATGCTGTTCGGCTGCGCGGAATGATGTACGCTTCGCGCATGATGCCCGCCTGCGGCAAATGGAGCCGTTCCGCTGATGAAAAAATGAATAAATAAACCGATTTTTGAGGAAATGCCGCTCGACGGGCGGCATTTCTGATTTTTTTGGTTTTTGCAGCAGTAAAGAGCGGGCTTCCAAAAAAGCCTTCCCATCCGAGGGGAAGGTGGCTGAGGCGGCGCGGAGCGGCTTGCGGGAAATGAAGGCGCTTCCAAAAGCCTTCCCCTCCGAGGGGAAGGTGGCTGAGGCGGCGCGGAGCGGCGCGAAGACGGATGAGGTGGAGTGCCCTGCGGGAAATGAAATCCGGCTAACGCCGGGTGAAATCCTTTTTTCAAAAGATGAAATCCGCTTCGCGGGTGAAATCGGCAAAGCCGGTTGTGGATGAAATTCCTGCGGAATTTCTGAATATTATTTGCTGTTCACATTGTTTGTTTGCGGCAACGGTCTTTGCTGTTTGTGCGAAGCAATCAGCCGCGCGGAAGTCGAGCGCAGCGAGGCGGAAGTACGGCGGCGGGAATGCCTGCGGCAAATGAAGCCGTTCCTCTGATGAAAAAATGAGGAAATGAAGAAAAATGCGGAGCAAGCCGGAGCATTTTTCTCAGGATGCCCTGCGCAAGCAGCCCCACGGCGAGCGACCCGGCGCAAGCAGAAAAATGCGGAGCAAGCCGAAGCGTTTTTCTTTATTTTATTCTGCAAATGCCCAACAAGAAAAATGCGGAGCAAGCCGAAGCATTTTTCTCAGGATGCCCTGCGCAAGCAGCCCCACGGCGAGTGGCGGCGAGTGGCGAGTTGCGGCATTTTTTGTTTCAAGGGGGAATATGATGGTATAAAAAACGGGAGAAGGCGGGCATGGAGAACAGGAAACGGGAAAATTGCAGCTTTTCAAGCTATATAAATGATGATCGGGCGCAGGTCGGTGCGCACGGCGGCAGCGGCAGCGGTCACACGCACGGCGGCAGCACGCACGGCAGCGCGGCATTCGGGGGCGAAAGCTCCGGCGGCATCTTCAAAAGGGTGCGTATGCAGCGGGCCGAAGGGCTGCGGGAGCAGGGGATGCGCACCGGCGGCTCTGCGAGCCCGTTCAATTCGGGCAGCACGGGCCGCGCTGCGTTCACCTCGCGCGAGCATACCGCGCGGCGGGGCGGCGAGCCCTCGGCTGCGGCGCAGGCGGCAAAATTTGCGGTGCTGCTTGCGTGCGTTTGCGCGTTTTCGCTGCTGTTTGCGCTCAAGCTCACAAGGGCGGAGCCCGGCGGCGAGGCGCTTGCCGTGTTCCGCTCGGCCATGAACGGCGGCACGGAGGAGGAGGACGAGGAGCGCCTTGGCAGGCTGAAGCTGATCCGCCTGCCGGGGCTTTTGAGCGTTTTTGCCCCATCCGACGTGCCAATAGCGCCGCTTTTCGCGGAGCAGGCCGTGACGGACGACAGCTATACCGCAAGGCTTTTTTCTGCCAGGGGCACGCAGGTGCTCTCCATGCTCTCCGGCACGGTGCGCTCGGTGGATCCCGCGGCGGAACACGGCGGCAGCGTAACGATCGCCTGCAAAAACGGCGTGGAGATCACATATATGGGGCTTTCGGAAATACTTGTGGAGCGCGGGCAGCCCGTGCTTCAGCGCACGGTGCTCGGAACGCTTTCGGGGGAGGTGCTGTATCTGCGCGTTTCAAGGGACGGCAGGCCCGTGGATCCGCTTGAGTTTTTGGGAACGGCGGCAAGGGTGGGATGACGGTCGCCCTCATCGGCAAAACGGAGCTGCGCTGCTCCGTTTTCGTGCTGCTGCTGCTTCCTGCCGCCGTGATATTCAACAGGCTGGATACGCTGCTCATCGCCGCATCGTCGCTCGTGGCGCATGAGAGCGCGCATATCATCATGGCGCACAGGCTCGGCTATGCGGTGGAGGCCATGGAGCTGCGTCCCTTCGGGTGCATAGCGCGGCTTGCGGGCAGCCCCGCGCCCGGACCGGAGGCGGCGGCGATTGCGGCGGCGGGCCCGCTTGCAAGCCTGCTGCTTTCGCTCTGCTCGGCCGGGCTTGCCTACCTTTTCGGCGATACGGCGGGCTTGACCGCGCCGGGCGATTTCGCGTTTTTCAACCTCACGCTCGGCCTTGTGAACCTGCTGCCCGTGCTGCCGCTCGATGGGGGCAGGCTTGCGCTCAGCGCCGTTTCCCGCGCCTCGGGAGGCAAAAGCAGGCGCAGGGCGTCGCTGCTTTTCAGCATCGGCGGCGCTGCGGCGGGGCTTGCCGTGGCGGCGATCGGCGTATTTGCCGTAATTGAAAAAAGCTCCGGAATGGAGCTGGTTCGCGCCGTTTCGCTTGTGATAACGGGTGCCTTTATCGCCGTGAGCGCCGCTCGGGAGGGCAAAGCCCGCACCGTGCCCGATATTCGCTCGCGCCTTGGTGCGCCCGCAAGGCTGCGCCGGGGGAGCGGCATGCGCGTTCATTTTGCTGCGCTGCACAAAAAAAGCACCGTTCGGGATGCGCTTATGGCGGTTTCCGGCACGGGGTACGCCGTGGTGCTCGTGGTGGACGACGATATGCGCACGCTCGGCACGGTGGATGAGGGCGCGCTGATGAACGAGGCCGTGCGCGGCGGGGGCGGCGCACGGCTTGGGGATATTGTGGATAATTACAAACGGCTTAAATAATGCCGCCCCGCCTTTTTAGCCGAAAGGGCTGCCGAAAAAAGGGCGCTACACGCCGTAAACGAGCATACCGAGCCCTGCGGAGATGATTATTAAAAGTATGGGTGAAATACGCTTTTTCGCTGCCACTTTGTAAATTATCATCACGGCGGCAAGCAGCAGCGTGAGCCCGATCGCGGAGGGGTCCATGCCGTTTTCAAGCGGCGCAAGGGCGCATTCGCAGCCTTCCCGCGCAAAAAGGTTTTCGTATGCCATCCATGCGCCAACGGCAAGAATTATGCCCGCCACGCAGCTTTTAAGCGAGGAAAGCACCGCCTTGAACGCGCGGTTTTCGGCAAATTTTTTAAGCAGGGAGAGTAAAAGAACTATCACAAAGAATGCGGGCAGCACCACGGCGAGCGTGGCGGCAGCGGCGCCCAAAAGCCCGCCCCGGCTTGCGCCCACGTAGGTGGCAAGGTTCACCATGATGGGGCCCGGCGTGCTTTCACTTACGGCGATCATCCGCGAAAGCGCCTCGTCGGTCAGCCAGCCGTAGGAAAGCACGATGTCCCTTATCAGCGGTATTGCGGCATACGCGCCGCCGAACGCGAAAAGGCCCACCTTGAAAAACGCGAAAAACAGCTCCAAAATAATCATTTTTCGTCGCCCTCCCCGCGCTTTTCAGACCCGCTTCCGCTCAAAATGAAAAACCGGATCAGCCCCGCCGCCGCTGCCGCCGCCATGAGCGCGATAACGGAGAGCCTGAGCGAAAAAATATTCACCGCAAGCATCGCGGCGCAGGAGAGCACGAGCACCGCCACGGCAAACGCGGTTTTTTTCATTTTGGTTATCATATTCACCGCCGCGCCGATTATCAAAAGCCCCACGGCTATGCGGATGCCGGAAAACGCGCTTGAAACGGCTTTTATTTCAATAAGTCTGTCCAAAACGCCGGCAAGTACATATATAATTATGAATGAGGGCAGCACCACGCCCAGCGTGGCGAGCGCCGCTCCCGAAAGTCCGGCGCGTTTATAGCCAACGAAGGTGGCGCAGTTCACCGCGATGGGGCCGGGCGTGGATTCCGCCAGCACCGTCACGTTTGCCATATCGTCGTGCGTGATCCAGCCCTTTTTTTCAACGCAGATGCTTTCGATCACGGCGATCATGGCGTAGCCGCCGCCAAAGGTGAACAGCCCTATCTTAAAAAACGTATAAAACAGATCAAATATAAGCTTACTTTTTTTCAATTTTCGCCTCCGGTTCGGATTTATACCGGCATCCAAAACAACGCTTTAGATGCACGATGGTATTTGCTTTTCAAATGAAAGGCGGCGGGAGCTTGCACGGCGCAGCCCGCCCCGCATTATTTGCGCAGACCCTTATTGGAATACGGGTTTTTATTCTCCTTCGGGGGATCCTCAAAGCTTGCGCCCCAACGCGCAAAAACTATTACAAGATAGCGCACAAAACCCACAAGGAAGAATACGCCGACCGCGATGAAAAACCATTTTATCGGCAGCTTGTGGGTAAAATGCAGGATGAGCAGCAGCCAGATCGGCAGCGAAAAAAGCAGCGAATCCAGCCGCATGAAGAAGAAGAATATAAGCCCCGCGAAAAAGTCCTTCAGACCGCCGCCGCGCGGGCCGCCTGCTGATAAATTTGCCATAGTGCCTCCAAAAAATCTGTTGGGTCAAGTAATTATTGGATGGGCTCAAGCCCCCTGCGGGAGCTGTGAAGCATACCGGCGCAGCGCACCAATGGCGCACAGCATTTGCCGCAGGCAGGCATCATTTGCGGTGTGCGCATGGCTTCTCCTTGAGGAGAAGCTGTCAGCGCAGCTGACTGATGAGGTGGACACCTCATAAACGCCGCGCACGGCGTTTTATCCTATTTAGCCACAAAAAAGCTTGTCAAACCAAGCATTTTCGGCAAGTCAATCAGCAAATTGGAATCTGTTCAAATCCCATGCGGCAAGTCTTTCAGCGAATTGGAATCGGTTCAAATCCCTTGCGGGATTTGTGCATCATTCCACCTCATCCGTCTTCGCGCCGCTCCGCGCCGCCTCAGCCACCTTCCCCTCGGAGGGGAAGGCTTTTGGAAACGGCTTCATTTCCCGCAAGGCATTCCCGCCGCCGCACTTCCGCCTCGCTGCGCTCGACTTCCGCGCGGCCGATCGCCTCGCACAAACAACAAGAATCATTCTGAAATTCCGCAGGAATTTCAACCGCAACCGGCTTTGCCGATTTCACCCGCGAAGCGGATTTCACCTTTTTGTAAAAAGATTTCACCCGGCGCAAGCCGGATTTCATTTGCCAAAAGGCATCACGCGCCATAGGCGCGCATCATTCGGCGCAGCCGAGCATCATCTGCCGCAGGCAGGCATCATGCGCAAAGCGCACATCATTTGCCGCAAGGCACCATTCCCCTTGCCGTGCGCTCCAGCCCCTCCGGCGTATTGTCCCTCGGGCGAACGGCGCAATGGGCAAGCAGCCGCTTTTTGACCTGCGCCACGGCCGGCCCGGGCTCAAGCCCCGTCCAAAGCATTATGTCCCTGCCGGAGCAGTTCAGCTCCGCCTCGGAAAAGGGCGCGCCCTCAGTTTTCATTTTGTCAATTATCCTTCTCCAGCGCACGGCGGAGGCGACCTCGCCCTTTATTATGCCGGAGCCGATAAAATCCGCCCTGCGAATATCGCACATTTCAAGGCTTTTTTCGTATCCCCAGCGGGCAAAGGCGCGGCGCAGCGTGCCCTCCTTGGCGGTGTTGTTCAGATCAAACATATGATGGCGCACAAGGAAGCACACCTTTTCTATCGTTTTATTATCGTATCTCAGCCTTTGCAGTATGGCTCGCGCTATGTGCTCGCCGCGCTCGTCATGCCCGCGCATAAGCCCCGTTTCAAGCTTGACGGCGGGCTTGCCCACATCGTGCAGCAGCGCGGCAAGGCGCAGCGCCGCGGTTGGGGACGCTTCGGCGCAGGAGTGCAGGCTGTGATCCAGCACGTCGTAGCGGTGATAGCTTGCGCGCTGCTCCATGCCCGCGCCAAGCGCAAGCTCCGGCAGAATTATTTCTATTGCGCCCACGCTTTTCAAAAGCTCAAGCCCGTGCAGCACCCTTTCCGCACTTCTTTCGCCGTATTTCACGTCCGCAAGCAGAATCTTATCAAGCTCCTCACGAATCCGCTCCGCCGAAATATCCCTGAGGTTTCCCGCAAGCAGGCGGGCGGCGCGGAGCGTGTGTTCCTCAATATCAAAGCCGAGCTCCGCCGAAAAGCGCACAAGGCGCATTATGCGCAGGCCGTCGTCCCCAAGCACCGCGGCGGGATCGGGGCTCGTGGCGCGGATAAGCCCCGCTTCAAGGTCGGCAAGGCCGCCGGTGGGGTCCAGCACCTCGCCCGAAAGAATATCGTAATACAGCGCGTTCACCGAAAAATCGCGGCGAAAGGCGTCCTCCATGGGCGTTTTGGAAAAGCTGATGGAGGCGGGCCTGTGCGCGCCGCCCTCGGCGTAGCGATCGCTTCTGAAGGTGGTGTGCTCAAATTTGCACTCCCCTATATGCGTTTCCACCATGCCGAAGGCTATGCCCTTTGGCACCACCGTGAAGCCGTGCCGCCTGCAAAGCCCGATCATCCGCTCCGGCTCCATGGCCGAGCATATATCTATATCGCTCACCTTCAGCCCAAGCAGCGCGCTGCGCACCAGCCCGCCCACCGCGTAAAGGGTGAAGCCCTCCTCGCGCACGAGTGCGGCAAGGGCGAAAAGCTCATCCGGAATATGCTTTTTTATTGACTCAAAGGTTTTCATTTTGATAACGAATTCTTGCCGCGGGAAGGCTTCCGGGAAACACGCATTTTTCCGGTTGCGGAAAACAAAATCATTTGGAAATTCCGCAGGAATTTCAACCGCAACGTGCCATAGGCGCGCATCATTCGGCGAAGCCGAGCATCATTTGCCGCAGGGCAAGCATCACGCGCAAAGCGCACATCATTCAGCGTAAGCTGCCATTCCACCTCATCCGTCTTCGCGGCGCGCTGCGCCGCCTCAGCCACCTTCCCCTCGGAGGGGAAGGCTTTTGGAAACGC
>CAMVMM010000030.1 GCA_947168565.1 uncultured Clostridia bacterium | reverse complement strand
CCCTCGATGCTGCCTGATTTAATTCTTTTGTCTAACTTTTGGGGTTCAGATCACACCGGCAGGGATATCTGCTCCTATATGGAGGCGTTTGAGGCGCTGGGCTACAAGCGCGAACAGGTTACGAAGATCCTGCTTACGCACAGGCACAGCGATCATTCCGGCGAGCTGCGCTCTTTCCCGAACGCGAAGATCTATGTGAACGCGGACGAGCTTGGAGCGGAGGAGCTTGCGGGGCTTGAAAACCTTGTGCCCGTTAAATTTACCGACGGCGCGTACTATAATTTCCCCGCCTGCCAGAGGATCGCCGAGGGCATCTACATGATAAAGGCGAAGGGGCACACGAGGGGAAACAGCATCATAATCGTGGAAAACGAAGGGCTTTTCTATATGCTGCACGGCGATATAACCTACGTGGACGAGGCGCTGTATGAAAACAAGCTCTCAGTTGTGTTCGATGATATCTCCGCCGCCCGCGAAACCATGGACAACGTGCGTGAGTTCGTGCGCACTCACCCCACCGTGTACTGCGGCACCCACACCCCGCAGGGCTATGAAAACCTTGAGAGCAGGCGCGTGATGGATCTGGAGCATCCCGTTGAAACCCTGCCCGCGCAGGTCGATTTTTCCGCCAAAGCGGCAAGCGGTAAATACGTTTGCTCCGTATGCGGCTACGTTTACGACCCCGCCGAGCACGACGGAATTGCTTTTGAGGCGCTTCCGGATGATTGGAAATGCCCCCGCTGCAAGCAGCCGAGGGAAAAATTCAATAAGGCGTAATCAGGCTTTGAGCCAAAAAGCAGGGAAGACGGGTGCAGTCCCGCCTTCCTTTTTTATGCCGGGTCGATGGGTTTTATAAGCTGCTCCCGATAAAACCGGATCAGCCGTTCTGCGCGCCGGAGCAGATCCTCTCCGCCGCCTCAAGCGCCGCGTCTATGCCGGGGAAGATGTTTTCATTTCCGAGCTTCTTCGTAAAGCCCGCCTTGTCAAGCACCTTCATGGGAAACTCGTTCACGTGGGAAAGCATCAGCCTTATGCCGCTTTTTTTGCATTTTTCAAGCATAAAGTCAAGATTCTTCATGGCAGTTGCGTCTATGGACTGCACGCCGCCCATCCTAAGAACGAGCGCCTTCGTGTTTTCCTCAAGCGCGAAATCAAGCAGCTTGTCCGCACCCGCGAAAAACATCGGGCCGCTGAATTCGTAAACGAGCGTGCCGCTCGGAAGCTTCTTCGCGCTTTGCCTTCCGCCCTCGTCCTCGCTCCAGCGGCGCAGCCCCGTTTCGTCGGACATTCGCTTCATAAACAGTATCGCGGAAAGCACGAGGCCGACCGAGATCGCCACCACAAGGTCGAATGCAACCGTCAGCACGAAGGTGACCACGAGCACAAGTATGTCGCTAAAGGGCGCTGTTTTGAGGATATGCACGAAATGCCGCCATTCGCTCATATTGTATGCCACCATAAAAAGTATAGCCGCGATCACGGGCATGGGGATCAGCTTTGCAAGCGGCATCAGCACCAGCAGGAAAAGCATCAGCACCACGGCGTGTATCATGCCGCTTATGGGCGTGCGCCCGCCGTTTTTAACGTTTGCGGCGGTTCGCGCTATCGCGCCCGTGGCGGGTATTCCGCCGAAGATCGCGGAGCCGATATTGCCAATGCCAAGCGCTATAAGCTCGGTGTTTGAATTATGCCTGTCGTCTATCATGCCGTCCGAAACCACGCAGGAAAGCAGGGATTCTATCGCGGCAAGTATGGCTATCGTAAAGGCGCTCGGCACCACCGCCTTCACCGTTTCAAAATCGAACGCGGGCAGCGAGGGGGCGGGGAAGCCCGAGGAAAGCGTTGGGTAAAGCGTGCCTATGGTGTTTACCCTGAGCGGCGTGAAGCTGACGATAAGTATGCCCGCGATAACCGCGATGATGGAGGGCGGTATCTTCGCAAGCACCCTTGCGATGCCGCTTTTGCCGTTTTTAAACGCCATGGGCCAAATTATCAGTATCGCAAGAGCGATAAGCCCCACTATCACCGCGTGCAGGTTCACCGTGCCGATGGAAGCAAAAACCGCCTTCACCTTGTCGAGCGTTTCGATGGCGTTCGTGCCGGCAGGGAAGGTAAGCCCCAGAAAATCCTTTAGCTGACCTATAATTATAGTAACCGCAATACCCGCGGTAAAGCCCACGGTGAGCGTCATGGGAATGAATTTTATGAGCGAGCCGAAGCGGAAAAGGCCCATCAGTATCAGCAGTATGCCCGCCAGAATCGCGGCAAGCGTCAGCCCCGCTATGCCGTGCTGCGCCACTATGCCCGCCACTATCGCCGCAAATGCCGCCGTTGGGCCGGAGATGTTCACGCGGCTGCCGCCGAGCAGCGCTATCACAAAGCCCGCCACAATCGCGGTGTAAAGCCCCTGCTCGGGCGAAACGCCGGAGGCTATCGCAAGCGCTATCGAGAGCGGCAGCGCGATTATAGCCACTATGACGCCCGCGATAAGGTCGTTTGCAAATTTCGCGCCGGAATAATCCTTCAGCGCGTCAAACAGCTTGGGTCGAAATATTTTCAACTTTCCATCCTCCCGCGAATGCGAAGCGCCCGAGCGAGCACGTGCGGACGCTCAAACGCAAACCCATTCGCCAAAAAGTTTTTGCAACAGAATAATAGCATATTTGCTTCCTTATTACAAGCTTTCGCGGCAAGCGGGGATCGAATCGTGAAATAAAACAAAAATATATTGAAAACGGGCTTGACAAGCGCCGCATGGTGTACTATAATACATAACACACTTAATAATGATGCTATGCACATAGCACTGCGTGGAAAGGGGAGATGTGATTTGCTGATAGACAAGCATTCAAGGGTACCGCTTTACGAGCAGGTGATAGCGCAGGTCGAGCGCGGCATACTCACCGGCGAATTTATGGCGGATGAGCAGATACCCTCCGTTCGCCAGCTCTCGATGGAGCTTTCCGTGAATCCAAACACGCTTCAAAAGGCGTATTCGGAGCTTGAGCGGCGGGGACTGTGCTACACCGTGCCGGGCAACGGCAGATTCGTGTCGAAGGACGCGGCAACGAGGCTCCGCACTATGCGGCGGGAGCTTATTGAAAGGGTGGAGCAGCTTGCGCGTGAGCTGAAGCTCTCCGGCATAAGCGAGCAGGACGTAATTTCGGCGGTCAAAACCGCTTACAAGGAGGGCGCGGGCGCGCTCCAAAGATCCGATTCGGAGGGAGATAATAAATGATAGAGATCACAAACGTTTCAAAGGGCTTCGGCAAAAACCTTGCCCTTGATCAGATGAGCTGCACCATACCCGACGGCTGCATCTTCGGCATGGTGGGCGCGAACGGCGCGGGCAAAAGCACGCTTCTGCGCCTTATTTCCGGCATATACCTTCCCGATGAAGGCTCGGTGAAGGTGAACGGCGAGGAGGTTTACGATAATCCGCAGGCGAAGGCAAGCATAGTGTTTTCCTCCGACCTGATGCGCCTTGTGTCAAACGGCGCAACGCTCAAACGAATGGCGGAGTTTTATGCCTCCGTGTATAAAAACTTTTCCTTTAAAAAATTCGAGCATCTTGCGGGCATCTTCAACCTGAAGCCGGGCATCAGGGTGCGCGCAATGAGCAAGGGCATGACCAAGCAGGCGCAAACAATACTCTCGCTTGCCTGCTGCACGCCCATAATGCTTTTTGACGAAACCTTCGACGGCCTCGACCCGATCGCAAGAAACGTGGCTAAAAAGCTGCTGTACCGCGAGGTGTGCGACAACGGCACCACCATAATCGTGACCAGCCATTCGCTGCGCGAGCTTGAGGATACCTGCGATCAGCTTGCAATGGTGTTCAAGGGCAGGATAGTGCTTCAAAGCGACGTATCCGAGCTTAAAACAAAGCTCTTCAAGGTTCAGCTCGCGTTCGATGCGGAGCACAGCCGCGAGGAATTTGCCGAAATGGGGCTTGAGGTGCTTTCCTTCAATAAGGCGGGCAAGGTCGTCACCCTCATACTCAAGGGCGACAGGGACGAGGCGGAAAGCAAGCTGAACGCCATGAAGCCCGTGCTCATGGAGGTGCTGCCGCTCTCGCTCGAGGAGGTATTCACCTACGAAATGAACGTTATGGGCTATAAATTCGACGAGATCGACTGAGGAGGGACCAATGAAACTTTTTAAGGCCAAATCTCCGTTTTTCAACGGAAGCTACTATAAGGAGCTTTTGAGGGAGCTCAAGGTCATCGGCATAGTATGCGCCGTTATCCAGCTTCTCTACGGCTTTGCGGGCGAATTCGGCGGCGGAAACAGCGGACTGCTCTCCATGTTCACCATCGGAAGCCCGGGGCTCGTGCATAACGATTGCTTCATGCTGTTTTTCTACATCTGCGGAATAAACTTCCTTTCCACCCATATCTCCAGAAAGAATTGGGATTTCAGAAACAGCCTGCCCGTTTCCAAGCGCACCATGTTCACCTGCCATTTCGCAGCGGTGCTGACCTTTGCCGCGATCATTTTCGCCGCCAATTTCCTTGGCGCTTTCATCGGCGAGGGCGTGCGCCTTATTGCAAAAAGCACCTCCGTTCCCGATGGCTACGGCATATCCGCCGTTTCGATGCTTAAAACCATCGTTACCGGCATCACCGCATACTGCCTGCTGGTTATCGTCGGGTCGGTGGTAAACAATATCTTCTCGGTTCTCGCCGTGGTCGCCATCTATATCGGCCTGCCCATCCTCTTTATGCTGAACGCATTCGTGGTATCAAGGCACGGCGTGGTTTCAGGCGCTCTGCTGTTCCCCCTCGGCGTGAAGGGCACCGCGCTTGCTTCCACCGCGCTGCTGCTGATAGAGATGCTCGTGTCCGTGGCAGTCGCCTATATCGCCTTCGGCAAATCAAGGGTGGAAACCTTCATGAAGCCGGCAAGAACGAAGTGGATCCATATTCTTATCGGCATTCTCGGCGCGGGCTGCGTGGGGCTGATGGTTTCCGGCTTGCAGGCCCACAGGCTTGATTACCGCAGCTATGCGGATGGCGCTTCCGTTTATGAGTTCACCCCGTGGTACGTTTCGGTGCTGGTGATCGGGCTTATCGCAATGACGCTTGCCTACTTCGTCTATATGTGGATCACCATGAAGAGCTTCAAAAAGGCGCTCGCAAGCTGCGTTTTCGCCCCGCTGGGCTTCCTCGTTGTGGCGGCGTCCGTGCTCACCGCCGTGGCTGCGGACAAGAAATCCGAAAAGCTCGACTTTTCCGCAAAGAATATCGAATACGTCCGCATCATGGATGAAAACTTCACCAAATCGGGCGATTACTACAACATGCTTCCGTTCATGGGGAATGTGGAATATTCAAGCAGCTTTTATCGCGGCAGCTCCAAGGCGTTCGACGTGAAGATAACGGATGAATACGTTATAAACAGAGCGGCGGAGCTTATATCCTCCCATGGTTATGAGTTCGGCTCCAGGGAGCAGGTGTTCGGCGTGGCGGGAAGGTTTATTACAAACATGGGTCAGTATACAAGACCCATCGAGGTCACTCTCAAGGACGGCACCAAGTGGACCGTGGCGGGCGGCGACCCCAGAGCCATCACGCTGAAGCACCTCGAGGATAACGAGGAGTATATCGAAAAGCTTGCCTCGCTCGACCGCTTCAAAAACGGCAGGGTCATATCCCCGTTCGGACTTGGCTCGGAGCTTGATAAAACCCTGCTTGAGGAGCTTGCCTCCCTTTCCGCAGCGGATCGCGCGGCTATCCTTACGGGCGGCCGTATACAAAGAGCTTCAAGAGATGAGCAAAGCGATCTCAAGGGCATAGAGAATCTTGAGATAAGGCTCACCCTTGCCTCACCTTCCTACGATCAGGTTGCCACGATCCGGCTCAATGAAAAGCTGCCCAAAACCATCAAGCTTTATATGAAGCTGATGACCGAGCGCATGAAGGCTCATAAGGATTTCAGCGAGCTTATCAGCAGGCTTGAAGCGGCTGATTTCGGAAGGATCAATACCACCGTCATGGATCTTGAAACGGGCATCTTCAGCAGCGCCTACATCTACCGCGGCGAGCCCTTCTTCAAAAACGGAGCGTTCGATCCGAAGGTCAAGGAGTTCTGCGCGCTGGTTGCGGAGTGCCTGAAGGCGGATCAGCCCATGGAGGGCGCGGAGCACAGGATGGGCATCACTTTCGACGGCTTCGTGCTTTCGGAGCAGCGGGCAAGCGGCGCATATTCCGACAGATCGCTCTTCGGCGGTGAATCGGTAACGGCGTTTATAGGCGTCAGCTCCGAAAACGCCCGGAAGCTGAACGAGCTCTGCAGGGAGATCGGCAATATAGAAAAAGACTTCTTCGGCGCAAACGATGATTTTCAGAAGGAAGCCCAATTTGTCGCGGAAGCGGTCGAGGCGGGCAGGCTCAAGCTCTATGACAGCTTTGAAAACGAGCTGACAGCGGAGAATATCATGGATATGTATTACAACGGCTATGAATACTTCTACGCCGAGGACGGCATTCAGAAGCATATCACGGAATTCTTCGAGGAAGCCATTAAGATGGACAGCGAGAACCCATGAGCGAATACCCATGAGCGAATACCCGTGGACGGACCCATCGGTGTATACGAACCAAGAAAGCGCCGCAAACGCGGCGCTTTCTTGATTGTAATACGTTTTTTATAATAAATTGAGCGGCCTTTTAAATTACGCTTCCCGCGCATCAACTCCGCTTTCATTCCTCCGGATCGAAGCTGTCGAATATGATAACGGAGAAAACCTCCCGTGCCTTTTCAAGCTCCGCTCTGGATTTCACCGTCCACGCAACGTTCGTTACGTGAAACAGCTTTCTTAAAAGCGAATATGAAAACAGCCGCGCATGCCTGTGGTTGAAGGCTATAAAATCCGGTCTTGACAGAAAGTTAAGAAGCAGATTTGTAAGAAAAAACCTTGCTATCGGGCTTTTTTTGCTCTTGCCGCTGAAATAATTGGTGGCAAGCTGCCCGCGTATCACGCCCGGGCGATGCTTTTTGAAATAGCGCACAACGAGCGGGCTGAAGGATTCTATGCAGTATGCGCCGCCGTATTCATCCAGCCGCTCTGCGGTGCGCTCGCTCGTGCCGCGCCAATCGCCCCCCGCCTTTAGCTCCACTATGAGCGGAACGCTTCCGTTCACGGCCTCCAAAACCTCGTCAAGGCTCGGTATGCGCTCATCGGAGTTCAAAAGCCTATAGCCCCGCAGCTCGTCGAAGCTGCATTCGTGAACCTTTTTAGCCACGCCGCACATGCGCTCAAGGCTTTCATCGTGAAAAACCACAAGGCGCCCGTCCTTCGTCAGCTGCACGTCCAGCTCTATGCCGAAGCCGCGCAAAACCGCTCTTTTGAAGGCGGGCAGGGAGTTTTCCGGAATGCCGTGCGCGTTGTCGAAAAAGCCCCTGTGCGCTATAAGCTGCTTTTCAAAGGCTTTTATGCGCTCTATCCGCTTATTGTGCGGTGCAAGCATGAAAAGATATATTGTAATAATAAATAATAATACCGCAGCCGCTATCGGCATAGCTCCCTCCTTTTTCAGCCCCAAACGGCGAAACGGCGAAACGGCACAGCGCCGTCAGCTCATATTGCTCCGCCAAACCGTTTTAACTATGTTTACCAGGTGATCGGCAACGCGCTCCGCGTCCGAGGAGAGCGAAAGATACTGCGCTCCGGCGTTGGGCGTGCAAACTCCTGCGTTCAGCCTTTCGATATGGTTCTTCGCCATCTGATCCGTCAGCTCGTCCACCTCGTCCTCAGTTTCAAGCGCTTCGGAAACGGCTTTCAGCCTGCCGTCCCTGTACGCCGCAATAACCTCGCCGAAAAGCTTTTCTATAAGCCCGCCCACGCGGCGCACCTCGATGCAGGCCGTTTCGGAAAAAGCCTCGTTTTCTCTTCTTAAATGCTCCGCGTATTCAACTATGTTTTCCGCATAATCGCCAATTCGCTCAATATCGGAAACCGTGCGGAAGCTTGAGGTCACGAATGCGGAGTCCGAGGCGTTCAGATTGAGCCGCGAAAGCTTTGAAAGGAAGCTCACAAGCTCCGCGTTTAAATAATTCAGCTCGTCCTCCGCCTTGGCAAACGCCTTTGCCTCGTCCATGCGCCTGCCCTGGATCATATCCAGCGAAAGCGCGAAGTTCCGCATGGCTATATCCGCCATGTTCACTATTTCGTTTTTGGCCTGCGCCACCGCAACGGGCGGGGTCACAAGCAGGTTGTCATCTATATAATAAACCTTTTTCGCGCCCGGGTCAAGCTTATTGCCTTCATTCTTCGGGGAGGGGATAAGCTTTAAGGACAGGGCAACGAAGGCGCCCGTCAGCGGCAGGGCCGCAGCGGCGGCAACCACGTTGAACACCGTGTGGAACATGGCAAGCTGCGTCTGCGGCGCGTTTGGGAAAAGGTTCTTGAATATGGTGCCCAGCGAAAGACCGCCCGAGGAAAACAGCCTCATCGCCACACCTATTGCGGAAAACAGCACCACGCCGCAAATATTGAAGGTCAGATGGATGAGCGCGGCGCGCTTTGCGTCCCTTGAGCCGCCTATACAGGCTATGAGCGCCACAACGCATGAGCCGATATTCGAGCCCATGGTAAGGTAGATGCCCTGATCGAGCGAAATAAGGCCGGACACAACGAGCGTGAGCGCGATGGAGGTCATAACGGAGGAGCTTTGTATAAGCGCCGTCAGTATCGTGCCAACGAGGATGAGCAGCAGCCCGCTGTTTATCCCCGCAAGGAAGGTTTTTATTTCATCAAGCTGCGAAAAGCTGTCCATGGCGCCGCTCATGATGGAAAGGCCCACAAACAGCATTCCAAAGCCCGTGATTATGCCGCCAAGCGTTCTAACGCGCTCCGTTTTGCCAAGCATGGTGATAAATGCGCCGATCCCCGCAAAGGCGGAAAATATGACCGTGGTTGAAACGGCTCCGGAGCCGAACATACCCAGCGACACGATGTGCGCGGTGATGGTGGTGCCTATATTCGCGCCGAAGATTATGGTCGCGGCCTGCGCAAGGGTCATTATGCCCGCGTTCAAAAAGCCTATCACCATCACGGTGGTGGCGCCGGAGCTCTGTATCGCGGCGGTGCCGATAGCGCCGATGCCCACCCCGAGCAGGCGGCTTGAGGAGGCCTTTGCGAAAAGCCGCTTTAAGGTGGAGCTTCCCGCAGATTCAAGATTTTTGCTCATCATAGAGCAGGCAACCAGAAAAATGCCGATGCCGGCGGCAAGGCTTAAAACGGCGGAAACGATCTGTGCGGTATTCATAGGCGCTTACCTCACGATAGCATACACAACGCTGCCCACGTAGGCAAGCAGCATCATAACGCCCTCTATACGGCGTATCTTTCCGCTTGTGAGCGCAAAAACGAGCGTGATCATACCCGCGCCCAGCATTATCAGCGTGTCGCAAACCGAGGCAAGGTTCACGCCCACGGGGTTTATCAGTGCGCTGAGCCCCAGTATCAGCATAAGGTTTAGGATGCACGAGCCGACCGCATTACCCACGGCAAGCTCGGTTTCGCCCTTCAGCGCCGCCACAATGCTCGTCACAAGCTCGGGAAGCGATGTGCCCGCGGCAACCACGGTAAGCCCGATAAGCGTTTCGGATATGCCGAAGGAGCGCGCAAGGCTCTGCGCGCCGTATACCGCCGCCTCGCCGCCGCCAACTATAAGCGCAAGCCCCGCAAGTATGAAGGCTATGCTCTTTGGAAGCGAAAGATTGCTTTTCAGCTTAATATCGCCCTCAAGCTTCTGCTTTTTCGCGCTTCGAATAAGGAAAAGGATGTATAAAATGAAGCCCACGAGCAGAAACGCGCCGGCGATACGGCTCACGGTGCCGACCGTTTCGCTCATTTTTATGCTGCGGGAGGAGAAGAGCGCCGTGCCGCCGATGGCGAAAAACATCGCCGCGCTCACCGCGATAAACAGCGGAAGATCGCGCTTTGTGACCGATTTTTCAACCGGCACGGGGCTGATAACGGCAACGGCGCCGAGCACCGCAAGCAGGTTGAATATGTTTGAGCCCACCACGTTTGAAAGCGCAAGCTCGTTTGCTCCCTTGAAGGAGGAGGTGACGCTCACGGCAAGCTCCGGTGCGCTCGTGCCGAGGCTCACCACGGTCAAGCCGATTATCAAAGAGGGGATGCGCAGCTTTTTTGCCACAAACGAGCTGCCGTCAACGAAGATGTTTGCGCCCACTATCATTGCCGCAAAGCCGATGACAAGCACGGCGGGGTAGAAGATTCCCGGCATTTTTTTACTCCTTTGGTTTTTTTAGTTTTTTGTAGAAGGGATCGGGTTAAAAAACAAGACCTTTACCGCAGGCTCAGCGGACGTGAGCACACGGTAAAAGTCTTGCTTCACAAGGCGCGCCCGGGGAAAAACGGCTTTTCCCGTACTGACGATACGCGCCGCGAACGGCAAAATAAAATACCGTCCGCAAGCTACTCCCTTTTACGAACGGTATTATACCATAGTCATGCGGGCTTTTCAATATCGGGCGGCAAATTTCCGCGAATTTGCGCCGCCGCGTCAGTCATAAAGAACTTCATAATCGGGCAGCGCCTGCCATTCGGGGGAATTTGTGATAATACCCGTTATATAGCGAATGCCCATGTTATAGAAGGTGTACGCCTCATAGCAGTAGCCGTTGAACTGCCCGAACGGGATCATGGGGCAGAGCACGGTGTGCTCGCGTCCGTTTGCACGAACCGTCAATTCTATCGTTTCATGCGGCTCGCTTGCAACCTTTGATTCGGAGGCGGGATCGTTTATCGGATCGTACTCATCCGGCAGCTTGAAAAAGTCGATATGATGCAGGATATAGGTGTAGAAAGTATCGATAGCGCTTTCATCAAGAAACAGCTCCGTCACGTAGTCCTCCGGGTGCGTGGAGTCCGTAGTTTTAACAAGCCTGCCCGTTTCGCTGTCATACGAGCTGATGCCGAAAACATTCCACCTCAGCTTGAAGGCAAAATCCTCCGGAGCGACCGCAAGAATATCCGTGTACGCGTACCCGGGAAAGGGGGTGGGCTCGGGCGTTGCTTCGATGGGGTTGCCTTCCATGCAGTCCGGCGTGACAGCGGCGTACTCCGAGCCGTGTTCAGAGCCATGCTCCGAGCCATGCTCCGAGCCGTTTTCCGCGCCCTGCCTCTGCTTTTCACTTTCGCCCCTGCTGCCGAAGGGCTTTATCACAAGCGCCGCGCCAACGAGCAGCGCAAGCATAATAACGGCGCTTGAAGCGGCGGCCAGCGCCCTGCGCGTTTTTTGCGCCTTTTCCCGCTTCTCCTCGGTGATGACAGCGGCCTTTTCAAGCACGCTTTTCATGGTTTCAGAATAGGTTTTCATAGTTATAGCCCTCCTTTTCAAGCTGCGCCTTCAGCGCGTTTCGTGCGCGGGATGCAAGCGCCTCGGCAGCGTGGGTGCTTATGCCCATCACCCTTGCCGCTTCGCTCGCGGTCATATCCTCAAAATACCTCAGCCACAGCACCCGGTGGTGGCGCGGCTCAAGCTTCTCCATCGCCCTGTGAACGATGCGCTTCTGCTCGGAGCGGATGCAGGCGTTTTCAAGGCTCTCAAGCTCCGCGGCGGTATTCTCGGCGCTTTCGAGCGGAACCGGCCTTTCCCGCCTGCGCTTTCGCAAATGGTCTATCGCGGTATTTCTGCCGATGGTATAGAGCCAGGTTTTAAAGCTGCCCTTGCCGCTGCTTGGCGGGCGCTTCACGGCAAGCTTAACAAAGGTATCCTCCGCCAGATCCTCGGCGGCGTATACGTCCGAAGCGTAGCTCAAAAGAAAGAGGATCAGCCCGTCGCGGTATTCCTCTATCAATTCGCCAAGCGCGTTGTTCTCGCCCTCAAGAAAGCGGCGATAGCATTCGTGTCCCTTGTCCATAGCCCCTCCGATCGACTCTTCACCTATTACACGATAAAAAGCGGCCTGCCCTCACGCATGAAGGGTGAGTTTTTTAAAAAAAACCGTTCATTCGCTCACTATTATACCATTTTTCGGCAAAAAAGGCACTTGTAAAAAGGCGCTCGTTTTAGGTTATCCGCACCGATCTGAGCGCGGTGGTTTTGCACCATTCGGCAGTTTTTGACATAGTATGTACAAACCCCAAAAGGAGGTAAATAAGAATGAGCAATATAGTTTCTGCCGCCGGCTCTTCCTGCGCCTGCGGCATGCGCGGCGAAATGATCCTGCGCGATCTCAATATGATCCCCGCGGGCAGCGTGAACGGCGGCCTCTCCGCCTGCGGCTACCCCTCCGAATTGAGCCTGCTTCCGGTCACTATCATCAAAAAGCAGGTCTATACCGAGGGCCTCTGCCCGGACAGCGCGCTGAATATCGGCACCATGTTTCCCGAGCTTGCGGATATCTATAAGTGAGGTGCGCCATGAACAGAAAAGAGCTTCTTGAAAGGATCAGCGAAATACAGTTTGTATGCGTTGAGCTTAATCTTTATATCGACACCCATCCGGACGATTCGGACGCGCTGGAGGATTATTCAAACTATTCCATGATGCTCAAAAGCCTCATCAAGGCGTATGAGGATCAGTACGGCCCGCTGATGGGCTTTGGACATTCAACCGCCGAAGCGGGAAGCTGGGTCTGCTCCTGCTGGCCCTTTGAATAAGGAGGAAAAAACCTATGTGGATCTATCAGAAAAAGCTTGAATTCCCCGTGAATATCACCAACCCCGATCTGCGCATGGCAAAGGCGCTCATGGCGCAGTACGGCGGGCCGGACAGCGAGCTTAGCGCGGGCTGCCGCTACCTCACGCAGCGCTTTTCCATGCCCGATGACCGCGTCCGCGCCACGCTGAACGATATAGGCACGGAGGAGCTGGCGCATTGGGAGATGATAGGCGTAATGATCCTCCAGTCCATGCGCGGCGCATCCATTTCGCAGCTTGAGAGCGCGGGCCTGCTGGGCTATTACACGCTGCACGATCACGGCGTTTTTCCCGCCGACCCGAACGGCGTGCCGTTTTCCGCAAGCTATATCGAATGCACGGGCGATCCCATCGCGGATATCACCTTCGATATGGCGGCGGAGCAGGGCGCGAGGGCGACCTACGAGCATCTTATGAATATGACGGACAACGAGGATTACCTTGCTCCGCTGCGCTTTTTGAGAGCGCGCGAAATAGTTCACTATCAGCGCTTCGGCGAGTGCCTGAACATTCTGAACGAGCTTTTCCCGAACGGCGATCAGAATAAAAGGCTGATGTGAGCCTGCACTAACGGAATGCGCAGTAATATGAAGCGCATCGGCTAAAATCATAGATGAAGCCAAAAAGCCCCCTTGAGCGAATTGCTCACGGGGGCTTGCCGCGCTCAAAGCACGATTCGGCACGAAAGCCTTTTCGGTTCGGTAAAAAAAGACGGAGCCGCATTTCGCGGCCCCGCCAAAGCCCGTTCAAAGAGGTCGAATTGAGCGGGCTGAAAAGGGAATCACTTCATGTTGGCGGAGGGAAGCTCGTTCACAACGGAGGCAAAGAGCACCGCGCCGGTTTCGGCGTGAACTATCGCCATCGCGTAGGGGCGGTCGCAGGTCACGGTGTACTGCGGCTCAACAACGGGCGCGGATTTGTTGCCGGTGGCGCCGCTCGCAGCGCCCGCCTCGGTGCCGGCCTCGTTTACCTTGAGCACGGCCGCATGCACGAACTGCGTGAGGCGGATCGAGCTGCCGGAGATGATGTTCGGAAACTGCGTGTCGCCGCTTGCGATGCCGCCAAGCCCGAGCCTGTCGAGCACGCCGCTCTCAAGCGCGTCGATTTTGGTGGTCAGCTCGATAGCGGGCATGGTGAGGGAAACCGCGGCTTCGGTGCAGCTCTCGAATTTATCGATGGTGGAGCCAAGCGCAGCAGCGGGGGTGCTGCCCTCCTTGGGAAGGATGACGGCCATATAATAGGCGCCGTCCGCATAGGGCACCAGAACCACCTGATCGCCGTCGAAATCGCCGTAGGCATAGGTCGCGGTGGCGGCAAGCATGCTCGCGGGCTGCTCACCGTTTATTCCGTTGAAAATATTCCCGCCGGGGGCACGCGAGGACTGATCGCCCTTGAAGGTAACGAAGGGGGTTTTCCAGATCCCGTTGAAGTACAGCGCGTTCACAAGCGCCATTGCGGTGTCGGCGGGGATCTGATCGAAAAGCTTCGGGATGAGCCCGTTTGTGTTTTCATTCACCCAGCCGTTGATCATCTCAAGCGCCTCGTCGGGCTTTGAAAAATCGATATTGCCGACGGCGGCCTTGAAATGATCCGCGAGGGCGGCTTCAAATTCCTCGGTGAAGCTGTCGCCCGCGCCAACGAGCATCGCGCTGTTTATGCTGAATTTGGAGGGGGCGGCCGCCTGCCTGCCGGAGCTGGAGCCCGAGGCGGGCTTTGCAAGCGCGGCGATGAGGCGGGCGGTATTCTCATTGGTTGCCTCAATGCCCATTTCGTTGAGCATCGCCTTGAGAATAGCCACGGTCTGCTCCGCGTCCGCTCCGTTTGCAAGCATCTCAAGCAGCATTCCGAAGGAAACGGGGGACACAACGCCCGTCCAGTTTTCGCCCATCGCGTTCACAAGCTGCGCGGCAAAGGCGTTTGAAGCGTTGATAAAGGCCTTTTCGGGCTCACCCTCTACAGCGGCGCCGGAGCCGTTCGCGGGGCGGATGCCGAGCTGTTTGCTGCCGGGATTGGGGGTTGCGGTGGGATCGGCGGGCGCACCGGTATTATCCGCAGGTGCGTTGGTGGTTTCCACCGGATCTGCGGTGGGCTTTTGCTCGGGAGGGGTGTTGACGCAGCCAACCGCTAAAGCGGCGGCCATGATGAATGCAAGAAGCAGAGAAATCAGCCTGACGGTTTTTTTCATTGGTAACAACTCCTTTTCGGTTGAATTTTACGAGGCTTACCGGTTCGGAATGGCGCGCGGGCGGCTCATCGCCTGCGGCAAATGCGCCGCTCGCTCTCCTTTCTTCATTTATTATAACGAATACCGCCCGTAAACGGTTCACTTTTTCGGAAAAAAATATTATAATAGGGGTGTATGAACGATAGAATAGAGGAAAAAATCAAGCTGCTTCCGGATAAGCCCGGCGTTTACAAGATGTTTGACGCAAAGGGCGAGCTTATCTACGTCGGCAAGGCGGTGAATCTTAAAAACCGCGTTCGCCAGTATTTCCGTTCGCAAAAAAACCATCCCGAAAAGGTGCGGGCGATGGTGGCAAATATCGCGGATTTCGATTTTGTGATAGTCACAAACGAAACCGAGGCGCTGAATCTGGAGTGCAACCTCATCAAGCAGAACCGCCCCTATTACAATATACTTTTAAAGGACGACAAGCATTTCCCCTATATCAGAATAGATCTTCGGCAGGATTTTCCGCGCGTGGAGATAGTGCGAAGATACAGGAGGGACGGGGCAAAGTATTTCGGGCCGTATCTTTCAAGCTACGAGCTGCGCGAATCCATAACCGCCGTGCGCGAAAATTTCCCCGTGCGCCAATGCAAGCACGATATTTCCAAAATGATCGCCCGGGGCGAGCGCCCCTGCCTGATGTATCATATCGGCAAATGCTGCGCCCCCTGCACGGGCAAGGTCACAAGGCAGGAGTATCACGAGCTTATCGGCGAGGTGACGGCGCTCTTTTCCGGAAACGGCAGGGCCTACGTAAAAAGGCTGACCGAGCAGATGATGGAGGAATCCGAAAAGCTGAATTTCGAACGCGCCGCGCAGCTTCGGGACAGGATAAAGGCAATAAAAAGCATCTCCGAAAAGCAGAGCGCGTCCATGGCAAGCGATTCAAGCTACGACGTGTTCGCCCTCGCGCGGGATGAGCTCGGCACTCTTGCCTACGGGCTTTTCGTGCGAAACGGCAGCGTGATAAGCGCGGAGAGCTTTAGGATGGATTCGTCGGACGAGCCCTTTTCGGAGGTCATTTCGCAGTTTCTGGTGCAGTTTTACCTTGATGCGGGCGAGCTGCCGAGGGAGATAATGGTTATGGATGAGCCGGACGAGGCGGAGGCTATAGAGAAGCTGCTTTCCGCTCAGTGCGGCCACAGCGTGCATATCCGCGTGCCGAAGCGCGGCGAAAAGCTCAAGCAGGGCGAGCTTGCGCGGCTGAATGCGCAGCAGACCCTTGCAAGAAGCCGCGAGCTTACCCACAGGGAGTGGGAGAAGGGCGAGGGCGCGCTCAACGCGCTCTGCGCTGCGATAGGGCTTGAGGAGGGCGCACACAGAATGGAGTGCTTCGACAACTCCCACACCGGCGGGCGCGACACGGTGGGCTCCATGGTGGTGTTTATAGACGGCAAGGCGGATAAAACGCTTTACCGCAGGTTCCGCACCAGGCTCGACACGGGCGGGGACGATTACCTTGCCATGCGCGAGCATCTCACAAGGCGCTTTGAGCGAACGCTTGCGGGGGATGAAAAATTTGCCGCTCTGCCCGATCTTTTGATAGTGGACGGCGGCAGGGGCCAGCTTAACGTGGCGCTGGAGGTGCTTGAAGGCTTCGGGCTTTCGCATATTCCCGCCATAGGGCTTGCGGAGCGAAACGAGGAGATAATCCTCCCGAACGAGGCCGAGCCGCTCGTGCTGAAAAAAAGCGATCCCGCGCTGCGGCTGCTTCAGAGGATACGCGATGAGGCGCACAGGTTTGCGATCACGTACCACCGCAGCATCCGCGCCAAAACCTCGCTCTATTCCAAATTGGACGAGATAAAGGGCATAGGCGATAAGCGCAAGCGCGCGCTCTACGAGGCGTTTTTAACCATAGACGCGATAATCGCCGCGAGCGAGGAGGAGCTGAAAGCGGTGAAGGGGATGGATAAAAGAGCCGCAAAAAGCGTTTACGAGCATTTTCACGCGGAAAGTCAAGCTGAGCCGACAGCCGAAGGCGCGGAAGATAATTCGGCCGACTGCGCGGAAGAAAGTGCGTTTGAGGGCGATGCCGCGGAAAACCAAAACGAATAAGAATAATTATTGACGATAGGATGAATTTATGGAAAGCAAGCAAAGAATAAAGCTGCTCGCGCTGGATATAGACGATACGCTCGTTTATAAGGCGGGCAGGGTCTCTCAAAGGAATCTTGATGCGATTGCCGCCGCACGGCGGGCGGGGGTGTACGTGACGCTTGCCACGGGGCGCGGCTATTTCGGCTCCTCGCGCGTGGCAAAGGAGCTTGGGCTGGATACCTACATAGTTAATTACGGCGGCGCCATGATAAACGACGCCAAAACAGGGCTGCCCGTGTTCACCACGGAGCTTGAAAACGAGCTCGTGCAGGAGATAATGACCATGGCGGACGAGATGGGGCTGCATTCGCACCTCTATCAGGGCGACTGCGTGGTTAGCCAAAGGCCGCACCCCTACGTGAATATGTACGTTTCCGCGCTCGATCTGCCCTTTGAAATAGATCCGGAGCTTAAAAACAAGGTGTGGCACAACGTGCCGAAGGTGCTTATCATCACGGAGCCGGAGCGCGTGAGAAGCGTTTGCCCCATATTTGAAAGGCATTTCGAGGGGCGGGTATGCGTTTCCACCTCCAGCCCCGGTTTTATCGAGTTCAACCGCATCGGAGCAAACAAAGGCACTGCGGTGGCGTGGATCGCCGAAAAGCTGGGCGTGGATCGCTCCGAGGTCGCAGCGATTGGCGATAACACGCTTGATTACGAAATGATAGAATACGCGGGCGTCGGCGCTGTGGTGGAAAACGGAAACGAGGCGCTCAAGGCGATTGCGGACGTGACAGTTCCCTCCTGCACCGAGGACGGAGTGGCGTATTTTATTGAAAATTACATATTAAAGCCGCTGGATGAAGGCGAGGGCTCGCATGAAGAATAAAAGCGTTTTCGGCATAGGCTTCGATATTGGCGGCACGAATATCGCCTGCGGGCTTCTTGATGGGGAATACCGCATCGTGGAAAAGCTGAGCCGAAGGTTCGAGCCGCTTGGGGAGGACGGGATCGCCGCCTCCATGCTTGAGCTTTCAAGGGCGCTCTGCGAAAAATGCGGCGCTTCGCTTGAAAATGCGGCCTATATCGGCGTTTGCATCCCCGGCAGTGTGGATGCGAAAAACGGCGTCGTGATAGACGCATACAATCTGGGGCTGCACGATTCCGCCTTCCGCGCCGCCGTGGAGCGAACCTTTGATAAGCCCGCCGCGCTTTTGAACGATGCGGACGCAGCCTGCCTTGCCGAGGCAAGGCTCGGCGCGCTCAGAGGCACGGAAAACTCCATGCTCGTGACCATCGGCACGGGCATCGGCGTGGGCATCGTGCTTGGCGGCAGGCTCTTCCATGGCGGAAGGGGTCTCGGCGTTGAGGCGGGGCACGTGCAGATGGATATTCACGGCGCGGGCTGCACCTGCGGCAGAAGCGGCTGCATAGAGGCGCTTTGCTCGGCAACCGCGCTTGCAAGGCTGGCGGAATCCGCCCTTGGGGAGGCTATTGCGCTTCCCGTGCTTGTGGAGCGGGCAAAAAACGGCGATCCCGCCTGCAAAAGGGTTTGGGATGAATATGCTTTCAACCTCGGAAACGCGCTCGCATCCTATATAAACATTCTGGATCCGCAGCTTATCGCGCTCGGCGGCGGCGTTTCCGGCGCGGGCAGCTTTTTGATAGATTCCGTTCGTCCGCACGTGGATAAAAATTCATTCTTCAGGCAGCCCACCCCTGTGACCATCGCCGAATTGGGAAACGACGCGGGGCTTGCGGGCGCCTGCATCTACGCGCTCGAAAGCCTGTGAGAGCGGCGGATAATACAAAACGACGTCAAAACAACATTAGAATACTTTGGATAAAAGAAAACAGAATAAGAATTACGGAGGTAAAGATCATGTCTATAATGTGTGCGGTGTTCGTGCCGGACGGAATTGTGATGGCGGCGGACAGCCGTCAAACCGTGGGGATCACGCAGGTGGCGCGGCCTCAGGGAGCGGCGCAGGCGGGGGAGCCGACCGTGCTGAACCGTATGAATACCCCCAATCAGCCGCCCGTGCAGCTCGTGGCGCAGAGCGACAACGCGCAGAAGCTGATGCTTCTGAGCAAGGTAAAGGTGGGCATATCCGCCTGCGGAATGGGCATTTTGAAGGGCAAAAACGTTTCGGATTTCATTCGCTCCTTTGAAATAGAAAGGGTGCGCGTGGGCGACACGGTGACGGAGGTTGCAAACAAGCTGCGCGAATACGCCATGGAATTCTTTCCGCAGGTCAATTTCTTCGTCTGCGGCTACGAGGAGGAGGAGCCCTTCGTTTACAGCGTCAATAAGGAGATAAAGCGGAGCAACGCGGAAAACGGCAAGCTGCGCTATGCCTCCGTGTGGTCGGGCGAGCAGGCGGCAATAACCAAGCTTTTGAACGGCAACCCGCCCATGCTTGTGAACCACGTGCTGATGCCGCTCAAGGATGCGGTGGATTTTGCGGAGTTTCTGATCGATCTTACCATAAAGGCGCAGCGCTTTGAAATGAAGATGGCGACCTGCGGCGGAGATATCGACCTGCTCGTGCTCACCAAGGATGAAAGCTTCTGGTACAGGCACAAGATCTTCAAGCCCGGCAAATAATGCGCGAAAACGGGTGAAATAACCGCAATTATTATCATTTTTCAGGCCCTTTATGCGTAATATCTACGCATGAGGGCTTTATTATCGAAAAAAAGGGAGCATGCTTTTGCAAAAAGGGCGGGCTTCGGCGCACAAAGCGCGAAGCGGCGCGTGCTTATCCTTACTTCTTCAAACCTTGCGCTGCAGCTTTTGGGCTTTGTGTACCGCATGATGCTTTCGCGCCTTGCGGGCAGCGAAGCGCTGGGGCTGCAGTCGCTCGTGATGCAGATCTATTCCATAACCGTTTCGGTCTGCATATCGGGGCTGAACGTTGCGGTAATGACGCTTGCGGCGCGGCTTGGAGGCGAAAAAAGCGCAGTTCGGGCGCTCACGCGCTCCGCGCTGCTGCTGTTTTTTATGCTGTTTTCATTCGCTGCGCTGCCGATATTCGTGCTTCGCGCGGGCATAGCGGAGGCCTTGATCGGCGATGCGGAGGCGCGTGCGGCGATAGTGCTCGTGCTTGCCTGCATTTTTTTGACCGGTATTGAAAACGTGCTTAAATCCGTGCATCTCGGCAGCGGCATGGTGAAGCGCCCCGCAGTGTCGGAGCTGATCGAGCAGAGCATTCGGTATCTGCTGGTTTTTGTGCTGCTTAAAACCATTTCGGACGGCACGGATCACGGCATCTGCGCGCTGATCATGCTCGGTATGCTCGGCAGCGAGTTTTTCAGCGTTTCGTTCCTCGGAATCTCCTTTATAAAGCGCTTCGGCAAAAGCAGGGGGAGCGGTGAAAAAAGCGGGCATATTAAAAGGGAAACGATGGGGGAGCTGATAAGAATACTTCTGCCTGCGGGGCTCACAAGCGTGGCGGGCACGCTGTTTTCCTCCGCTGCGGCGCTGATGCTGCCCTCAAGGCTGATCGCGGCGGGCTATACCCGCGCCGAAGCGCTTTCGGCAATCGGCATTCTCGGCACGGCTGCCGTGCCCCTCGTGTTTCTGCCCATGGCGTTTGCGGGCGCGGTTTCCACCGTGGCGCTGCCGGCGGTTTCCGAGGCGTTTTCCAAGGGTGATATGCGCCGCGTGTCGTCGGCTGCAAAGCGGAGCATCACCGCCGCCGCGCTCACGTTTCTGCTTATAAACCTGCCGCTGCTGCCGCTGCTCGGAAGGCTTTCGGACGCGCTTTTCGGAGTCGTGCCCACCCCGCTCTGCTTCATCCTTTTAAGCCTCAAGGCAGGCGTTATCTATATGCAGATAAGCGTTTCGGCGGTGCTGAACGGCATGATGAAGCAAAAAAGCGTGCTGTTTCTTGCAATATTCGGTGAGGTGAGCCAGCTTTTGCTCATCCATATCCTTGCCGCGCTGCCGGAAATTCATATCTACGGCTACCTTATCTCCATGGCGGCGGGGGAGGGCGCAAGGCTGCTGCTTTCGCTCGCGGTTTTGCGGCATGAATTAAAAAAGCACCGTTCAATGGGATGATGCCTCAAAAAACGGCACAAATCCACACTTGGAAACGGTTTTTCAACAAGAATTGAACGACAGCGGCTTTTCTGCGCAAAAAAACGGGACGGAATCCCACCGCCCCGTTTTGGCAATATTGTTTTTGAAGCATCATTGATTGGATTGCCGCAGTATGTCACCCGCTTTAAGGGGCTCGTCGCAGCCTATGAACAGCCTCTCGCAGGGATGCGGCGCGCCGTCCACGGCTTCGCCCGATTCGTTTGTGATGCCGCGCACGCGGAAGGAGCGCGAAACGTCCCCGGGGGACAGAATGCTCAGCTCGTCGCCGTCGAAAAAGCGGTTGCGCTGCTCTATATGCGCAATTCCCCTTTCGCGGTCGTAGTCAAGCACAACGGCGGCGATGCGGTAATCCTGAATATAGCCGCCGGAATCCTCCGCCATAAGCTCCGCGCCGTCGTCGAGCATGAAGCCCGTGGTGTACGGGCGGTGGCTGATGCGGTTCAATTCATCCATCACAAGGCGCATATCCGCGCCGTCAAGCGCCATGCGGTAGGCGTTCACAACTGTGGCAACGTAGAGTATGGATTTCATCCTGCCCTCTATCTTCAGGCTGATTATGCCGGAATCCATCAGCTCATCAAGATGCTCCGCCATGCACATATCGCGCGAATTAAATATAAAGCTGCCCTCTTTTTCCGAGATAAGCGTGAAATATTCGCCGTTTGAGCCGCGCTCGCGCACCTCGTAGCTCCAGCGGCAGGGCTGAACGCATTCGCCTCGGTTGCTGTCGCGCCCCGCGATATAATTGCTCAGAAGGCAGCGCCCGGAATAGCTTACGCACATCGCGCCGTGCACGAACGCCTCAAGCTCCAGCGTTTCGGGCAGCCTTTCGCGCATAGCTTTAATCTCGGAAAGCGTCAGCTCACGCGCAAGCACTATCCGCTTCACGCCCTGCTCATGCCAGAAAAGCGCCGCTTCGGAATTGAGCGTGTTTGCTTGCGTGCTGAGGTGAAGCTCAAGCGAGGGCGCCACGCGCCTTGCCGTGCGTATCACGGAGGGGTCGTTTATAATAAGCGCGTCCGCACCCGCCTTTTCAAGCTCGATAAGGGTTTGGGGAAGCGCCTCAAGCTCGCGGTCGCGCATGAAGGCGTTTACGGTTACGTAGATCTTAACGCCCCTTGCGTGCGCGTATGCAGCCGCCTCGCGCAGCTCGTCGAAAGTGAAATTATCCGCCATATTGCGCAGGGAAAAAGCGGTGGTGCCAAGGTAAACCGCGTACGCTCCGAACTGCACGGCGGTGATGAGCCGCTCCATATTGCCGGCGGGGGCAAGCAGCTCCACGCGCCTCTTTTTTTTATTTGTTGAAATACCGGTTTCCATAATAGTATGGCTCTGAACAGGCTCAGAGCGAAATGCCGCGTGTTGTTTAAAGAATGTTTATCTGGCAGCTCTCAAGCGTTTTGAGCGCCGCTTTGTGCTTTTCGGGGGTTACGCCGGCGCAGCAGGAAGCGTCCACGCTTATCTCCGCCTCGGGAAAGAAGGCCTTCAGCAGCAGCGCGTTTGATACCACGCATATATCCGTGCAAAGCCCGATAAGCTCCACGGAAAACTCCTCTCCCTGCGCACACTCCGCAATATCTATCGCAAGCTGCACCGAGCCGAAGGTGGGCTTGTGAACCGGCACGAA
>CAMVMM010000029.1 GCA_947168565.1 uncultured Clostridia bacterium | reverse complement strand
GCTGACAGCTTCTCCTCAAGGAGAAGCCATGCGCACACCGCAAACGATGCTTGCCTGCGGCAAATGATGCTCGGCTTCGCCGAATGATGCGCACCTGCGGCGCGTTGCGGTTGAAATTCCGATGGAATTTCCCAAAAGCCTTCCCCTCCGAGGGGAAGGTGGCTGAGGAGGCGCGGCGCGGCGCGAAGACGGATGAGGTGGAATGATGCCTTGCGGCAACGATGCGCGCTTTGCGCGTGATGCTTGCCTGCGGCAAATGATGCTCGGCTTCGCCGAATGATGCGCGCCTGCGGCGCGTTGCGGTTGAAATTCCTGCGGAATTTCCCAAAAGCCTTCCCCTCCGAGGGGAAGGTGGCTGAGGCGGCGCGGCGCGAAGACGGATGAGGTGGAATGATGCCTTGCGGCAACGATGCGCGCTTTGCGCGTGATGCTTGCCTGCGGCAAATGATGCTCGGCTTCGCCGAATGATGCGCGCCTGCGGCGCGTTGCGGTTGAAATTCCTGCGGAATTTCTCATTATTTTTTTGCTGTTCACATTGTTTGTATGCATCAGCGGTCTTTATTGTTTGTGCGAGCCGATCGGCCGCGCGGATCGTTTTAAAGCACGTCAGCAAATAGAAAAAATGCCGCAAAATACGGCATTTTCGTTTATTATCAGTTGTTTTTTCAATTTCAATTATTCACAGCTTCGCGCCGCTCAAGCCTCTCTGCCGTCGTAATCGCCGTACCCTGCGGGGATGAACGCGCGCACTATCTCCACCAGCCTATCCGGCTTTTCCTCATGGAGCAGGTGCCCGGCGTTTCGCACGCGCACAAACTGGGCGTTTTCGATCGCGTTTGCGTACGCCTCGCCATGCTCAAGGGAGTGCCACCTGTCCTTATCGCTTGAAACCACCAGCACGGGCGTTTTTATCTCCGAAAGCGTTTCCATAAGCTCCTTTTCGCCGGCGGAGGAAACGGTGAGCTTGATCGCCCTTCTCGCTTCCTGATCGCAGGCGCATTTATAGTACTGCTCCACCTCGTGCGGGCCGATCACGGTGTGGTCGAAAAGGCAGTCGTCCAGCAGCTTTTCAACCGTGCGAACGCGAAACAGCCTGCTTGCTATGCCGCCGAACAGCGCGCTTTCCATCATGCGCACGGCAAGCGGCATGCTGCTTGTGACCCCGCCGGGGGAGAGCGCTGTCACGCTCATGACCTGCTCCGGATACCGCCTTGCCGCCTCCAGCGCGTAAAGCGCGCCCATGGAGAAGCCGACAAGGTGCGCCCGCTCAATTCCCAGCGCGTCCATAAAGGCGATGATGCTCTCCGCGTGGCTCGCGGAGGAATGATCGAAAAACTCCGGCCGCTCGGAATAGCCGTGCCCCATAAGATCCACGGCGTACACATGGTAAACCATGGCAAGCTTATGAAAGATGCTGCGGAAGGTGAAAAGCGACTGCCCCGCCGTGTGGATAAGTATCAGCGCCTCGCCCTTGCCGCTCTCCAGATAGTGCATTCGCGCGGATTCATGCTCCGTTTTCAAAACGCGCACGGCGCTTCTGAGCCGCGCAGCCTCCTTTACGGCGTCCTCATGCGCCCTTTTCGCCTCCGCAAGCCTTGACTTTGCCTCGCCGCTCGCCTTTTCAAGCGCCTTGAACCGCTCGTTCACCTCGCTTCGCTCCGCCTTGAAGCGCTCAATTTCGCCGCTGCCCGCGTCAAACAGGCCGCGAAGAAGCGTATGCTCCCCTTCCAGCTTTTCCTTTTCCGCAAGCCGCTTTTTCTCCGTTTCGCCGGAGGAAGCCGCCGCCTTTTCGGCTTCATCCAGCCCCGCTTTAGCCTTTTCAAGCTCCGCTTTAGCCTTTTCAAGCTCCGCTTTCGCCTTCTCAAGCGCCTTTTCGGCTTCCTCCGCCGTAATAAGCGGCTTTTCCTCGGCTTTTGCTTCTTCGGATTTTTCTTCGGGCTTTGCTTCCTCGGTCTTTTCTTCGGCTTTTACTTCGGTGCTGTCAGCCGAATCATCCTCGGGTTTAACTACCTCGCTCTTTTTCTCCGTTTTTGCTTCCGTTTTCGCTTCTTCGCTCTTTTCCTCGAGCTTCGCGTCCTTTGGCTTTACTCCCTCGGTTTTTGCTTCCTCGGATTTTTCTTCGGGCTTTGCTTCCCCGAGCTTTACTCCCCCGCTCTTTTCTTCGGGCTTTTTCTCCGCTTTTTCTTCCGTTTTTGCTTCTCCGGATTTTTCCTCAGCCCTTTCCCCGCTCTTTTTCAGCGCCGCAAGCCTTGCTTCCGCCTCTTTTTTTGCGGTTTCGGCAGCGGAAAAAAGCGCCTGCGCCGCTTCAAGCGCTGAAGCCTTCTTTTTATTTTCGGCGGCCGCCTTTTCAAGCTCCTTCACCGCCCTATCGAGCGCCGCTTTCTTTTTATCCAGCTCGGAATTCAGGGCGGAGCGCTCCTTTTTCTGCTGCTCCAGCGCCTTATCCTGCTCCGCAAGGGCGGCCTTTCCCTCGCTGAGCGCCTGCGCCGCCTCGTCCGCCTCGGCAGAAGCAAGCCGTTCATCCTCCGCAAGCGCGGCGGCGTGCCTTTCCGCCTTTTCGGCGGCGGCCCGCTCGCGGCTTCTTGCGCGAAGCTCCTCGTTCGCGGTGGGTATCTCTCCCGGCAGCAGCACGGTCACGAACTCGCCGATGCTCTCGGAATTCACAAATTTTTTCACCTCAAGTGAAAGACTCATTTCTTCTCCTTATTCTTACGCCGCTGCTGCGGCCATGCTTTGCAATTTTATATTTATTACAGTAATTTTTGCCGTTCCGCGCCGCAACGGCTCTCATGCGGAGCGCTTGGCCCGCACCGTATATGGCGCATACCTTCTCAATATAGCATTTTACACGAAAAAACTGCTTCATGCAACTGAAAATGACGGCTTTTTTAATAAAACCGCCATTTTTTGAAAATATAATCGGCCGCGCCCCATGCCGTTTAAGCGCGGCGCAGGCTTATTTTCCGGAATAATACTCCATGCGAATATCGTCCCGCTCGATCAGCACTGTGTTTTGATTCAGCGCCTTTATCACCTCGTCCGCCGCCTTATACACGGTTTCCGCGTCCGCATCGTCGAAATAACACACTACGGTGTATTCATGGGTGATATTGTTTTTCTCGTCCGTCCAGGAGCCGATGGCCTCCTGAAGCGTGTAGCCCTCGAAATGCTTGAGGCAGATCTCGTCCACGATATTCCTTGCCTCCTCCTGCGTGTACTTGGGGGCGTAGGTGTCCTTATCGTTCGTGCCAACGTACATAACGAACTGCGTGGAAAGCTCCTTATCTGCGTCGTCCGCGGGCGCTTTTTTGATGAGCGCCACCATAAGGCTTGCCGCGGCAAGGATGAGGCTGATGACCGAAAGCACGGTCGGCAGCAGATTTTTTCTTTCTTTCATTTGGTTTTCCTCCTGCTTGGTTTTATAAAGCCCCTGTATTTTACCGCACTCACTCTCCGCCGTCAAGCATATTTCGCTTTTCGCGGTTTCTGTCGTATTTCGTTTTATCCTTCGCAACGCGCGTCACGGGGCTCATGCCCTCCCAGGTAACGCGCTTTTCCGAGCTGCGCTCGCGCTTTTTCTTTTTGGAAAGCTTGGTGTAGGGAATGAATTTCACCCTTCCGCCCCCGCTCCAATTACTTTTATTCTTTGCCATAGTAATTATTCTCCTTTATTATCGCGTTTTTTCTTATACACAAGGCTGTTCGGCACGGCGGCCACCTTCCTTTTGGGCACCTCGTTAAACTCGTGCAGCGAGTATTGGCGGCTGCTCACGGTGTGCAGATAATTGAATATCTTATGCATTATCCGCTCCCTTTCCTCTCTAACGCAGTCCTTCACAAAGCGCACTATCACGCAGCTTGCGCCAAGAGAGGCGGAAATTCTTTTGTGAACAAGGTAGATCTCGTCTATCATGCCGTTTTCAAAGCCCATGATATGCGCAAGCAGCGCCTCAAGCTCGCCCTCATCAAGCCTTTCCTCCGAAAGCTCGTCCTTTGCCGAAATATAGCCCACCTTGCTTTGATCGCCGTAATGCTCGCGCTGCAGCTCCGGCGCAAGGGCGCGGTATTTTTCAAGCTCCTCCGCGTCCCCGATAAGGCAGCAGAGCGTGCCTATGTATTCAAGCCCCTGCTCAACGTAGTTATCCGTTTTTATCGCCTCATACAGAAGGGGCAGCGCCGCCCGATCGCAGCGCTTTGCAAGCAGCTCGCCCTTAAACAGGCAGGCATACGCCCTTCCCGCCTCCGGAAGCTCCGCTATCGCGCGGTCCGCAAGCGCCTCCGCCTCGCTCACCCTGCCCATATCGCTCAGCGCGCCTATCACGTCCGCATAGCCCTCGGCGGTGAGCGGCCTTCCCGCTCCCTCCCATTCCGAAAGCGTTTCAAGGGCGCTCTTTCTTGCCGATTTATAGGCCTCGGCAAGCCGCTTTTTATAGAATGCGTCCGAAAACTCAAGCGCCCTGCGCTTTTCCGCGGCAAGCTCCGCGCTGTCCTCCGCTTCAAGCGCCTCGTATTTTGAAACGCCGAAATGCTCCAGCCTCATTTTCAGAGTCGGATGCGAAGCGCTTCTTGAAAGGATCTCAAGCGGTATCATGGAAAGCCACGCCTTTTTGCGAAGCGCGATGCGCTCGATAAGCTCCCTGTTTTGCTTGCTTGCAAGATCGTCCGGCACGCTCTCGCCATCGAAATCGGACGGCGTATCATACGAATTCCGCTCGTATTCAAAGCTTGCAAGAAAGCCCGTTTTTATCAGCGCGGAGGCCGCAACGCGCTTATCGCAGCCTGTCAGCATGGCGCGATCCGCCGCCTCCTCATCGCGCACGGAGTTTCCGAAGCCGTGCAGCACGGTCAAAAACGCGCCCTCGGAATCCTCGCGGGTGAAAAACAGCCTGTCCAGAATTCCGGAAAGCGGAAAAATCGACCTGCCCAGCGCCATCCAGCGCTCATACTGCATGATTTTGTTTCCCTCGTTTGATCTCACGTGGGAAAACTCGTGCCGCAGTATGGCAAGCAGCTCCTCCTCCGAAAGCACGGAAAGCAGCTGCGCGCCTATCTGAAGCGAGATATTGCCGTCAAAATCGCCTATCCCTATATTTCCGTTCGGCAAAACGGCAAGCTTGAGCCCGCTTTTCACACCCGCGCCCACCTGCTCCGCCGCACGCTCCGCAAGCTCATACAGCTTTGGAAAATCCGCCCGGGAAACGTAGCTTTCGTCATCCTCCATAAACGCGGCGGGGATGGGCAGCCTGATGCGATTCAGCGCGGCGGCGGCAAGCAGCGCGGCAGGGATCAGCACAAGCGCGGTGAGCGGCGGCGAAAAGCCGAGCAGACCCGCCGTAAACGCGCAAACGCAGCCCGAAAGCGCAAGCATAAAGGCGGTCACGCCCGCATTCTGGCGGTTCACCGCAAGCTGCGCCTCCGTTTTCTTTGCCGCCTCCTCCGCCTGCTCCCGCTGCTCCCAAAAGACCCGCTGAAAATCCTCGCTGTAAAACTCCTTCAGCATATCCGCAAATCTTTTGCCGGCGGAATAGCCCATCACCGCGATAAACACCGGCAGCAGCGCCGCAAGCGCGAAAAGCAGCAGGTAAACAAAGCGCGGCAGAATGAGCTGCGGCTTTTGAACAAGCAGCCCAAGGGAAAACGCGAAAAGCGCAAGCAGCGAAGCAAAAAGCAGCACAAGTGCGCCCCGCCGCTTTAAAACGCGCGTTTGCCCATCCTCCTCCCCGCCCTTCTCGACGCCCCGCAGCTCCTTTATTGCGGACACAAGCAGGTTCAAAAGGAAAAACCCAAGCAGCGCAAGGCCCGCAAGCGCAAGGCGCGCACCCTTTTCCGGGGCGGAAAAATCAACTCTCTGCGCGAAAAGCGCCGCACCGATGAGCACGCCGAAAAAGGCGAAGCCCAGCGCGGCGATCAAAACTGCTTGCTTTAATTTTTTATCCATCTTCCCTCCAAAACGCGCCAAGGGCGCAAACAATTCGCCTCAAGGCGCATTTTTGCAGAAGCTTTCGCCCGTTTTCTTCATTTCTTCACAGGCAAAGCGCCTTTTTCATGAAACGGCCAATCCGCGCAGAGCGCGTATTATTTTTCAAACCTTTCCCGATTCGCCTTAAAAAATTCGTAATACACGCGAACGTTTTCAAGCTCATGCCAATTCTTCACCTCCGCAGGGCGGGCGTCCAGATCGTAAACCCTTGCCCCTTCCAGCGCAAGCAGAAACGGCGAATGCGTGGCGATAACGAGCTGAGCGCCGCAGTACCGCGCAAGCTCGGCAAGGCTATTTGCAAGCTCAAGCTGAAGCCGCGGGCTCATGCTGTTTTCCGGCTCATCCAAAAGGCAGAGCGTATCCGGCCGCAGGCGCGAATCGAAATACTCCAGCGCGGTTTCGCCGTTGCTCATCAGCCTTGCCCGCTCCCCCGCCGTTTTATGCAAAAATTTGCGCCGCGTTTTGCTCCGCGCAAGCACCTGAAGCCGCAGCTGCTCATAATCCTCCATGCCCCGCAGCTTCACCGTGTCCCCATATCTGCGCTCCGCCCACTCCCGCCTGCCGCGCTCGGTCATCTCGGCAATATCCTCGTTGTTTTCCCGCGCCGCAAGCATATATTCAAACACGTCGTCGCTTGTGATTATCCTGCTTCCGCTCGGAATTTCCAATTTCATTCCTTCATCACTCACGCCAGCCTCATATCGGCAGGCGCCTGCGTACAGCTTAAACAGCTCGCTTGAATTATAGGGCGAAACGCGCTCAAGCTCCAGCCTTTGCGCAATAAGGTTCAAAAGCGTGCTCTTGCCGGAGCCGTTGCCTCCGCAGAAGATCGTGATCCTGCCGAAAAGCACGGTTTCAAGCCCCTTTTCGGGAAAGATGCCGCAGGGATAGCCCGAATCAAGGTAGCCGAAAACAGGGCCGCCGTTGTACGCCATGCGCTCGCGGGCGATCCCGTATTCCGCGTCGCTATCAGGAAGGGTGAAGCTTTGTAAAAACATTTTTGCTTATTATGGTTATAAAAGGACGCTTGCACGGCACAGGCAGCATTTTATTCGCCCATGCGCCGGTCATGCCCCATGCGCCGGTCATACGCCATGCGTCGGTCATGCGCCATGCGCCAATGCGCCGGTCATGCGCCATGCGCCCCTTGCCCCTCATTCCCTCATTTTGCCGCTCAGCTCCCAGAAGGCAACGGCGCTTGCGGCGGCCACGTTCAGCGAGTCCACGCCGTGAAACATGGGAATTTTCACGGTGTAATCGCACTCCGCTATGGTATTCTTATCAAGCCCCGGCCCCTCCGCGCCAAGTATCACGGCAAGCCGCTTTTCCGCCTTGAGCGCGGGATGCGAAACGGAAACGGAGCTGCCCGAAAGCGCCATGGCGGCGGTTTTGAAGCCGAGGGAGCGCAGCGGGGCGATATTCAGCCTGTTTTTGCTCTCCTCCATGCAGTCAAGCACCGTCCACGGCACCTGAAACACCGTGCCCATGCTGACCCTTGCCGCCCTTCTGTTCAGCGGGTCGCAGCAGTTCGCGCCCACCAGCACCGCATCCATGCCAAGCGCGGCGGCGGAGCGGAAGATTGCGCCGATATTCGCGGCGTCGCCTATGCCCTCCAGCACGGCTATGCGCTCCACGCCTGCTGCAAGCTCCACCGCCTCGGGCAGCTTCCTTCTTTTCATTGCGGCAAGCAGCCCGCGCGAGAGATGAAAGCCCGTTATCCCCTCAAAAACCTCCGTATCGGCGGCATAAATCGGCGTTTCGCCAAAATATTCTTCAAGCGGCGCAAGGCTTGCCTCGGTTTGAGGAGCAAGCTTTTTTTCCGTCAGAAACGAAACCGCCTCATACCCCGCCTTGAGCGCGGCGGCGGCCACGTTCGGGCTTTCCGCTATAAAAAGCCCCTCGCCCTCGCCGGCGCGCCGAAGCTGCGCCCCCGTTAAATTCCGATACGGCGCAAGGGCCTCGCTGTTTGCAGAAGCTATTTCAATTATATTCATTGCCGCGCTCCCCGTTCGATAATTTTACGTTTCTTATACTGTCCTGCGCCTGAAACTTCGCTATCATTATATCAAACAAAGCTCCTTTGGTAAAGCGGCGCGCGCAAAATCGGCCAAAACCGAAAACCGCCCGGAAAAAGGCCGAGCGGTTTTATATTATTTTCGTTTTTCGGCGTTCATTCACGGGGAAGCCCCGCTATATCGGGCTCAACGGATCGCCCGCCGTTTTGAATGAAGGCCGGCGCGTGCTTCAGTTGCCGCCAAGCGCAGCGAGCCTTATCTCCGCCGCCGTCATAAATATATTGGGTCTGGAGCCGTAGGTGGTTACGCCCTCAAGGCGAACGAACTTCGCTAAAACGGGGGTGAACTCCGCCGTTTTGAGGGAGCCGTTGTTTGCCCAGCTTCCGCTGCTCACGGTGGTCCAGCTCCGGCCGTCCATGCTGACGGAGATCCTGTACTGATTCACCCTGCCGTTTGCGCCGCCGACGTTGGGCTGATACTCATACCTGCCGATATATGCGGCGGTATTGAGCTCAAGCGTGATGTAACGCCGCTCAAGCGGTGCCGCCGCCGCCCAGCTCGTGTGCCAGATGGTGGCGCTGCTGCCGTCGATGGCGTTTTCCTTTCTGCCGCCGTTCGCGGTTTCCTCGGAGCCCGCGTACACGTTCGCTATTTCGCCTCTTTCCACGGTTTCCAGATTCATCGGGCTGCCGTAGATCCGCAGCTCCGCCGCGCTCATGAATTGGTCGGTCTGCGAAGGAACGCTGCCGTAGGTGGAAACGCCCTCAAGCTTCACGAATCTGGCGATCACGGGGCTTGCAAGCTCGATGAGCTTGAGCTCGCCGTCGTTCGCCCAGCTTCCGGTGCTCACGGCCGTCCAGCTTTGGCCGTCCATGCTCACGGAGAGCCTGTACTGCTTCACCCTGCCGTTGCAGTTGCCGGTGACGCGGGGCTGATACTCATACCTTGTTACGGCTGCGGGCGAGGCAAGCTCCAGGGTGATGAAGCGGTCCTCGGCGGGAGTGGCGGCTCCCCACCTGGTGTGCCACATGGTGCCGTTGCTGCCGTCGATCGCGTTCTCCTTCCGGTCGCCGTTTGCGCTCTCCTCGGAAGCCACGATAACGTTCACTATATCAAGCCTGCTTGCCGGAGTGGGCGCGGGCGTGGGCACGGGCGTGGGCACGGGAGTGGGAGTGGGAGTTGGCACGGGTGTGGGCACGGCCGTAGGAGCGGGCGTGGGAGCGGAATGGTCCACGGCGCGGTTGCTGAAGCCGATATTGAACGAGCCGCTTCCGGCGCTGCTGTAGAAGGCCTCGCCGCAGATGCCCTCCGGTATTTCGGGAGTCCACCAATAGGGGTTGCAGCCCTCCTCTACAAGGTAGTAGCCGTTGGGATCGGTCACAGGCCTGCCGTTTTCAAAAACGATGCTGCCGCTGCCGTCCCTCATAAAAGTCCTGGGAAGAAAGCCGTCGGAAACGCCGGTATTGGTGTAGGCGGTGCTTGTGAACGCGCCGCTGAAATTGTTGCCCGCGTTCAGCTCAAGGGAGGCTACCTGCGCGTCCGCGCCGTTCGCGCCGCGCTTCATAAGCTTCACGGTGATGCTTGCGCCGGCGGGGGCATTGGTAACGCTGCCGTTCACCGCGCGCCAGGTCTTGCTGACCCTGAACTCCGCCATCGCCCAGCGGTGGGTCAGCTCGAAGCGGATCGCGTTTGCGGAGGGGTTGAGCGCGGTGCAGTCGGTAAGCAGCCAGCGGGAGTCCGCATTCACCACGCGCACGGTGTAGTTTACGGCATTGCCGTTTGCATCCTTTTTGGGAACCGTCCAGCCCGCCTGATCGTCCCAGCTCTTATTGCCGCCGAAGGGGTTGGAGAAGGTTTGAACGCTGCCCTCGGGGCTGCCGTTTGCAAGAAGCTGATAGCTGATGGTGCGGGGGATGTACTTATCCTGACCGTTGCCCCACTCGGCGTCGTTATCCATGCTTACCCAGCGGTTTACAAGGGAGATGCGAACCGTTTCCACACCCGGAGCGGGCGTGGGGTCGGGCGCGGGGGTAACGGGCTCGGGTGCCGCGTTCGCGGGGTCGAAGAAGTTTACGCGGTAGTTCAGCTCGGTGCTGCCTCCGGCGCTGTCCTTGATGCCGGTGATGCTTACGGTGTATTCGCCCTCGTACTTGGTGATGCCGTCGGGTCGGAAGATGATGCAGTACGACTGATCGTAGTTTGTGTTTTCAACGTTCAGATACAGGCCGGAGTACCTGGGCGCATAGCTGCTCGTGCCCTTGAGAGTCCAGCTCCTGCCGTCCGCCGTTCTGCGGATGGTAACGGTGATATCGCGCTTATTGGGCGCGGAATACTTGCTCCTGTTCAGAGAAACGCTCCAGGGGGAGCCGCTCGTGAAGCCGTCCAGATTGTTCGGGAAATTGCCCGACGCAGGCCAGCCGATGAAATTGAAATCGCCCACGGGCGCGCTGGTATCGGTAACCCTTATGCAGGTGTAGCTGCCGTACATGGAGTTTGCCTTCTCGGTGTAGCCGAAGCCGACCTTGCCGAGCGAGGGGTTGTTGTGGAGGCGGCGGTGACCCAGAACGGCGATATTGTCGGGGTCGTTGTCGTCATAGAAAGCGCCGATGGTTGCGGGGAGATACCTTCCGGCGGTGATATTGCTGTTTGAGGTGCCGTTGTAGCCGCGATCGTAGAAATCCTGCGGCATATCCGCGGGCTTCGCGGGGTAGTGAGTGAACTCGGAGGAGGTTGAAAGCAGAACCGCTCCGTACTGCGCGTCCATATTCAGCGAATCGGTGTAAACAACGTTTTTAAGGCCCGAAAGCCGCCTCATCGCATTGAGCCTGTTCAGCGAGGCGTTCAGCACGTCCTCATGGAGCCTGCCCGCGGAATAGGGCGAATAAGTGGGTCTTGAAACGAATAGGTTGGAAGGATTCGTCGCGGGGCTTGCATTGAGCAGATCCCGGATCTGGTACTGGGTGAGCTTGGGAAGCTCCGTAAGTCCGCTTTCCGTATAAGCGGTTCCGCGCGTGGGCTCTTCATGCACGGCACGCTCACGGAGCAGCGCCTCCGCGCCTGCGGACGCCGCAACCGCGAGGATCATTGCGAGCGCCAGCACAAGCGACAGAAGCCTGTTGAAAACTGAACCTGTTTTTTTCATAAGTGACCTCCAATGTCTGCCGCATGACACAATTAGTACATTAAAAAATATACTATCCCTGCGGCGAATGAGTGTATTTTAGCATGACGAAACGTTTCTGTCAAGCATTTTTTCCTGAAAATAAAACTTTTTTCATATTACTTGTTTGCATTTTTAGCATAAATGTTATCCAAAAAAAGCAACACTTATGAACCGTAACAAATTGGGGGCTTCATGCTCAGCATTTTCGGGCTTTGGGGCGGGCTTCATTCATTATGCGGCGCGCGCAAAATGCGCCAAAACCGAAAACCGCCCAAGCGCAGCTCGGACGATCCTCGGGTTTCAGGTAGGTATAAAGTTGTATATCAGAAGGCGAAGCCGAAGCTTCAGCACTAATGAACGAGTGATTCGGCTGATTTGGAAAAGATTACATCAAGCTTTTTCAGCCATCCCTGCGACACATTTTTCGAAGCAGGCAGCTCCCGCGCTTCCGTGCCGCTCAAAATCAACAACTGCATTGTACCAGTAAGGGAGTCCGTTTGTCAAGCAAAAAATCAAGCATTTTTAGTATATTTTTGTATTGTACGCTATCTTTTTTGCCCGATAAGACACGACCCGGGCTCAAATATTACATATTATACTGCTCAAACATTAGTACAATATGTATATTTTTCCAGCGCTCCGCATCGCGGAATATGGCAGCTTTATGGCAAAATATATCAGTTTGCGGCAGCGTTTTCCGCGCCGCTCTGCTCAAGCTGCAGCACGCCGTCCCTTATTCTGTAGGTCGCGTCCGCCTTGGCGGCGATCTCCAGATCGTGCGTCACCACCACCACGCAGTAGCCGTCCTCATGGGCAAGCTTTGCGAGCAGCTCTATTATGCGCTGCCCGTTCTCGGTATCCAGATTGCCCGTGGGCTCATCGGCAAGCAGCAGCTTCGTGTCCATACTCATTGCCCTTGCCACGGCCACCCTCTGCTGCTCGCCGCCGGAGAGCATGGAGGGGTACCTGCCCAGCACGGTTTCGGGCAGGCCCACCTTTTCAATGAGCTGCGCCGCCTTTTCCCGCGCCTTTTTGCCCTTGAAGCCGCGCAGCTCCATGGGATATGTCACGTTTTCGGACACGGTGAGCAGCGGAAACAGGCGGAAGCTCTGGTAGATGACCGCCGCGTTCTCCCTGCGGTAGCGCGTTAAATTCATTTTATTGGTGCTCTTGCCCATATAAAGAATATCCCCGGTGGTGGGCAGCATCAGCCCCGCCATGAGGGAAAGCAGCGTGCTTTTGCCGGAGCCGGATTTGCCAATGAGCGCATACATTTTGCCCCCCTCAAAGGCGCAGTTCACGCCCCGCAGCGCCTCCACGGTTTGATACTTGTTTTCATAACGAAAGGTTACGTCCCTTGCTTCTATAACAGCCATATAAATCTCCTCCGTTTTGATTTATTTATTATACCATATTATCCGCGCACTTCACAATAACGGAAATGTCCGCGATCGCATATCGTTTCCCGCGGAGCGCTCCCGCCGCCGCACTTCCGCCTCGCTGAGCAAAAAGGATAAAAATGCGAAGCAAGCCGAAGCATTTTTATCGGTATGAAATCTTCCGCGCGGCAGGCTTGCTTCGTCAAGCCTTCTCCTTGAGGAGAAGGTGACTGAGCGTCGCGCGGCGGCGCGAAGTCGGATGAGGTGGACACCTCATAAACCCGCCGCAGCGGGTTTTATCCTGTTTATCCTCCAAAAAGCTTATTAAAACAAGCTTTTTCGGCAAGTCATTCAGCGAAACAAATCGGTTCAAATCCCATGCGGGATTTGTGCATCATTCCACCTCATCCGTCTTCGCGGCGCGCTGCGCCGCCTCAGCCACCTTCCCCTCGGAGGGGAAGGCTTTTGGAAATTCCTTCATTTCCCGAAGGCAAGCATCATTCCTTCATTAGCGAAGCGGCTTCATTTCGCACAGCGAAACTACTCCACCTCCACCAGCGCCGCCTGCGCCTTCTTCGCCAATCCGAAAACAAGGCAGATAAGCGTGGATATGCACCAAAGGATAAGGAACGCGGCGCAAAGCATGAAGCAGAGCTTCTCCTGCGCACCGAAGATCAGAATCGCTATCAAAAGCCCGATGCCGAGACCCGCGAGGCACAAAAGCGCGTGTTCAAACAGGAAATTGAGGATAATGCGGAAATTCGGCGTTCCGAGCGCGCGCATAAGCGCGATCTCCTTCCTTCTTGAAACCGTCAGCAGCCACGCCAGCGCGAAGCCTATCACGCCCGCGATTATGTACAGCGCGGCATAGAGCGTTGAAACATACTGTATCTGCCTCTGCATCGAGCGCACGGTGCTGAGATACATCTCGTCCTCGATCACAAAGAAGGTTTTGCCGCGGTCTGCCATGTTGCCGACCGTGCCGTAGCCCGCCTCCTTGAACGCCTTGCGCAGCTCATCGAGCCTCGTTGCGTCCTTGAGGGTGAACAGGAAGCTCTTGTAGCTGATTCCCTTGTACCAGCTGAGTTCTCTGAACCAATCGTTATACCCGCTCGTCTCAATGCCGTTCATAATGCGGTCCACGATGCGCTCATCGAGCGTATCGGCAAGGATCGGAGCAAAAATCTCCTTGTATTCCTTCTCATAATGATCATAATGATAGCTCTGCCGACCGTATTCCGTTGAAGCAAGCGGATACTCCGAAAACGGCACAAACACCGTGTTTGAAGAGGTCGTTGCGGAGTAGCTTGCAACCACCTTGAGCATGATCGTTCCGAGATAATTCCAGTTCGCGATCTCAAAGGTGTGTTCAAAAACAACGCAGTCGCCAAGCTCGATGCCCTTCTCCTTCATAACGCTTTCGGGCAGCGCGCAAACGGGGTTCGGGAACCAGAAATCCTTCTTATCGAAGCCCTCGAGCCAGGTTATGCTCTTGGATTTGGCATATTTGAACTCGGGGCTCGTTTCCACCTCCGTTGTGGACACCCACTTCATCGCACGGCTGAGGTTATAAACGCGCGTTTCCTTCGCAAATTCGGATTGCGGCTCGCTGAACTGCACCGTTTGGCTTGTGCCGCTCGCCGTTTTTCCAACGCCGAGGATATCGAGATAGCCGAGCTTCGTGGTGATGTTGTAGTCCTTAACGATCCCCTTCTCCATAAGCGCCTTGACGGTATCCGGTTTAATGCTCAACCCATCCATCCAGCGCCCCTTCATATCGGTTGCGTAGCCCGTTATCTCGGCGCTGCGCTTATAGCTCTCAAGCTGATCGTTGTAGCCGCGAAGCGATGCGGTCAGCCGCGAGAAGAACAGCGCTGCAACAGCCGCCAGCAGCAGAACGGCGAGCGTGCGAACGGGACTTCTTATGATGGATAAAAGCGCGTATTTAACGGAGAATCTGCTCGTTTTTCCGCCTCGCTCCGAGATCCTGCCGCGCTCCTGCTTGCGCCTTTCGGTAACGGTGCGGCCTGCAAAGATTATGGTGGTAATAAGCGCACCGAGAACGAGCGCCGCTCCCGCCGCGATATAGGGGAAATACCCCGCGTTCGGCGCGAAGTCGAGCGTTCTTGTGATCGAAGTGCTGCCAAGCGAATAATCGGTGTTTTCCTTTGCAAACTGCGCCCAGAAGCGCTGCATCGTTTCAAAAACGCGTCCCTCGATCGCCTTTGCGGCGAACATACCGATGACCGCTCCAAGGATGGTTAGGATAAGCACGGCCGCTATAAAGTAAGCCACTATATGCGCCCGAGAGCTTCCGAGCGAATACATCGTGTTTGCCGCTTCCTTCTGCCTTGAAACAAAGATATGGCTCTGAAGGATCAGCGCAACTATCGCAAGCACCACGCAGACCGCGAGGAAGACTATGGAAATGAACATCAATTCGCGCATCGGCTCGGTGGCGGCGGCATAGCCCTGGTCGTAGAGCGTTATGCGGAACCCATTGTGCGCAAGCGTTTCGGATGCGGCGATGAACTCATCGGCGCGGCTGTTCACAACACGGAACTGCCCGAGGTTATAGCCGGTCGTAGCGCGAAAACCGTCGCCCGAATCGCCGGGAAGGAAAATATAGAAGGGATAGTCGATATCCTCGTTCAGAATTCCGATAACCTCATATTCTCCCCCGTCCTTTTCATAGAGCGTGTCGGTTTCAAAGATGCTTTCATCCGATGCACACACCGAAAGCGGGATGCGATCGCCCACGGAAAGCCCGAGGCGGCTCGCCAGATCGTTCATTATAAGGCAGACCTTGGCTCCGCTCTTCTGCTCCTGCTCGTTGAAGAGCCTTCCGTCCTTCAGGCTCAGTATCTGCTGCTGGAAGGGGTAATAATCCTCTATCGCGGAGGTATAGACCACGCGGCAGGCATCGTTCTGCTTTTCAAGCACCTTGGCGAGCCTGTAAAAAGCGTTCGTTTCGGCTACCTCGGTGTTTGTTACGAGCTCAAATTCGGGCACGGTAACGGTTTCGCCGTTTTCAACGAAGCTCATGCTTTCCATGCTGAACCAAACGCCGCTGACCTTGCCCGTAACGAATCTTCCGCTGATGAGGTACTTCTTGCCCTTTTCGATCTCCGGGCTGTCCGCAGACAGAAACATCAGGATGCCTGTATAATCCCTTCGCGCGTAGAGCGACCTTTCAACCATCACCTGATATGCCTCGAGCGCGGGATCGTAGGCATTCACCTTCACAATGAGCACGCCGGCGCTGCCGTTGAAAACATAGTTGTCGAGCCTGTGCATACCCTCGATATAGCCGAGCGCGGGCGAAGCGGGCTCAAAGCCCACAACGGACGGGCTTGCCTTCAGCGCCTCGAGCTCGCCCATGCTCTCCTCCACCGCCTGCTGCACCTCGGGATCGTAGACAGACTGATCGGGATAGTCCTTGCCCACATAGTCGATGGTGGCTATGGTGTGGAAGTATTCATCCGCCTCCTTGAGATAGCCGCGCACGGCGGAGAAAACGCAGAACGCGACCGCGAGAAGCGCCGCGAGCACGGCGAGTATAAGCGTGAACAGAAGCGCCTTGCCGGGTGTTCTGAGCGTGCATTTTATTCCGTTTTTTATTGCCTGCATATATGAACTCCTATCGGATCCGTGTTTATCTGATTATGGCCGAAGCAGCCTCAAATATTATACCAACAAACACGGGGAAAAGCAATATATGCAGGCGAAGGCGCAAGCGCAGTGAATAGTGAATAGTTGTGGATGAAACGCCGAGGGCGTTTCTTATGATTTTAGCCACCTCATCCGCCGCTCGCCGCGGGGGCATTTTGCGCTGCCCCGCTCAGCCACCTTCCCCTCGGAGGGGAAGGCTTTTGGAAACGCCGCTTTTTTTGTTACAGAAAATCAAATCATTCAGAAATTCCGCAGGAATTTCAACCGCAACGCGCCATAGGCGCGCATCATTCGGCGAAGCCGAGCATCATTTGCCGAAGGCAAGCATCACGCGCAGAGCGCACATCATTTCCCGCAAGGCCCTACTCCCTCTCCGCCGTCTGCATTTTCTTCGCAAGCCCGAACACAAGGCAGATAAGCGTGCTTATGCACCACAGCGCAAGGAACGCTCCGCAAAGGATAAGGCAGAGGGAAAGCGGCATTCCGAACGCAAAACAGGTTAGTATGAGCCCTATCAGGAGCCCCGCAAGGCACAGAAGCGAATGCTCAAAGAAGAAATTCAGCACGATGCGCACCTTGGGCGTGCCGAGCGCGCGCATGAGCGCCATCTCCCCCCGCCTTGAAAGCGCCAGCAGCCACGCGAGGGCAAAGCCGATCAAGCCCGCTATTGCGTACAGCGAGTAATACAGCGCGGAAACATACTGTATCTGCCGCTGCATGGAGCGCGTTGTGTTCAGATACATCTCATCCTCCAGCACGGCGTAGGGCTTGGTGCGCTCGTATGTGCCCACGTACGCAAACCCCGCGTCCTCCATCGCCTGCCGCGCCTCATCCAGGCCGTTCGCAGCCTTCAGGGAAAACAGGAAGCTGCTAAACTTTACCTCCGGGAAAACGACCTCAATCCTTTCAAAATCCTCAATGCTGAGGCCCTCCGGCAGCTCGCCCGAAAACTCATAATCCCTGCTTGCGTAGGCGTCCAGCCTCCACGAGATGCGCTCATCCGGGACATCCGTGAAGTCGGAGTCCTGCGGCAACGATTCCGCATTATAATAGAATTTAAAAATAGGATCCAGATTATTCGGCTCCATCACGTTGTAAGCAATGGGATAGCTGTCCCCAAGCGGGGAAAACACGGTTTTATTAGTTGCGTTCGACGTATAGGCGGCGATCACCTTCATAATTATAAGCCCCGTCCACCAACCGTCATCAGTGGGGTGCATTCCCTGAAACATCACCGCGTCGCCAAGCTCTATGCCGTGCTGCTTCATAACGCTTTCGGAGAGCGCGCAGGCATTGTGCAGGCGCATGAAGCTCACCTCGTTGTAGCCCTCCAAAAAGCGCACGTCCTTCACGCTGCGGAAAAAGAACGCGGGGCTTCCCGAAACGCTGCTCGTGCTCACCCATTTCAGATCGCGGCGAAGATCCATCTGCACCGTTTCCTTCATCATTTCGGTGTCGGGATACGTGTACGATATCTCACGGTTTTCCACGCCGTCCTTTGTTATGGCGATCCCCAGCACGCTGAGATAGCCCAGATCCATAGTTAAATTCACGTCCCTTATTTTGCCGGAATCCACAAGCGCCTTTATGGGCGTCATTTCGGTCAAAAGTCCGTCCGTCCTTCTGCCGTACATATCGGTGGCATGGCCCTTTATCACGGCGTCGCGCTTATAATTTTCAAGCTGAAGCGCGTACCCCTCCAGCGAGGCGGTGAGGCGCGAAAAGAACACGGCGGCGGCAGCGGCAAGCAGCAGCACGGCGGCGGTGCGCACCTTATTTCGCCTTAACGAAAGCAGCGCGTATTTGAGAGCGCCGCTCAGCCTGCTCGTTTTGCCCCTGTAAACGGCAGCTCTTGCGCCTTTTTGCGCTTTTTGCGCATCTGCGCCGCCCCCTGCGGCCCCGCCCCTTTTGCGCACGGCATTCTGCCCGCCCGAAAGCGCGGAGAGGGCGAAGGCGAGGGTGGAAGCCGCTGCGCCCGCGATCAGGCAGAGCGCGGCGGAAATATAGGTGATATTCGCGGTTTTCGGCGCAAATTCAAGCGTGCGCACGAGCGAGACCCGCGAGGAGGAAAAGCGCGTGTCGCTCTTTGAAAACTGCTCCGCAAAGCGCCGCAGCATATCGAAAACGCGCCCCTCTATGCCCCTTGCCATGAAGCTTCCGATGATGGCGCCTATCAGCGCGATAAGCAGCGCGGAGGCAAGAAAATACAGTATTATATGGCTTTTTGAAGCGCCGAGGGAGCGCATCGTCCGCGCCGCCTCACCCTGCCTTGACACAAAGATATGGCTTTGCAGAATGAGCGCCACGGCGGCAAGCAGCACGCACACCGCAAGGAAGATGATCGCAATAAGCTCCAGCTCGCGCATCGGCTCGGTTGCCGCCGCATAGCCCTGATCATACACCGAAACGCGGAAGCCCGCCTCCTCCAGACCCGCCGACTCCGTTAAAAATGCCGCCGCGCGGTCATTTTTCAGCCTGAAAAGCCCCAGGCTGCTGCCCGTGACCGCACGAAGCCCCTCTCCGGGGGAGCCGGGAATAAAGATGCGGTTGACATAGATCGAATCATCTGCGAATACGCCCACGATCTCGTATTCATCCTCGCTCATGCCGGTGATCGCCGCATCCTCAAGGCTGCCCTCAAAATCGAAGATCCGCAGGTTTATTCTATCCCCAACCTTCTTTTTGCCCGCTCCGTAGCAGAGCTTATCGCTTAAAATCACGACCCTTGCCGCTTCTTCATACTCATTTTTGCTGAAAAAACGGCCGCTTTTCAGCATGAGCTGCTGCTGATGAAAGGGCAGCTCGTCCTCTATCGCCTCGGTGCGGGTAACGCGGCAGGCGTTGTTCACAAGCTCAAGCTGCGTGGCAAGCAGCTTGAAAACGCTCCCCTCCGGCAGCTCGTTTGATTCGAGCGGCTCACAAAAATCCGTATTGTAGGTTTTGCCGCCCACGGAAAACCTCATATTCTCCTGAATAAAGCCCGCTATGCCGCCGAAGCCCTTTGTGAAATAGCCGCACATCGCGTATTTTTTCCCCGGCTCCAGCTCGCCCGCCACAGGGGGAATGCTCAGATGCACCAGTTTATCATCGTATTTTTGAAGCGAATAAAAGCATTTTGAAACAAGCGCCGAATACATGCCCAGGTGCTCGTCGTAATTAATTATATACATTGCGCACACGGCCGCCTTGCCCTTCGGCACGCCCTCGTCCCTGCGCGTGTAGCCCTCCGCAAGCGCGGCGCTGTTTGACGCGGGGGTGAAGGAAAGCACCGCGTCATGCGAAAAAAGCTGCGAAAGCGCGGCCTCGTTTTCCGAAAGCGCGGCGGGAAGCCCCTGCTCAAACTCAATATCCGTCGGGTATTTTTCCCCTATGAATTCCAGCTCCGCCACGGTGTGAAAATAGCCGTCCGCATCGCCAAGATACCCGCGCACGGCGGAAAACACGCTGAATGCCACCGTGAGCAGTGCGGAAAGCACGGTCATCACAAGCGTAAACACAAGTGCCTTTCCCGGCGTCCGCAGGGTGGTTTTGATGCCGTTTTTTACTGCCTGCATGGTTCTTCCTCCTTTGCTTTGCGCCGCACCTGGCTCATCGGTAATCGCCCAACGAGATGAAGCTCATGCCCGCCCTGTCGAAAATCATGGTTTTATTCATCCATAAAAAGGCGTCGGAAAGCACTCTGCCGAATCTCAAGGTTTCATACGCGGTTTTGCCGCTCAGATTCGCGGCGGTGCGCTGATGCACGAGTGTAAAATAGAGGTTTGCAAGCCCCGGCTCGGGTATTTTACCCAAAATGGAATAGATAATATAGCCGCGCACCCTGCCTGCGCCGTCCGGCACGGAGAAGCTTGCGTAGATATAGCCATCCGGACTGCTTGCCGTTTCGTATGCCTTGTACGTCACAAAGCTGCCGTCCTCGCTCATTTCCGTGCCCACCGAAACGCTGCCGCCGACCTCAAGCCCGGGCGATTCCAGCTTTGCGAAGGGTGAGCTCAGCTCCCTGCCCTCGCGCTCATAGATAAGCCTGCCGCTCGCCGCCTTTTCAAACATATACATATTGGCCGCGTCACGGTTCACGGGAATGATCCGGATGGCCTCCGTGCCGGGAAAGCGCAGCTCCTTCTGCGCGTTAAACTCAAAATAATGGATGAACACCACGCGATTCGGCCACTCGCCGCCGTCCACCTCCACCGCCGCCGTGGTAACGGTCAGATCCGCCTCGGCATCGGCAGGCTCCGCACCGGTTTGTATATTCGGCACAAGGATCGGGCCGATATCGGGCACCTGAATCACAATGCCCGTTTCATTCGGATAGCTCACGAGGGAATCGTTATCGAAAATGATATAGCTGCCGTCCGAGCCGCCCGGAATCACGTACGCACCCTCCGAGCCGCCATCGAGCATAAACGCCTGCCGCGTAACGCAGCCGCGCTTCGGGGCTGAAAGCAGCATAAGCTCATTATCCGAAAGATCGTTTATCATATTTTCGGGAAGCTTCAGCTCCCCTGTAAGCCTTGCTGCAAGCGCCTGCCTCTCCCGCGCCTGCACGCTGCCGGAGGAGGGGTTTACGCTTGAATCATACTCATTATTGCCGCTTCGCGCCTCGCGCGGCAGCTCGTGCATGCGGTATTTTCCAAGGCAGCTGAAGGTGAAGATCAGCGTGCAGGCAACAAGCGGCACCCACGCTGAAAAGAGCGCAAGCGCGGAAAAGCGCGTCCGCTCCGCGTGCACGGCGTAGCCCGCCTCATCGAAGCTCTGCGTCAAAAGGCACATTGCAAGCAGTATCAGCGCAAAGGAAAAGGGCATTCCAAGCACAAGCACCACGCTCTGCGAATTTTCGATCGCAAAGGCGGTCAAAAGCAGATACCACAGCGCAAACACCGCAAATTCGCCGGAGCGCGGCTCAAAGCCGATGCGCGCTCTCAATTCCCTAAAGCCCGCGTAAACGCCGAAGATGAGCGAAAGCATGGTTAAAACCGATGCGGCGGTGAGCGCAAGAGCGCGGGCCTTCCCCGCCTCGCCCTCGTGCAGCACGGAGAAGGTGAAGATAAGCGTCAGAATAAACACGGCGGCGCGAGCCAGGCTCATGATGTATGAAAAGCCGAACGCGCGGTTCACGCCCCTCAGCATGCGAAGCCCGATGAGCGTCAGCGCCGTGCCCGCGGCGGGCAGTATAAGATCGAGCCGCAGCCAGGTGATGGGCGCGTAAAATTCGGAAAAAAGCGCGCCCGCATCGTGCCTGAACGGGGGCATGAGCAGCGCCGAGAGCGCAAGCCCCCAAATCGTGAGCAGAAAGGCTCTGCGCGAGGGGGACACCTTTTTGCTTATGCCCTCCGGCACGATCTCATCCGACGAAAACAGCAGCCGCTCTATCTCCTCATCCGAAAGCGCCTCGCCCAAGGGCGCGGAATGGCGCTTTTCCAAAGCAATTTCTATTTCGTTATCCCTGATTTTTCTATCCATTTGCATTCCCTTATCTGTAATTTTTCAGCCTTTCGGCAAGCTTTTTCTTTATTCGGTAGAGCTTGCCCTCCACCGCCCGCTCGCTCATGCCAAGCTCCGAGGCGATCTGCGCGGTAGACTGCATATAGTAATACTTTCTGTAAAAAAGCGCCTTTTCGCCGCCCTTGAGCTGCTCCAGCGCCGCTTTCAGAGCGCGCTTTTTTTCCTTATCCAGCAGCATTTCCTCCGCCGAGGGCGAATCATCCCTCAATTCCTCATCCGGCGGCTCCTCGGTATGCCTTCGCTTCCGCGCCATATCGAGCGCGGCGTTTCTGGCTATCGCCGTGAGCCACGCCCTGAACGAGCCCCTGCTTTCATCGAAGGAATCAATCCTTTCCCATGCCCGCAGCGCGGTTTCGTTAAGGCAGTCCTCCGCATCGCTCTGCCCCGCTATCGGCGATGCCACGTAGCGAATGAGGGGCGCGAAATACAGCAGCAGCGCCTCCATGCCGCCCTCGTCCCGCCGTCTTAAAAGCTCCACGGTTTTTCTTTCGTTTTCATTCAGCCTGAAAATAGAAGCCGCCCTCCGAATCCCTCGTCGCATACAATACGCGCCGAACCGCAAAATCCCACGGTTTTTTCACTGTGTTTTTTGCGCGTTTTTTCGCGGTGCTTTGAACACGACCGTTTTCACGGTGCTTTTTTCGTTCTTTTCCTTATATTCTACACACCTTTTTCCCGCGTTCTTTTCTTTTTTTCTTAACTAAAAACCGATATGCGCCCCGCGCATCGCATAGTGTGCAACACGCAAAGCGCATATCAAAGCTCCTGTTTTTTCTCCATTCAAAGGAAAACCCATAAGAAATTCCGCAGGAATTTCATCCATAACCGGCTTTGCCGATTTCATCCGCGAAGCGGATTTCACCATCCGAAGGATGATTTCGCCCGGCGTTAGCCGGATTTCATTTGCATTTCAACCGCAACGCGCCATAAGCGCGCATCATTCGGCAAAGCCGAGCATCATTTGCCGCGTCGCATGGCTTCTCCTTGAGGAGAAGCTGTCAGCGCAGCTGACTGATGAGGTGGACACCTCATAAACGCCGCGCACGGCGTTTTATCCTATTTATCCTTCAAATAGCTTATTAAACCAAGCTTTTTCGGCAAGTCTATCAGCGAATCAAAATCGGTTCAAATCCCTTGCGGGATTTGTGCATTATCCCACCTCATCCGTCTTCGCGGCGCACTGCGCCGCCTCAGCCACCTTCCCCTCGAAGGGGAAGGCTTTTGGAAATACCGCAGGAATTTTATCTTCAACGCGCCGCAGGCGCACATCATTCGGCGAAGCCGAGCATCATTGCCGCAAGGCAAGCATCACGCGCAGAGCGCACATCATTCGGCGCAAGCCGCATTTCCACCTCATCCGTCTTCGCGGCGCACCGAGCCGCCTCAGCCACCTTCCCCTCGGAGGGGAAGGCTTTTGGAAACGGCGCATTTTCCGTTAAAAAAACAAAATCATTCAGAAATTCCGCAGGAATTTCATCCATAACCGGCTTTGCCGATTTCACCCGCGAAGCGGATTTCACCATCCGAAGGATGATTTCACCCGGCGTTAGCCGGATTTCATTTGCATTTCAACCGCAACGCGCCATTGGCGCGCATCATTCGGCGAAGCCGAGCATCATTTGCCGCAAGGCAAGCATCACGC
>CAMVMM010000028.1 GCA_947168565.1 uncultured Clostridia bacterium | reverse complement strand
CACCCCACTTGTTAGTATTATACCACATGTCTAACAAATGGGGTGCAGTTCAAAACCGCATGGTTCCGGGGTTTTTGGGCATTTTGAAGTCTCGATCAGCGCTTGCTGAACTGCGGAGCACGACGTGCAGCCTTGAGGCCGTACTTTTTCCTTTCCTTCATGCGAGGATCGCGGGTGAGGAAGCCTGCCTTTTTGAGGGCGGCACGGTATTCGGCGGAATCCACGTCGAGCAGAGCGCGGGAGATGCCGTGACGGATCGCGCCGGCCTGGCCGGTGTAGCCGCCGCCGTAAACGTTCACGAGGACGTCGAACTTGCCGAGGGTATCGGTCAGCTCAAGGGGCGCGCGGACGATCATTTTAAGGGTCTCATAGCCGAAGTAATCGTCGATACCACGCTTATTGATGGTGATATTGCCGGAGCCGGGAATGAGACGAACGCGGGCAACGGAGCTCTTGCGCCTGCCGGTGCCGAGATACTGATTGGTAGCCATAGTTTAAATCTCCTTCCCTGTTACTTCAGTTTGAGCTCTTCGGGCTTCTGCGCCTCGTGCTTATGCTCCGCACCGCGATAAACGCGAAGCTTGGTGAGCATCTGCCTGCCGAGGGGGCCCTTGGGCATCATGCGGCGAACAGCCTCATGAACCATGAACTCGGGCTTCTTCTCAAGAAGAGTGCCGTACTTGGTTTCCTTGAGTCCGCCGGGATATCCGGTGTGGTGGTAGTAGATCTTCTGATCGAGCTTGCGGCCGGTCAGAATGACCTTATCGGCGTTGATGATGATAACGTGATCGCCGCAGTCCACATGCGGAGTGAAGATGGGTTTATGTTTACCACGGAGTATAGCGGCAACCTGGGATGCGAGACGGCCGAGCACCATGCCCTCTGCATCAACGACGTACCACTTGCGTTCCATGGACTCTGCCTTTGCCATATAGCTTTTCATGCAATGTCCTCCAAAGAGTGTGTTGAATTTCTTATATTTTTGCTAAGATTTCCGACAACGGACGGGGCTGGTGACCGCAATCCTCCACCATAAGCAAAGCACTTCGGATTATACTTGAACCGAAGCGCTTTGTCAAGCATTTTATTCTTAATTCGGGCAGCTTTTGAAATTATATTATTTTGTGTTTGCTTGCATCCGCACTTGCCCGCCGCCGACTACACAAGCTCCATCGCGGCGATCATGGCGGGTGCATTTTGCGCGTACATTTCGTCAAGCTGCGAGAGCGGCAGCGGGTTCACGCCCCTGCCCGCCTCTATCGTGTAGCCCGGAAGGTCATAATTGAGTATGAACCAATCCCTGTAGCCCGCGTTCGCGCTTTCATTAGGCACGTCCGCAAGGGAGTAGCCGCTTGCCTCCGCCATCGCCTCGCCTATGCTTTGCGCGCCGTTCGGCTCCATGCTTTTAAAGCGCCAGTAGATCTCGCCGCCCTGCGTATGGTACGAGATGGTGAGATCGAAGGCGTGTTCAACCGTAAAATCATACAGCGCACGGCTCTCCTTTGCGCTGAGCGGGGCGGCGCCGACGTAGTCCCTCGGCGCGGGCGAGGTCCAGCCCTGCGCGAATTTTATCCGCCTTGCCTCTTCCCAATCGGCTGGATAGTTCAGATTCAGATCCACGCCCTCGATATTCGCCTTCCATCCGTTTGGAAACGGCACGGAGGGATAGCTTGCGGCTATGCGCCTTGCCCGTGCATACGCCGCGCCCTCGGGGTCGAGCGCACCGCTAACAAGCGCCACTCCGTCCGGATTCACAAGGGGAGCTATTGTGACCGTGACCCGCTCATACAGCGCGCGTGCGCTCCTGCCGCACACGGTGCCGTTTGCAATATACGCCGCAAGAAAGCCTTCGAGGAATTTCAGCACGAGGGGCGTTGTGATCCATTCGTTTGCATGATGGGCGGCATTTATCAGTATCCGCTTTTCACCGATGCCGAAATTCACAGCGCGAAGGGGCGAGCCGAGCACGGAGCTGCCGTAAACCTCGCTGCGCAAAAACGGATACCTTGCCTCAAGCCCGTCGAGCAGCATATCGGTGAGCTTGGGGGTGTAGTGTACGCTTGTGCTCACAAGCTCAAAGCCGTAGGGGATCACCAGCTTTTCACCGATCACAAGCCCTTCCGCGTTCGCACCCGGGTTCGCGGCGGCGATCGCGCGGGCTGTGGTGCCGTAACGCCTGGCTAAACTGAAAAAGGTATCGCCCGATCGGATCGTGTGCATAAAATAGCCGAGCAGAAAGGGCCTGAGCGCCGCCCACGTTTTCTCCCCCGCTATTCCGTCCGGCAGGAGAGCGAATTCGGACTGAAATCTGCGCACGGCGTTTTGGGTTTGAACGCCGAAAATGCCGTCCGTTTTTCCGTTATAGAATCCGCTTCTGCCCAGCGCAAGCTGCAAAAGCTCAACTTCCGTTCCCGTTGAGCCGAGATGAAGAATGCTCATGTTCCGCCTCCAAACGTTTTTATATCACATTATGATATGCCGTTTCAAAGCAAAGTAGACCGATCCCTCGGTTTATGCTATCCTGCACCAAAGCATTGAGATGGGAAAGCATCATGCTCCCCAAATACGCAAAGAGCCCCCCCATCCGCGGGAGAGCTCTTACACGGTAAACTTCCATCCTTGCATGACCTTTCCGACCTTATTCCTGCGCCTTAGGCGCCTTCACCATGCCTGTCCTCCTGTTCTTTCGGACGACCATAAGGGAAGCTGTCAGCTAAACTACAAAAGCGGGTGCATTTCGCCGTTTTAAAGCCCGCAAGATTCGGAGAACAGCGCCTTATCGAAAGCCGCTCGCACATAATGCTTTTTCCTCCCTGCTTCAGGCAGGTTCGGCTCATTCGGGTTCGATTCCTGCAAGTCCGGTCAAGGGCAGGCGCGTTTCAGATCGCATGCTCCTCAAGTATGCATCGAAGCGCAGCCATGGAGCTTGAGTGAGAGCGGGCTATCTTTGTGGAGCCCTTTTTAATTTCGCTCAGCGCGCATTTCACCATCTTGTGGGACACGGTGCTTGTGAAAAGCACCAGCAGATCGGGCGAGCCGATATTCTTCAGCCCTGCCTTCATCTTGGGATATATCTTCGCCTTGCAGTTGTATTCGCTGCATAATTCGCAGTACTGCCTCGTCATGCACTCGTTGCCGCCGACTATTACTATACTCATCTTTCCATCCTATATCATTGTATTTTACTATGAGTTAGCAGCTGCTAACTTAAGGCTATTTTAACAGACCTTTCCCCGCTTGTCAATAGGGTTTGGACATAAATTTTTGCATCCTTATTAAAATCCTACGAACGGAAAAAGGAGCGCGAACCGAATCGCACTCCATTAGAATCACAAAAATGCCGCTTCAATATGCGGTTTTACCCGTCCCGGGGCTGAAAAATGCGGTTTTACTCGTCCCAGGGCTGAAAAATGCAGTATGCGGGATACATTTCGCCGATATAAAGCCAAACGCTCTCGCCCATCTCGATATGCTCGTCAAAAAGCAGATCGGGTATAAAAAGGCGCACGCTCGAGCGCTTGTTTCCCTTCACTATCACGCCCTCCTTTTCGGGCGACTCCCGAAACGCCTCTATCCTCTGCTCCAGATCCGGAATTCGGAGATCGCGAGAGAGGATCGGCACGATATCGCTCTGCTTTGCATACACAACGTTGTTTTCATCCTTCAGCCAATTCAATGAAAGCATACTTACCTCCGGTTTTCCATGAGCTTATTCTTTTAATGAGTTCCCCTGTGCACGCGAACGCCGCGCTCCTCAAGGCAGCGTGCCGCCTCGGTGATAACGGGGCATTCATGCCTTTCGCCGCCTGCATCCTTTTTTTGCGTACAAACGCCAAGGTGGCAGACCTGCGCGCCCTCGGAAACGATTCGGTCAAGCTTCTCCCTGAAGCCCTCGTCCATCCCCGCCTCGCAGCCGCTGCACCTTGCCATTGCCACAAGCTCAAGCGGGGTATCGCCGTACTGCTCAAAATGCTTCGTTCCGGAATTGAAGGCGCGAAGGCAGCCCGCGCCGGTGCATACGTCGTTTGCCCGAAGGCAGTTCAGCATTGCAATTTTCATTTTGACCTCCGTTGGTATTCAAGATTTTTAATACTATCGTACATCCCCGCCTCACACTGCGGAAAAGAAGCTCACATTCAGCTTGCCGCTTACGGGGTTGCGGGAAAGCGCGCAGTCCACCTCGTAAACCTCCTTGATAAGCCTTTCGGTTATCACCTCTTCGGTTTCCCCCTCCGCCACGACCTCGCCGTTTTTCATAATGTAAACGTAGGTGCAGTACATGAGCGTCAGGTTCAGATCGTGCAGCGCGGCAAGCACGCCGCAGCCGAGCGATTTCACAACGTCCATTATCTGAAGCTGATACTTGATATCCAGATGGTTGGTAGGCTCGTCAAGGATAAGCATTTCCACCTGCTGCGCAAGGGCGCGGGCGAGGATGATCCGCTGTTTTTCACCGCCGGAGAGCGTTAGAAAGCTCCTGTCCCGAAAATCCAGCATATCCACCCTTTTGAGCGCGTCCTCCGCAATGCGGTAATCCTCCGCGCTGTCCCGCTCAAACGCCTTTTTATGCGGCGCGCGCCCCATCAGCACCATCTCCTGTGCCGATAGATCGAAGCTGATATTGTTGAACTGGCTCACAACGCCCATGCGCCTTGACGTATCCCGGAAGGAAAGCTCCTTTATATCCTCGCCGTCTATCAGCACGGTGCCTGCGGAGGGCTTGAGCACGCGGTAGATGCTTTTCAGAAGGGTGGTTTTGCCGCTGCCGTTCGGCCCGAGCAGCCCAACGAACTGCTTATCGCGCACCTTTATGGACGCGCCGCGCACAATCTGCTTTTTTGAGAGCGAAACCGAAACGCTCCTCGTTTCGATATTCATCAGTCCTTACCCCCGAAGCCGTAGGATTTTTTAACCATCATATACACGAAGATCGGCGCGCCGATCGCGGAGGTGATAACGCCGAGCGGTATTTCGGAATTGGGAATGATCACCCTTGCAAGCACGTCCGCCCAGATAAGGAATATGCCGCCCGAAAGCGAGGCGAGCGGAAGCAGGAAACGGTGATCCGAGCCCGCGAAGCCGCGCACGATATGGGGTATCATCAGCCCCACGAAGCCCACTATGCCGCAGGTGCATACTGCAACGGCGGAGAGCAGCGAGGTGACAATCATATAGAGCCTGCGCCGTTTCGCAAGGTCCACGCCGAGCGTGATCGCCGCCTCGTCGCCAAGAAGAAGCGTGTTCAGGGTACGAAGCTGCGTAAGGAAGAAGAGCATCCCCAGAATACACAGTATTCCCGGAAGAAGCAGCTTCGGCCAGCGCGCCGATACCATGCTGCCGAGCAGCCAGTAGGTGACGCTTTTCATATTCTCGGCGTCCTTGCCTATATAGATCATCATATTGGTGAACGCGCCGCAAAGACTGCCCACCACGGAGCCCGCCAGCACGAGCTTTGCGCTTGTGACTCTGCCGCCGCCCATGTGCGAAAGCAGCATCACCAGCGCCATTGCGCCCAGCGCACCGAGAAACGCCCAGAACGCCGTGCCCATCGTGGCAAGCACGCCTGTAAAAAACGCTGATGCGCCGATCATTATGGAAAATGTGGCGCCGAGCGAGGCGCCGGAGGAGATGCCCAGGATATAGGGGTCGGCCAGCGGGTTCTGCACCGTTGCCTGCATCACCACGCCGCACATCGCAAGCAGCACTCCCACTATCGCGCCCATGAGCACGCGGGGCATTCGGTGATTCCAAACTATCTCAAAGATCGTGCCGCCCGAAAGAAAAGCGCCGTCCCCAAGCTCTATGCCCGTGGTATTGTACAGCACTATGCGGTACACGTCGCCCAGTGATATTTTTACCGCACCTATCGTTACGGCGGCAAGCACCGAAAGCACGAAGGCGGCTGTGAATATGATTACAGCTATGCTCAAAACGGCATGGCGCGGGTTGAGATGCTTTTTCAATGCGCTTTCTCCTCTGTTTTTATCATGCCCGGCGGCAGGTCCCCGGCTTATGAGCACTGAAAAGCGAACGGAATGAATACGAACCGCTCGTTTGTTTTATTCGTTTTTCACTGCTCATTCTTTTGTTTTTCATTTCGCCATTCATTTCTTACTTCTTTGCTTCTTTACTTCTTTATTGGTTCATTTTTTCTTCATTTTCATTTCTTCATTCCAAACATCGGGGGCAGCCGGTGGAAAGCTCCGGCTGCCCCGCAGGAGGATATGGATCAATCTCCGTACATGAATTCAAACATTGCCTGTACGGAAGGTACCATGCGGATTCCGCCGCCGTAAACGTCGGTCAGATTGACCGCCATCACCTTGGCGTTTTTAACTGCGGAAACCTCGGCAAGCGCCGCTTCCTCCATGATGGAGGCAACAGCCTTTGCCTTGGACTCCTCGGGGGTCAGGTTTTCATCGTCCATATAATCAACGATGATGACGTCCGGATCAAGGTTGATTATATCCTCAACGGAAAGGTCGCCGCCGTCGGGCAGGGCATACCTCGCGCCTGCGGAAACCACGAGATTGCCGGTGAGGGTATTCTCGCCCCAGCAGTAGAAGGTGCCGTCGTAGGGCTCAACGATGATGCCGCTCACAGGCGCTTCAAGGGTGCCGACCTTATCCGAAACCTTCTTCATAAGCGCGCGGGCTTCCTCGATATAGGCGTTGGTCTTGTCCTCTATATTGAAGATCCTGCCGATATCGGCAATATCCTGAAGCACGGCCTCAAGATCGCGCTTTTCAGCGGTGTTGTTCGAGCAGCGCAGCATCATGGTGCCGCAGCCGAGCTTATGCCATTCGGACACGTCGCCAAGCTGATCCTCCGCAAACGCGCTGCGCCAGCCGAAGATGAAGTCGGGCTCCAGAGCGAGCACGGTCTCCTTCGCGGGGTAGCCCTTCACGGTCAGCTCCTTGCCCGCAGCCTTGAGCGCTTCATACTGCGGCGCAAGATCCTCGCGGATGGCGCCGTCAAGATACGCGGTGCCGATGATGTATTCATCAAGCCCGAAATAGAGCATCAGCTCGGTCTGGGTCTGATTGGTGCAAACCACCTTTTCGGGGCATTTTTCAAAGGTGACCTCGATGGGCTCCTTTGCGTAGTTGTAGGTGGAGATGGTAACGGGATAATGCGACGGTGCGTCGGTCGCGGGCGCATCGCTCGCGGGCGCGTCGGTCGCGGGCGCGTCGGTTGCGGGCGCGTCGGTCGCGGGCGCGGTTTCCTTGGGCGGCTCGGTGGTCGCCTGGCCGTCGGGCTTGCCGCTGCAGGCGGTGAATGCCGCAAGCGCCATTATCGCGGCAAGGATCAGTGCGAGTGTTTTCTTCATTTGGATCTTCCTTTCTTTTACGCCTTATAATTTGGTTTTATCTTAAACCCCGCTCTTTACTGCGAGGGCTCAAGCCTGAAAAAATAGGTGAGTTCAAGCTCCTCATCGCTTGATGCGGAAAAAATGCGGTTCAGCTCCACTATCATGCTGCCTATGTTGAGCGTTTGCTGAAACATGCTCTCCCGCGTACACCAAACGGCTCCGTTTTTTACCGCTTTAAGCTCCGAAAGCATCGGATTCAGCTTCAAAAAATCGTCCAGCGTATCTATCTCGCCGCCGATGGTGCTGTTGTAAAGTATCACGTCCGTATCACGAACGGTGTTGAAAAAGGTTTCAAATTCAACGTTCACCGTTGAGAGCGCGGTATCGCCCCCGCCGAGGCTTTCAAAGGCGTATCTGCCGCCGGCAAGCTCTATCATGCGGCTGACGTAATCGCCGCTTCTTCGCGCCACGGCGTACCCGTTCGGGCTGATGCGGAAGAACGCAGCGGTTTTGCCGCTCCGCTCCGAGGCCGCCGCCTCGTTCATAAGGCGAACCTGTTCTTCGAAAAGCGCCTCCGCCCTCTCCTCCTCATCGAGCAGCGCGGCGTAGAGCTTTATCCACTCGGTGCGCGCAAGGGGATGGGATTCGTAGCTCGAGCGGTCGATAAGCACGGCGACGCCGAGCTTTTGAAGCTGCGTCAACACGTCCGAAGCGTGGTTTATCATGCCGGATTCTATGGCAAGAGGGCAGTTTTCGGAAAGGATAAGCTCGTAATCGGGTCTTGAATACTTGCCCGCGAAGAGTATCGAGCCGCTTTCCATCGCGTCGCGGGCGTTTTCAACGTACCAATCCTCCGCCTTTGTGCCGGACAGACGGATGGTGTCCAGCCGGTTCAGCCCGTCGAAAAGGCACATCGCAGCCTGCGCCGCCATATAGATATTTCTTATTGGCTGATTCAGCACGGTTATGTCGGCGGATATGCCCTCCGGCGCTTTTCCGCCCTCCGGCACCGTCAAAAACCTGCCGCCCTCGGCTATGGAGATGAGCTTGCAGCCGTCCTCGTAATAATCCACGGTGAAGTTTTTCGCAAATTCAAGCTTCATCGTTGAAACGGGCTCGGAGCCGTTGCCGATCCCCCCGCCGTATTCCCTTCTATTGCAGGAAAAGAGCGTAAAAAGCGGCAGGGCGAGCGCGGCGGCAAGCAATGCGGAAAGGATTCGTTTCAGCTTCATTTTTGTTTAAGAGTGGCGGAATCGAACCGCAGCACATAGTCCACAAGGTGGGGCTCGCTCATTGCGGTCGTGAGCGCGGATACCTCGATATCCTTATCAAAGGAGATCGGAATTTCAAAGGTGGAATTGCCCTCGGCGTTCACGGGGTCATACTGCACTTCGCCCAGCTTCACGTATTCATAATGGCTGCTGGACCAAACGATCGTGGCAACCGCCTTGCCGTTCCTTATCTCTATTTTGGCGGGGCTTTCGATGCTCGCCCTGCCGCTTCCGCCCGTGAGAGTGACCTCGCAGGTATAGCTGCCGTCCGCATAGGCCCTTTGCTGCCTTGCGGTTTCGGATCTAAAGGTGAGTACGCGGTCGTACCATTCCTCTTTTTTGATGCTCCACGCGGCGCAGTCTATGCCGGTGTCGAGCGCGGAAACGGGTATGGTGAAAACCTTTTCGCCCGCGTCATTCAGCTTGAACGTGATGGCGTTTTGCTCGGTCGGCTCCTTGGGCGCCTGCTCCGCCTTGCCCATAAAAAGATAGCCGTAGCCCTGCCCGCTCATGGTCAGATCGGCGGTCAGCGTTTCGCCCTGAACGGTGAGGGTGCAGTCCACCACGCGGAACATGGAGGCGCTTGAATCCACCTCTATGCTGTACCTGCCGTCCGCAAGCTTTGCTCCTCCGCCCTTACCCTCGCCTTCATTGGATCGATCTTTGCAGGAAACCATGGAAAGCGCCATGGTAAGCGCCATAACGAGCGCCAAAGCGACAGCCGCGATGCGTTTCATAACGGAAGCTCCTTTCAAAACAGATGGAATACGGTAAAAAATTATGCGCTTTTCTTGCGTTTTTCAAATAAGCCGCATTCCTTCCGGCGGGAAACCCGCCTCCCCGCCGGAAGGATGATATGGAGGGATCCTGTGATCCGAAACGGTCTTACTTGCCGATGGTCTCGCCGCAGTGCTTCACCACGAGCGCCTGAACGTCCGCGCTTTCGCCAAGGCCGCGAAGCACGCACTGCACCTCAAAGCCCGCTGCGGTGAAGATGCTCTTCCATGAATCCGCCTCGTCGCCCGCCATGTCGTTGTTCGCATGGTCGCCGCAAACGATCATGAAGGGGATGAGCGCAACCTTCTTATAGCCGCCCGCCTTCACAAGCTCAAGCACGTCCTCAACGGAGGGCTCGGCCTCAACGGTGCCGACGAAATAATTCTTCATGCCTGCGGCGGTGAGCTTTTCCTGAAGCTTTGCATAGGTTTCGTTCGCCTTATGCTCGGTGCCGTGGCCCATGTAAACTATCGCGGTATCGTCCGCGCTGATATCGGCGGTGGTATTCTTGATAATATTTACCATCTCGTCAAAATCCTTTTCCTCGGCGAGCATGGTTTTGGAGATCTTGAGGGAATCGAACTTGCCCTCGTATTCCTTAACGAGCTTCACAACGTCGTCGTACTCATAGCCGCTCATGATATGGGTGGGCTGGATGACGACCTGCTTCACGCCGTCCGCAACGAGGCGGTCCATCGCCTGCTTCACGTTGTCGACCTCGATCTTGTCGCGCTCCTTGAGGGTATTGATGATGGTGTCGGCGGTAAACGCGCGGCGAACCTCATAGTCGGGATAAGCCTTTTCAAGCGCCTTTTCGATGGCGCCGATGGTCTTTTCGCGGGAATCATTGTAGCTGGTGCCGAAGGAAACCGCGAGAATAACGGGCTTCACGGTTTTGCCGGTGTTGCCGGAGTTCTGATTGCTGCACGCGATGGGTGCGCCGACGGTGAGCACCGCCAGCATGAGAGCGATGGCCTTAATAAGCTTCTTCATTTTTCTTTTCTCCTGAAAATGAAATAATATTTTCATCCCCGCGCGGGGAATGAATGCGTGTATTGAACCGAAGCAAATAAGTGTTTTTGAGAATAACGGAGTGCGGAGCAAAACAAAAAGAGCCAAGGCGTTTTGCCCGGCTCGGATATGCGCAAACAAGGTATGACGCCGCCCAGACTGCCGTGGACGCATCACGATCACACACATCCAAGCAGGTCTCCTGACTTGCGCCTCGATCAAAGCCCGCGCGGCCTTCTCAGGGTTTACCTTCCCCAATGACCGACTTTCGTCAACGGCGGCTTCTAAGCGCATACAGTGGCGGTGCCGTTCCGGATTCACACCGGATTCCCTATTCTCGCCGCATACCTCAGGGGGCGATGCGGCGCACTCAAATGCTTATTCGGTTTTAGCCTGCACGCTTCAAATCACATGAAGGCGTTTCGGCATTATTGCTTCCCAATAAAAGCTTTGATTTATCGGGTGGAGCAATACAAGCCATATTTCGCGATTTGCCGCTTTAGCGGCGGGCGAAACGGCAATAGAAGCATAACGCAGCGCGCGGTTTTTGTCAATATGGATTTGTGATATATTTTTTAATATCAATATATGTGTTTTTTCTGCGGTGAAAAGCTGCGTTATAAACCCCGAAACGTATTGACAAAGGCCGATATTCATTATAGAATACCGGTGTAGTCGCGCTTTAAGTGCTCCATCGGGCTTTGGTCTGCCCCCTGGGGAGAATAGTGAACCGGGTGAGATTCCCGGGCGGAACCGCCGCCGTAAGCGCAGAGGCGGGGCGCATGGCGAAAGCCGGTCATTGGGGATATCCCGAGAAGGCGCGCCCCAAACTGTGAAGCGCAAGCCGGAAGACCTGCTTAAAGTAAAGCTCCGCCGAAGGACGGAAGGCGGGCAAATTGAATATGCTGCGGAAAAACGGCCGCGCAGGCTTTATTTGGCTTGCGCGGATTATTTTTTACCGCAGTTTGTGTATCCGTATGAAAAAAACCGTAAACATCGAAACAAACGCACACACGCCGAAAAAAAGCGCACAGGCGAGATTCGCCCTTGTGATGCTTGCGCTTGCGTGCCTTCTTGCGCTCTCGCTTGCGCTCAATCTGCTTGTGGGCTCGGTTGGCATGAGCCCTTCAAGGGTGCTTTCGCTGCTTGGCGACGGCTTTCGCGCACTGATGGATAAGGCGCCTCTCCCCTCCTCCGATGCGGAGATCCTTTTCGGCATTCGCCTTCCAAGGCTGCTGCTTGCATCTATTCTGGGCGGATCGCTCGCAGTATCGGGTTTTCTGCTTCAGGCCTTCTTCCGAAACCCCATAGCGGGGCCGTTCGTGCTCGGCATATCGTCCGGCGCAAAGATGATAGTGGGCGTCACGATGATCTTTCTTGCAGGAAGCATAACGCTCTCCCCCGCCGCGCTGATTGCTTCCGCCTTCATTGGGTCGCTGCTTGTGACGGCGCTCGTGCTGCTTTTTTCGCAGAAGGTGCGCAATATGGAGCTTTTGCTCGTGGTGGGAATAATGGTGGGCTATATCTGCTCCGCAGTAACGGATATTGCGATAACCTTTGCAAGCGAGCAGGATATAGTGAACCTTAAATACTGGTCCATGGGCAATTTTTCAGGCAAGGGCTGGGAGCACGTGCGCACCGCAGCGCTGGTTTGCTTTCCCGCGGTTTGCGCCTCCTTCCTGCTTTCAAAGCCGATGGGTGCTTACGCGCTGGGCGAGGGCTACGCAAGGAGCATGGGCGTTCGCATCAGGCCCTTCCGCCTTGCGCTGATACTGCTTTCAAGCCTGCTTTCCGCATGCGTTACGGCGCTTGCGGGGCCTATCTCGTTTGTGGGCATAGCGGTGCCGCATATCACAAGGTCGCTTTTAAAAAGCTCCCGCCCGGTATTCGTGATACCCGCCGTGTTTCTTTGCGGCGCGGTGTTTTGCCTTGTTTGCGATCTTATTGCGCGAACCGTTTTCGCGCCGACGGAGCTGAACATAGGCACGGTAACGAGCGTTTTCGGCGCTCCCGTGGTGATCTATATGATGCTAATGCGCAGGCACCGCGCGGAGGGCTGATATGGAAGGATACGGCGAAAAAAGCTATTTTGAAACGAGCGCCCTTTCCGTGGGCTACAACGGCCTTGCGCTGATAGAGGATATAAATTTTGCGCTCGGAAGGGGCAGGATACTGACGCTTATCGGGCCGAACGGCTCCGGCAAATCCACCATATTGAAAACGCTTTCGCGGCAGATCGCGCGCATTCGCGGAGGGGCCGCAGTGGACGGAAGCGACCTGTTTTCGATGAGCGCAAAGGAGCTTGCCAAAAAGCAGGCCGTGGTGCTGACGGACAGGGTGCGGCCGGAATTATACACCGTGCGGGAGATAGTTTCCCTCGGAAGATACCCCTACACCGATATGATGGGCAGGCTTACCGTGGAGGATTCGCGCATAGTGGAGCATTGCCTGGAGCTTGTGAACATAAAGCCCATTGAGCACAGGGAGTTTGTGACCCTTTCGGACGGGCAGAAGCAGCGCGCGATCCTTGCAAGGGCGCTTGCGCAGCAGCCGGAGCTTTTGATACTGGATGAGCCGACCGCATTTCTTGATATAAAGCACAAGCTGGAGCTGCTTTCGATTCTGCGCAGGCTTGCGCGGGAAACGGAGCTGACGGTGATAATGAGCCTGCACGAGATAGACCTTGCGCTCAAGGCCTCGGATCTGATCCTTTGCGTCAAGGGCGACCGCGCCGCCGCATTCGGCACGCCGGAGGAGGTTTTGCAAAAGCTTCCCATAGCCGAGCTGTACGGGCTTGAAAAGGGCTGCTACAACTCCGAGCTTGGCAGCGTGGAGCTTGAAAGGCCCCAGGGTGAGGCAAAGGTTTTCGTGATTGCGGGCGGCGGATACGGCATACCGCATTACAGAAGGCTGCAAAGGCTGCGCGTGCCCTTTGCAAGCGGAATACTTTTTGAAAACGACGTTGACGCAGCCGTGGCGAAAAGCCTTGCCGAAAGCGCCGTGCTCTCCCCCGCCTTCGAGCCGGTGAGTGAAAGCACGCTCGATGAGGCGAGGCGCGTGCTGCTGCGCTGTGAAAGCGTGATAGACGCGGGAACGCCCGCGGGCAGCTTTAACGAAAAAAACGGGAGCCTGCTCGCGCTTGCCCGCGAAAAGGGGCTGTTAAACGGAAAATATGAGTAAAGAAGCGATTATAACATATAAAAGCACCTTGAGCTGCGCCGGCGTTCCCCGCGCCCTCATAGCCGGCACCGGCTCCGGCTGCGGCAAAACGACCGTGACGATCGCGCTTTTGAAGGCGTTTAAAAACAGGGGTATGGATATAGCCGCCGCCAAATGCGGGCCGGATTATATTGACCCCATGTTTCACCGAAGCGTGATCGGCTCACCGAGCGCGAATCTGGACAGCTTCTTTTTTGACGAAAACGCGCTCAAGCTGCTGCTTGCCCGCCACGGCGCGGGGCGCGAGCTGACGCTCATCGAGGGCGTGATGGGCTATTACGACGGGCTTGGGCTCACAAGCACGAGGGCGAGCGCGTATGAGCTTGCCCGAATCACGCAAACTCCGGTTATACTTATCGTGAACGCAAAGGGCGCCTCGCTTTCCATCATGGCGCAGATAAAGGGTTTTTTGACCTTCGCTCCTCACAGCATGATATGCGGCGTGATACTCAACGGCTGCACCGAGCGGGTTTACCGCGCGCTTGCGGAGGAGATCGAAAAAACGCTTGGCGTTCGCGCACTCGGCTTTCTGCCCCAAACGGAGGGCGCGGAGATAAAGAGCCGCCATCTTGGGCTCATCACGGCGGATGAAATAGAAGATTTAAACGAAAAGCTGGCGCTTCTTGCATCGCAGGCCGAAAAGAGCCTTGATCTTAACGGAATAATTGAGCTTGCATCCTCCGCTCCCGCGCTGAGCTGTTATCCGCTCGAGGTTAAGCGGAGGGAAAGCGTGCGCATAGCCGTTGCGAGGGATCGCGCGTTTTGCTTTTATTATGAGGACAGCCTTTCCCTGCTTTCCGAGATGGGCGCGGAGCTCGTGCCGTTCAGCCCTCTTGAGGATGCGCGCCTGCCCGCTGATATCGACGGGCTGTATCTTGGCGGGGGCTATCCGGAGCTGTATGCCGAGGAATTATCAAGCAACGCCTCCATGCGCGAAAGCGTGAAAAATGCCGTGGAAGGCGCTCTTCCCACCATCGCGGAATGCGGCGGCTTTATGTATCTGACGCAGGGCATCGCGGGCTTTCCCATGGCGGGCGCTATAGAGGGCGAAAGCTTCGATCGCGGCAGGCTGACGCGCTTTGGCTACGTTGAGCTTACAGCGGAATGCGCCAATATGCTCTGCCCGGCGGGCGGCAGCATAAGGGGGCATGAATTTCACAGGTGGGACGCATCGGACTGCGGCGGCGGCTTTACCGCGAGGAAGGCGGACGGGCGAAGCTGGAGCTGCGTTCACGCCGGAGAAACGCTCTACGCGGGCTTTCCGCATTTTCATTTTTACGCAAACACGGCCTTTGCCGAGGGCTTTTACACCGCCTGCCTTGCGCACAGGGGCATAAACAGCGGAAGCGGCACGGCGGAGGAATAATAAAAACGGGAGTGAACACATGATCGAGATAATAAAGCCGATGGAGATCGAGCGGCGCAGCTTTGAGATAATTTCGGAGATCCTGAACAGCGAGGGCGTTGAGCTTGCAATCGAAAACGAGCTTGTTGTTAAGCGCGTTATCCACACCACCGCCGATTTTGAGTATGTAAAAAGCCTTGTTTTTTCCGAAAACGCGGTCAAAATCGGGCTTGAGGCGCTTCGTGGGGGCTGCGATATAGTTACGGACACGCAGATGGCTCGCTCCGGCATAAACAAGGCGGCGCTTTCAAAGCTTGGTGGCGAGGTGCATTGCTTTATGAGCGATGAGGACGTGGCGGCGGAAGCAAAGGAGCGCGGCATCACAAGGGCGGCGGTTTCCATGGAGAAGGCGGCCGGGCTGAATAAGCCCCTTGTGTTTGCGATCGGCAACGCGCCCACCGCGCTTATAGCGCTCGATGAGCTTATTAAGGCGGGCAGGCTTTCGCCAAGGCTTGTAATCGGAGTGCCGGTCGGCTTTGTGAACGTGGTGGAAAGCAAGGAGCTTATCATCGCCTCCCCCGTGCCGCATATAGTCGCAAGGGGCAGAAAGGGCGGCAGCAACGTGGCGGCGGCGATAGTGAACGCGCTTTTGTATCAGATCACAAGATGAACGGAACGCGCGGTTAGCGGCGGGCGGCGATCCGCACGGCAGCACGGCACAATGCAGCTTGGTTTAATCGGTTTGGTTGGTTTGGTTTGGTTTGGTTCAGTGCAGTCCGGTCTGATTTAATTGACCGATTTGGAAACGCGATGAAGGCTTTTCACGAATTTATTGAGAAGGACGGCAGAAAGCTGCGCCTTGGCTACACCACCGGCTCCTGCGCGGCGGCTGCGGCGAAGGCGGCGGCGTATATGCTTTTGAGCGGCAGAAAAAAGCCGAGCGTAAAGCTCGACACGCCCAAGGGGATCACTCTTGAGCTTGGGATACGCGATATAAGAATGGATGAAAACTGCGTTTGCTGCGCCGTAAAGAAGGACGCGGGCGACGATCCGGACGTGACGAACGGTGCGCTTATCTACGCCCGGGTTTCGTATTCAAACGAAAGCGGCGTGCATATCGACGGCGGCGAGGGCGTTGGCAGGATCACCATGCCGGGGCTCGATCAAAAGGTCGGCGAGGCGGCAATAAACTCCGTGCCAAGGCGAATGATAAAGGAAAACGTTGAGGAGGTTATGGCGCTTTTCGACTGCAAAAGCGGGCTTGACGTGCTTATCTATATACCCGCCGGCGAGGCGCTTGCAAAAAAGACCTTCAACCCCAGGCTCGGCATTATCGGCGGCATATCCGTGCTGGGCACCACGGGCATAGTGGAGCCGATGAGCGAAAGCGCGCTTATTGAAACCATTCGCGCGGAGCTTTCCCAAAAACGCGCGCTCGGGCATGGAGCCGTGCTTTTGACGCCCGGCAACTACGGCTCGGAATTTATAAAGGATCAGCTTGGGCTCGACGGCGAAAGCTGGGTGCAGACCTCCAATTTTATCGGCGATTCAATAGATATCTGCCGCGAGCTGGGCTTCAGCCGTGCGCTGCTTATAGGGCACATAGGAAAGCTTGTGAAGCTTGCGGGAAACATGATGAACACCCACTCCAAATACGGGGACTGCCGCATGGAGCTTATCTGCGCGCACGCGGCGGCGCAGGGCGCGGACAGGGAGCTGATAACAAGCATGCTTTCATGCGTTGCCTGCGATGAGGCGGTTCGGCTTATGCGCGGCAGCCGCCCGGAGCTTGAGCGCTCGGCGCTTGCTTCGCTTACTTCCGCCGCGCACAAAAACCTTTCCCGCCGCGCGGGGGACGGGCTTGAGATAGAAATGATAATGTTTTCAAAGGAATACGGCGTGCTCGGCAAAACCGGGCGTGCGGACGAATTTCTTAAACTTATAATAGATGAACAATGAGGAAACGAGGGTATTATGGTACATTTTGTGGGCGCCGGAAGCGGCGCGGTGGATCTTATAACCGTTCGCGGCGCAAGGCTGCTTGCGGATGCGGACGTGGTTATCTGGGCGGGTTCGCTTGTGAATCCGGAGCTTTTGACCTATTGCAAGGCCTTTTGCGAGATACACGACAGCTCCCTTCTGACGCTTGAGCAGGTGCTGGAAATAATCAAAAGGGCGGAGGCCGCCGGAAAGACCACGGTGCGCCTTCACACAGGGGACGGCTCCATCTACGGCGCGGTGCGCGAGCAGTTCGACGCGCTGGAGAAATTGGGCATTGAATACGACGTTTGCCCCGGCGTCAGCTCCTTCTGCGGCGCGGCGGCTTCGCTGAAGGCGGAATACACGCTGCCCGGCGTGAGCCAAACCGTGATAATCTCCCGCGCGGCGGGAAAAACGCCCGTGCCGGAAAAGGAAAGCATTCCCTCGCTTGCTTCACACGGGGCGACGATGGTGCTGTTTCTTTCCGCCTCGCTCACCGAAAAGCTTCAAGGGGAGCTTATCGAGGGCGGCTATTCGCAGAATACGCCCGCCGCAGTGGTGTATAAGGCAACCTGGGCGGATGAGCGCATACTCCGCTGCACCGTGGGCACGCTTCACGACACGGTGAAGGGAAGCGGCATTAAGAAAACCGCGCTTATAATAGTCGGCGGCTGCATGGGCGATGAGTATATGCGCTCGCTTCTGTATGACCCCGGGTTTTCAACCGAATTTCGCAGCGGCAATTAAGGGCGGTTTTTCAGCAGAAATACCGTGGTGTTAAACAGAATTTAAGAATAATTTAGGATTTTTAAGGTTTTTTGCCATCATAATCACCAAAGAACAAGAGCAAAGCAAATGAAGGTTTATCTTTTTGCATACAGCCAAAATGGAAAGGAAACGGCGCTGCGCGTGAAGGCGGCGCTGAATGAAGCTGCCCTTTTATACGCTCCGCAGCGGCTCTGCGGCGAGGGTTTTCTGGAGATCCCAACCCCGTCCGAGCCGCTTTACGCGCAGGCTTTCGGCGGCGCGGATGCGCTCATCTTCATCTCCTCCTGCGGTATAGCGGTGCGCTCCGTGGCTCCCTTCATAAAAAGCAAGACCACGGACCCCGCCGTAATAGTGATAGACGAGGCGGCCGGCTTCGTTATCCCCCTGCTTTCGGGGCATATCGGCGGCGCGAACGAGCTTGCAAAAAAGCTTGCCGTTTCGCTTGGCGCAACAGCGGCAGTCACCACGGCAACGGACGTGCGCGGCAGGTTCTCCGTGGACGAATGGGCGGCAAAGCGCGGCTATTGTATTTCGGATATGGGACGGGCAAAGGCGGTATCCGCTGCGATACTTGAAAGGGATATTCCCATCTCAAGCGACTTCCCCATTCGCGGAAAGCTTGCCCCCGGGCTCTATTTGGGCAAAGGCGGCGAAACGGGCATAAGCGTTTCATACAAAACCGCCGAGCCCTTTGAAAAAACGCTGCGGATAATACCGAAATGCCTTATTTTAGGCGTCGGCTGCCGCAGGGGAACGCCGAAGGAGCTGATAGAATCCGCAGTGGAGGCCGTGCTTGAGGAAAACGAAATGGATATGCGCGCCGTGCTGAGCGCCGCAAGCATCACCCTGAAGGCGGACGAGGCGGGGCTGCTGGAATTCTGCCGTGAAAGCGGCATCAGAATAGCGTTTTACACCGCCGAGGAGCTGAGGCGCGTGGAGGGCGATTTCACCCCTTCGGAATTCGTGAAAAGCATCACGGGCGTTGACAACGTGTGCGAACGCGCCGCGATGCTCGGATCGGACAGGCTTTTGGTTAAAAAAACGCCCGTGAGCGGCGTTACCGTGGCGATAGGCATAAAGAATACGGAGATAGCGTTTCAATAGGAGGCCGAAAATGGATGGAGTAACGGAAAAGAATACGGAAACGGAAACGGATGCAAATACGGAAACGAATATCAATATGAATTATGAATTAAAAAACAAAACCGATGCCGGCGGCAGGCTGTACGTGGTCGGCATCGGCCCGGGCAATTACGAAAACATGACCGTTCGCGCGGATGAGGCAATAAAGCAAAGCGAGGTTGTGATCGGCTACAGCGTGTACGTGGAGCTTGTGAGATCGCGCTATCCGGGCAAGGAGTTCTTGACCACTCCCATGACGCAGGAAACCGAGCGCTGCCGCAGGGCGCTTGACGAGGCGAAAAGCGGGCGCACTGTCGCGCTTATCTGCTCCGGCGACAGCGGGATCTACGGCATGGCGGCGCTTGTGTATGAGCTGCGCGGCGAGGAAAGAGAGCCGGCGATAGAGATCGTTCCCGGGCTTACCGCAGCCTGCTCCGGCGCGGCGATGCTCGGAGCGCCGCTGACGCATGATTTTGCCGTGATAAGCCTTTCGGACAGGCTCACCGAATGGGCGCTGATAGAAAAGCGGCTCTGCGCCGCGGCGGACGCGGATATGAGCATGGTTTTATACAATCCCGCCAGCCACGGCAGGCCGGAGCATCTGAAAAGAGCCTGTGAAATACTTCTCCGCAGCCTTCCCGAGGGACGCCCCTGCGCCGTGGCAAGAAATATCGGCAGGCAGGGCGAAGCAGGCTTTTATATGACGCTTTCCGAGCTGCGCGATTTTCCCGCGGATATGTTTTGCACCGTGTTTATCGGCAATTCGCAATCAAGGCTCATAGCGGGCAGGCTCGTAACTCCAAGGGGGTATAGAAATGTTTAAGCTCTGCGTTTTCGCGGGAACCACCGAGGGCAGAAGGCTCATCGAGTTTCTTTCGGATAAGCCCGCCCGCGTGCTTGCCTGCGTTGCCACCGAATACGGCGAAACGCTCATCCGGCCCGCGCAAAACCTTGCCGTTTCCGCAAAAAGGCTGGATGAGGGCGAGATGCAGGCGCTTTTTGAAGGCGAGCGCTTCGATCTTGTAATCGACGCCACGCATCCCTATGCCTCCGTGGTTTCGGAAAACGTTGTGAGCGCCTGCAAAAAAACCGAAACCGAATATCTTCGCCTTGAGCGCGGGGAACCCGGAAGCGCCGTGCCGCGCTGCTTTTCCTCCACGGACGAAGCGGCCCGCTATTTAAACGGCACGGAGGGAAACATCCTTTTCACCACCGGCTCAAAGGAGCTTTCCCGGTTTTCAATAATCGAGGGTTTTGCCGCCCGCGCCTATGCCCGCGTGCTGCCGATGGAGGATTCGCTGCGGCTCTGTGCGGACGCGGGGCTGCACCCCTCCCATATTATTGCGATGCAGGGCCCATTTTCGCGTGAAATGAACGCCGCCACGATAAACGCCGTGAACGCCGCATTCGTTGTAACCAAAATGAGCGGCAGGGCGGGCGGCTTCGATGAAAAAGCGGAGGCGGCAAAGGAGTGCGGCGCGGAGCTGGTTGTGATAGGTCGCCCTCCGGAAAAAGCGGGCGGGCTTTCGTACCGTGAAACGCTGAAATACCTTCAAAAGCGCTTCGGCTTCGCACACAGGTCATTCGTCACGGTCTGCGGAATTGGAATGGGCGGAAGGGAAACGCTCACCCTCGGCGCGGACGAGGCGATAAGAAGCGCGGAGTGCATCATAGGCGCAAAGCGCATGACAGAGGCGGCGCGGGCTGATCAGGCGGTGTTTGAAGCGGTTTCCCCGGTCGCTATTGCGGATTATATAAGGGAGCACGGCGAGTTTTCGCGCTTCTGCGTGCTTATGAGCGGCGACACGGGCTTTTTCAGCGGCACGAAGAAGCTGCTGCCCCTGCTGGATTTCTGCGCCGTGAAGGTGCTGCCGGGCATAAGCTCGCTTTCGTATCTCTGCGCCAAAGCGGGGCTTTCGTATGAAGACGTGCTCTCCGTCAGCCTGCACGGGCGGGAGGCGAATATCGGCAGGATATGCTCGGTAAACCGCCGCGTGTTCGCCCTCGTTAGCGGCGAAAACGGCGCGGGAAGGCTTATCCGCTTTCTTGCGGATGAAGCGGGGCTTGGCTATGCGCGCATCACGGTGGGCGAAAGGCTCGGCTATCCCGACGAGCGCATCACAAGCGGCACGGCGAACGAATTGAAAAGCGCTGCTTTTAACAGCCTGAGCGCCGTTTATATTGAAAACACCTGCCCAAAAAGCGCCGCGTTCGGGCTGCCGGATGCCATATTCGCGCGAAACAACGAAGGCGAGGCGGTGGTGCCCATGACAAAATCCGAGGTGCGCTCCGTCTGCATGAGCAAGCTCGGATTGCTGAGCGACTCCGTGGTTTGGGACGTAGGCTCCGGCACGGGTTCCGTTTCCGTTGAGGCGGCGCTCATCTCGCTATACGGCAAGGTATACGCAATAGAGAAAAAGCACGGCGCGGCGGAGCTGACGAGGCTGAACGCGAAGGCGGCGCAGGTCTGCAATATCGAGGTCGTCGAAGGCTCGGCGCCGGAGGTCTGCATCCCGCTTCCCTCCCCCACCCATGCCTTTATCGGCGGCAGCTCCGGCAATATGAAGGAGATAATTTCGCTGCTGCTTGAAAAGAATCCCAGCGTGCGCATAGTTGCCACGGCGATCTCGCTTGAAACGGTTTGCGAGCTGACCGAATGCGCGAAGCAATTCGGCTTTGAGGAAACGGAGATCGTTTGCCTGAACGCTTCACGCGCGCGGAGCGTGGGCGGGTACAATCTTATGACGGCGCAGAATCCCGTATACATCTTCACCATGCAGGGGAAAGGGCTATAAAAATGCTTTACAACACCGAGAATCCGCACGGCGGCGATATTTACGCGGGCGGCATACTGCTTGATTTTTCCGCAAACACGAACCCCTTCGGGATGCCGGAGGGCGTGAAGGCGGCTGTTCGCGCCTGCATAGGCTCGCTCGACCGCTACCCCGACCCTTACTGCCGCAGGCTCGTTTCCCTGATCGCGGAAAAGGAGAGTCTGCCCAAGGAATACGTCCTTTGCGGCGCGGGCGCGGCGGAGCTTATCTATTCCTTCGCCTTTTCGGAAGCGCCGAAGCGCGTGCTGGAGCTTGCGCCCACCTTTTCGGAGTACACCATGCCGCTTGGCGGCGCGAAGATAGATCGCTTTATTCTGCGCGAGGAGAACGGCTTTGCCGTCGGAGCCGAGCTTATCGAATTTATTCAAAAATGCGAGCCAAGCGCCGTGTTTTTATGCAGTCCGAACAACCCCACTGGCAGGCTGATCGAGCATGAAATATTAAAAAGCGCCGCGCTGCTCTGCCGCGAGCGCGGCATCCGACTGTTTCTGGACGAATGCTTTCTGGAGCTTGCAAGCGGCGGGGAGAGCCTTTCTCCCCTGCTTTCGGAGTGCCCTGAGCTTATCATCCTGCGGGCGTTCACAAAGAGCTTCGGCATGGCGGGAGTGCGGCTTGGATATGCGCTCTGTTCGGATGCGGCGCTGCTTGAGCGCATGAGCCGCACGGTTCAGCCGTGGAACATTTCCACCGCGGCGCAGGCGGCGGGAGAAGCGGCGATCAAGGAAACCGCCTTTCTTGAAGAATCAAGGCGGTTTATTCAAAAGGAGCGTTCAAGGCTTGAGATCGAGCTTTCACGGCTCGGCTTGACCGTGTTCCCTTCGGACGCGAATTTTCTGCTGTTCAAGGCGGAAGCAGGGCTTGACGAAAGGCTCCTTGAAAAGGGCATTAAGATTCGGAGCTGTTCGAATTATCACGGCTTGACGGAGGGCTATTACCGCATCGCCGTAAGGCTTGAATATGAAAACGACCTGCTGCTTGCGGCGCTTCGGAGCATGATCGAGGTATAAAAGATGGCAATGAATATTATGATACAGGGCACGATGTCCAACGCGGGAAAAAGCCTGCTTTGCGCGGGGCTTTGCCGCGTTTTCGCGCAGGACGGCTACCGGGTCGCCCCCTTCAAGAGCCAGAATATGGCGCTCAATTCCTTTATCACGAAGGACGGCTTCGAGATGGGGCGCGCGCAGGTGGTGCAGGCGGAGGCGGCGGGAGTGGAGCCGGATATCCGCATGAACCCCATCCTTTTAAAGCCCACCACGGACGTTGGCAGCCAGATAATCGTGAACGGCAGGCCCATCGGCAATATGCGCGCAATGGAATACTATAAAAGAAAGCGCGAATTCATCCCGGAGGTGATGAGGGCTTATTCTTCGCTTGCGGCGGAAAACGATATAATCGTGATCGAGGGCGCGGGCAGCCCCGCCGAAATAAACCTAAAGAGCGAGGATATAGTGAACATGGGGCTTGCAAAGCTTGTGGACGCGCCGGTGCTGCTGGTTGGGGATATCGACCGCGGCGGCGTTTTCGCACAGCTGTACGGCACGGTGGCGCTGCTTGAGGAGGATGAGCGCGCGCGGATCAAGGGCACGGTGATAAACAAGTTTCGCGGCGACAAGAAAATTCTTGAGCCGGGTCTTGCCATGCTGGAAAAGCTCTGCGGCGTGCCCGTGGCGGGCGTGATCCCATATCTGCATATAGATATAGACGATGAGGACAGCCTTTCGGAACGCTTCACAAGGTCAGGCGCAGCAAAGCTCGTGGACATAGCCGTAATCAAGCTGCCGCGCATCTCCAATTTTACAGACCTTGCGCCATTCGAGCGGTTTGAAAACGTTTCCGTTCGCTACGTTACGAAGCCCGCCGAGCTGGGCGGCCCGGATATGATAGTGCTTCCCGGAACGAAGAGCACCATAGCGGATCTCGTTTTTCTGCGCGAAAGCGGGCTTGAGGCGCGCATCAAGCAGCTTGCCTCTCGCGGCACGGCGGTTTTCGGCATCTGCGGCGGCTATCAGATGCTTGGCGAGCGCATTTCCGACCCAACCGGAGTTGAGGCAGGCGGCATAAGCTCCATCAGCGGTATGGGGCTTTTGCCAATAACCACCGTATTCGAGGGCGAGAAGGTGCAGAAGCAGACGCGGGGCGTTTTTTCCGGCATCACGGGCATTTTTGCGCCGCTAAACGGCATGGATTACATGGGCTATGAGATCCACATGGGCAGAAGCGGCAGCCTGCCCCCCGTTATTTCAAACGGCGCCGTTTACGGCAGCTATACCCACGGCATTTTTGATGAAGCGGGCATAGCGGAGGCGGTGCTTCGTGCGCTCTGCAAGAAGAAGGGCGCAAGCTTTGAAAGCCTCGGCAGCTTTGACCCAAGGGCGCACAAGCAGGCGCAGTACGATAAGCTTGCCGCCGCCGTGCGCGAGGGGCTGGATATGGAGCTTGTGTATAGGATTGTGAACGGAGAATAGCGGGTGAAATTCCTGCGGAATTTCCGAATAATATGATTTTATATAACAGAAAAAGCGCCGTTTCCAAAAGCCTTCCCCTCCG
>CAMVMM010000027.1 GCA_947168565.1 uncultured Clostridia bacterium | reverse complement strand
CACTCGCCGTGGGGGCTTTCTGAGAAAAATGCTTCGACCGGCTCCGCATTTTTCTGCTTACCGCCACTTGCCACTCGCCGTGGGGCTTTTTGAGAAAAATGCTTCGACCCGCTCCGCATTTTTCTGCTTACCGCCACTCGCCGTGGGGGCCACTCGCCGTGGAGGCCTTTTGAGAAAAATGCTTCGACCGGCTCCGCATTTTTCTGCTTACCGCCACTCGCCGTGGGGGCCACTCGCCGTGGGGGCTTTCTGAGAAAAATGCTTCGACCGGCTCCGCATTTTTCTGCTTACCGCCACTTGCCACTCGCCGTGGGGCTTTTTGAGAAAAATGCTTCGACCCGCTCCGCATTTTTCTGCTTACCGCCACTCGCCGTGGGGGCCACTCGCCGTGGAGGCCTTTTGAGAAAAATGCTTCGACCGGCTCCGCATTTTTCTGCTTACCGCCACTCGCCGTGGGGGCCACTCGCCGTGGGGGCTTTCTGAGAAAAATGCTTCGACCGGCTCCGCATTTTTCTCTTGAACCGAAACAGATAATTCATAATCGAAATTCCGCAGGAATTTCCACCACCACTCGCCGTGGAGGCTTTTTGAGAAAAATGCTTCGACCGGCTCCGCATTTTTCTCTTGAACCGAAACGGATAATACGTAATCGAAATTCCGCAGGAATTTCCACCATAATGTGCCGCAGGGCACGCATCATGTGCCGCATGGCACGCATCATGTGCCATAAGGCACGCATCATTTTTTCCGGAGGAAAACAACATGGGTAAATTCAACGGCTTCCGCCCCGGCGGCGGCAATATGCAGGATCTTATGCGTCAGGCGCAGAAGATGCAGGAAAACGTTCAGCGCGTTCAGGAGGAGGTTGGCAGCACCGATTTTGAAGTCAGTGTCGGCGGCGGCGCGGTGAAGGTGGTTATCAACGGCAAAAAGGAGTTCAAATCCATAGAGATCAGCCCCGCTGCCGTGGATCCGGACGATGTGGAGATGCTTCAGGATCTCATCCTTTCCGCCGTAAACGAGGCGGTGCGCACCGCGGAGGACGCGATGGAGACCGAGGTTGCAAAGGTGACCGGCGGGCTTGGCGGCTTCGGCTTCTGAGCGCAGCAAGCCTGCTTCAGGCATAGAGCATAGATGGAAAGCCTTGATAATCTTATCATAAAGCTGAACAGGCTGCCGGGCGTTGGCATAAAAAGCGCCCAGCGGCTTGCTTTTCATATCATTTCCATGACCGATGAGGACGCGCGCGCGCTTGCAAGCTCCATCACGGAGGCGAAGGAACGCGTTCACTACTGCCCCGTTTGCGGCAATTTCACGGAAAACGAGCTTTGCTCCGTCTGTGCGGACGCAAAGCGCACGAGCGAGCTTATCTGCGTGGTGGAAAGCGCGCGGGACGTTATCTTCATGGAGCGCATACACGAATTTCGCGGCAAATACCACGTGCTCGGCGGCGTGCTCTCCCCCATGGACGGCATCGGGCCGGACGAGCTGCGCATAAAGGAGCTTCTTTCCCGCATCGAAAACGAGGGCGTGAAGGAGATAATCCTTGCCACGAATCCGGACGTTGAGGGCGAGGCGACCGCAAGCTATCTTGCCAAGCTCATAAAGCCCATGGGCGTTTCGGTTTCGCGCATCGCGCACGGCATACCGATAGGCGGCAACCTTGAATACGTGGACGAGGTAACGCTTGCAAAGTCGATAGAGAACAGAAGAACTATGTAGCGCGCCCCTTAAAGGCACAAATAACAAAAAAACGCAAACGGCCGATGCCCCGCACCGACCGTTTTTTCTTTTTGCAATAGCATTTTTCGCCGCTATATCCTTATCCGCACCCTTTCGCCGTCCGCGGACTCAATATTCACGAGATCGAAATGCCCGTTTTTGCGAACGTATTTTTTGATCTCCCCGGCAAGCTTCTCCGCGGTTTCCTCGCTGATCGCGGGCGTATCCTCGGGCCTTGCGTGCTTATTGACCAAGCGCCAGATCCACCGCCAGCCTATCGCAGAGGTCGGCACGGCCAGTATTATAGGCAGCTTCATATCCTCCGATTTAACGTAGATGCGCATTTACTCCACCACTATGCGGACGTGGTCGCCCTCCGCGCTGTCCACGGTTACGAGCTCGCCCAGAAGCCCCTGCTCAACGAGCTTGAAGATCTCCTTGAAGTCGATGCCCTTCGCCCATTTATTGCCCTCAAGCAGTTTCTGTGTTCCGTCGCTTTCAACGAGCACCCGAATGAGCGCCACGGGCAGATTCACGCGCACACGGTCGTTATCCGCGCTGTCCACATATACCCTCAGCGTCAGCTTGTCGATATCGAGCTGCTTTGCGTCGGCAAGCATGACCGCGTCCTTCTTCACCCTGCCCATCAGCTCATCGAGCGAGATATCGAAGATATCCGACAGCTTCAAAAGCGTGTCGATATCGGGCGAGGTCAGATCGTTTTCCCATTTTGAAACAGCCTGCGCGGATATGTTCAGCTTTTCCGCAATGCTGTCCTGTGTCATTCCGCGCTGCTTGCGAAGCGCCGCGAGCCTTGTTCCGAAAGTTTCCATAGTTTTAGCCTCTCTTTCCGCCGGCTTTCCCGCCGGCCACGATACGAGTATAGCACCTTGATACCCCCGTTATGAAGCGTCCAAACGTTGAATGGCTAACCCAAAGGTTGATTTTTCGCTAACCTATCCGTTGAGTTTGCGGTATTGGGCGTAAAAAAGCCGATGAAGGACTGTTTTTGGCAAACTGCGGCTTCATCGGCAAACGTTCACTCCTGATTCAGATAATCCGTATCCTCGGTTTCGGTGGGCACGAACTCCTGCCTTGCAAGCGCCTTGCTGAACTGCGTTTCATAAAGCTCGGTATAGGTGCCGCCGCGCTTCACAAGCTCGCTGTGAACGCCGCGCTCCACTATCTCGCCGTCCTTCACGACCAGGATCTCATCCGCCGCAAGTATGGTGGAGAGCCTGTGCGCGATCAGTATGCTGGTTCTTTCCTTAATGATGGGGTCTATCGCGTCCTGTATTTTCTGCTCCGATATGGAATCGAGCGCACTTGTGGCCTCATCGAAAATGAGCAGCGCGGGATTTTTGAGCAGCACCCTTGCGATCGAGATGCGCTGCTTTTCGCCGCCGGAGAGCTTGAGCCCGCGGTTGCCGACTATCGCATCCAGCCCCTTCTCCTGCTTTTCCACAAAATCATAGATATTCGCCTTTTTGCAGGCCTCGATTAGCTCCGCCTCGCTCGCATCGGGGTTTGCATACAGCAGGTTTTCCCTGATGGTGCCGTTAAAAAGATAGGTTTCCTGGCTCACGATTCCGATATTTGCGCGAAGGTGCGCAAGATCCTGCTCGCGCACGTCCACGCCGTCAAACAGCACGGCGCCGCCCTGAACGTCGTACAGGCGCGGGATCAGGTTTATCATGGTGCTTTTGCCGCTGCCGGAGGGACCGACTATCGCCACGCTGTGACCGCTTTCAAGCGTAAAGCTGACGTTTTTCAATATCTGCCTTTCGCTGTCGTAAGCAAAATCAACGTTTTTAAACTCCACCCTGCCGGTGCTTCTTTCCGGAATGACCGGATTTTCCGGCTGCTCTATCTCAACGGGCATATCGAAATACTCAAATATCCTTGTGAAAAGCGCCATGGAGCGTATCCACTCCACCTGAATATTCAGAAGTGAGTTCACGGGGCCGTACATCCTGCCGAGCAGCGCCACGAGCACCGAAATATCGCCCACGGAGAGGTTTGAATCGTATTTCATCATCATGATGCCGCCAACGAGGTATAAAAGCATTGGCCCGATGCTTGAAAATGTGGTGATGATGACCATGAACCAGCGGCCCGCCATGCTTTCCTTCAGATTCAGGCGGATCATTTTGCCGTTCACGGTTTTATACTTACTGTACTCATAGTCCTCCTTGCCGAAGAGCTTCACAAGGAGCTGGCCGCTCACGGAGAGCGTTTCATTTAAAATGCCGTTCATCTCGTCGCTGCATTCCTGCGATTCGCGCGTCAGCTTCCAGCGCGTTTTGCCCGCCATTCGCGTTGGGATAACGAAAAGCGGTATCACAAGCATGCCCACCACGGCGAGGATCGGGTTTTGGCGAAACATTATCACGATCGCCGCCACAAGGGTGATGGTGTTTGACAGAATGGAGGTGAAGGTGTTCGTTACCACGCGCTCCACGCCCGAAATATCGCTCGTCATCCTTGTGATAATATCGCCCTGATTGCTGGAGGTGAAGAAGCGCTGGCTCATCCTTTGCAGGTGTCGATACATCTTATTGCGCATATCGTAGCTGATATGCTGCGCGATCCAGTTGTTTAGGTAGCTTTCGCCCACCTTGATAAGGTTTGAGCCGAGCGTAACGCCGAGCGAAACCAGTATAAGCGTTATAAGCAGCTTCAGATCGCGCCCGATAAGGCCGTCGTCGATTATCTTGCCCGTCAGCACCGAGGGCAGCAGCCCCAGCACGGACGAAACCACGATTATCAGCAGCACGAGCGCCATCTGCTTCCAATAGGGCTTTAAGTATGACAGTATTCTTTTAATAAGCGGCCACGTGACCTTCGGGCGGTTCGCCTTCTCCTCATCGGTCAGAAAGCCGCCCCTTCCGTGGAATCCTCCGGGACCTCGCATAGCTTTTTCCTTTCGTCAGGGGATATTTTCAGCAAAGTGCAGCTCAATGCACCTCAAGCTCAAACATTTTCTTGGGTATATGGCAGTAGCCCGTCGGGTTCTTTTCAAGGTATTTCTGATGGTATTCCTCCGCCGTGCAGAAATCCGCAAGCGGCAACACCTCCACCGCGAGCGGCTCGCCGCCGAGCCTTATGCGCTCCAGCTCGCAATAGCGCTTTATGCGCATCTCAAGGCTTGCATCATCGTAATAGATGCCCGTGCGGTACTGCACGCCCTCATCGCCCCCCTGCTTATTCACGGAATAGGGATCCACCACCATGAAATAATAGCCGAGCAGCTTTTCTATGGAGATCTTTTCATCGTCGAATTCGATCCGAACGGTTTCGGCATGCCCGCTCGAGGCGCAGACCTGCTCGTAGCTGACCTCTCCCCCGCCGCCGTTTGCATAGCCGGTTTCGGTTTTTTCAACGCCCGCGAACTGATCGAAGAAGCGCTGAACGCCCCAGAAGCAGCCGCCCGCAAAATAAACGGTTTTTTTCATAATGCTTTTCTCCTTAAAAAACGAATGGATCACAAGCCTTTTGGCAATATCCCACGCCTGATTGTAGCATAAATATATTAAAAATGCAACCGTTTTGCGCACGGCTTTTCGCGTCTTGCCGCATATTATGTATTATCCTGTATCAACAATCCGCATGGGTTTATTATTTTGGAAAATACCCTTGTTTTTCGTATGCCGATGTGTTATAATCTATGTTAGGAGCTGCAAAAGAGGCAATTAAAAGCCGCTTCGCGGTTTCCGGCAGCGTTTTTCCATGAATTCGGCCCTCGCAAGCAGCAATTCGGATACCCGCACCCCCAAGAACGGCGTTCCACCACGGCGGCAAGCGAGGGCTTTTGCTTTTAGGAAAACGCGGCGCAAAATAAGATTCAGGAGGAAACACACAATGAAAAAGAGATTTTTCAGCCTTCTTACGGCAATCCTGATGCTGCTTGCCGTAATTCCCACCGCAGCCCTTGCGCAAATGCGCGAGGAAGCTTCAGAGCCCGAGGTATACGAGCCCCATGAGGGCGAGCTTGTCGACGGCGAATACCTTATCGGCGTTACCGTGAACGACAGGGTTTTTCTTATCCTTTCGGACGATTCCGAGTCGCAGGCCGCTTCGTACTACATGAACAGCGTTGAGGCGGTCGTTACGGACGACCTTCTGATCGGTGTTGCAAACGAGGCATACACCTTCGACAGCGCAAAGTGGAACGTTTCCGTGAATGAGGACGGCAGCCTTTCCATTGAGAATCTGAACGGCTCCGTTCTGGGCGTTGGCGAGTACACCCCCATCCTGGGCTTCGAGTCCGCCTGCGTAAACAATTCCTGGAATTACGACGGCAGCGCGCTTTCCGCCGCCACCGCCTCCCACGGCTCCAGGTATATCACCTATGTTGACTCCATTTCCCTTTTCACCTACACGCTTGAAAACGTGCTTTATGCTCCCACCAACGCCGAAAACGCCGCAAGCGTGACCTTCTACTCCCTCTACGTGCCGCCGGAGGAGGATCCCGAATACCAGGGCACCCTTGTGGACGGCTTCTATTTCGAGACCCGCGAGGACGTTGAGGCGTGGACCATGGTGGATTCGGACGGCGACGGCATCAACTGGTGCTGGTCCAAGGATCGTCCGCTCGGCTTTCTCAGCGGCCTGTTTGCCTACGAGGGCCGCGCCTATCTGATGTCCTACTCCCACGTAAATCTGGTCGGCTGCTACGATCCGGACAACTGGGCGATCTCTCCCGCGGTCGAGCTGCCCGAGGGCACGAACACGCTCACCTTCCATACCGCCATTGCGAACAGGTATTACCGCGATCATTTTGCCGTATACGTGGGCACCTCCATGGATATAGACGAGATGACTGAGGTGCTTGGCGAAACCGAGCCGGAAACCAATTCCCGCAGGTGGGGCGACTATGAGGTTGATCTTTCCGATTTTTCCGGCGAAACGGTTTATATCGCCTTCCGCCACTTCAATTCCTTCGACCGGTACCAGCTCTGGCTTGATGCCGTTGAGATCTGGAACGACAGCTCCGAGCAGCCCGAGCCCACCGTGCTTTGGGGCGACGCGAACGGCGACGGCGAGGTCACGCTTGACGACGCGCTGCTTATGACCCGCTTTGCTCTCAATATCGAAGCCATCGACGAGCAAAACCTTGCGCTGTGCGACGTGAACGGCGACGGTGAATACACCATGCTGGACGCGCTGCTCATCATGCGCCGGGTGATGAACGTTATCTCCGCCTTCCCGGTTGAGCTGGAGTAACCGCGGCATGGGTCAGGCGTTTGGAATCGGGTTAAGTGTTTGAACAGGCCGCTTTAAGCATTTGAACAAATCGCTTTAAGCGTTTGGAAACCAGGCTTGGCCGCACATAACCGATAGCAAATAAATAAAGCGTACATACAGCCCGGGCTCCCGCCCTTTGAAAGCGGAAGCCCGGTGTTTTTTCGTCAAATTTCCTTTTCCTCTCTTGATGTATCGCACCAAATATGTTAATATAATAGCTCTATAGAAAGCGTCAGCATTTCAAAGGGGGATTTAGAATGACAGTTTTAAAAGCGATAATACTCGGACTTGTGCAGGGTCTTGCGGAATTCCTGCCCGTTTCATCAAGCGGACATCTGCTGCTTATGCAAAAGCTCTTCGGCATCAGCGAGGACGGCGGCTTTTTCACCGTGCTGCTGCACCTCGGCACGCTTGCCGCGGTGCTCGTGGTATACAGAAAGCGCGTTTTAAAGATGCTCACAAAGCCGCTTGAGCAGAAATTTCATTGGCTCTGGATCATCACGGCCACCCTTGTAACGGTTGTGATGGCGCTGGCGCTCAAGAAGCTGGATATTCTTGACGCCGCGGAATCCGGCGGCGCGCTCGGCTTCTGCTTCCTTATCACCTCCATACTGCTTATTGCGTGCGATATGCTTAGAAAGCGCATCAACGGCAGGCGCACCATACCCGAAATGAAATGGTATCACGCCGCCTTCATCGGCTTTATGCAGGGCATAGCGCCCTTCCCCGGCATCTCCCGCTCCGGCGCCACCATCACCGGCGCCACCGCCTGCGGCATGAGCCGTGAGGAATCCGCCGAATTCAGCTTTCTGCTCTCCATACCCGCTATAATCGGCGGCGCGGTGCTGGAGGTGTTCGACATCATCAAAGAGGGCGCGCCCGATATTGAGGTGCTGCCCTGCATCGTGGGCGTTCTGGTTGCGGCAATTTCGGGCTATTTCGCCGTTAAATTCATGATCAGGCTCATCACCAAGCGCTCGCTCACCGGCTTTGCGGTGTATACCGCCCTGCTCGGCATCTTCGTGCTGCTGGATCAGTTCGTGCTGCATCTTATAGACTGGTGAGCAAAAAAGCGCACGGTCATGCTCCGTGCGCTGTATTACACCATATGATTTTCAGGAAAGGCTTGCAGCAAAAGCCTTTCTTTGTTCGTTTGCCCGCAGCGCCGCTCTTATAAGCTCCTCCGGCATCTCGCCGAAATCCGCTATGAGCTGGCGCGTATCCTTTGGCAGGCAGGAGCCCGCAAAGCCCGGCCCCGGCACGTTGTAAAAATCGCCTATGCGCGGGTCAAGGCAGCAACCCTTTATGATGCTTGCGCTGTTCAGGCCCCTGTGCGCCGCGAAGCTGTCCAGCTCGTTGAAGAACGCCACGCGCACGGCAAGGTATGAATTGGAAAACAGCTTCACCGCCTCCGCCTCCGCCGTACCCATGAAAAGCAGCGGCACAGCCTGCGCCTCAACGCAGCTTAAAAGCGCCTGCGCAAAGCAGCGCGCGGCGCTCTCGCACTCGCCGCCGTCATAGCCGACAATTACACGGCTTGGGTGCAGTGCATCGAGCATCGCGGTTTTTTCCCTCAGAAATTCGGGGCAGAAAAGGAAGGTAAACTGCGGAAAACGCGCCTTCAGCTCCTGCGTATAGCCCGTTGGAACGGTTGATTTTATCACTATCACCGGCGGCTTCCGCCCGGCTTCAGGCTCGTTGGCGCAGAAATGCTCCGCAACAGCGCGCACCGCCGACTCCACCGAGGCGGTGTTCAGCCGGCCCGTGTTCGCATCCAGCTCGGTATTTGTGGCGATAACGGCATAATCCGCGCCCGAAAGAGCGGCGGCGTGATCCGTTGTGGCGCTCAAATCAAGCTTCTCATGCGAAAGCATACGCTCCATCTCCGCATCGCCGATCGGCGAGCGGCCGCAGCTCAGAGCGGCGATCCTCTCCGCGTTTAAATCAACCACGGAAACCTCGTGCCGCCTTGAAAGCAGCACCGCGCAGGATGACCCCACGTATCCGGAACCTATCACGGCAATTTTAATACAACACATACTCTATAATAATTAAATAATACTCTGCTAACAGCAAAACAGGCGCTCCAATCGGATGCGCCGTATCATTCGGGGTTTAAACCGGTGCCGGTCAAATGCGCTATGGCAAAATCGGCGGCGGCGGGCTCCTTTGTGAAGCTGTGCCTGTATATCGGCACGGCGCCCGCCAGCTTTTTTATGAGCTGAAGCGCCCTTGCCGCAAGCTCCGCTTCACGCGGAATATAGATGTTTGTGGAAAGCTCCGTCATCGCCTCAATGGGCTTCAGCCTCACAAGCTCGTTTTCATCCTTCCTGCTGCAAAGGCAGATCGCGGCAATCGGCGCCTCTATATTTGCGCCAAGCTTTTCCTTGCCGTTATACGGGCTGCCGCAGGCGAAAGCTCCGCCCTCCTCAATGCGCACAAATGGCTGATCGTCCGAGATCATGGCCACCCTCTTGCCAAGGCGTCTGCGCCAAAACCGCGTGTGCGTGCTTTTGCCGGTGCCGCTGGGCGCACAGAAAAGATAGGCCCTGCCTTCGAAGCGAACGGCGGAGGCGTGCACCGTGAGGGTATCCCTTTCTATCATAAAATCGGAAATGATTTTATGAACGAGGAAAAAGCGCGAATTCTCCGGCGCACTTATCGGTATGCCGTTCACACAACCGTTTGCAACCGAGATCGTCAGCTCCGGCTCCCTTTCCTCCGCGGCACGGTAGCGCCCGAAAAGGGTAAGCAAAGTGTCGGGCTCATCCTCGATCGCGATATGGTGCCGCGCAAGCTCGATTACGATCCGCTCCCTCACAGCCGGCGTGGATCAGCAGTCGATCCAATTGTCGACATCGCAGTAATCATTTCCGCAAACCAAATTACCCGAGACATCCTCCACAACACCGTCGAAGCAACCGGAGAATCCAGAGCAGTATTTGCCGGGCCTGCCGTCATAATCGTTCTCATCGCTCGACGAGGCAGTGAAAAGCGTTTTTTCGGCTGCAACGTTCATGAGCTCCGCCTGGGCTCGCACATAGGTTTTCTTAGTCATGTTACAACAAATCCTCCATGAAACTATTCTGTTTTGATACTGTTTATCGGCCGCTGTAAAAGCCTCATCAGCTTGCGGCCGAGCTGTTCCTTTACGCTCAAGGCGCAGTCCGCGCCCTCAACGGGGCAGTGGCAGTTATCCGTGCATTCGGGCATAAAGGGGCATTCAAGGCATTCCCGCCGCTTTTCGGCGCGGGAATTATCCCTGATAAAGCGTTTTCTATGCTCCCACTCGCTCCCGCGATCGTAGATCGAGCCGATCTCGCTCTGCGGTATCATGTGCTCGCAGCAATAAAGCGTTCCGTCCGGTGCGATTACCGCCGCGCCGTTCGGCACGTCCGCCATGCAGCGCCAGGTGCGAAGCCTGCCGAAGTTCCCGCCGTGCGCAAGGCCAAGGCTGCAAAGCTCTTCGCTCAGCTCGGTTATTCTTGAATGAAGCATGGCGTCCGCATCACGCACTATGCTGCCGCAGCCCGAATAAAGCTGCGAAGCATATACCGACACGAGCTTTTCCTCGCCAAATTCCCGCTCAAGCTCATCCGCAAGCAGAAAGAGCTCGTCGATATTATCATTATCCGCATTAAGCCTGATGTTTACACGGATCTTATTCTCCGCAAGCAGATGAATGCCGGCGATCACCCGTTCCCACGCGCCCTCAAAGCCCGGGACGTAGGCCTTGCGCCTCAGATACTCCGTGCGCCTGCCGTCCAGAGTTACCTGCGCGTGCTCCACCTTCCACTTTTCACGCATTTTCAGCGCGAGCTGCGGATCGAGCAGCGAAGCGTTTGTGATAATATCGGAGCGAAACTCAACTCCGCTCCTCTCAAGCCCTTCGCATATCCTGTCTATCGCCGTTTCGCCCATCAGCGGCTCGCCGCCGAACCAGCGTATGCTTATGCCGCCCTCGGACTTGGAGCTTTTGATATACTCCACAACGTCGTCCGCGGTTTTTCGGCTCATGCTTTTAGCTTCCATGCCGCTTTCATAGCAATAAAAGCAGCGCGCATTGCACGCTGTGGTGGGCAGGATCACGTAGGCCTTATGCCCGGGAGCAAGCTTTTTATCCAACAGGCGAAGCACGGCAACGGCGCCGAGATAGGTCTTGACCTCGCTTGCATCGAGCGGCACGAGGAAGCGCTGCCTTACGAGCGCGGCGATGTCCTCGTTTTTTTCATCGAAGGCGATCTGCAGGCGATCGGCGAAAAGCCCGAAAAGCTCCCCCGCGTCAAGCACCTGCCTTGTGAGCGTGTTGAAAACGAAGCTTCTGCCGCCGATCGTGTATGCAACGGCATAAAGCGAGGGGCGAAGCGCACTGCCCTGCGCGGGAAGTCTGCCTTCGCCGACCGTTTTAAACACGTTGCCGTCCGGCTCTGTGAGAAGCTTCATTCCTCTAAAGCTCCCGCTGTGCGCAGCTTTTCAAGAAGCATGGAAATATCCTGCCTCATCTCGCTCTCGCTGCCTTCAAACCGCTCCATGAGGCTTTGAAGGATAAGCTCCTCGCTCGTTTCATACCTGAGGCACTCGTAGATAAATTTGGCGGTGGGATTCAGGCGCAGCATACCGCGAAAGCTCTTGTTATCATCAGGAGTGAAAACGATTATGGCTTCGCCGTCCATCTCCACCATGGGGTATTCAAACTTAAGTCTCATAGTCCGCTCTCCATGAAATCGATTCCTCTGAAGTATAGCAGATGAATCAATGGTTTTCAAGTGTTTTTTGAAAAAAATTCTGAAAATGCTTGAATTTTTCGGCTTTTGATGGTAAACTGCACGATGGATGACTGAAACTGCGGTTTCTTTTATAAACCGCAGTTTTGGCGTAAAATCTTAGTTCTGCTGCGTTTTGAATGCAGGCCGCGCAGACTGCGCACAGCGCCGATCGCACATCGGAGCAGACCTGCTCGGCGCACTATTTACGAAGGGTGTTTTTGTAATATGATCGAAAAAATCGGCACCGAGGAATACCGCCACTTTTCCAGCCCCAGCACGGAGATGGTGACCTGTATAGAAAAGCTTCATCGCAGAAATGCGCGGCCAATCACGGTTGCCGAGATCGGCGTGGGCGTTGGGGCGACCTCGGTGGAGATAGTAAAAAGGCTTCGAAAAGGGGACAGCTTTCACTTCTTTTCCTTTGAGGACGAGGTGGCGGAGCTGCAAAGCGACCTTGCCGCGCAGGATTACTGCGTGTGCGAGCTTGTGCCGCACGGAAATTCCAGAAAAGCATTCGATTCGTACTGCTGGCCGCTTGCAAAGCTTTGCCTTGAAAACGAGGGCGGCAGCGGCATATTCGACCTTGCGTATTTGGATGGGGCCCATGCGCTGAGTCATGACGGGCTTGCCTGCGTTTTGCTCAAAAAGCTTATTCGCAAAGGCGGCTATCTTGTTCTTGATGATCTGAATTGGAGCTTTGCCAATTCCGAGGTTCAAAACCCCACGGTTTTCCCGCAGATACGCTCTATGTATACGGATGAACAGATCAACGCGCTCCAGGTGGGCATGGTTGCAAGGCTGTTTATGAATCACGATGAGGATTGGAAATGCGCGAGGTATACCGGCAGAAGAGCGGTTTATCGCTATTTGCCGAGGTGAATTGCCTCAAGCCCTCGTTCTGCGCCCGCTTATGCCGCATACTCGGATAAGCTTTATCGCTCCTTATGAACAAAAAACCCTGCTTTTTCAGCGTAATAATGCCGGTTTACAACGGCGAAGAGACCATGCACCGCGCTATCGGCAGCATTCTGACGCAAACCTTTGCCGACTATGAGCTGCTGATAATCGAAAACGGCTCCACGGATAAAAGCCTTGATATAGCCAAAGCATACGCGGCGGCGTTTCCGAACGTGCGCGCCCTTCACTCCGAGCCCCGCGGCGCTTCGCGCGCAAGGAACACGGGGCTTGAAAACGCTGCAGGCAAATACATAGTGTTTCTTGATGCGGACGACTGCTACGTTCCCACGGCGCTTGAAGAGATGCACTCCGCGCTCTGTGAATGCGGCGCGGATCTGCTCGTCTGCGGTTTAACCAATTACAGCCTGCCGGAAACAGGAGCGCTTATTCCGGTCGATCCGCAGCTTCTGCGCCTCTATCTGCTCGATCCGCCCGGCTTTTACGAGCCGTTTTCCAATTCGATAAATGCAGATAATGCCGAGTTTGCGCTGCGGGCTCAGTGCTCCAGAGCATACAGCCGCAAGCTTCTTATGGAAAAAGGCATTTTTTTCGACGAGCGCTGCACCGTGTGCGAGGATCTGCTTTTCAACAGCGGGGCGTATGCCGCCTGCAAAAGGCCGTATCTGCTGTTTAAGAAGCTATACGCCTATCTGCGACGCGAAGGCTCGCTGGTCCACCGCAGCGCGGAGGCCGTGATAGGCGATACCCTGCCCGCGTTTTTCGTGCTGACCGATGAGCTTGACGCCGCTTCGGACGATGAGCGCGGCGCGATGATCTACGCCGCATTCAAAATGCTGTGCTCCATGCTCAAGGCCTGCTCCTCCGGCTGCACCCCCGCCGCAGCCGAGATGCTTGGCGAGCTTCTTGCTTCACCCGCGGCAAGGCGGGTCGTTTCCGAGGTGAGAAGCGAAAGGCTTCACCTGATGCCTCAAATCGACCTGCTGCACAGAAAGCTGCTTGCGCTGATGCGGCAAAACGATTTGGCGGGAGCTTTAAATTTAATGGAAAGGCGAAAAGAAATGAAAATGAACCATGCCGCACCACGAATATCCGTCATAATTCCCGTTTATAACGCGGGCAAGTACCTTGCGCGCTGCCTTGACTGCATGGAGGCGCAGACCTTTTCGGAGTTTGAGGTGCTTGTTGTGGACGATAAAAGCACCGACGATTCGCGTGAGATAGTAAAAAGCTATCAGGCCCGCGATCCGCGCATAAATCTGATTGCGCTTGACGTGAACGTCGGCTCCGGGATCGCAAGAAACGCCGGTATAGACAGGGCGCGGGGCGAATACCTTTCCTTTATCGACTGCGACGACACCGTTTCGCCGAATTTTCTTGAGGAGCTTTATAAAAGTGCAAAGAAGAGCGAAGCGGATATAGCAAAATGCACCTGCGTAAGGATCAAAAACGGAATAAGCACCGTTGCAAGCAGACCCTCCGTCATCAAGGCAAAGCTTGATCGCGGCATGGATATGCTCCGCTCCTTACACAACAGCGAGCATTGGAGCTCGATATACAAACGCAGCTTTATCGAGGAGCATCATATAAGATACAGCAGCTCGCGGGTATCCCAGGATTCGTTTTTTCTTTTCAAGGTCAGATATTACGCAAAAAGCTTTGAGCCCGCCGAAAACGCCGTGTACTATTACCACCAGAACGAAGGCTCGGCCGTGCACACCTTTACGGAGAAACGCTTTTTCAATTCGCTGCAATCCGTTTCCGAAATGGTGGATTTCATAAACGAGGTCGATCCGTTTTCGGAACCATTGCTTAAATCCTTATCCGGATACCTTACAAGGCAGATACCGGTTTATTCCTATATGTGTGTTCAAGACGGGCTGAAGGAGCACGCCGCCGCGTTCGGTCAAAGGGTATACGCCATACTTTCAAAGCTTAAAAATATTGACGCGCTGATCGAGCTGAATTATTCGGTGCGTGTGCTGATGCAGTCCAAGGCCGCCGAGGTCTTTTCTCCCGGCGGCAGAGTGGTGGGGCTTGAATGCAACCTGCCGTGGCGGCTCGAAGCGTTCAGGCGCCTTGCGGAGCATCTTGATTCCAATCGCGCGCAGAAGGAAGCGGGTATGAGTTTTCTGATCAGTTCACTTAAGAGTGTTTCGGACGCGCTTGAAAACTACGAGGAGCTTGACGATCCCGAGGCCGACGAGCGCCGCTTTTACAACGAGCTTCGATCCGTTCTTTTGAATCTGAACTGCCGCCCCCTGTTTCTTGAAAAAGGGGGGATCGCCGCAAGGGCGCTGCTTGAATACGGCGCGAACCTGTTTTTGAAGCTGAACCGCAAAGACGATGTTCAATACCTGTGCCATACGCATGAGCTTTTGAAAAGAACGCTCGATATAATCGAGGCGCATCCGCAAGCCTCGCCGGAGTACCGCGAATATGCCCAAAATCTTACGGGCAGCCTTTTAAGCCAGGTGTCCAAGGCGCGGGAGCATCTCCCGGAGCTTGCCGCAGATATGACCTTCCGGCTTTCCGACCAGCTAAAGCGCCTGAACGCGCTGAGCTGAAAAACAGCCTTCACTGCCGATTTCACGTAATTAAGGCGGCCTTGAGGTGCGAAGCGAAAGGCTTCACCTGATGCCTCAAATCGACCGGCTGCACAGAAAGCTGCTTGCGCTGATGAGGCAAAACGATTTGGCGGGAGCTTTAAGTTTAATGGAAAGGCGAAAAGAAATGAAAATGAACCATGCAGCACCACGAATATCCGTCATAATTCCCGTTTATAACTCGGGCAAGTACCTTGCGCGCTGCCTTGACGGCATGGAGGCGCAGACCTTTTCGGAGTTTGAGGTGCTTGTTGTGGACGATAAAAGCACCGACGATTCGCGTGAGATAGTAAAAAGCTATCAGGCCCGCGATCCGCGCATAAATCTGATTGCGCTTGACGTGAACGTCGGCTCCGGGATCGCAAGAAACGCCGGTATAGACAGGGCGCGGGGCGAATACCTTTCCTTTATCGACTGCGACGACACCGTTTCGCCGAATTTTCTTGAGGAGCTTTACAAAAGTGCAAAGAAGAGCGAAGCGGATATAGCAAAATGCACCTGCATGGATATTAAAAACGGAATATGCTCCCTCGCAAGCAGACCCTCTGCCGTCAAGGCAAGGCTTGACAGCGGCAAGGATATTCTCCATTCCTTATACATCAGCGAGCATTGGAGCATGATATATAAACGCAGCTTTTTAGAGGAGCATCATATAAGATACGGCGAGGCGCGAGTATCCCACGATTCGGTTTTTCTTTTCAAAGTCAGATACTTCGCAAAAAGCTTTGAGCCCGCCGAAAACGCCGTGTACTATTACCACCAGAACGAAGGCTCGGCCGTGCACACCTTTACGGAGAAACGCTTTTTCAATTCGCTGCAATCCGTTTCCGAAATGGTGGATTTCATAAACGAGGTCGATCCGTTTTCGGAACCATTGCTTAAATCCTTATCCGGATACCTTTCAAGGCAGATACCGGTTTATTCCTATATGTGTGTTCAAGACGGGCTTAGGGAGCACGCCGCCGCGTTCGCTCAAAGGGTGTGCGCCATACTTTCAAAGCTTAAAAATATTGACGCTCTGATCGAGCTTGATTATTCGGTGCGTGTGCTGATGCAGTCCAGGGCCGCCGAGGTCTTTTCTCCCGGCGGCAGAGTGGTGGGGGTTGACAACAATCTGCCGTGGCGGCTCGAAGCGTTCAGGCGCCTTGCGGAGCATCTTGATTCCGATCGCGCGCAGAAGGAAGCGGGTATAAGCTTTCTGATCAGTTCACTTAAGACTGTTTCGGACGCGCTTGAAACCTACGAGGAGCTTGACGACCCCGAGGCCGACAAGCGCCGCTTTTACGGCGAGCTTCGATCCATTCTTTTGAATCTGAACTGCCGCCCCCTGTTTCTTGAAAAAGGGGGGATCGCCGCAAGGGCGCTGCTTGAATACGGCGCGAACCTGTTTTTGAAGCTGAACCGCAAAGACGATGTTCAATACCTGTGCCATACGCATGAGCTTTTGAAAAGAACGCTCGATATAATCGAGGCGCATCCGCAAGCCTCGCCGGAGTACCGCAAATATGCCCGAAAACTTGCGGACAGCCTTTTAAGCCAGGTGACTGAGGCGCGGGAGCAGCTCCCGGAGCTTGCCGCAGATATAACCTTCCGGCTTTTCGACCAGCTAAAGCGGCTGAACGCGCTGCGCTGAAAAACAGCCTTCACTGCCGATTTCACGTAATTAAGGCGGCCTTTCGATTGAAAAGCCGCCTTTGTTATTTCACGTTTCTTGCGCATCTCGGCGCCTCGTAAAGCTTTCCGAGAACAAAATAATTATACGAGCGGCAGCCGCCCGCGCAGTACGCGCCATGCTCGCAGCGCGCGCACTCCCCCGTCAACAGGTCGGGAGTGAATTTTCTGTTGTACGAAAAAGCGTTTTCGTCGTTCCAGATGTCCTCAAGGCGTCTATCGCGCAGATTGCCCTCGTTGAAGCGCTCATCATACATGGATTCGCAGCCGCGCACGTTTCCAACGCTGTCTATCCCTATTGCCGAAAGCCCCGCGCTGCACCCGCGGAAAACCGCCTTGCCGCTTCTGTTTCCGCGCAGGCTGCCCTCCTCCTCCGTAAAATAGCCGATATTATCCGCTATGCCCACGGCAAAGGGCGCGTCCGCATGAGCCGACACAAAAGCTATCACCGCGTTCGGATCGAAGCGGTAATCTATGCCGCCCGAGGCGTTGCCCATGGGGGAGCAGGCCTGAAGCTGCCATGCCAGAACGCGGTGCTTCACAAGCTCCGCATACATTTCCTCAAGCAGGGGCGCGTTTTCCGCGTTCAGGGTGGTGATAACGGAAACCGCTATGCCGCCTGCGGAAAGCGTGTCTATGGCGTTCATCGCGCGCAAAAAGCTGCCGCTTTGGCGGTATTTATCGTGTACGCACTCGGTTCCGTCCACCGAAACGGCAACGGATTCTATATCAAGCCGCACAAGCTCGCGCACGAGCTCCGGACGGAACAGAAAGCCGTTTGTGATGATGCACACGCGCACGCCGTTTCGCGTGAGCCTTTCCACGATTTTTGACCAATCGGGGCGCATGAACACCTCGCCGCCGATGAGCGAAACGCGGCGGCAGCCCAGAAGCGCAAGCTGATCCGCCACCGAGAGGCATTCCTCAAGGCTCAGCTCGTTTTCCCTCGCCCTGCCCGCCTTTGAGCCGCAGTATTTGCAGTTGAAGCAGCACGCAAGGGTTATCTCCCACACGCAGGAGCGCAGCTTAAACGAGCTCATCCCTGTTTCCTTTCGGTCGGGCGATAAAGCCCTTTCTGATCATGCCGGGCTTTTTCGGCGGCTGAGCCTGCCCACTCGAATCGCTTTCGCCTGCCGCGCCGACTCTTGCGCCGCAGTTTGAGCAGAATTTGGCGTTTTCATTAAGCTTTGCGCCGCATGCGCCGCAGAAGCCGAGCTCGCCCATCATCCCGGGGCCTGCGTATACCTCGTTCATCTCTGCATCCGCGCCCCTTCGCACCCTCGGCCCGTCGTAAACGCGCTGCATCGAGGGCTTCTTTTCAAAAAACTGCCCCGCGTTTTTATGCACGGAGGGCGGGCAGGCATACACCGCCTGCATGATTGGCATATTGTCCGTTCTCGGGCGCATGCTCGGGCCGGCGTACACAAGCTTCATCTGCGGCTGCCGGGGCTGCTGCGTCTCCTGCTGCTGCGGCTCATCCTCCTGCATGAAGGAATCCGGATACGGCTTTTTTTCCGGCTCGCCGCTCCCGTTCTCGCCGTCCGCGTTCTTTTTGCCGATCCCTTCAAGCATATCGGGGCCCGCGTACACGCACTCGAAACTCCTGTTTCTGTTGTTTCTGTCTTTTCCTTTCATTTGCTGCTCCTGCTAAAAATATTATTACGGTGACACGAGCCTCCCCCGCTGCGGCGATCCGGTCGCTCGCTGCCGATATGCGGATAGGGACCGGCGAAGAAGCTTCGCCGATCCCATCGCCAAGAGGAGGTAACAAAAAACACATGCTTTTTTCACTGATTCCACGCAAATCGGAATGCCCTTTTCCGCTCCGCGCGCTGCCGCAGCGCGGCGATCAATGAATCTCATCACCCTGCATATATTATAGCTTATCCCGATTCAAAATGCAAGCCGTTTTGCGTAAAACTCCCGTCTGTTATTAAATATTTTCCCCCGTCCCCCAGCCGATCTGCGGGCAAAGCGAAATGCCGACCGGCTCTCCCGATCGGCATTTTTCAGCTGCTGCTTTGCAGGTATAAAGCTAAAGATTCGGCTTATTCAACGGGAAACGCGGGGATAACGCCCATCGCCCTTCTGTGAACGAGCACGCAGTCGATAATGGTCACGCTGCCGTCGCCGTCAACGTCCGCATTTTCAAGCTGCACGGAGCTGAGCGTGTCAAGACCCAGCACGTAGCGAAGCGCAAGTATCGCGTCCGCGGTGTCCACGTCGCCGTCAAGGTCGATATCGCCCACGGTGTCGCTTGCCGCCTCGCAAACCGTGGGTATGCTGTTCATATAGCAGATCCAGTTGTCCATTTCATCCACATAGCACCACTCAAGGTCGAGTATCAGGGTGTCGCCGTCCGCATAGAAGGCGCAGTCCTCGGCAAAATGATAGCCTTCTTCCGCCCAGATCTGGCAGCCCTCGGAATACTCGTGACCCGCCACGAACACGTGATTTTCGTTCCACATCTGCTGCTGGTCGGTTTCATCGCGCCAGCCGGCGTAAACGATATAATACGGCGCGCCCTCGGGCGTTTCAAGGAACACGTTGTCGATGCCCGCCACACCCTCAATGGGGTCGGTCCAGCCGTTCACGTAAACCTCGTGGATGGCATAGGGATCGCCGGGCTCAGCGTTATAGCTGCCCCAGATCTCGATCTTATCCAGCATCAGTATGAAGAAATCGGTGCAGTTGAAATGGCGCACGGCAATATGCATGTCCTGCCCGGCGAAGGCGGAAAGATCCGCCTCGTACTGACGGTAGTTCGGGGTGTTCAGAATCTGCGCGGTCGCCTCCGTTTCGGGCAGCACCTCCACCATGGACTCTATATCCGGCGAGGTGCCCGCGTACACGGCAAAATGCTCGTTTCCGTAATTGCCGTAGGAGGCGGCATAGAGCGTTAGCCTTGCATTCTCATCCGGCACGGTGAACGAGGGTGAAACGGCCCAGTTGTCGGGAGTGACGGCATATCCCGTCTGCTGCTCATAATCGTTTACGTAGGATTCCGAATAAAGCGCGCCGACGCCTTCATACTCGATGAGATCCTCCGGATAGTTCGCGCTCCAGCTCCAGTTATGGCCGTCGCCGTCGCTGTCCACAAAGGTCCAGTCGGCAAGCTCCGCCTCGCTGTTGAAGCTGAAGGTCTCCACGGGAGCCTCGGGCGCTTCATCGCTGTTTACAAAGGAAATATCATCGAAATAAAACCGCCATTCATCGGAAACATTGTAGTGCCGAATGGCAACGAACACGGTCTGCCCCGCGAACGCGGTGATATCCACCTCTTCGGAAGCATACTGGTTGCCAATGAAAACGCGATCCTCCGTCAGCGGCTCCATGGACGCAATATCATCGCTTGTGCCGATATAGATGCGGTAATTGTCCTGAAATGAGGAAACATAGTTTTTGCCATAGTACCGGAAAGTGGTATAGCCCTGCGCGGGAACGGCAACTGCGGGGGTAATCGCCCAGTGATCGGGATGCAGACTGCCGGTGTCCGAGGCGGACATTATGGCGTGTGTGCCCGAATTGGCGTTTGAGCCGGAGTTCACCCAGCTCCAGTTCTCACCGTCGCCGTCCGCATCGATAAACTGCCAGCCGTCCTCAAGGGGATCGGTTTCAAAATCCCAATACGCCAAAACCGCGTCCTCACGCGCCGCATCGCGCACGGCGCTCGGCTGTGCAAACGCGCCCATGGGCAGCGCGGACAGCAGCATGACCGCCGCAGCGATCAGGCAAAAAAGCTTTTTCTTCATAGTATATCCTCCATTGTGAGTATTGTCGCCCAATATATTGGCCGAATTCAATTATACCACAGCGCCGCGCGGAAAACAAGCTCAGGCACGCCTGTAATGCAGGGCTTTTCGCTCTTTTTAAAAAGGCGCGAACGCAAAAAGCGCCCCGCCCGAATCGGGCGGAGCGCGCGTATGATCCTATTGAGGTAAGCAAGCATGATCGGTCATGCTGCTCTTGCCTTCGGATTTAAGCTTATCATACCTGCTCAACGGGGAAGAAGTCGATGATGCCCATGGCCCTGCGCATGATGAGCAGCGCGTCCACAAGGTCCACCTCGCCGTCGCCGTTCACGTCGCATGCGGGCATATTCGCCTCGTCGATGGTGTCGCACTCGATAAGGTAGCGCATGATGAGCAGCGCGTCCTCGATCGTCACTTCGCCGTCGCCGTTCGCATCGCCCCAAAGCGGCTCATCCGAGGGCTCCTCAACATAGAATGTGATCGTGGTCAAGGTGACAAGCTCCGTTTCGATCACGGTGCAGTCGCCGTCCACAAGCTCCTCGCTGCCGTTTATCGTAACCGTCAGCTCGCCTGCAAACTTATAGCCGTCGGCCGGTATAAGGCTGATCTGCGCATAGTAGCCCGCGTTTTCATCATCGAACAGGTCGTTCGGCTGCATGATCTCGTTGTCACGATACCAGATCACGGACTCGATGCTGTAATTCGCGCCATCGGGAACGGCAAGCTCGTAGCTCGGCGCCTCGCCCCATGCGGGCTCAACGAATTCCACTATCTCCACCGCCTCGATAAGCTCGCGCTGAACGAACAGATCGACGGTTTCTATATGACCGGCGGGCACATAGCTGTACTGCACGGAATAAAGCTCCGCGCTGCCGTTTATGGTCACAAGGGTGTTTTCCGTGAATTTATAGCCGAACTCCGGAACCACCTCGAAGGCTGCCCAGTAGACCACTTCTTCATCGTTGAACACGTACTCAGCGGTAAGCCCGCCGTCGTTCCAGCGGACCTGCTCAACGGTGTAATGTGCGCCATCGGGCACGCTGACCTCAAAATCGGGATGCGCGCCCCACACGGGAACTTCAAAGTCAAGGAGCTCGATAATGTCGATCACCTCAAATTCGATCGGGAATTCGCCGACGATCACCTCTGCGCCCTCCGTTTCGGCAAACAGATCGAACACAAGCTCCGTTCCGCCGTTTACGGTAACGGTAAGCTGCTCGGAGAACTTAAAGCCCTCGCTCGGAACGAGCACGATGCCGCAATAATAGGTGACCTCCCGATCGAACACGTCGCCCTCATCAAGGTAGTGCCTGCCGGTCGCGTCGTCGTAGTACCAGTAGATATCTCCAATATAGTAATCCGCTTCCTCGGGAACGGTGGCATTGAAATCGGCCTCCTCGCCAAGTGCGGGCTCAACAAAATCCACGATCTCCGCTTCCTCTATGACCACGCGCTCAACGGTGAAGGGACCCGCCTCAACCGTAAGCAGCGCATAGTTCTCGCCGGGCTCGGCGATTATCACAAGCTCCTCGCTCTCGTTCACGTACACCGTGATCTCGTCCGCGAACTTGAAGCCTTCGTTTGCCGAAAGGAATATCTCTGCGGTATAGACGGCGCCCTCGATATCGAACAGGTCGCCCTCCTGCATCATCTCGCCGTCGCAGAACCAGTTCACGTACATCACTTCGTAGGGTGCGCCGGGAGCGACGTATGCGTAATCGGGCGCAACGCCCCAAACGGGCTCGGTGAGCTCGATATCGACCTGCTCTATGAGCTCGCGCTCAACGTAGAAGAGGCCCGCCACAACGTCCAGAATCGTATAGTTTTCTCCGGGCTCGAAGCTTATCACAAGCTCCTCGCCGCCGTTTACGGTAACGCTCACCTGGTCGGAGAACTTATAGCTTTCTTCGGCAACCGCAAGCACAAGCTCCACGGTGTACTCCGCGCCCTCCACGTTGAACAGGTCGCCCGGCTCGATCTGCTCGCCGTCGCAGAACCAGTTCACGACCACGACCTCATAGGGTGCGCCATCGGGGACGGTCGGCTCATCGGCATAGGCCTCGCCGCCCCATACGGGCTCGGTGAGCTCGATCTCCACCTGCTCTATGAGCTCGCGCTCAACGGTGAAGGGGCCCGCCACAACGTCCAGAATCGTATAGTTTTCTCCGGGCTCAAAGCTTATCACAAGCTCCTCGCCGCCGTTTACGGTAACACTCACCTGGTCGGAGAACTTATAGCTTTCTTCGGCAACCGCAAGCACAAGCTCCACGGTGTACTCCGCGCCCTCCACGTTGAACAGGTCGCCCGGCTCGATCTGCTCGCCGTCGCAGAACCAGTTCACGACCACGACCTCATAGGGTGCGCCATCGGGGACGGTCGGCTCATCGGCATAGGCCTCGCCGCCCCATACGGGCTCGGTGAGCTCGATCTCGACCTGCTCAATGCTCTCGCGGGCAAAGGTATAGTAGCCCGCCTCGACACTCAGCAGCACACCGTTTTCAAAAGGCTCGTACCGGATCAGCTTTTCATCGCTGCCGTTAATAAGCACCGTAAGCTCATCGGGGAACTTGTAGCCGTCGAATGCAACAAGGGTGATATGCGCGGAGTATTGGGCGTTTTCGTCGTTGAAGGTCTCGCCGTCCGTCATTTCCGCATCGTCGCGGAACCACTGTATGACCTCCAAGTAATAGTTCGCATCCTCGGGGATAACGGCCGTATTATCGGGCGCTTCGCCCCATGCGGGCTCGGTGAACTCGATCTCCACCTGCTCAATGTGCTCGCGCTCAACGTGGAAGGGTCCCGCCTCAATATTCAGCAGCACGCCGTCTTCAATGGGCTCGTAGTGGAGCAGCTTTTCGTCGCTGCCGTTCAAAAGCACCGTAAGCTCGGCGGGGAACTCGTACCCGTTGTTTGCAACAAGGGTGATATGCGCGGAGTATTGGGCGTTTTCGTCGTTGAAGGTCTCGCCGTCCGTCATTTCCGCATCGTCGCGGAACCACTGTATGACCTCCAAGTAATAGTTCGCATCCTCGGGGATAACGGCCGTATTATCGGGCGCTTCGCCCCATGCGGGCTCGGTGAACTCGATCTCGACCTGCTCTATCGGCTCAAGCGTCAGGTCAACGCGGTCGTTCTCACCGCCCAATGTCACGGTAAACATGTAGGTTCTGCCGCCCTCGAACTCGTAGTCATCCTGACGGCCACCTACGTTGCCGTGTGAGGAGGCGATCCAGATGCGGTCGCTCGGAGTGGGGTTGGTGATGCACCAGTCGTAGGTGCCGGCGGGAACGAGCACGCCGCCCTGACCGCTGACGATAACGTTGCGGGTGGAGCAGGAGCCGTCCGCATTTTGGGGGATCTTATACTCAAATTCAGCGTAAACCGAAGCCGGAGCATCGCCGGAGGTGGTAAGACCGCCGTTGGCGGGGATCACGCTGCCGTATGCGGTGGCATCGGCATCAAGCAGCATCTGGTAGCCGGTGCCGTCGCCCCAAACCTCTGAGGGAACGTTCAGAATAATGAGCGCCTCGTCCGCCTGCGGCACGGGCACCGGAGTGGGCTCCGGAGTGGGCGTGGGCTCCGGAGTGGGCGTGGGCGCGGCCTCCTCGGTCAGCTTAAGCTCATCCACCGCAAAATAGTCGCCCTCGACGGAAACGCTGCTGTCCTTGGTATAGGAGAACTCTATCGTGTGCTCGCCCGGAGCGAGGAGCTCACTCACCGTGTAGGTCTGCCAATCCATATCCTCCGCGCCTTTACGGAAAATCTGAACGCCGTCAAGCCTGAAGATGCAGGCGTCCCATACTGAGCTTGTGCCCTCGCCCCACGCCTTGTAATCGAAGGAAAGGGTGTAATAAGCCTCCGTGGTGAAGGTTGCGCTCAGCGTGGAGGTGCTGCTGTGAACGCCCTTGTTGCCGCTTTGCACGTAGCTCCTTGCGGGATCGTCGTTCATCACTATCCAGGGATACGCTCCGGTGCTTTCAAATTCGATATAAAGATCGGTGTCCGCCGCGTTCAGGGAGTCGTTCAGATAGCCGGCCGGCACCTCGGTCGGCTCCGGAGGCTGCGTGGGCGGAGTTCCCTCCGGATCGGCCACTATCTCCACATCGTCGATATAGATATAGTATTGGTCGTAGGATTTATAGTTTACAAACGCAATATACACGGTTTTGCCGATATAGGCGGAGATATCCACCTCAAACTGGGTGAAGCTCGAGGTGCCCGGGGTGCCTTCCGGCACGAGCACGTCCATCTCCTCGGGATCCGCGATTTCGCCGATATACACGGCGAAGGTTTCAAGATAGTTGGTCGACTGCTGGACGAGCCAGTATTTCAGCGTCGCCATTCCGGTTGCGGGAAGCTCAACGGCGGGCGTTATCGCCCAGTTGTTCACGTTATGCGGCGAGGGCTTGTATGAGCTGGACATGAGCGAATACTCGCCGCTGTGCTTTTTGGTTGTGCTCTGCTGCCAGTTCGTGCCGTTGCCGTCAAGATCGAAAAACTGCCAGCCCTCCTCCGTGGGATCGGTTTCAAAGCCGAATGAATAGAGGGTGGTTTCCTCCCTGTAAGCAGGGGCATCGGGGGCTTTTACGGCGCTTTGGGAGCTATCCGAGGGCATAGCCTTCCGAACGCTCTCCGCTATCGCGCCCATCGGGAGCATGGACAGCACCATGACTGCCGCCACGATGAAACTCAAAAGCTTCTTTTTCATTTTCATTTCCTCCTGTGTTATTATGCCGCATATACTCATGCAACGCCTATATTATATCACTTCCTATATATATTTTCAAGGGGAAACTTTTCTGCCGATGCACGAATTTTATAAAAAATCGTATATTTGATTTATTGTTTTGTGTAATCGTATAATAGAATTCTGCATTACAGTACTCAAAGCGCATATCGCTCGGCGCAGGCCGGCGTCGCTCGGCGCAGGCCGGCGTCACTCGGCGCAGGCCGGCGTCACTCGGCGCAGGCCGGCGTCACTCGGCGCAGGCCGG
>CAMVMM010000026.1 GCA_947168565.1 uncultured Clostridia bacterium | reverse complement strand
ATGGAACTCAACGGGCTCCATCATCTGGCCGATGATGCCGTCCGCAAGGATCATAACGGGGGTGCGGTAAACGTCCGCAAGGTCGAACGCATCCTGCATCATATCCACCGCTTCCTGAACGGAGGAGGGAGCGAGCACGATGGGATGATAGTCGCCGTGGCCGCCGCCGCGGGTGGCCTGGAAATAGTCGCCCTGGGAGGGCTGGATGGAGCCGAGGCCGGGGCCGCCGCGAACCATGTTTACCACAACGCAGGGAAGCTCCGCGCCCGCAAGATAGCTCATGCCCTCCTGCTTGAGGCTGACGCCGGGGCTGGAGGAGCTGGTCATAACGCGCGCACCGGAGGCAGCGGCGCCGTATACCATATTGATAGCGGCAACCTCGCTCTCCGCCTGAAGGAAGCAGCCTCCCACCTTTGGAAGACGCGCCGCCATGTACTCGGGAATATCGTTCTGAGGGGTGATGGGATAGCCGAAGAAGTAGTGGCAGCCTGCCTGAATGGCGGCTTCAGCGACCGCTTCGCAGCCCTTCATCAATTTCTTTGCCATGTTCGTTTCCTCCTACTATTCTTTCTCGATGGTGATAACGGCGTCGGGGCAGGTCCTGGCGCAGCTTGCGCAGGCAACACATGCCGCCTGATCCATCATCTGAGCGGGATGGTATCCCTTTTCGTTCAGCTTGTTCTTTGCAAGTTCGAGGATCTTCTTCGGACATGCACGCACGCAAAGGCCGCAGCCCTTGCAGCGACTTTCATCAATGGTGAGTTGGACCATAAACGGAACCTCCTTAATATATTGCGGCGCGAGCCGCATGAATCCGAGTTCATTATATCACTTTACAAGCGCTCCGCAAAGCAGTTTTTTAAATATATCTTGTGATTTCGACAGGTTTTTTCCACCAAATACCGCCTTCGCGCGTTCTATTGGTGTATAATAAACAAAAATCCCCTTAAAAGATGGGGCGATGGGAGGCAAAATGAAAAAGACGATCACCGTTAAGGGAATAGGCACCGCAAGAACCAAGCCCGACCGCGTGGTGCTGAACATGACAATAGAAACCAAGAATGCGGATTACGAAACCGCGATACGCGAGGCAAGCGCGCAGATAGCGGAGCTGAACGCGGCGCTTGAGGGCGCGGGCTACGAAAAGGGTGCGCTCAAGACCATGGATTTCAACGTTCACATGAATTATGAGGACGCGCGGGATGAAAACGGTATGTATAGAAGCGTTTTCGCGGGGTACGCCTGCTTCCACACTTTGAAGATAGAATTTGATTTCACAAACGAGCTGCTTTCAAAAACGCTTTCCGCCATCGCCTCGTGCAGCGCAAAGCCGCAGTTCAACCTCAGCTTCACCGTGAAGGACCCCTCCGCCATCAAGCGGCAGCTTCTTGAGAGCGCGGCGAAGAACGCACGCGAGAAGGCGGAGATACTCTGCGCCGCCTCGGGCGTTTCGCTCGGCGAGCTTGTGAATATAGACTACAACTGGGGCGACGTGAACGTGTTTTCCCCCACCAATTTCGCCCGTGCGAAGAACGAATCCGCGGCCTTCGGCGCTATGCTCGACATGGATATTGCGCCCGACTCCATCCGCTCCTCGGATTCCGCCGCCTTCACCTGGCTTATAGGGGGCAGCGACGGGGATTGAGCCGGATCGGGCAATTGCTTACAGAGTTCATTAAATGTGAAATCGGGAACAAGCGGCATCACCAAAAAGCAGCGGCCTTGACAGAAAAAAGTGCCTCCCGCGCATCAGCGGGAAGGCACTTTTTCCAATGAAACGGGCTCGCCGTTTACAAACTCAACCGTGAAGCCGTAGCCGGGATCCACTCTGTAATCATAGCGGGTGCCTTTTTTGAAAAGCCTTCGCAGCACTCCGCCGATAACGCCGCTGTGCGTGATTATCACCGCGTCCTCCCCCGCCGCTATTATCGGCTCAAGCTCGGCAAGCGCGCGCTGCGTCACCCCGTCGCCGCTTTCGCCGTTCGGGCAGATATTCGCCTCGTTATCGCCCGTGATCCAGGCTATAAAATCGGGGTCGTCCTTTAGCTGCTCGTAGGTGCGCATCTCAAAATCGCCCAGATCTATTTCACGAAGGCCGGGCAGAATGCCGTGCGGAATATCGCCGTAGATGATTTTGAAGCTCTGCTCGGCGCGGAGCATTCCGCTCGTGTAATAATGCTTCGCCACGGGGTAGTGAAGCTCGCCTTTAAGCTCCTCAAGCGCCTTTTTGCCCTCCTCAAGCAGGGGCAGATCGGTGCCGCCGTAGTAAAGACCGTTTTTATTGCCCTCCGTTATGCCGTGCCGTATCATGGTCAGCTTCATTTCAAAACCTCCGCAAGTCCGCAGAATATGCGCGTCACTCTCTCCGAACGCGAAGCAAGCATATTGAGCAGCCTGCCGTGCTCCTCGCGCCAAAGCCGCTCAAAGGGCTCCATCGGCACTATGCCGGAGCCGATCTCGCGCGAAATAATCACGGAGCCCTCTATAAACGGCAAAAGCGCCTCCAGCATCCGCTCCGCGTTCATTCCCTCCTCGCAGGCGCTTTTCGTGTACGCCTCAAGATGGTAATAGCAAGGGTATGCTCTATCCGGCAGGCCCTTTGAAAGCTCGAAAAGCTCATCCTGCTCAAAGCCCTTTTCCTTTACGGCCCATGATAGCTTGCCCTGATACGCGCCGCCGATTATAAGCTCCATTTATACTCTCCGATCCTGTGTTTCATCCGTTCCCGTGTTTCATCCGTTCCCGTGTTTCATCCGTTCCCGTGTTTCATCCGTTTCCTTATTTCACAAGCACCAGCACCGCTATGCCGAAAAGCTCCGCAAGCGTGAGCGCAAAGCCGGAAATATCGCCGTTCATGCCGTCCAGATTCTTATAGCCCCGCCATGCGAAAAGCCAATAGCAAGCCCCCGCCGCTATCGGGGCGAGGACGCGCAGCCCGCCGAAGATCAACGCCGCCGCGGTCGAAAGCGCAAGCATACAAAACGGCAGCGCAAGGTGCTTTTGCGCTTTTTCGCGCTCCATTCCGGCGTACTGGCTCGTTTTCATCGGTCTGAGCAGCGTTACCGCACAGGCGGCGCAGCAGCGCGAATGGACGGGCACAAGCGCAAGCGGCACAAGCGCGGAAAGCGAAGAAAAATCGAGCTCCGCAGAAAGAAACAGCGAAAACTGCGCGATAAGCAGCAGCGAAATGCAAATAACGCCGAACGCGCCGATATGCGGATCCTTGAGTATACTTTGCCGCTCTTCAAGCTCGCGCCGCGAGAGGATCGCATCGCAAACGTCCGAAAAGCCGTCCAAATGCAGAAAGCCCGTAAGCAAAAACGGCAGCGCGGCAAGCAGGAATGCCATGAGGGGCTTGGGGCAGCTTGCAATTTGAAGCAAAAACGCCGCAAGCGCCCACACCGCGCCTATCACAAGCCCAGTCAGCGGAAAGCAGGCAAGCATCCTCCCCCGTGCCCGCTCATCCCATTTGGGATACGGGCAGGGTATTGAAAGAAACATTCCCCACGCCATAAAGAACGCCTTAAACCACAGTTTCATAAGCTTTTGTGTAATACTATCTGCTGTATTTCCGGCAGCTCGCCCTTATAGGGAACCGCCCTTGAGCACACGATTTCGCAAACCGCATCGCAGCTTGCGGCAAGCGCACGGCAGACGTTTGCAAGCGTGCGGCGAAAAAGCTCCGTTGCCGGGTCGTAGGTTTTGCCGTCACGAAAAATATCGTCGCACACCATCACGGTATGCTTTGAAGCGCTCGTCAGTGCTTTCAATTCGCCTATAATACGCTTCTCCGCTCCCCCGTCCGGCTCGCTCAGATAGCCGCTTTTCGCCGTGCCGAACAGCTCATTTGCCGTGAGCGCGGTGATGCTGTCAAAAAGCACGGCGGCACTATCGCCAATCTCGGGAAGGCGCGGCTCGATATTCCTTGCGCACTCGATGGTTTCAAACCCCCATCCCGCGCGATCCATGATATGCTTTTTGATGCGCTCCCTGTCCTCGCCGTCCGTCGGCTCCATGGTTGCCCAGTAAACAGGCAGGGAGCCGTCCTTTTCCGCAAGCGAAGCTGTCAGCCTTTGGGCAAGCATGCTTTTGCCGCTTTTGCTGCCGCCTATCAGAAGAATTTTCATGTCATACCCAAAGTTAAGTCACATCCGCAGTTTGATCCGAAGCGGCGGCAGGCAGGAGCCTGCGATCGCCGTTTTTTCCGTCATATCCCGCCGAAATTGCTGCCCGGGTCGGGCTGCCTTCTTATCTCGTCAAGATAGCCGTCGTCTATCCTTGCCTCCTCGAAGGTGGCCATATTGTTCATCACGGCGCAGGCGGCGCGCATGAGCTGAAACGCAAGCGGGCAGCCGCTGCCCTCGCCAAGGCGCATATCCAGCGCAAGGTAGGGCGCAAGCCCGAGCGCGCGCGTGGCGATAACGTACCCAAGCTCCCTTGAGGCATGGGAAAGGATCACAAAATCCCGCGTTTCGGGGCAGAGGCGCACGGCGCAAAGCGCGGCAACCGTGGAAATAAAGCCGTCCGCCACGGCGGGAATGCGCTCGTATGCGCAGCCGAGGAATGCGCCGGTCATAGCGGCAATATCAAGCCCGCCGACCTTCGCAATAATATCCACCGGATCGCGCACATCGGGCATATTCCAGCTCAGCGCCTCGCGGATAACGCTCACCTTTTTATAGAAAGCGGCGTCCGTCAGTCCGCTTCCGCGCCCGGTCACGTTCGCAGGGTCGGCTCCCGTGAGCGCGGCAAGCACCGCCGCCGAGGTGGTGGTGTTTCCAATGCCCATTTCGCCTATGCCCAGCGCCTGCACGCCGTCCGTTTTCGCCCTTTTCGCGGCTCCTACGCCAACGCCTATCGCGGCAACCGCCTCCTCGCGCGTCATCGCCGCGCCGGAGCGGATATTGCCCGTGCCCCGCCTTATCTTTCTGTTGATGATGCCCTCAAACTCCTCGTCGGAATCTATTCCAACGTCGATTATCCGCGTTTCATCCCCAAAAAATTCGGCAAGGGTGGACATTCCGGTCACGTGGCGCGTCATATTCACCGCCTGCTTGAGCGTCACGTCCTTCGGCGTTACGGCAACGCCCTCGTCCACCACGCCGTTGTCGGCAACGAAAACCGCGATCCTGCGCTTTTCCATCTCGTTTTTCACGCTTCCCGTCATTCCCGCAATGCGCACCGAAAGCTCCTCCAGCCTGCCGAGGCTTCCCGGGGGCTTGGCAAGCTCGCTCTGCCTTTTCGCGGCAAGCTCCATTGCGGCTCTTGATGCGGGGCGTATTTCACTGATAAGCGATTTCAGTTCGTTTTCATTCATAGTATTCACCGATCGATCATAGTTTTGATTGATATAAATTTTATCGCGCAAGGTAGCCCTTTTCACGCAGCCATTCAAGCGAGGCGCCTGCGTTCATATTTTCAATGGTATAGCTCGCGTTCGGACAGCTTTCAAGAAGGGCATCGAATATGCGCTCAAGCGGCATATTGCCCTCCCCAAGCGGCAGGTGCAGATCGTTTTCGCCAAGGTTATCATGGATATGCACGTGAAAAAGGCGCGGCGCCATCGGCGTTATCCACTCAAAGGGCGGAGTTTTGGAGATCACGCAGTTGGCGTGCCCTATATCAAGGCAGAGCCCGAGGCGGGGCGAATCCACGCCGTTTGCTATTTGAACGAGCATATCCGGCGCGGGCTCCATAACGTTTTCCAGCGCAACGGTGATATTCTTCGGCGCCTTGCGCAGAAATTCCTTCCAGAATAGAATCGACTGCCCCACGTAGGTTTCGGGATAATACACGTAGGGTATATACCCCCCGTGGATCACAAGGCGGTCTATTCCAAGCTCATTCGCTATTTCGGCGCTTTCAAGATACCTTGTGAGCGCAAGCTCCCGCGCCCTGGGGTCTATCGCGCAGGCGGCAAGCTCCGCAAACGGCGCGTGAAACCAAAATGAGCTTTTGCCGCGCATCATTTCGCGGCAGAGCGAGATATGCTCCCGCCTGTCGTTATCTATATAATACGCCCAGCAGAATTCGGCGATCTCGACCCCAACGGAGTATTCCCCGGCAAGCGCTCCGCAGCGCTCGTCTATCGAAGATATATGAAGCTTTTCGCCAAGCCTCCGTCGATCCGTCATATTTTGAGCCTCCGCGCACAGTATTTCAACTGTAAAATAATAACACAAAGCCTGCAAAAACTCAAGCTTTCGCGGCGCAAAAGGCGAAATGAGGGCTGCAGCTCCCCTCTTTTTCGCGTGAATTTGCGTATAATTCGGCTGAATTTGCGTAAAAATCGGGTGAATTTGCATAAAACAAGATTAAAATGCGAAAAGTATTGCAATTTATTGGCTAACATGGTATAATCAGCGGAGCAGTTTAATCATGAAAGGATAGATACCATGCCTACTGTCAGAGTAATCATCAATATACTCCTCATCGTTGTGTCGATCGTGCTCGTGGCGGTCATCCTCATGCAGGATGCGAAAACCGCCGGTCTCGGCAGCGCCTTCGGCAACGACACCACCGCGCTTGGCCGCAGCCGCAGCGCAAAGGCCTCCAAGGAAGCGAAGCTCCAGAAGCTGACCATCGTCCTCGGCGCCGCCGTTGGCATTCTTGCTCTCGTTCTTCTCATCCTGGGCTGAGCGGCAGTTTTCGAGTATTCGCGCGGTACCCGTGCTTTCGGGCACTGCGCTTTTTTCTGTATATAAAAATGCGAGGTGCTTTTAATGCCCATTAAGCGCGGCGAAAAACAGCTTGCCGAAAACCGAAAGGCAAGGCACGAATACTTTATTGAGCAAACCTATGAATGCGGGCTTGCGCTCGTTGGCACGGAGGTCAAGAGCATCCGCATGGGCAAGGTCAATATAAAGGACTCCTACGCACGTATTAAAAACGGCGAGGCGTTCGTGGTGGGTATGCACGTTTCCCCCTACGAAAAGGGCAATATTTTCAACCGCGACCCCTTCCGGGAGCGAAAGCTCTTGCTCCATAAGCGGGAGATACTCAAGCTTGGCGCGCTTTCGCAGGCTGAGGGCTACAGCCTCATCCCCCTTCGCATCTATTTGAAGGACGGCAGGGTGAAGCTTGAGCTTGCAGTTGCCAAGGGCAAAAAGCTTTACGACAAGCGCCACGCCATCGCCGAGCGCGATGCAAAGCGAAATATGGACAGGCGAAACAGCGATATGTACTGATCCGCTAAACCGTTTCGCCCTCTTGATCGTTATATAAATGGAAAAGCACGAAGCCGCCGGTTCATGCCGGCGGTTTGCCGTGTTTTAAAAACGGCTTTTGCCCCTGCCTTCCCCTGAAACCCATGTCAATTTATTTAAACTGTTTAAGTACGATTTAAGATTTGGGGGTAAAATAAGGGCTGAAGAAAGAAAAAGAAGGAGGCATTCCAATATGTATGAGAATGATTCTTACGGCACGGGCTATCGTGCCGAAAGCACCGCGAACGCGGCAAACGGCAGGAAAAACGGCGGGCTCGGCAGAAGGATCTGCGCCCTCGTTTTAAGCGGCATACTCTTCGGCGCTTTTGCGGCGCTCGCCTTTTTCGGCGTGAGTTCGCTTTTCAGGAGCAACCGAACCGAGGCGGATAAAACCGCTTTAAACGCCACGGCCGCGCCCGCAACCGAGCAGCCCACCGCTTCCGTCACCCCCGGCTCAAACGGCGTTTCCGGCGTGGACGGCGACTCTATCGCCAAGGTGACCTATCCCTCGGGCGGCTCGCTCGTGCTGGACGTGAGCGAGATCGCGGAGGGCGCGATGCCCTGCATGGTTTCCATCACCAATATCAGCGTGCAGGAGGTGCAGAGCTATTTCGGGCTTTTCGGCTTCGGAAGGCCGCAGACCCAGCAGCTTGAATCGAGCGGCACCGGCATAATCATCGGCACTAACGACACCGAGCTTTTGATAGTTACAAACAATCACGTTGTGGATAAGGCGACCACGCTCTCCGTGTGCTTTGTGGACAACGAGGCCTGCGAGGCGGTGATAAAGGGCACCGATCCGGACAACGATCTGGCCGTTATCGCGGTGAAGCTTTCCGATATAAAAGAGGAAACCTCAAAGGTGATCCGTCAGGCAAAGGTCGGCAGCTCCGATTCGCTCAAGGTGGGTCAGCAGGTCGTGGCGATCGGCAACGCGCTGGGCTACGGGCAGTCCGTCACCACCGGCATAGTGAGCGCGCTCAACAGGCGCATCGACACCACGGACGCGATCATGATCCAGACCGATGCGGCGATCAACCCCGGCAACTCCGGCGGCGCGCTGCTTAATATGAACGGCGAGCTCGTGGGCATAAATTCAGCCAAGTTCAGCTCCACCGAGGTGGAGGGCATGGGCTACGCCATCTCCATCACCCCCGCCACCCCGATAATCGAGGATCTGATGAACCGCACCACCCGCGAGAAGGTCACGGGCGCGAACGCCGCCTATCTGGGCGTTCAGGGCGAGGACATCACCTCCACCATCTCCGCCTCCTACGGCATCCCGCAGGGCGTTTACGTTACATATCTCACCCAGGGCAGCCCCGCCGCCGCCGCGGGCGTGACGCTGAAGAGCATCATCACCCGCTTTGACGGCATCCGCGTTACCAGCCTTTCAAACCTTCAGAACCGCCTGCAATACTATGAGGCGGGCGAGACCGTGGAGATCACCGTGGAGGTGCTTGAGGGGCATGAATACGTTGAAAAAACGCTTAACGTGACACTTGGCAGGGCCTCGGATTACACAAGCCAGAGCGGCTACGGCTACGGCAGACCGTAAGCCCTGCCGTAAATCGTTCCTCCCCCCTTTTAATTCAAAGGACCGCCGGTGCTTCGGGCGGTCCTTTTTCATTTGCCATTTATAATTTATATTTTCTCAATGCGAGGGTCGGTTGAAAAAATCGGTTTTCGGCGCGTTTTCAAAGTAGCGCCATTCGTATTCCGTCCATGATTCGAGCTCGCCGTTCGCATAATAGCTCGTTGACTTCAGCTTGTTGCCGTTTGAATCGTATTCATTCTCCTCATAAACGCTGCTGATATTGCCCTCGCCGTCACGCTGCGTGTGCCTCAGCAAATTTCCGTTTGCATCATATTCATACACGGATATGCCGCTTACGCTGCCATCGGCCCTATAGTGAGTTGACTTGAGTTTATTGCCGTCGGCGTCATATTCGCTTACCGTGCGGGAGCTGACGCTGCCGTCCGCTTCGCAGTTAAGCTGCTCTATCACGTTTCCGTCGGCATCATGCCTGTATTCGGACCAATGCATAATGCCTTCCGCATTATAGCTTGCGTGCTTAATTATGTTGCCTTTTTCATCATACACGAATTCATGCGCGGTTTTCAGCTTTCCTTCGGCATCATAGTTCGAGGTTTTTGAGCTGTTTTCGCCGTTTTCGAAAACCGTTTTGGAAAATATGCTGCCCTCTGCGTCATAAGAGGTCATCACGGCAGCCTCCCCGTTTTCGTCGCGCTCATACTCCGTGTGCATAATAAGTCTGCCGCTCGAATAAAGCTTTTCACTTATTAAAAAGCCGTTTTGATCGTATTCGTATTCCGTTGCGTCCACGAAAAGACCGGTGCCGACCTCCTCGCTTCGTGATTTCTTTATTCTTTTGCCGTTTTCATTATACTCAAACAGTTCGACATAATTGCCCAGATCGCCCGAGCCGAAATGCCTGTGCTCCGTTTCGCGCCCGCCCTCGTCATAATCGTATTCCTCACGCCCGGTCACGGTGCCGATGGAACTGAAGGACTCCCGCCTTGTCATAAGCCACACGCCGGGCTCCTCATCCGGAGCGGGCGAGGAGCCGCCGTTTGCGGGATTGCGCACGCCGCAGGCAGCGGTGAAAGCAAGCAGAAGGCAGAGTGCGGCGAGGAATGCAAAGGTAGCGATTTTTTTCATTTATCCTCCGAAAAGCTGTAATGGGCTTATTTTAGCATAATGTTTTTTGAATTTCAAGCATTATTTATCGTTTTCCGATAATATATGCCGCTTATTGCAGGTATTCGTTATTATTCGTCCTTCCCTGCCCGCTCTCCGTTTCCCCGCCTTTTATCCTTGATCTCGGCGTATTTCGGATAATAGCGATACAGCGTGCAGACCATGCCGCCGTTCGAGAGCTTGCGGCGCTTATCCGCCCTCTGCCCGTAGACGCGCTCAAACTCCGGATGCGAGGCGATGATATTCACGCTCCAGCCGTCCAGACGCGAAAACACCTCGTGCATACTGCGGTAAAGCTTCTCCGCCTCCCGCTTTTCCATAAGGCGCTCGCCGTAGGGCGGGTTGCAGCAAAGCACTCCCCCGCTGCGCGTTTCAGTCAGGTCGAGCACGGAGGAAACGCGCCAGTTCAGCATAACGCCCGCCTTCTTCGCGTGCTTTTTGCAAAGCTCTATCGAGTGCGGGTCGATATCCGAGCCGGTAATATCGAATTTGGCGTTAATGGCGCAGTCCCTCGCCCGCTCACGCGCCGTTTCAAAGGCTTTTTCGTGCATAAAATGCCAATCCTCCGCGGCAAAGCTGCGGTTCAGACCCACGGCGGTATTGGCCGCGATCATAGCCGCCTCTATCGGCATGGTGCCGGAGCCGCACATGGGGTCGATGAACGGCCTCTCCGCCTTATAGCCCGAAAGCAGCACTATCGCCGCGCCGAGCGTTTCCGATATTGGCGCAGGCACGTTATAGGTGCGATACCCGCGCCGCGAAAGCCCCGCGCCGCAGCAATCGAGCGCCACGGTCACGCGGTCGCGCAGAATGCCTATCTCCACTATGATGCGCTTTCCGTTTTCCGGCAGTATCCTCACGCCGTAGGAATCAAAAAGCGAATCCACTATCGCTTTTTTGGCGATGCTTTGGCAGTCCGAAACCGAAAAAAGCGCGCTCTTTGCGGATTTTCCGTTAACGTGGATGAAATTGCTTTTATTAAGATAGTTCTTCCACTCGATTTTGCGAACGCCCTCGTAGAGCTGCTCAAAGCTCACCGCCGTAAAGCTGCCCACCTCCATCAGCACGCGCTCCGCCGTGCGCAGGTATAAAAGCGCCGCCGCCATATCGGTGTAGCTTCCGGAAAAATCCACGCGGGCGTCGTTCACCGCCGTGACCTCGATCCCAAGCTCGCGCAGCTCGCGCGAAACGAGCGCTTCAAGCCCTATTTTACAGGTTGCAAAAAAATTCATAGTATCTGTTTATACCGTTTGTTCCGTGCGGGAACGGCGAAGCGCCTGACGCTTATTCGCAGTCGTTTTTGTCGTTACCGTCGTTTTCGCCGTTTTCGCCGGGCTTGCCGTTTTCGCCGGGCTTCCGCAGTTCCGCGCCGATCGGCTCTCCCGAATTTTCGGCAGGCTTGCCCCCGGAAGGCGCGCCCTTTTGCGAGCCCGCCGCGCCCCTCAGTTCAAAATCTATCAGATCGGCAAAGCGCGCGGGCTTTTCGGCTCGATCATTTATCAAAGCGGGCTCCGGAAAGTCGCCGTCCGCGCCGAGCTCGCCTTCACCTGAAGCAAGCTCCGGCTCCGTTTCCTTTTCAAAGGCGGGTGTGTCCGGCAGCTCGAGTGAAAGCAGGCGAAGCAGCGCGTTTTCTATCCTGCGCACCGTAACGCCGCGGCTTGCGGCAAAGGCGCGTATCTCCGGAGTTTCGTGGTTTTCGCTCTCCCGCAGAAGAAAATACTCTATCGCCGCCGCCATCGCCTCCGGCTGACCGTAGGGCAGCCTTGGCTTATTTTTATAGTTTGCAAGCGTATAAAGGTAGCAGAGCCGCGCTGCGGCGCTCAGCAGCTCCGGGGCGCTTTCCGCTATGCGCGCATAGACCGTTTCTGCAATTTTTCTATATGCCTCGGGCCACTCCGCATAGCTCTCAGGCCCGCGCCCAAAGGAGCATACGTTCACCGTGCCATCGGAATAGAGCATGAATTTTTCGTGCCTTGCAAGGGTGTTCAGGTGCGCAAGCGCCGCCCTTTTGAGCAGCTTGGAGCTGTCCGGCTCCACGATGATGCGCCTTATCACGCCTTCTGCATATTCGGGATCGAAATCCGAAAAAATCGTAAGATACATATCCCCGTAGGGCGAGCTGCCGTCGTTTATCGACCAATCCAGAAGCCTTAAAAGCTCGTCGCGGCAGGAATCGAAAAGCTCCTCCGCCTCGGCCCTGCTCATGCCCGCTATTTCCTCCGAACGCTCCACGCGGCGAATGAATTCCGCCGGCGGCACGGAGTATTCGATTTGATAAGGCTGACGGGCGCCGCTCTCAAGCGTGTTCAGGCAAACCTTTTTGAAATAGTACGCCACGGAATCGGTCGGCTCTATCGCAAGACAGCGCTCATAGCACTGCTTGGCGTAGGACACGTCCTTCAGGCAGTACGCCGCCTGCGCGGAAAAATGAATGAAATTGCGGTTATACGGCTCTATATCGCAAAGCTCCTGCGCGTAGTCCGCCGCCTTTTCAAACCTGCCTATCTCCATCATCACCGTATAGGCGCGCACTATATCGCTTATCTGCTCAAGGTTATGACCTGCGATCAGCGACACAAGCCTTTCCACCCGCTCGCTTTCGCCAAGCGCATTAAAAAGCAGCGCGGCGCAGCACTGCACGGTGAAATTCTTTTTGAATTTCTGCGGCGCGCTATCGTAAAGCCTTCTGCCCTCCTCAAGCCTTCTGTCGCAATAATAATTCAGAAGCAGGTCGGTAAAAAGCTCCACGGAATCCGGATGCGATCTGTACGCGCCCTCGGTGAGCGGTATCGCCTCGTTGAATTTGCCCTGTTCGCTGAGCTTTCCGGCTTCATCAAGCACGCGCTCGACCTCCACCTCGTCAAAATCGCGCGGGAAGGGCTTTTGCTCCGAATCCGCATCCAGATATTGATCGCAGGCGGCAATGCAGTCAAAGGCGTTCGCCGCGTCCATATAGCCGAGCTCATCGGAAACATCGTCCTCCCCGCCCTCGCTGAGCGAAAGCATAAAAAGCTGCTTTGCCGCGCGAAACTCGCTTTTGCCAAGCATGCAGTGCGCAAGGCGGAACAGCACGAGGCGCAGCGTCTGCGTGCCCTGCAAAAGCACCGGCGCAAGCACGCCTATCGCCTCCGTGAAGCAGCTCATATCAAGCAGCGTATCCACCACGCGCAGCCTTATATCGTCGTTTGCGGGCCGCAGCCTCAGGGCTCTGCGGTAGAGCTTGAGCGCGGAAAGAAAATCGCCCTTTTCGGAAAGCTCGTCGCCCCTATCCACAAGGCTGTTCACGCTGCCCGAAATGCTGATAACGCTCCCGATGCGGCTCACGTTGTCCTTTCCGTTTTTCTTATCCCGATCACTCATCCGAAGCTTCCTCTCTTTTTGAACGCGCCTCATTCAGCAGCGCGCGCAGCTCGCTCTGTGTGAAAACGTATTTGGTTTGGCAGAAGGAGCACACAAGCTCCGCCCGTCCGTCCTTTTCGATAATATCGGTAAGCTCGTTTTCGCCAAGCGAGATTATAACGCTCTCCAGCCTCTCGCGGGAGCAGTCGCAGCGGTACTCCGGCAAAAGCTCATCGGTAATCTCAAGCTCCATATCGGAAAACAGCTTGTTAAGCGCACCGCGCAGGCTCTCGCCCTCGTCTATATGCTTTGAAAGCATGGAGATCTCTGAGGCGATCGCCTCAAGCCGCGAAATGTCCTCATCCGGGCAATTCGGAAGCGGGGTAAGCATAAGCCCCGCTGCGGAGCGCACACGGCCGCTTGCGGGCTCAACGCGCACGCCCAGATACACGAGCGAGGGCTGCTGCTCGCTTACAAGGAAATAATTTGCAAAATCATCGGCAATTTCTCCGCTCACAAGCGCGCATCTGCCGATATACGGCTCTTTAAGCGAAAGATCGCGGATAACGCGCATCTCGCCCGCCGTGCCGACCGCGCCGCTCACGTCCAGCTTGCCGGACTCATTCAGCGGCAGCTCGATCTCGGGATTGGTGACGCAGCCCTTTACGACGCCGCCCGTGTGGCCCACGGCGGTGAGGTTGCCGGCGGGGCCGCCGCCCGCGAAGGTGACGGTGATGCTGTCCGTTTCATTTTTCAGCCTTGCGCTCATCATGGAAACGGCAAGCAGCAGTCTTCCGAGCGCGGCGGTGCAAACGCGGCTCAGAGAATGCTTTTCCCGCGCCGTTTCAACCATATCCGTGCCGGAGATCGCCAAAAACTTTACGGTTCTATTGAGCAGCAGACCTCCGTACATAACGTCCGCATTCTTTTTTTCCATCGTTCTGTCCATCGTATTATCCATCGTATTGTCCATCGTTTTATCAATCGTATTGTCCATCGTTTTATCCATCGTATTATCCATCGTTTTATCCTTTAAACTCACAGAGTGATTTATTCTTCAAAATATATTTATTATGCTTCGTCCGGCAGAAAAAGCCTGCCTGTTCAAAAAGCATTCAGCGCACGGCGATAAACTGTATGCGCTCGCTCTTTTCATGCGGCGGCTCAAGGGTGAAGCAGTCAAAAGCTTCCGTGCGCGAAAAGCCCGCCCCTTCAAGCAGGCGCTTCAGCTCCTTTTCCGAATGCGCGCGCTGGATATGCGTTTCCGCTTCGCGCTTATAGAGCGCTTCGCCGCCGGATGCCGCAGCCGTTTTTATGAAAAACTCAAGCTTCATCTCGATAAGGCGGCTTTTTTCATCGAAGCAATTCTGCCAGAAGTACGCGCCGCCCTCGTTTGAATCGGTGAAGGCGTTGTTTCCAAGCAAGGCTTCAAGCTTATAGCTTGAGGAAATATCGAAGGCAAGCACGCCGCCGGGCTTCAAAAGGGAATGCGCCGAGCGGAAGAAGCGCCCCGCCTCCTCCTCGCTCAAAAGATAATTCACGCAGTCGCAGCAGGCTATCACGGCGTCCGGCGGCCTGTGGAGCGAAAGCTCCCGCATATCCATGCGAACAAACGGCACACGCAGCCCCGCCCGCCTCGCCTTTTCGGACGCCACGGCAAGCATTTCATCCGAAATATCCGAGGCGGTAACTTCATAGCCGAGCCTTGCAAGCGGAAGGGTCATATTCCCCGTGCCGCAGCCGCATTCAAGCAGGCGCACGGGGCGCGGGAGGGGCGCAAGCTCGTCAAAGCCGAGCGCACGGCGAATAAGGCGGGAAACATACTCCGCCCATGCCATATAGTCCACGTTATCCATAAAGCCGTCGTACAGCCGCGCAAGATGCGTATAGCTTTCCAAAGCGCCTCCATTTTCCGGCGAATGCCCGCAAAAACTCATTATAGATTATACCCTCAAAGCGCACTCAAGGCAAGAGCGAAACGGGGCAAAACGCCGCTTTCTTCATATATATCATATCAGGGCTCGGCAAAGTGTAAAAAGCCGCCCGCACCGTTTCCGATGCGGGCAAGCTCAAGCGCACAGCCTGTTTTTCGGTTATAGCCGAAGCACAGCAGGCTTATTTATGCGTTTCGTTGTACTTTTTGATGCCGAGCGCCAGCAGATCCATCGCCCTTTCAAGATCCTGCTGCTTGAGCACGTACGCGATGCGGATCTCGTTCAGACCCCTGCCGGGCGTTGCGTAGAAGCCCTCGCCGGGGGCAAACATCACGGTGTCGCCGTTATCGTCGAAATCGGTGAGCAGCCATTTCTGGAAGGAATCCGCGTTGTCCACGGGCAGCGCCGCCATCATGTAGAACGCGCCCTGCGGCTCCTTTACCACCACGCCGGGTATCTCCAGCAGCTTTTTATAGCAGGTGTCGCGGCGGAGCTTATACTCCTTGCGAACCTTTTCAAAATAATCCGGACCCACCCTATACAGCGCGGCGGAGGCCACCTGATCGAGCGTGGCAACGGAGAGCCTTGCCTGGCAGAACTTGAGAAGATTCTGCTGAAGCTCCTTGTTGCGGGTGATGATGGCGCCGATGCGCGCACCGCAGGCGGAGAAGCGCTTGGAAACGGAATCGATGATCACCGCGTTGTCGGCAAGCTCCGGGAACTGACCGATGGTGGCAAGGTTTTCACCGCCGTAAACGAACTCGCGGTAGACCTCGTCGCCGATCACGTACAGCTCATGCTCCTTTGCAAAATCCGCAATGGTGCGAAGCTCCTCGGGGGTGAGCACCACGCCGGTGGGGTTGCCGGGGTTGGTGAACATGATGGCGCGGGTGTTTTCGTTATAGGCCTCCTCCAGCTTCTCGCGGAAGGCGTAGCGGTAGCCGCCCTCGGGAGTGGTGGTGATGGGGCGGATAACGCCGCCCGCGCTCTTAACGAAGGTGTTATAATTGGGGTAGAAGGGCTCGGGGATGATGACCTCGCTGCCCTCGTCCAGAATGGAGAGCATGAGCATCTGCAGCGCCTCGCTGCCGCCGGTGGTGATGAGGATCTCGTTTTCCTCGTAGTGGATGCCGAGCTTATCGTAGTAATGCTGAATCGCATTTATAAGCACGGGCATACCGGGGGAAGCCGCGTATTCAAGAACCGGATTATCGAAGTTCTGGATAGCGTAGTAGTAGTTGGGCGGGGTCTCGATATCGGGCTGACCGATGTTCAGGTGGTAGATCTTCTTGCCCTTTGCCTTGGCTTCCACGGCGTAGGGATGGAACTTGCGCATGGGCGAGAGGTTGCACGCCTGCGCTTTTTGAGAGATCTTCATTTTTTGCCTCCGAAAAGTCTTAAATGTTGTATTCGGGCGAAGATGAAGGAAAGCCGCGCTCTCCCGCGCTCTCCCCCGCTCCGTCTGTAAAAATTACCGCTATATTTTAGCATTTTGCGTGATGAATAGCAATACAGCCCCGCCGAAGCGGAGCTATATATTTATTGTTTGGTTTTATTTTTAATCTATACGCAGATGAAGTTAATCATACCACGAGCTTGCTGGGCGATAGCCGTCGATACAAACGAAAATCTTGCCGTTTTTCGGCTCTGTCAGCCAAATCCCTGTGAACGGAGCTCTCTCGCAACCGGCAGCAAATGAAAACTCCACATTATGCTCTTGCTCAATTTTTTCAATTTCACCAATGGTGGGAGGGCCATAATCCACATCGCCCTTTTTTCCATCCCACAAAAGCTCATAGATTTCGGAAAGCTCCATGCCCTGTTTATAGCCCGGCAATTTGGCGAGCTCAACGCTGAAATAGAGCTTCAACGAGCTGTCCTGACCTTGCTCTATCCAGCCCGAAATAAGCTCCGCATTATCGGGAATAACGTATCCGTACTTTTTCTCAACCCCCTTTTTCAACGGCTCCGTTAGCTCCGTTATTGTTATATCCGGCGCATTCATAAGACCATAGAACGAATATATGCAAAAAGCAATCGTCAAGCCAATCGCTATTACGATGGCAAGAACAACGCCGAGCACCGTGTACCGATTAGCTTTCATTGCTGATCACCGCCCCGTTTTCAAATGTTTGACCTTGTGTCCAACTGAGATTAAACCGGTTGCAGCCATAAACCTCATAATTCTTCGCGACGCCTCCATGATGCAGCTCCCACATATCCTGTGGTGAAACAGGTAAATTGCCCATAGAAGCTATGGTTCTATCCCAATCATAAGCATCACGCAATTCATAAACAACAGAGGCTTCATATCTATTACCGTTTTTTCGATAGGTACATGTTATACTTGTGTAATACCTATTTATAGCGTAATGAAAATCGGTTCCTGCTGTTGCACGATTTCTTATCGCTTCAATAGTTCTGATTGTTTTATAACTACTGCCTGCGGATGCTTCCACAGCACTCATAAGATAATTGATATCGACAATTCTATTGTTCCTCGGATCTGCATGTGAATCAATGATGCTTTTGAAACCAATAGTTTTTTTGGTTCCTGAATTGCTGAGATAATGCGACAGCATTTCCTTTGCAAGCTTATGCCCCAGCATCCAGCCACCAACAATTGTCGCAATAGCGCCCTCGTATATATCATTCAGCGCACTTGCTCTATACATTGTTGAGCGTTGGTAGTATTTCGAGTCTGAACCTGCCGGCCATACATCATGGGGTTCCTTTAGTGCATTTGCAATACTATTGGGTAACGGAGTCGAAGAAATTGATGTGGAAAAACCGAACAAAACATAAAAAATCTTTTTTCTTCCCGTTACCTTATGCGTTGCGGTAATCTTTGTGCCGCCATACGCACCGCTATTACCGATAACTTTACCATTTGAATAAAATGCTTTTGTGTTACTTAAAGTATAAGTGAAATCATCGGCAAGAGTGAACAGTTCATTTGAGTATCCCTTGTTGACAATAACAAACCCGTTGCCGCCGACAGCAACCTCAATGTTTCTAATGCTAGAACTTTCCGAAAGCTCTCTCTTAGTAGACGAAGCCGTGTTTCCGTAATAAGACGTTGTCATAGCTCTCCAAACACGCTTGTCTTTCTCATTACCGCTTCCAATGGAACTGCTCGTTGCAATTGACGAACCGTTCACATAAAGATATTTGTAATTGAATGCGCTCTTAAGATGACAACCTCCGCTTGCATCAATATAAGCTGTCCATCGACAATGCGCGGGAACAGTGCCGTTCACAGTAACAAGAATAACTTCATTACTTGCTTTGTTTGCCGATGGTACGCCAAGATATTTTTCACTATTGCTATCTGTGCGAATAGTATAATAATCGCCGCTTTTAGTAACCTTCCACTTAATGCTGCTTCCGAGGTTTGCAAGCAACCCTGACTGTGTCTTAAGATTTGTTTTCAGAAACCCACCGGTTGATTTATTATTGAAATAGTAAGTCGCATTAGCCAAGCCTGAGCTTGCTCCCGGATCCGCAATAATATCAGCTTTTGTTCGCGTTGCATTATACTCTTCGAGCGTTGCAACACCGGCAAGAACATCCTCAAAGGTGATGTGTTCACTTTGTTCGTCCGATGTTTCAGCATGAGCAAAACTGAATGATGCAAAGAGCATTAAGAGGGCTAAAAAAAGCGAGAGTGTTTTTTTCATAACTAAATCCTTTCACAAAAAGCAAATTCGAGCGCATTGTAACATATGCATTAAATATTGTCAATAATTAGTATTTGTTCAATATTATGTATTTTACTCCTCATCCGTCATTATCCGCAGGATCTCCCTATCGGTTTCGCGCATACCGTCGCAGCTCAATCTTCCGACGTTTTTAATGGTGTTTTCAACGCCCTTTGAAACTATGCCGTCGCCCGCGTAGAACTGGCAGCCGTTCATATAGATGCCGTAGCCGAGCAGCCCCGCGTTCACCGCCGCCGCGATCTTGCCGGCGCAGCTTGCCTTTGCGCCGTCGCACACCACGCCGGAGATTATTGCAAGGGAGTTTACAAGGGTGTGGGCGATAACGTCGTAATCGCCGCCCAAAAGATACGCTATGCCCGCCGCCGCGCCGCAGCCCGCGCTTATCGCGCCGCAGAAGGCGGAGAGCCTGCCTATCCAGGACTTTTGATGGATTGTGATAAGATCGGAAACTATGACGGCGCGGATAAGCTCCTCCTCGGTTTTTTTATACTCCTTCGCAAATTCGATAACGGGGAGCGAGGCCGTCATGCCCTGATTGCCGCTGCCCGAAACGATGATGACCGGCAGCTCGCAGCCGCTCATGCGCGCATCGCTTCCCGCAGCGGGCGCCGCCATTGCTCTGATCTTCACGTCGTTTCCGAAGGTCGCTATCAGCGCCTTTCCGACATTTGCGCCGTAATTATTCTTAAGCCCCTCGGCGGAGATGGCGGAATTGTATTCGATCTGGCGCTTTATGGTTTCGCCGATATCGTCAAGATCGACCGTATCCGCAAAGTCGATTATCTCCCTGATGGTCATCGCGTCCCGCTCGGTCACAACGCCGTCCTCGCTCTCGAAGGTGAAGGCGGTATTCTCATAAACCTTTGCGCCGTTATGCTCGATAAGCACGATATTCGTGTGGTAATCCGCTATCACTACGCGGGCGTACTCCTCGCCCGATCTCGCGGTGAGGTCGATATAGAAGATCTTGCCGTTGTCCGCGGGATGAACGCATATACAGGCGGCTTCAAGAAACTCGCGTATGCGCGCTCTGCCGTTATCGTCCACGTCGGCGATCACCTCCAGGATGCGCTCCACGTCCCCGGCGGCGATGCCCGCGGCGGCGGCGGCCTGTATGCCCCTCATTCCGCCCGTGTTCGGCACGACGACGCTTTTAACGTTTTTGATGATGTTGCCGCTGACAAGTATCTCCACCTTCTGCGGCATTTTGCCAAGCACCGAGCGCGCCTTTGCCGCAGCAAAGGCGATTGCGATGGGCTCCGTGCAGCCCGCAGCCGGAACAAGCTCGGACTTGAGCAGGGCGACGTATTTTGAATAGTGACAATCCGTTTTGAGCATGGAAAACCTCCGTGAGCGCGTTCGAAGAATAATAAATCAACTTATTATATCAAAATCCGCGCCCCGCTTCAATAGCGAAGGCATTTTATTTGCTTCCTTTTTTAGGTTTTTCCCGCCCTTCATATTCTCCTGTTATTAGAAATACTATTGAATATTTCTCCCAAATATGATATAATAAGTATAGTGGCTTTGTTCAATTCCGCTTACGCAAATCATACAGGATTCCGAACCGTATCAGCATATAAAAGTCATTTCGGGCGGAGGCGAATTCACGCCCGCACTGTTCCGGCAAAACGGACGGAAGCAGCAATGCCGCACGCGCTGCGAAGCGGAGCTGAAATGCCGGATATGAAATGTTTACCGGGTTTTTCATTTTAAACGGAGGCAAAATGGATACAAACAGATTGACGATCGCCGTTCGAAACAAGGTGCCATACGTCAGCTTTGGCGATTACATCGTTTCGGACAACACGGATTGCGAGGTTTTTTTCGATCTTGATTCGGATTGGGACGGCCTTGCATACAAAACGGCGCGCGTGATTATGGACGGCGTGCCGATAGACATCGCCTTCACGGGCAATTCCCTGACCCTGCCCCGGCTGCCCGCTTCGCTGCGGGAATTTAAAATAGGGCTTTACGCGGGCGAGCTTAAAACCACGTCCGCAGCCGAGGTGCGCATAGTTCCCTCCATCATCGATCAAACCGGCAGCATCTCCGCACACGAGGCGGCGGAGCTGGCGAGGGTGCGGGCCGAGGCGGAGCGCGAGGCGGCGGAGGCGGCAAGAGCGCAGGCGGAAGCGGCGCGAAGCGAGGCGGAGAGCCTTCGCAACCGAAACGAGCAGGGCCGCATCGCCGCAGAAACGGAGCGGCAGAACGCCGAGCTCACCCGCATCGGAAACGAAAACACACGCATTTCGCAGGAATCAGCAAGGGTAAATGCCGAAGCCGCGCGCGCCGATGCGGAGGCGGCGCGAAGGGATGCCGAGCATGAGCGCGCGAGGGCAGACGATGCAAGGGAATTTGCCGAATACAGGCGGGAGCTTGCCGAAAGCGCAAGGCAGGATGCGGAAGAAGCGCGTGCAAATGCCGAAAACGCGAGGGCGCAGGCGGAGAGCGCAAGAGCCGCCGCCGAATCGCAGCGCTCAAGCGCCGAGCGGGCGCGAGCAGCTGCCGAGGGCGAGCGCGAATGGAGCGAAAGCCTTCGCGCCGCGGCGGAGAACGTGCGCGCAAATTCCGAAAATGCGAGAGGCGCGGCGGAGAGCGCAAGAGCCGCAGCCGAGAGCGCAAGGGCCTCTGCGGAGAGCGCGAGGGAGCAAAGCGAAGCGTTTCGCATTCAAAACGAGCTTGACCGAGGCATGGCGGAGCTTGCGCGTGAAGCGAGGGTGCAGAGCATAATAGACGATTTTTCCGAGTATATGCAGCAAAACGACGTGCTCGACGTGCTTGCGCTTATCCACAAATACGGCGCCCGCGCCGCGCTGCGCACGTTTCTGCAGGCAAACGCACCGCTCGTGGGGCTTGACGCGGCTGTGCTTCGCTTTTTCGATGCGGCCTCGGCAAGCGTTCACGAGGTCTACGCCTCCACCTTCTACCGCTACGGCACAAGCTCCTCTCCCGTAGGCTGGAAGGAGCAGGCCAACGCAGATCTTGTGTGCGAGCCCTCCACAAACGAAACGGCGGGGCGGGACGATTACGCCGACCTGCCGCTGTTTGCGTGCTTTGACTGCAACTACACCATAGACGCGCAGAGCCTTGAGCCCGTTATCCACGCAATTAAGGACGTGTACGGCGAGTTTTCTTCCGCGCCTTCGGACAGCTTCGTGGGCGTTTTGCAGATGACCGGCTGGGTGCGCAGGACGCAGACCGCAACCACAAAAACACTGGAGTATGCCGCATACCGCAAGGAGGCGGGCTTCAGGCCCCTGCCCGAGGCAGTGCGGATCAGCGACAACTCCGTGCGCCCGTTCGTGATCCACGCGAAATACGCGGCGGGCTGGAACTCTCTGGGCAGGCTTTCAAGCGTTTCCGGCGTCATGCCCGCGGCAAACAGGCCCGCAGCCTATGGCGGCATTAACGCAAGCCACGACACGCAGACAGCGAAATGGCGCGAGTGGGGCAATCAGTACGCGGGCGGGAGCATCTGCGACCTTGCGTTTTTGCAGACCATGCTTGAAATCAAGTACGCCAATCTCGGCTCATGGAACGTGATGGCGGGCTCAAGGGGCTATACGACGGTCTATACCGCCAAGGTTTCCGAAAGCGGGGTTACCCGCGTTTTGGTCACTCCGGAGGAAGCCGCGTATTGCGTGGTCGGCTCCACCGTTTCGATCGGCTCCGGCTCCGACCGCACAGCGGCGGCGGCTTACGACGTGTGCGCGTTTGCGCGAATAACCGCGATCAACTATATGACGGTGGACGGCGTCGGTTACGGAGTGGTGCAGACCGATGCGGACACTCCGTTCAACGTGACCGCGAACGAAACGACTCTGCTTTTGCAGCCGTGGCTGACGGGCACGACCGATGCGGTCAAGGGCAGCGACGGCAGCCCCTTCGATAACCGCAGCGGCAAGGAGCCTTTCAAGCTTCAGGGCATTGAGGTGCCGTGCATGTATGAGGTGCTTGCGGACGTGGTGCTTCAGGATAACCCCGGGCAGGGCTACACCGTTTGGGCGAACCGCAGGGCGGAGAATATCGGCAGCGGCAAGGGCACGAATGCCGTGAATATAGGGATTTTGCGCAAGCGAGGTGTTACGGGAACGACCACAAACAACATTACCGAGCTGAACTGGCTCGGTACGCCCGAAAGCTATATGCTTGTGCAGTCGAGCGCGGCGGGAACCACGCCCATCACCACGGGCTATTGCGCACCGCTTACGCAGACTTCGGTCAACACCGGCACGGGCAACTGGCGCTCATACCGCACCATCAGCGGCAGCGTGAACGCAAGCCTTGCGGCCGTGTTCGGAAACTCCGCTGACACGAGCACCCCCGTATCCTGGGCGGACACCTGCCGCGCCTGCGGAACGGCGGGCAATCGCGGCGTATACAGCGAATAAGCAAAGGAGGACAAGCTATGCTTAATCACGTTATTTTCAGCGAAATGCCGGAGCGCATAAGCTTTTTCGCGCTGCCTGACGGCACTGCGGACGTGTTTCTCAGAAAGAATATTCGGGAGCTTGCGAGCGAAGCGGCGGAGGAAAACGAAGCCGGGGAAAGCATCGAAACCGACTCAACCGGCACAACCGGCGCAACCGACTCAACCGACACAACCGGCGCAACCGGTGAAGCCAACGAATCCGCAGCCGCCGCAAGGTGGGAGGCGGACGAGGCCTATATGCGCTGCGAGCACAGCCTTGCCGAGATCGAGGCGGATTTTGACGCCGCCTTCGCCCTTGCCGCCGAGTGGAAGCAGGGCGGCAACGAAGCGAGGCAGGCAAGCGAAGCGGAGCGGATAGAGCTGCTTGAAAGGGAGAACGCGGAGCTGTTTCGCCAGCTTACGGATGCGCAGCTTGCGCTCTGCGAGCTGTACGAAAGCCTTATCTGAAAGGATCTATCGTGAATTGATGCGATTTTAATGAAAGGAAGGGAGCAACTATGGCAAAGATCTATGCCGAGCTTATTTTGAAAGGTTTGAAGGAGCTTGAGGACGTGCCCGAAAGGCTGCGCGGGCGCGTGGCGGAGCTTATCGATACGGTTTACGGGGGTGATGAGGATGCATGACCCCCTGGGATTCGTTAAATGGGCGCTCTCCCATGCCAAAAAGGCGAGCATACCCGATGAGGCGCTGCTTCCCGTGAAGCGCGAGGAGTGCGGCACGGAGGAATGGGAATATCTCTACGGCAGCGTGCGCGTTCAGACCAACAGGGACACCCTGGACCGCTATTACACGAACCATTATGCCAAATCCATGACCCGCGAGAAGTTCGACGGGTATACCGCGAAATGGAGCGAGCGCGGCTGGGCAACGGACTGCCAGGGGCTTTTGGACGCCTATTTCACCTATGCGCTTGATGAAAAAACGGATATAAACGCCGATATGAACTATAAATACCGCTGCAAAAGCAAAGGAAAGCTGAGCGAGATCGAAAGGGATTTCGTGCTTGGAGAGGCGGTGTTCATGCAGAGCGCCGATACCGGCAAAATGCACCACGTGGGCTGGGTCTGCGGCTTTATGCCGGATGGAGAGCCGCTGGTGGTGGAGGCGCGCGGCATAGCCTACGGCGTTACGGTCACCAAGCTCAATTCGCGGGGGTGGACGCATCGCGGGCTTATGAGCGTGGATTTCGATTATGAAAACGCGGCGGACTTCAAGCGCCTGCTTGAAACGGAAGAAAGCGGCGGCACTCCCCCGCCCGCGTGCGGCCCCATTCAGGTTTGCGCCGTGATAGCGGATTTTATTCTGGACAGCGGCAGGTATTCGCTTGCCGTGATAAAAAGCGACAGGAAGTGAGCGCATGAATAAGGTATTCACAAGGGAATGGCTGCGCGCGGCGGGCATTCGCGCGCTGAAAACCACGGCGCAGTCCGCGCTTGCGATGATCGGCACCGCCTCGGCCGTGGGCGAGGTCGAGCTTCGCTCCGTTGCGGCGGCGGCGCTGCTCAGCGGGCTACTCTCGCTGCTCACGAGCCTTGCGGGGCTGCCGGAGTGCAGGTGAGAAGCGGTGTGCGGGCAATAATGAAGCCCTGCCCGAATCAAGCCGGGCTCGGAATTTGATTTAGCATTTATCCGGTAAAACCGCGGGGGCATTCCAAAACGGGGTGCTCCCGCGTTTCGTCAGGCGGCGCGCGCTTGAATAGCGCGGCTTTTCCCTTGTATATATTTATCCCTTTTCACTTTTTAAGTTGCCATTCCGTGCGAAATGTTGTAAAATGGCAGGTAGAGTTGCCGAAAGGCAGCGCAGCATCATTTATTCTTACGGAGGCCAAAATGAGCAAGAAGTTTGAAAACAATATCGGCATCAAGGTGCCGGAGCTTATGATGCCCAAGAAGGGTATCGACCTTACCAAGTGGGCGGTCGTTGCGTGCGATCAGTACACCTCCCAGCCCGATTATTGGAACGAGTGCGAGAGGATAGTTGGCGACGCTCCCTCCACCCTGCGCCTTATGCTGCCCGAGATCTACCTTGAAAAGCCCGGCGAGGCGGAGCGCATTGCCGAGATCCGCAAAACCATGGATGAATACGTTAAAACCGGCATCCTTGAAAACAGGGGCGAGGGCTTTGTTTTCACCCGCCGCACCGTGGACGGCAAGACCCGCAACGGCCTTGTGGTGGCGCTCGATCTTGAATGCTACGACTACAGCAAGGGTTCAACCACGCTCATTCGCGCCACCGAGGGCACCATAGTTGAGCGCATCCCCCCGCGCCTTCGCATCCGCGAGGCCGCAACGGTGGAGCTTCCGCATATCATCGTGCTTATCGACGACGAGAAAAAGACCGTTATCGAGCCCCTTGCCGAAAAGCTTGACAAGGCCGAGCAGCTCTACGATTTCGAGCTTATGCAGGCGGGCGGCCACGTTGAGGGCTGGCTTATAAACGACGAAAGCATGATCCAGGGCGTTATCGACGGCATTACGGGCCTTGTGGACGAGAATAAATACGGCCAAAAGATGCCCCCCCTTCTCTTTGCTATGGGCGACGGCAACCACAGCTTTGCCACCGCGAAGGCAAACTGGGAAAAGCTCAAGGCGACCCTTCCCGAGGAGGAGCGCGCGGATCATCCCGCAAGGTATGCGCTCGTTGAGCTTGAAAACGTTCACGACGACGGCATCGTGTTTGAGCCCATCCACCGCGTTATCTTCAATATAAACACGGACGAGTTCATCAAGGCGCTTGAGGCGGAGCTTTGCACTCAGAACGGCGGCGTTTCCGTTTCCTATTTCGACTGCCCGCATTGCAGGGCCTCCGCCATGAAGGAGCTTCCCGCCGGCAGCCACGCCATCCCCTTCTGCGTTGAAAACAAGCTCGGCATGATCGTGGTTGAAAAGCCCGCCGCTCAGCTTGAGGTCGGCACTCTCCAGAACGCGCTGGACGTTATCCTCAAAAAGACCGAGGGCGCGGTTATCGACTATATCCACGGCGAGGACGTTGTAAACGAGCTTGGCTCAAAGCCCTCCAATATGGGCTTCCTGCTCCCGCCGATGGCGAAGGGCGACCTGTTCAAGACCGTTGTGTTCGACGGCGCGCTTCCCAGAAAGACCTTCTCCATGGGCGAAGCGCACGAGAAGCGCTACTATCTTGAGTGCAGGAAGATCAGCAAATAATCGTTTGGTATTATAACATCGGAACTGCCGCAGATGCCGAAAGCGGAGCGGCAGTTCCTTGTTTGATAAGGCTAACGGTCAAATCAGCTTGCTTTTTGCTGAAAAACAAATAGTTTATGAAAGGAGCTTTTCACTATGGAACCCGAAATGGAAAAAAAGCTTCAGGCGGTTATCGAATTATGCGAGGCGGGCGACCCGGAGATGTGCGCGTTTCTTGGCAAGGAATTCTACTTCGGCATGAACGTGCCGCAGGATCTTGACCGCGCGCTGCGCTATCTCACCACAGCGGCAAACGCCGGGGACGCGATCAGCCGCTTCCTCGTCGGCTTTATGCACTGGTCGGGAAGGGGCACACAGCCCGATCAGGACAAGGCGCTCGAATGGTTCCTGCTTGCATCGGAGCAGGGCGTTCCGGAGGCGATGTATAACGCTGCCAAGATACTGCTTATAAAGGATCCCAAAGCCAACCAAGGGGAAGCCGTTTCGTGGCTCGAACGCTCCTCAAACGCGGGCTATGATGCCGCAGCCGATATGCTCCGCGACGTGCGGGAGTGGATAGACGAAGGCGCGAACGATGAGCCGCCGATCTGAGCCCGCCGCCGTATGCCACTATGCCACAATGCTGTTTGCTCCCTTGCGAACGATGCTGTTCGCCGCGCTTTGGCTTATCCGGGCTTGAAACAGCGCTAAAATAAACTGAATTCAGGAGATCGATATGAAAAAGCTTATTTCGGCAATGCTTCTGCTTGCGCTTCTTGCGTCCATTGCCGCCTGCAATATAATCAAAAATCCCGCGGTCAAGGAGTATGTTCCCGGTCAGGGAAATATCAAGGGGAACGTGGATGTGTCAAAATTCACCGAGGCGGATCCCCGCTTTGAGATCGGCGCTACCTTCAGCGGGGAAGCGGTTTTCAAGGACCCTTACGAAGCTTACAGTGCGCTGGTTGAAAAATATTCCGAAGGCATCTCCCTGATCCAGACCGAATTCGACCTTCAGCCGCTCACAAGAAGTAATTACGATATGTATAAACAATACGGCTCGCAGGTGACGACAGGCACTGCGGAGCAGCAGAAGCAGGCGATGTTTGTGTCCGGCTTCCTTGATATTTACGAAAACAGCTATGATTGATGCTTATTCGCGCTTTTTCGCGCCCGAAAAAGCACCGTTGAAAGGCCGCAGCCATGCTTGAAATTACTATTCATTCCCTCTCGGCCGTGCTCATCGTGATGTTCATGGTGGGCGTCGGCTTTCTTTTCGGTAAGCTCGGCTATATAAAAAAAGAACACAAGGGGCTGATGATAAAGCTCATCATCTCGGCAGGCATGCCCGCGCTGGATTATATCAGGACTTTTCCGCACGGAAAAGCAGACTACTGCTGGATCTGTTATGACCGAGAGAATACAGTGGCGAGAAAGTTATACCTTTCCTTCGGCTTTGAGGAGATAGGAGAGGATGCAGAAGGCGATATCGATGCCGTTATGAAACTTTGATATTGCTCAACAATTCCCGTTTGTCGGGATGACGCAAAATCGGGATTTTTAGAGGCAAATTATATTTCAGCATAACTGACTAATAATAATTTCAACACGAGGAAGACATAATGACAGATAAAGAGTTATGGGCAGAATTCTGTTTAAAAAAGA
>CAMVMM010000025.1 GCA_947168565.1 uncultured Clostridia bacterium | reverse complement strand
GATAAAACGCCGTGCGCGGCGTTTATGAGGTGTCCACCTCATCAGTCAGCTGCGCCGACAGCTTCTCCTCAAGGAGAAGCCATGCGCACCCGCAAATGATGCCTTGCGCAAATGAAGCCTTTTCACTAATTGAGGCGCTGCGCTGATGAAGAAATGAAGGAACTATGAAAAAAGCCGATGCAGCGGTTTTTTTCATTTGCGCGGCGTGCGCCGAGGTGCTATAATACCCCGTGGCGGCAGATTTTGGCCGCGATTTAATATATTATCCTGTTTTCGATTTTCCGCGCAATATTTTGCCGTGCTTTTCCATTAACAGGGCGAAGGAGGATGAAAGGTCATGCAGTCCATAGCGGTAAAAAACATAACCGAGCTTCCCACCACGGACGACGTTACGGCGGAAAACTGCCTTATCGCGCTCAAGGATGGGGACAGGGACGCGCTCAGCGAGCTTTATCGCCTGGCGAGCGCCTCCGTTTACAGCTACGCGCTGAGCGTGCTTCGATCAAAGCACGATGCGGAGGACGTGCTGCACGACTGTTTCGTAAACATCTTCACCTCGGCGGGGGCCTACACGCCGCGCGGAAAGCCCTTTGCGTGGATCATCACGATAGCCAAGAATCTTTGTCTGATGAAGCTGCGGGAGCGAAAGCGCTTCGCTTCCGGCGCGGAGGCGGATGACGACAGGGATATGGCTTTTGCCGAGGAATCGGGCATCGCTCCGGAGGATCGCCTGATGATAAGAAGATGCTTAAAGCTCCTTTCCGAGGAGGAACACCGGATAGTGGTGCTGCACGCCGTGGCGGGCTTCAAGCACCGCGAGATAGCCGAGATAACCGGAATTCCCCTGATGACAGTGATATCTAAATACCGGCGCGCTATACAGAAGCTGCGCCAGAGCTTGGAATGATCAAGGAGAGGAAAGGCTATGAAAACGAGCGAAAAAGAGCTTAACGCATGGATCAAAAAAGCCTACGAGGCGGCAACGCCCGATGTGCTCGAGTCCGTTCTCTCCTCCTGCCAGAATGAGAAAGGACGGGTGATCCCGATGGAGAAAAGAATCAGAAGCAAAAAATCGCGCCTTGTAGCGCTCGTGGCCGCAGCGGCCGCGCTGATAATGGTGCTTGCCGGCACGGTTGGCGTGCTTGCGGGCAACGCAAGAAGAAACGATAAGGTTTTTACCACCGTATTATTGGACGTGAACCCCAGCGTTGAGATAGCCCTTAACAAAGGCGAAAAGGTGCTTTTCGTGAAGGCCCTCAACGACGACGCCGAGAGGATCCTCGGAAACATGGACCTTGCGGGCAGCAGAATAGACGTTGCCGTGAACGCAATAATCGGCTCCATGCTCAGAAACGGCTTTTTGAGCGAGCTTGCAAACTCTATCCTCGTTACCGTTGACAATGCGGACGCGCAGCAGGCCGTGGAGCTTCAAAGAAGGCTTGCCGACGAGATAGAATCCGCGCTTGCCGCAAGCGGCGGCGGAGCGGTGATAAGCCAGACCGCCGATTCGGGCGAGGATCTTGAAAAGCTTGCGGACAGCTACGGCATCACCAGGGGCAAGGCGCAGCTTATCTACAGCATCATTGCCGCCGCCCCCAAATATACCTTCGAGCAGCTTGCCGGGCTTTCGATAAACGAGCTGAACCTGCTTTACAACAGGCACGGCAGAAACTCCGGCGGCAACGACCGCATAAGCGAGGGCGTTCCGAGCGAAACCGCCTACATCGGCAGGGATCGCGCCATTGAGATCGCGCTCAATCGCGCCGGAGTGAAGCAGGACGAGGTGACATCCCCCATAGAGTGTGAGCCCGATTTCGACCATGGCAGAATGGTTTACGAGGTGGAGTTCACCGCCAAGGGCATGGAGTACGGCATGGACGTGGACGCGCTCACCGGCGAGGTGCTCGATTTTGAAATGGAGCCCGCCGACGGATACACCGACCCCGTTGCCCCCGCTCCCACAAGCGATCCCGTGAACTATATCGGCGAGGAGGCGGCAAAGCAGAAGGCGTTTGAGCGCGCGGGCGTTTCCGCAAACGAGGTCAGCTCCCTTTTCGTGCAGCTGGAGCGCGACCACGGCCGCGTGGTGTACGACGTGGAGTTCAGGGCGGGCCGCTATGAGTACGACGTGGACGTGGACGCGGTGAGCGGCGAGATCGTCAGCTTCGATAAGGAGCTCGTTTCCTACCAGCCGCAGCCCTCCTCCGCTCCCGTTGCCCCCACGAGCGCGCCGAGCTATATCGGCGAGGAGGCGGCAAAGCGCATCGCCTTTGAGCGGGCGCAGGTGAACGCGGCGGACGTGTACGCCCTCAGCGTCAGGCTTGAGCGCGATAACGGCACCATGGTTTACGATATTGAGTTCAGGGCAAACGGCTTTGCATACGATATAGACGTGAACGCCTACACCGGCGCGGTGATGGAGTTCGATATGGATCCCATACCCACCTCCGCTCCCGTGACCACCCCCAGGCCCAGCACGGCTCCCGCGCCGAATCCGCAGCCCACGGCGGCTCCCGGCTATATCGGCGAGGAGGCGGCAAAGCGCATAGCCTTCGAGCGCGCCGGAATCTCCGCAAGTGAAGCCACCCGCGTGAGGGTCGAGCTCAAGCGCGAAAACGGCCGCATGGTGTACGACGTTGAGTTCAGGGCAAGGGGCTATGAATACGACGTGGAGATAGACGCGATCACCGGCGCAGTGCTGGACTACGACGTTGAGCGCGATGACGATTACTACCCCGCTCCCACGAGCGCACCCGCTCCCACGAGCGCACCCGCTCCCACGAGTGCGCCGGCACCCACGAGCGCACCGAATTATATCGGAGTTGAGGCCGCAAAGAGCATCGCCTTCAACCGCGCGGGCATTTCCGCAAGCGAGGCAACGAACGTCAAGGTGGAGCTTGAGCGCGAAAACGGCCGCATGGTGTACGACGTGGAGTTTGACGCAAGAGGCTGGGAATACGAGGTTCACGTGGACGCGATAAACGGCAACGTGCTGTATTTCGACAAGGAGCCGGAAGGCAGCGGCGGCGCGCCTCAGCCCACCAATCCTCCGGTGGAGAGCGGCGTTATCTCCGAGGCCAGGGCAAAGGAGATCGCCTTCCAGAGGGCGGGCGTTACCGAAAGCCAGGTTTCAGGGCTTGAGATAGAGCTGGACCGTGACGACGGCATCATGATCTACGATATAGAATTCCGCGCGAACGGCCGCGAGTACAGCTTTGAGATAAACGCCGTAACGGGCGCGGTGCTGGATTTCGATATCGACTGACAAGCCGTTCCGCCCGCGGCGGAGCGCACACGAAATGCGTAATTATCTAAGTTTTGCATAGTGAACCGATGGAGAGGGGCGGCTGCGGCCGCTCTTTTCCGTTTTGGATAAACCGTTTGCACGTCGAGGCCCTGCGGCAAATGAAGGCGTTCCCCAAAGCCTTCCCCTCCGAGGGGAAGGTGGCTGAGGCGGCGCGGAGCGGCGCGAAGACGGATGAGGTGGAATGCCTTGCGGCAGTGATGTGCGCTTTGCGCGTGATGCTTGCCTGCGGCGCGTGATGCCTTGCGGCAAATGAAATCCGGCTTGCGCCGGGTGAAATCTTTTTTACAAAAAGATGAAATCCGCTGCGCGGGTGAAATCGGCAAAGCCGGTTGCGGTTGAAATTCCTGCGGAATTTCCAAAAGCCTTCCCCTTTGAGGGGAAGGTGGCTGAGGCGGCGCAGCGCGCCGTGAAGACGGATGAGGTGGAATAATGCACAAATCCCGCAAGGGATTTGAACAAATTCTAATTTGCTGAATGACCTGCCGCAGGGGATTTGAACAGATTCCAATTCGCTGAATGACTTGCCGAAAAAGCTTGGATTGAATAGCTTTTTGGAGGATAAACAGGATAAAACCCGCTGCGGCGGGTTTATGAGGTGTCCACCTCATCAGTCAGCTGCGCTGACAGCTTCTCCTCAAGGCGAAGCCATGCGCACACCGCAAATGATGCTCGGCTGCGCCGAATGATGTGCGCCTGCGGCGCGTTGCGGATGAAATTCCTGCGGAATTTCCAAAAGCCTTCCCCTCAAAGGGGAAGGTGGCTGAGGCGGCGCGGAGCGGCGCGAAGACGGATGAGGTGGAATAATGAACAAATCCCGCAAGGGATTTGAACAGATTCCAATTCGTGAATGGCTTGTGCAAGGGATTTGGACAGATTCCAATTTGCTGAATGACTTGCCGCAAGGGATTTGAACAGATTCCAATTCGCTGAATGACTTGCCGAAAAAGCTTGGCGTAATCAGCTTTTTGAAGGAGTAAATAGGATAAAACCCGCTGCGGCGGGTTTATGAGGTGTCCACCTCATCAGTCAGCTGCGCTGACAGCTTCTCCTCAAGGAGAAGCCATGCGACGCCGCAGATGATGCTCGGCTGCGCCGAATGATGTGCGCCTGCGGCGCGTTGTGCCCTGCGGCACAGCAAACCGCGCTCAATCCTTCAGGCAAGCCATAATATGATGGAATGTGCGCTCAAGCGCGTTAAAATCGGTTTTGAAATAGGTTCTGCCGTTCAGCCTTTGCTTTTCAAGCAGGCCGTTTTCATGCAGTATCGAAAGATGGCGGGACATATTTCCCGCGTTTATATCCATGCTTTGCGCAAGGCTCAGGCAGTAATCCGCATCGCGGCTCAGTTTGGAAAGGATCTCCAAGCGAATGGGATCGCCCATAGCCTTCAGCGTTTCGGAAAGCCTGGAAAAATGCTGCTCGGCAAGCACCATGGTGTATTCGGGATAGATCGCCATGCCGATATACAGCGTTGTGATATCCTCCGGCTTTGTCGCGGTGCAGTCGTCAAAGCTGTTTCCTATTTCGTTGAAAAGAAAGAGCGATAAATAGGCCTTGTTCAGCTTGGTAAGGGGCGCGTTTTCGTCTATCTGCATAAGCGCCGCCACCTGTTGAGTGGACATAACGTCAAGATTCATCTCCCAAAAATCGGAGCTGTAGGCATAAACGGGCTTGAGCAGGCTGAGGTTCTCCTCAAGCCGCCGCGCATAGGGACGGATAAGGCTTTCAAGCAGGTCCAAATAGTATTCATGCCGATCTATGGCAAGAAAGGTGTCCATCTTTGCCTTTTGAGGGTAGTCCAGCGCGTAGATCTGCTCAAAAAGCGAGGGCAGCTCCTGCCCTGCGCCGCTGACGAAGTTAAGCCCGTGCATGTGAAAATGAAGCACCTTCAGCCCGTTCGCCTTTGCGCGGCTCCAGCCCTGCTTTATGCGCTCCATCGCCTCGTCAAAGCGCATCGGCGTGAGCGTGAGCATGGAAAACACAAGCACCCTTGCCACGCAGTTGCGCTCCGGCCCCGCGCCCGTATCGAAGGGCTGAAAAAAGAACTTAAAATCCTCGTTTTCAAGATCGATGTCGGCGCAGATGCTGTTCATCAGCCGCTCCGCTATCGCGCCGTTGCCCGCAAGCTCGCTCCTCTGGCTTGGCTTCAGCGCCCTGCCAAACCTGCCCAACAGCCTTTCGGCGGTGGCTTCATAGGATTCCTTCCTGAAATACTGGCAGATCATGGCGACGGTTTCAAAAAGGATTATCGGCTCGCTTATCGTCTTGATCCTCATTTACAGCTCCTCGTTTCAAATCAAATACAGCAGCTATATTATATCATTTTTTTGCGCGGATTTCAATTGTAACTGCCGCAAAAAACGGCGCGTTCACACCTGTTTTTAGAGCAAAGCGCGCCCGTAATTGCACCGTTTGCGGATATACCGCCTTTTCAAGCTTGAACCCTCCTCCATAGTGTGTTATAATGCTATGTGGAGGAATGGCGCTTGCTTTATGAATTTATAAAACCGTATAGCTCCATAGCCACTATCGGCATGTGCAAAAACGCGGGCAAAACCACCGTGCTGAACCGGCTCATTGGCGAGTGCTTCGCTCATGGCGAAACTCCGGCGCTCACCTCCATAGGGAGGGACGGCGAGCGGAGCGACGTGGTGACCGGCACCGATAAGCCGGAGATCTTCGTGTACGAGGGCACGCTTGTGGCAACGGCCGAGGCGCTGCTCACGGTTGGCGACGTATCAAGAGAAATTGCGGACACGAGCGGGATGCCCACCCCGATGGGCGAGGTGGTGATAATGCGCGCCATGAGCGACGGGCTCGTGCAGATAGCCGGTCCCTCGATGACGGCGCAGCTTCGCGTGCTGAAGCGGCGGCTGTTTGCCCTCGGCGCAAAAAGGGTGTTTATAGACGGCGCATTGAGCCGAAAATCCCTTGCCATGCCCGCCGTGAGCGACGCGTGCATCCTCTCAAGCGGCGCAAGCTATTCGCGGGATATGAATAAAACCGTGGCGGACACGGCGTTTGCCTGCGAGCTGATGAGCCTTGAGGGCTCCGCCCTTTTCGATGAAAAAAGCCTTGAGTGCGCCCCCGCTTCCGAAAAATTCATTCTGCTTGATCGGGATGGGGAGCGCGTGAGCCTCGATTCCGCAAAGGACGCGGCGGAGCGCATACGCACGCAGGGCGCGAAGGGGCTGCTCGTGCGCGGCGGCGTGACGGATTCCGTGTTTGAGGCGCTCTTCGCTGCCGGCCGCCTTCTTTCGGGCATGGAGATAGCCGTGGAGGACGGCAGCAGGCTGCTTGTGCGCGCGGCGAACTACCAAAAGCTTGTGCGTGCGGGTGCGGCGGTGCGGGCGCTTGAAAAAACCGCGCTTGCCGCCGTTACGGTGAATCCCTTCTCCGCCTATGGCGAGCATTACGATAAAAATGCGTTCTTCGACGCGGTGCGCGCCGCCCTGCCGGCCGCCGTGCCTGTGGTGAACGTTAAGGAATACGAATATGCTTGATAAAAAACAGCTTTCGGATATAGGCTTTTCCTACGTCCTTGAAAAGCTTGAGCCCTGCTCCCCGCTCGGCGATGAGCTGAGGCGCAAGGCCGCGCCCCGCGGCGCGGGCGAAGCCGCCCTTCTTGTGCGCGAGCTTGAAAACGTGGGGCTGCTTTTTGACGCACTCTCGCTTGAGCGGGAGCGCTTCTATCCGCTTGAGCGCGCGCTGATGCAGCTTAAGGATATCCGCCGCTCGGTCGAGCTGAGCCGCACCGCCGCGCTTTCGGAGGTGGAGCTTTTTGAGGTGAAGCGCTTTCTGATGCTGCTTGATCCGCTCGAAGCGGCGTGCTCTGAGCTGCCTGTTATAAAAAAACTGCATGATATAAGCATTTTTTCCATGCCGGAGGCGCTGGATATTCTGGATCCGGACGGGATGCGGGCGCAGACCTTCCGCCTTTCGGATTCCTGCTCGGAGGAGCTTCGGCTCATTCGCCGCGAAAGAAAGCGGGTGGATCTTGCCCTTCGCGCACTCCCGGAGGGCGGCGCACCGGAGCGGGATGGGCTTATTGCCGAAAGAACGCTGCTTTCCGCAAGGGAGGAAAACGAGGAAACGCGCCTGCGCGCCGTTATGACGAAGGCGTTTTCGGCGCATTCGGCAAGGCTGGAGGAGCTTATAGGCAGCATTGCGCGGCTGGATCTCGCGCTTGCAAAGGCAAAGCTTATGCTTGCGGAGGGCGGCGCCATACCCGAGATCCTTCCAAACCGGGATGCGGAGATAACCTTCACCGATATGGTGAACCCCATGCTCCGCGCCGCGCTCGGCTTGAAGGGGCGGAGCTTCACGCCCGTTTCCGTTGCGCTTTCAAAGGGCGCCGCCGTGATAACGGGAGCGAATATGGGCGGCAAATCCGTTGCCGTGAAAACCCTTGCGCTGAACGCGCTGCTTGCGCTCTCGGGCTTTCCGGTGTTTGCCCAAAGCGCCGCTCTGCCGATGCTTTCCGGCATCCATCTGCTTTATGAGGACAGGGAGGACAGCCGGGGCGGGCTTTCGAGCTTCGGCGGGGAGATGGTGCGCTTTGGCGAAATACTTTCCTCCGTTTCGCGCACGGAAAATCAGCTCGTGCTTCTGGATGAATTTGCAAGGGGCACCAATCCGAGCGAGGGCTCCGCGCTGGTGCGGGCGGCGGTGCGCTTTTTCAACGCAAAGCGCGAGGCCTATGCCCTCATCACCACGCATTTCGACTTTGTGGCGGAGCTTGCCTCGCGCCATTATCAGGTGATGGGGCTTAAAAATGCCGATCCGGCGGAGCTTGAGGCGGCACTGAACGCCTCCGGCGAATCGGGGAGCGCGGGAGCGGGGGAAATGCTTGCCCGCTTCATGGATTACGGGCTGTTTCTTGCAAAAAGCAGCGAAAATCCGCCGAGGGACGCGCTTAAAATATGCAGGGCGCTGCGCATCCCATCCGAGTTTATGGATTACGTTGAAGAAAACGGGTCGGGCTGCGAGCAAAAAAGCAAGCCCTGAGCCGCCGATATGGGATCCGAGGCAATAAAAACAAAAAAACGAAAAACGAAAAATAAAAAAAGAAAAACAAAAACCGTTAAATAAAAACCAAGCGGGGAGGCCGCGCCGCGGCAGGCCCGAAAACCGAAATCAGGAGAATCAAAATGAAAAAGAACCTTCTTCGCGCAATCGCTCTCATCTTCGCAATAGCCGCTGCCGCCGTGGCGCTTTCGGGCTGCCTGATGATGGGCGGGCAAATGCCCCAGGTCACGAACGACGAGGCGGAGCCCTCCGTTGAATACGCAAAGCGCAAGCTCATCTTCGTTCAGAACGCGCCCGCCGCGCAGGTGAACGTGGACACGCCGCTCGGCTTCTTCTGCTATGAGGATAACCAGTTCCGCATCCTTACGGAAAACAGCAAAACCGACGCGCATGACGACAGCATTTCGTACACCGTCACGGTTTACAACGGCAAGAAAAACGAGCAGGGCACCAATATTGCGAAGGAAAACGAGGATTATACCTGCAGCATCAAGGAAAACGGCTATCTTTACCTGAACAGCAAGGTGCTTGGAGAGGTGGAGATAGAGGCGAAGTGCGCCAACGGCAGCTCCATCAAGGTGGTGGATTATGAGATAGCGCCGCACACCGTTAAGCTTTTCGACGTGCTTATCGGCGCGATGGGCCTGTATCTCATCTTCTCCGCAATAGTGGGCAAGGGCAAGCTCTTCCAGAATGATTTCATTAAGGAAGGCATGGAGAAAAAGCATCATACCATCGTGCGCGTCACCTCGCTCATCATAGGTCTGCTCATGCTTGCAAGCGTGGCGATAGCGATTTTCGATAAATACGGCAAGTACAGAACCGTGATCCTCATCATCTTCGGCGTGGTGATAGCTGCGTTCATCGTTTCCACCATCCTGCTGCGCCGCTGCACGGATAACGAGGCAAAGCGCAAGGCGCAGAACGACCGCTATGCGGGCGCGCCCCTTAAAAACCCCTCCGCCGCCTTCGTTTTTGATGAAAACGAGCCCACGGTGGACGATCTTAAGGATTCCGGCAATAAGGACTGATACCGCCGCTTGCAATATGCTGCGGCAGGCGCACGGCGGCGCGGCACGGCGCGGCACGAAACGGCACGGCGCAGAAACGGCGCGAAACGGCGCAATAAACCGCAGCAAACCCCATTAAACCGCAAAAAATCGCAATAAATGCGCCTTGGGCGCGAAAAGGAGCAGCTATGGCAAATAAAACCGAAAACGCTAAAAAGGGCGTTAAGTATTATGCGGACAGGTATTTTATAAAGGCGATGGGCGCGATGGCGAAGGGCATCTTCGCAACGCTCCTCATAGGCACCATACTCGCGCAGTTTGCGCGCATACCCTGGGAGCCGCTTCAAAATCTGCTCAATACCATCGTTGCCGCCTGCCAGAACGGAAACGTCATAGGCGGCGCGATCGGCGCGGCGATAGCGCTTGCGCTTGGCGCAAAGCCCTTCACGCTCTGCTCGGCAATAGTCGTGGGCGCGATAGGCTACACCAGCGGCGCGGGCGGCGCGGGCCCCGTGGGCTCGTATATCGCCTCGCTCGTGGGCGTTGAGATAGGCAGGCTCGTGGAGGGCAAAACCAAGGTGGATATCCTGCTCGTGCCCCTCTGCTCGCTGCTCACCGGCGGTCTTGTGGGCTATCTGCTCGGCGCGCCCCTCGGCGCGTTCATGCGCTGGCTCGGTCAGCTCATCGCGGGCGCAACCTATATGCACCCCATCCCCATGGGCATTATAATCTCCGTGGCAATGGGACTCATCCTCACCGCGCCCATATCAAGCGCGGCTATCGCGGCAATGATATTCATCATCACGCCGGAGATGGCGGGCAGCAATCTGGAAACGGGCATCATGCTCGCCGCCGGCGCCGCCACGATAGGCTGCTGCTGCCACATGGTCGGCTTTGCGGCTGCAAGCTTCAGGGAAAACGGCTGGGGCGGCGTGGTTTCGCTCGGACTTGGCACAAGCATGCTTCAGGTGCCGAACGTGATCCGTCACCCGCTGATCCTCGTGCCGCCGACCCTTGCAAGCGCGATCCTCGGCCCCCTCGGCACCACCCTTTTCCAAATGAAAAATATCGGCGTTTCGGGCGGCATGGGCACCTGCGGCTTCGTGGGTCAGATAGGCACCTTCACCACCATGCTCGGCACGGGCTCCGGCTGGCTTGAGATACTTTTAAAGGTGCTGCTGCTGCATATCGCGGCCCCCGCCGTGCTTGCGGTCGTGTTCAGCGAAATAATGCACAAGCTGGGCTGGATAAAGCGCGGAAGCATGACGCTGGAATAGTATTTAGTAAAGAGTGAAGCGCGAAGAATGAAGGGTGAAGGCTTGGGATGAGATTTCCGCAAGATTTCGCCTGAAGAATGGCGTCGCTCACGGGTCAACGATAAAATTTAATAATCGGACGGAAAATAATATGGCAGTAAATAATTTTTATCTTTACAACACGCTTTCAAGGCAGGTGGAGGAGTTCAGGCCGCATGAATCGGGCAGGGTCAGCATGTATACCTGCGGGCCAACGGTGTATCATTTTGCGCATATAGGCAATCTGCGCAGCTATATCATGGAGGACGTGCTTGAAAAATTCCTCCGCTATATCGGCTACGACGTGAAGCGCGTTATGAACATCACGGACGTGGGGCATCTTGCGAGCGACGGCGACACCGGCGAGGATAAGATGGTCGCGGGCGCGAAGCGCGAGGGCAAGAGCGTGCTGGAGCTTGCAAAGTTCTATGAAAAGGCGTTCTTTGAGGACTGCGCCGCGCTCAATATCAAAACTCCGGACGTGGTGGAGCCCGCCACAAACTGCATAAAGGAATACATTTCGCTTATAGAAAGGCTGTTTAAAAACGGCTTTGCATACGAAGCGGGCGGAAATATCTATTTCGACACTTCAAAGCTTGCGGACTATTACGCGCTCACCGGTCACAGCTCCGACGATCTGCTGGTCGGCGTGAGGGACGACGTGGAGGAGGACGGCAACAAGCGCAATAAATCCGATTTTGTGCTGTGGTTCACCAAATCCAAGTTCGATTCGCAGGAGCTCAAGTGGGAATCCCCCTGGGGCGTGGGCTACCCGGGCTGGCATATCGAGTGCTCCGCCATCAGCATGAAGCACCTTGGCGAATATCTGGATATTCATTGCGGCGGCGTGGATAATATTTTCCCGCACCATACCAATGAAATAGCGCAGAGCGAGGCGGCGATAGGGCATCCGTGGTGCCGGCACTGGTTCCACGTGCAGCACCTCAACGACCGCGAGGGCAAGATGAGCAAGTCCAAGGGCAATATCCTCACCGTTTCCGTTTTAAAGGAAAAGGGCTACGACCCGCTGGTGTACCGTATGTTCTGCCTCCAGAGCCATTACAGAAAGCCGCTGGAATTTACCTATGAAACGCTTGATAATTCCAGGGCGGCGTATGAAAGGCTGAAAAACCGCGTTGCGGCGATCGCGGATGAGGGCGAGCTTGAGCAGGCAAAATTCAACGAATACCGCGCAAAATTCATTGAAAACGTTGGAAACGATCTCAATACCTCGCTGGGGCTCACCGTGCTTTACGACGTGCTGAAGGCGGATATGAGCGGCAAAACGAAGCTTGCGCTTATCAATGATTTTGACAGGGTGCTTTCGCTCGATCTCACGGGCGGCGAAAAGGCGCAGCATTCGGATGAGCTTACAGAATACGTTGAGCGCATGATCGCGGAGCGCGCCGAAGCCAAAAAGAATAAGGACTGGGCGCGGGCGGACGCCATCAGAAACGAGCTTGCCGAAAAGGGCGTTACCTTAAAGGACGGCAAGGACGGCACAAGCTGGACGAAGGCGTGAGCGCAAAGCGGAGCGCCGGAAGGACGGATGGAATAAAAAACACGAAATTTAAAGGATAAAAGCGTTTCGGATAAGGAGAAAACAATGAGAAGATGCGCCGTGGGCGGCCAGGCCGTCATGGAGGGCGTTATGATGAAGTCCGACGAGGGCATCGCAATGGCGGTGCGCAGGGCGGACGGAAAGATAGTCGCAAGATACGATAAGTATACCTCGCTTGCAAAAAAAGGCACCTTTTTGGGGCTGCCCGTGGTGCGCGGCGTGGTGGCGCTGTTTGAATCCCTTTCCATGGGCATGAGAACCACCACCGAGTCCGCAAAAATGTACGGCGAGGATCTTTTTGCGGATGAGGAGCCCACTAAATTTGAAAAATGGCTTGCCAAAACCTTCGGAAAGAGCGTTGAAAGCGTAATCATAGGCGTTGCCGCCGTGCTTGGCATACTGCTTGCCGTGGGGCTTTTCATGTTTCTGCCGCAGCTCATAGCCTCGCTCATCTTCGGCGAGGGCAGGAGCGTGTGGCGTTCGCTCGTGGAGGGCGTTTTAAGGGTGGGCATCTACGTTGGCTACCTGCTGGCGGTTTCCTGCATAAAGGATATGCGCCGCATCTTCATGTATCACGGCGCGGAGCATAAAACCATCTCCTGCTACGAGGCGGAGGACGAGCTGGACCCCCCGCACGCAATGAAGCATACCCGCCTGCACCCCAGGTGCGGCACGAATTACCTTTTCCTTGTGATGGCAATATCCATATTCGTGCTCACCGTGGTGGACGTGGTGTTTCAATACGGTCTCCACGTTGAAATTTCCAATAAGCTGCTTGCATTTTTATTCCGCTTCGGCACAAGGCTGCTGCTTCTGCCCCTCATCGCGGGGCTGAGCTACGAGGTTTTAAGATGGGCGGCAAAGCGCGATAACCTGTTCACAAGGATAGTCCGCGCGCCCGGCATGGGGCTGCAGTATATCACCACCAAGGAGCCCACCGAGGATATGATAGAGGTGGCAATGGCTGCGTTCTATATCGCAATGGGCGAGCGCACGCCGGAGTATTACAATAACCTTGCAAACGCCGTGGAAAGCGCCGGGGACGCCGGCGAAGCGGGCGAAAACGGCGAAAACGGCGAAGCTGCGGGCGTTATAGTCGACGTGGAGCCGAAAATCCCCGCAGAGCAGAAGCTCCCCGCCGGGGCCGCGAGCGAAAACAGGGAAAGCGGCGCGGGCGCATGACGGAGCGGGAGGCGCTTTGCGTAATAAAAAAGCGGCTTGAGGCGGTGAGCGGGCAGGATGCCGCCGTGGACGCGCGTGAGATACTCTCCTTTGCGCTCAAAAAAAGGGTGCGCGGCGCGGGCGGCGCGGCGGAGCTTACAGGCTGCCAAATGAATATCATCGAAGCCGCCGTAAAAAGCAGGCTTGAAAGGGAGCCGCTTCAATACGTCATAGGCGAATGGGATTTCATGGGGCTCACCTTTAAGCTCTCGCGCGACGTGCTCATTCCAAGGCAGGATACCGAAGCGCTTGCGGAGGAGGCGGAAAGGCTTATACGCGGGCGCGGATACAAAAGCCTGCTCGATATCTGCACCGGCTCCGGCTGCATCGGCATAGCGCTTCAAAGGCGCACCGGGATCGGCGCCGCGCTTGCGGATATAAGCCCGGGTGCGCTTGAGATAGCCAAAGCCAACGCGGAAAGGCTTGGCGCGGAGTGCGAAATTATTAAAAGCGACCTGTTTGAAGCGTTTTGCGGCAGAAAATTCGATATTATCACCGCCAATCCGCCGTATATCCCCTCGGAAACGGTGAAAACGCTCTCCGAGGAAGTGAAGAAGGAGCCGCTTTTGGCGCTCGACGGCGGCGCGGACGGGCTGAAGGTCTATCGGCGCATAGCGGCGGAGTATGAAAAATATCTGAACGAGGGCGGCGCGCTTTTGATGGAGATAGGCTTCGATCAGGGCGAAAGCGTTCCCGCGCTGTTTGAGCGCGGTGGGAAAAAGCCGCGCGTTTTGAAGGATCTTGCGGGGCGCGACCGCGTTGTGGCGGTGAATTTTGAATAAACGAAAAAGGAAAAAATCATGCTTATAATTAAGGAAACCGAAAAGGCCGATCTTGAAAACGTGCGTGCGCTTTGGGCAAGCGGCGAGGTGATGAAATTCGTCGGCTTTCCGAACGGGCTTGAAAAAAGCGCGGGAGATATGAAAAAATGGCTTGAGCGCATAGAGGCGCACCGCCCGAACGTGAACCATTTTTCGATATATGATGACGGAGCCTACTGCGGCGAGGCGTTCTACGCCATAGACAGGTTCACCGGCAGAGCCGCGCTGGATATAAAGCTTTTCCCCGAGGCGCGGGGGCGCGGCATAGGCAGGGCGGGTCTTATTCACGCCATGGAGGAGGCGTTCATGAACGGCGCGGATTGCGTGTACGTCGATCCGAATCGTGAGAATGAGCGCGCTCTGAGGCTCTATGAGGCCGTGGGCATGGTGCAAAAGCCAATGCCGGAGGAGCTTGCCGATCCGGATTATCCAAACGCCGTTTACTATGAACTGACTGCGGAGGCTTATGCCGATATGTACGCGGAGGAGCCCGATCGGGATTCCGAGAGCGGGGAGCCCGAGGAGAGCGGAGAGGGCCGGGAGCCCGAAGATGGCGAAGAAAGCTGGGAGCCCATAGAGGGATCGGAAGAATAAACACGGAAAGAAGCTTGATTGAATAATGCTTACACGACTTGGCAAAATGAAGGCGCATTTTCTTGAGATCGCCGAAATGATAAGCGACCCCGCCGTGATCGCGGATCAGGCGAAATGGCGCGAACTCGTGAAGGAGCACGCGGGCCTTGAGCCGATAATCGCCGCCTACGATGAATTTTTGCTCACCGAGAGCGGCATGGATGAAGCAAGAGCGATAATAGAGGATAAGAGCGCGGATGCCGATGCGGATATGAAGGCGCTTGCGGAGGAGGAGCTGCACGCCCTTTCCGAAAAGCGGGAGAGCCAGCTTCAGGAGCTGAAGGTTTTGCTTCTGCCCAAGGATAAAAACGACGAGCGAAATGTAATAATCGAGATCCGCGCCGGCACGGGCGGCGATGAGGCGGCGCTGTTCGGCGGCGTGCTGATGCGTATGTATCAGCGCTATGCGGAGCGGCACGGCTTCAAATACGAGCTTATCGATCTGAACGAAACCGAGATGGGCGGCGTGAAGGAGGCGGTTTTCAGCCTGAACGGGCGCGGCGCGTACTCCAGAATGAAATTTGAAAGCGGCGTTCACAGGGTTCAGCGCGTGCCGGAAACGGAAACGCAGGGGCGCATCCACACAAGCGCGGCAACGGTGGCGGTGCTGCCGGAGGCGGACGATATAGAGGTGGAGCTGAACCCGGGTGATCTGCGCATAGATACCTATCGCTCCAGCGGCGCGGGCGGTCAGCACGTGAACAAAACCGAGAGCGCCATCAGAATAACGCATATCCCAACGGGGATAGTGGTGCAGAGCCAGGATGAGCGCAGCCAGGGGCGAAACAAGGAGCAGGCCATGAAGGTGCTGAAAAGCCGCCTGTATGAGCTTTATTCCACCGAGCAGGCGGAAAAGGAGGCCTCCCAAAGAAAGAGCCAGGTCGGCTCCGGCGATCGGAGCGAGCGCATCCGCACCTATAATTTTCCGCAGGGGCGCGTGACGGATCACCGCATCAATATGACGCTCTACAAGCTGCCGCAGTTTATCGACGGCGATATGGACGAAATAATCGAGGGGCTTATTCTTGCCGAGCGCACAAGGCTGCTGGCGGGGGAGGACGGAGGAAATTTTTAATAATGAATATTTAACGATTCGTTATTTATATCGAAATTCTTCGGAATTTTATAATAATTTACAGAATTCATTCGTTGGATATAATTGTTCTTTTAAGGAAAGGAGCGGGCGCTAAACGGCGCGATACAGTCAAAATGGGATTTATTGATAAGCTTTTTGGAAACACCAGCGAGCAGCAGATCAAAAAGATACGGCCGCTGGTAAAGAAAATAAACGAGCTTGAGCCGAGCATAAAAAAGCTTTCGGACGAGCAGCTTCGGGGCAAAACGGAGGAGTTCAGGCGCCGCTATAAGGGCGGGGAAACGCTGGATCAGCTTCTGCCGGAGGCGTTCGCCGTGGTTCGTGAAGCGGCATGGCGCACGATAGGGCAGCGGCATTTCGACGTGCAGCTCATCGGCGGCATCATCCTGCATCAGGGCAGGATCGCGGAGATGCGCACGGGCGAGGGCAAGACCCTTGTGGCCACCCTGCCAAGCTATCTGAACGCGCTCACCGGAGAGGGCGTGTACGTGGTTACCGTAAACGAATACCTTGCGCAGCGCGACGCGGCGTGGATGGGCAAGATCCACCGCTTCCTCGGCCTCACCGTGGGCTGCATAGTGAGCCAGATGGAAACCGCCGAAAAGAAGGCGGCCTATGCCTGCGATATTACCTACGGCACGAACAGCGAGTTCGGCTTCGATTATCTGCGCGATAATATGGCGATAACGAAGGAAGGGCTTGTGCAGAGAAATCTTGCCTACGCTATCGTTGACGAGGTGGACTCCATTCTGATCGATGAAGCCAGAACGCCGCTCATCATCTCCGGCCCCAGCGGTAAATCCACCGATATGTATAAGCGGGCGGACCGCTTCGTGCGCTCATTGACAAGGGGCGAGGACCTTATCCAACTGACCAAGATGGATATGCAGATGGGCAAGACCCAGCCCGAGAGCGGGGACTATATGTGCGATATAAAGGCGCGCACCGTGGCGCTGACCGAGCAGGGCATGCGCAAGGCTGAAACCTATTTCAATATAGAAGATATCGCCGCTTCGGACAATACCGAGCTGAACCACTACATCAAGCAGGCACTGCGCGCGCACGCGCTTTTCGATCTGGACAAGGACTATATCGTGACCGACGGGCAAGTGTTCATAGTGGATACCTTCACCGGCCGCATCATGATCGGCAGAAGGTATTCAGACGGCCTGCATCAGGCGCTGGAGGCCAAGGAGGGCGTTGAAATAAAGGATGAGAACCAGACCATCGCCACCATCACCTATCAGAATTTCTTCCGTATGTTCAAAAAGCTTGCCGGCATGACCGGTACTGCGAAAACGGAGGAGGACGAGTTCATAGGCATCTATTCGCTGGACGTTGTGGAGATACCCACCAATAAGCCCATAAAGAGGGTGGATTATAACGACGCGCTCTTTGCAAAGGAGGACGACAAATACGCGCGAATAGTTGAAGATATTGTAAAGATCCACGAAACCGGCCAGCCCCTGCTCGTGGGTACCGCGTCGGTTGAAAAATCGGAATACGTGAGCAGGCTGCTTATCAGGCGCGGCATAAAGCATGAGGTTTTGAACGCCAAGCACCACGCGAAGGAAGCGGATATAATCGCGCAGGCGGGCAAATTCGGCGCGGTCACGATAGCCACCAATATGGCGGGCCGCGGCACGGATATTCTTTTGGGCGGCAACCCGGAATACCTTGCCAAGCGCGAGATGCGCCGGAATGAATACACCGATGAAATGATCGAAAATGCCACGAGCCACGTGGAAACGGACGATCCGGAGATCCTGGAGGCGCGCCGTGTGTATAACGAAACCTACGCCAAATACAAGGTTGAAACCGATGCGGAGCATGAGAAGGTGGTGGCCGTGGGCGGACTCTTCGTTATGGGCACCGAGCGGCACGAATCAAGGCGTATAGACAATCAGCTTCGCGGCCGCTCCGGCCGTCAGGGCGATCCGGGCGCAACCAGATTCTACGTGTCCATGCAGGATGAAATGATGAAGCGCTTCGGTGAGGAGCGCATGGAGAAGCTCTCCGGCATGATGAGCAGGCTTATGCAGAGCGGCTCCGTGGAATCGCTGGAGGTGGGCATGCTCTCCAAATCCATTGAAAACACGCAGAAGCGCGTGGAGAGCCACAACTACGATATTCGTAAAAACGTGCTCAAATACGACGACGTTATGAATAAAATGCGTGAGATCATCTATTCCCAGCGCCGCAGGGTGCTGATGGGGGAGGACGTTCACGGCCAGATCGTGCAGATGCGCAGCGAGGTGCTTTCCACCATGCTGGATTTCTACTGCCCCGCAAAATCCAAGCCGAACGAATGGAATCTGAACGGCCTTGCGCACGAATTCGGGCAGACCTTCGGCATTCAGGGCGCGGAAAAGCTGATGGAGGAGGCGGGCAGCCGCGAGGAGCTTGAAGCAAAGCTCACCAAGGCGGCGGATGCGGTTTACGATATGCTTGCCGCCAAATTTACCGAGATCGAGCGCGATATTAAGGATTTTGAGCGCGTGTGCCTGCTCGTTTCCGTGGATAGGCATTGGGCGGATCATATCGACGCCATGGATCAGCTCCGCGAGGGCATCGGCCTTCGCGCCATGGGTCAGCAGGACCCCGTGATCCAGTACCGCAACGAGGGCTTCGATATGTTCGATCAGATGAACGAGGAGATACGCACCGAAACCATTCAGCGCCTCTATCACCCTGTGTTCAGAACCGCGCAGCCCCAGCCGCAGCAGCGGAAGATGTTCACAAACGCCGGAGCGGACGCATCCAACGAAAAGCCCAAGCCCAAGCGCGTGGATAAAAAGGTGGGTCCGAACGATCCCTGCCCCTGCGGAAGCGGCAAGAAGTATAAAAAATGCTGCGGAAGAACGGCGGAGTGATAAAAAGCGAAAACAGAACCTTAATCTAAATAAGGGAGAATGATATGAACGAACGCAAATTTCTGGAGCATACCGCAAAGGAAACGATGCAGACGCTGATGGAGAAGGCATATTCCGGCGAGTCGATGTATGGGGAAATGCCCGAGCGCATTTCCGCCGAGGCTGCCGCTGAGGATATGGAGTACGTTCGCTACGTGCTTGAAAACGCATACAGCGGCTATGACTGCTACGACAATACGATGTTTGACGAAGCGTTTGAAGCATTGACTGCCGCTGCGAACTCCACGCAAAGCGTGACTGCGGCGCAGCTTATCGAGCTTATTCATTCGCATCTGTCCTTTATCACGGACGGGCATCTTGCGCTGACAACACCCGAGGCTTGGACGACTTTTCATCAAACCAAGCACGCTTTTGTATCGGATATGCCGCTCATAGAAAGGGAAGGCGAGCTTTACAGCGCGGAAACGGGCGAGCGGGTGAGCTTCGATGAACCGGTGCGCGCACTTCCGTCTATCCAAAAGGGCAGGCAAAGGGCTTTCCTTCTTGGCATCCGTTCAAAGGACGAGCCGACCGATATAACGGTTACGCTTGGCGAAAAGCAGGTGAAGCTGCCCGTTCACAGGATAAAAGGCGCCGCAAAAACGGAGCCGGTTCTGCACAAAGAGCGGTATCTTGATGACGTGGCGATAGTCATAAGCTCCGAGTTCGGAAGCGATTACGAAGCAGCCAAAGGAGAGCTGCTTGAGATAGGGAAGAAATGCCGCGAATATAAGCACGTTATTTGGGATTTATCCAATAATGGCGGAGGCGATTCGCGTTTTCCCGATGAGTTTCTGACGGGGCTTAACGGCGGCGTCGATTACAGCGGGATGAAGTGCAGCACGATGCACTCTGCCGTTGTGAATGCGAAGCTGACGGGAGAGATATGCGAGATGGAAAAGCATTTCACGGACGAGGAGGAGATCCCCGAAAAGGATTACGACGATTTGTTTGAAGGAACGCTTCACGTTATAATCAACGACGGCATCGCTTCAAGCGGCGAATGGGCGGTCTCGACAATAAAAAGAGTTCCTCGCGCGGTTCTTTACGGCTGCAATACGGCGGGAGTTTGCACCTTCGGCGATCTGACGTTCTATCGTCTGCCGAACTCAAGGATCCTGCTTGGGTGCCCGTATAAGATATTCGACATCGGTGCCAAGGAAACGATCGGCTTCGAGCCGGATTGCTGGATAGATGATGAAGATCCGGTTTCCGTTGTGCTTGAGCATATCAAAAAGGCGTGAAGCGCGTTTCGAGGGATTTGAAAGCCGAAGAAACGAAAAAACTTATAAATAAATATTTTTCCGTAAACCAAGGAGAAAAGAAAATGCTTGATATTAAAAGGATCAGAAAGAACCCCGAAGAGCTCGTTGCCGCAATGAAGGCGCGCCGCGGCAAGGGCGCGGACGTGAGCGAGGTGCTTGCGCTGGACGAAAAGCGCCGCGAGCTGATACAGAAGGTCGAGGTGCTCAAGGCGAAGCGCAACGAGGATTCCGCCAAGGTGCCGCAGCTTAAAAAGCAGGGCGAGGACGTAAGCGCGCTGCTTGCGGAGATGAAGCAGGTTGCGGACGAGATAAAGGAGCTGGACGGCGAGCTGAATGAGATCGACTCTAAGTTTGACGAGCTGCTTCTCAAGATCCCGAATATCCCCCATGAAAGCGTGCCGGACGGCGCGGACGATAAGGATAATCAGGAGCTCAGGCGCTGGGGCAGCCCCACCGAATTCGGCTTTGAGCCCAAGGCGCATTGGGATATAGGCGAGGAGCTGGGCATACTCGATTTTGCCGCCGCGGGAAAGATCACCGGCGCAAGGTTCACGGTGTATCGCGGGCTCGGCGCAAGGCTTGAGCGGGCGATAATCAGCTATTTTCTGGATATCCACACCGAAAACGGCTACACCGAGATACTGCCGCCCTATATGGTAAACAGGGCCTCCATGACCGGCACGGGCCAGCTTCCCAAGTTTGAGGAGGACGCCTTCAAGGTGGCGGGCACGGATTATTTCCTTATCCCCACCGCCGAGGTGCCCGTGACCAATCTGCACAGGGGCGATATTCTTGAGGGGAGCGAGCTTCCCATAAAATACTGCGCCTATTCCGCCTGCTTCAGAAGCGAGGCGGGCAGCGCGGGCAGGGATACGCGCGGCCTTATAAGGCAGCATCAGTTCAATAAGGTGGAGCTTGTGAAATTCGTGAAGCCGGAGGACAGCTATCAGGAGCTTGAAAAGCTGACGGCGGATGCGGAGCGCGTGCTTCAAGGGCTTGGGCTTCCGTATCGCGTGGTGTGCCTCTCCACGGGCGATCTGGGCTTCTCCTCCGCCAAAACCTACGATATCGAGGTGTGGATGCCGAGCTACAACCGCTACGTTGAGATAAGCTCCTGCTCCAATTTTGAGGATTTCCAGGCGCGCAGGGCGCAGATACGCTTCAGAAGGGATGCTAAATCAAAGCCCGAGCTTGTGCACACGCTCAACGGCAGCGGCGTGGCGATAGGGCGCACCGTGGCGGCGATACTTGAAAACTATCAGCAGCAGGACGGCAGCGTGAGGATACCCGAGGCGCTCATACCCTATATGCGCTGCGATGAGATCGCAAAGAAATAAGCCGGAAAGCGGGCTTTTAAATATTTATTTAAGTAAAACACAATCAAATAAATGCGGAGGATCACAGCATGAAAAGGATAGTTATGATCTCAACGGGCGGCACCATCGCCTGCATCCCCACCGAGAGCGGACTCAAGCCGGAGCTTTCCGCGAAGGAGCTATTGAACCTTGTTGAGGGCGATTATGAAAACGTGGAATGCGTTGACCTTTTCAGCATGGATTCATCCAATATTCAGCCGGAGGAGTGGATAACCATTGCCGAGGCGGTGAAGGAAAAGGTCAATTCCTGCGACGGTATAGTTATCACCCACGGCACGGACACCATGGCGTACACCTCCAGCATGCTCAGCTTCATGCTTGCGGGCGTGCCGGTGCCGGTGGTGCTCACGGGCTCGCAGCATCCCGCCGTTTACCCGGGGTCGGACGGCAGGCGCAATCTTGAAAACGCCATCGTTGCGGCGCAGGGGCTTGCGGGCGGCGTGTACGTTTGCTTCGGCAATTCGCTAATGCTCGGCTGCCGCGCCGTGAAAACGCGCACCTCCTCGCTCAATGCCTTTGAATCCATAAATTATCCCCCCATAGGCACGGTTTCAAACGGCAAGATGCACACGCTCTATGCGCCCGCCCTGCCCGAAAGCTTCAGCTTTTCAACCGATATAGACCCCCGCGTGGCGCTCATAAAGCTTATCCCCGGCATGAGCACAAGGCTCATTGAATGCTGCATCGAGTGCGATATCAGGGGCGTGGTGGTGGAGGCGTTCGGCCTTGGCGGAATGCACAGCATCCGCAGAAACCATCTGGAGGCGATAAAGCATCTTATGGATCACGGGCTTCCGGTGGTGCTAACCTCCCAATGCCTGTATGAGCAGTCCACGCCGGATATCTACGAGGTCAGCAGGCCGCTCAAGGAGCTTGGCATAATCTCCGCCGGAGATATGACCACCGAGGCCTCCATCACAAAGCTCATGTGGGTGCTTGGCAGAACCTCCGATATGGAGCGGGTGCGGGAGCTGATGCAGACCAATCTCGTGGGCGAGCTGATGCAGGGCGTGTGAGCTGGCGCGAAAACGCCAAGGCTTTATTCAGGGCTCGCCGCCTTTTTGAGCAAAGCACGCGCAACCGGGGCGCGGGCTCATCCGTTATATGGATGAAGGGCGATGAGCCGTAAGCTTCAAAAAAACAGAAAACGACTGATTCTATATAAAGAAAAGGAGAAACAAAATGAAAACGAACAGGTCTGTCATTAAAAGAATGGGTGCGCTTGCACTCGCGTCGCTTTTCGCGCTGTCCCTCGCCGCGTGCGGGCCGCAGGGCGAACAGGGCGCAACGGCAACTCCCACCGTTCAGCCCCAGGTACCCATCACGGGGCAGGATGGCTCCAAAGCCACCATGCCTCCCGCGTTCACTCCGCCGCCGATCCATAAGCTGGATGATTTTTCCTATCAGTTCATCCGCATTCCGCACAGCAGCACCGCAAACACCGCTGCGCCGCGCGTTATCAAGAGCCTGGAGGAGCTGCGCGAAGCGGTGAGCGCCGCCCTTGCCAATACCGTGCGCACCACCGTTACCGCGGCGGATTATCTTCAGGACTACAACGACGATTTCTTCAAGTCAAACTACGTGCTCGTGTTCAACCTCACCTTCTCAAGCGGCTCCGTGATCCCTAAGGTGGAATCCGTAAAGCTTGAAAACGGCGAGGTGAGCGTGGTAACGGCGGGCGAGATGCACGGCGACGTAGGCACGGCGGATATGGCAAGCTATATGTGCCTGCTTTCGCTGGATGCGGCGAAATTCCCCGAAAACAGCACCTTCAAGGTTTCCGGCGCCGGCACCGCGCAGGCTTCGGATGCAAGAGTAAATAAAAACTGAACCCCGATCAAAGGCTCCGCAACGGTTCGCGGAGCCTTTTTCTTTTTCTCGGTTGATTTTATATAGAAAGCTTGCTATAATAGGGGCATGGAAAACAGCAGTGAAACCATCGGCGAAGGCATGAATAAAAGGGCGGGTGAGGCCGCCGCCAAATCGGAAACGGCGCGGGATGGCGGCGCGAAGGCCCTGCCCTATTCAATGCTCTCGCTTTCAAAAAGGAATTTCTTCACATGGGCGGCGGTGCTTTTCGCGGCGCTCTCCTTTGCCGCGCGCATCACCTATTACAGCCCCATAAGGGAGGGCGCGGAGGGCGCGGGCATCGGCACTTTTTGGCTTGCGGCGCTCTTTATTGCGCTGCCGGGGCTGTGCTACCTGAGCTTCACGCTCCGCCTCGTGTTTGAGGGCGAAAGGCGGCTGTATAAAACCTCCCGCGCGGTGCTGCTTTGCGTGGTGTTCCTTGCGGCAAGGGCGCTTTGCCTGCTGAAGGAGAATCAAAACGGCGTTTCAAGCGGCCTCATCGCCGCCGCGCTGATCGTTTTTTACGCGGTCTGCGCGTTTTTGTACCGTCTTGCGGTGAATACCGGCGGCAGAAGGCGCAATACCGATTTCAGGCGCATCCTTGCGCTGATCGTGCTTTGCGCGGCATTTATTGCGGAATTTGCCCTTGTGATGCTGCCGCTTCTTAAAAAGGCGCTGCCCGTGGCGCGGTATCTTGCCGAGGCTTCGATACTTTTAAATATTCTTGCGCTTGTTTCGGTGCTTTTAGGCGGTAAAAAAATCGAGAGCGAGCATCCCCTTCCCATGGCGGGGGACCGCAGGGACGGGCGAAGGATACGCTCGCTCGATCCCATGAACAGCGTTGCCGTTTATATTATGAACGAGCGAAACACCGCGAACAATCTTTTTGCGGACAGCGCGGAGATCTCCAAAACCGAGCTGTATATCAGGCAAAAGCGCGAGCAGGGGCTGGAAAGCTTCGGCTACACGCATATCATGCTTGCCGCATACGCCAGAGCGCTTTCGCAGCGCCCCGGAATGAACCGCTTCATCAGCGGGCAAAGGATCTATTCGCGCGAGGATCGCTTCGAGGTGTCCATGGCGGTTAAAAAGGATATGTCCCTTGAGGGCTCGGAAACCATCATAAGCATCCTGCTTTCGCCGGAGGACACGCCCGAAACCGTTTACGAAAAATTCAACAGAGAGGTGGAGGCGGCCAAGGGCACGGCGGAGCTGAACAGCAGCTTTGATAAGCTGGCGGGGCTTGTGAACTATATCCCCGGCGTGCTGATGAAATTCACGGTTTGGTTTTTTAAGCTGCTGGATTATTTCGGCCTTCTGCCGAATATCATCACAAGGCTCAGCCCCTTCCACGGCTCCATCTTCGTTACCAGCATGGGCTCGCTCGGCATCCGGCCGGTGTATCACCACCTGTATAATTTCGGCAATATCCCCATCTTCCTCGCCTTCGGCATGAAGCGCACGGAAAACGAGCTTCAGCCGGACGGGAGCGTGGTAAAAAAGAAATACATAGATTTCACGGTGGACGTGGATGAGCGCATCTGCGACGGGTACTATTTCGCCTCCGCGTTCAAGCTCTTCAAGCGCTGCGTTTCGGATCCGGCCCGCTTGGATGAGCCGCCCGAAAGCATAGTGTGGGATATAGAGTAATACCAAAAATCAACGAGGGTGCAAAATAGATGAATTATAAAAGCAATACCGGCAAAAAATACGGCGCGCTCATCGCCTGCGCGTGCTTCTTCGTGCTTGCGGCGTTCGCGCTCATTCTGATCATTCCCGCCACAAGGGAGGGCTTTAAGTCGCTTTCGGCGGAGCATCCGTATATAATGGGCTTTATCAAATTCGCGCTGCTTGCCACCGTGGGCGAGATTCTTGCCCTGCGCATCAAAAAAAAGGAATGGAGCCTGCCCCCGCTCACGGCGGCGCGCCTCGTTATCTGGGGGCTTATCGGAATCGCCATCACCTTTATGATGAAGTTTTTTTCAAACGGCGTTGGCGCAATGATGGAAAAGGGGCTGCTGCCGAATCCGGCGGAGGGCTTCCTGCGCGATCTGCTGCGCGCGTTTTTCACGGCGGCGCTGATGAATCTTTGCTTCGGGCCGGTGTTTATGGCGTTTCATAAATGCACGGATAAATATCTTGAGCTTCGCGCTTCGGGCGTTAAAAAGCCGGGGCTTCGGGGCGTTATAGAGGGCATAGACTGGCACGGCTTCGTGTCCTTCACGCTGTTTAAAACCATTCCGCTTTTCTGGATACCGGCGCACACGCTCACCTTCATGCTGCCTGCGGAATATCAGGTGATAGTGGCGGCGGCGCTCTCGATCGCGCTTGGAATAATACTGAGCCTTAAAAAATAAGCTTGGCGGAGTAAAGCTATCGGTAAGCAAAACCAACCGATGATATAACGAATTAAGAATTCAGAATTAAGAATTAAGAATTAAGAATAACGAATGAAACTGCCGCGCTGCGGCTTGGAAAGAAAGCTGAATGGCAAAGCTTGCTTTGGGCATCCTCGCACATGTGGACGCGGGAAAAACCACGCTGTGCGAGGGTATGCTGTTTTTAACGGGTCAAATACGCTCAAGAGGAAGGGTGGATCACGGCGATTCGCACCTTGATAACCATGCCCTTGAAAGAAAGCGCGGCATAACCATATTTTCCAAGCAGGCGGGAATAAAAACGGAGCGGCTCTCGGCGGAGCTTATAGACACGCCCGGGCACGTTGATTTTTCCACCGAGGCGGAGCGCGCGCTCTCCATTCTTGATTACGCCGTGCTGATCATAAGCGGCACGGACGGCGTGCAGGCGCACACGCTCACGCTTTGGCGGCTTTTGCGCAGATTTCATATTCCAACCTTTATATTTATAAATAAAATGGATATCGCGCATTTCACGCAGTCGGAGCTGATGCGCGCGCTTGAAAAGGAGCTTTCGCCCGCCTGCGTGGATTTTTCGCAGGAGGGGCAGGCGCTTTTTGAGGCGGCGGCGCTCTCAAGCGAGGGGCTTTTCGAGCTGTATCAGGCAAACGGAAGGCTCGCTGATGCGGAGCTTGCCGGGGCGATACGCTCCGAGCGGCTCTTTCCCTGCTTCTTCGGCTCCGCGCTGTACCTCACGGGCGTTGCCGAATTTATTGAGGGGCTGGAAAAATACACCGTTCCCCCCGCGTTCGGCTCGGAATTCGGAGCAAGGGTTTTCAAAATCTCAAGGGATGAGCAGGGGCAGCGGCTGACGCATCTTCGCGTCACGGGCGGCGAGCTGAGCGTGCGCATGAGCATAGCCTATGCGGATAGGAGCGGCGAAAGGCAGACCGAGAAGGCGGCGGGCATTCGCCTGTATTCCGGTGAAAAATTCACGCGCCTTGAAAGGGCTGCGGCGGGGGACACCGTGGCGGTCACGGGATTAAGCAAAACCTACCCCGGGCAGGGGCTTGGGGCGGAGGAAAAGAGCGAAAGGCTCGCCGCCGCGCTCACGCCGGTTTTGAGCTACCGCATACTGCTGCCTGCGGGAGTGGACGCGCAAAGCGCCTTCAAAAAGCTTTCCGAGCTTGCGGAGGAGGATCCCGCGCTCTCAATAGAATGGGATGAGGCGCTGCGGGAGATCCGCGCACGGCTGATGGGCGAGGTGCAGATTGAAATATTAAAAAGCATCATAAAAGAGCGCTTCGATATGGAGGTGCAGATCGATTCCGGGCGCGTGATGTACCGCGAAACCATCGCATTCCCCGTGGAGGGCATAGGTCATTTCGAGCCGCTGCGGCACTATGCGGAGGTGCATCTGCTGCTTTCGCCGCTTGAGCGGGGCAGCGGGCTTGAATGGGGCTCGCTCGTGAGCCAAAATGATCTGGACTTGAACTGGCAAAGGCTGATCATGACCCATATCGCGGAAAAAACGCATAGGGGCGTGCTCACCGGCTCGCCCATCACCGATATGCGCATTGAGCTTATCGCGGCCCGGGCGCACCTTGCCCATACCGAGGGCGGGGATTTTCGCCAGGCGACCTACCGCGCCATCCGGCAGGGGCTTATGAAGGCGCAGAGCGTTCTGCTGGAGCCGTATTACGCCTACCGCATCGAGCTTTCGCGTGAGCAGCTCGGCAGGGCGATAGGCGATGTGCGCGCGATGGGCGGCAGCTTCGAGATAGCCGAGGATGCGCAGGACGGCTTTGCCGTTATCACGGGCTTTGCTCCCGTTGCCGGAATGCGCGGCTATGCGCGGGAGCTTGCGGCGTACACGGGCGGCAGGGGGCGCATAGCGCTTGAAATTTCGCATTACGATACCTGCACCGACGCGGAAAGGGTGATAGCGGAGCTTGCCTACGAGCCGGAGCGCGATCTTGAAAACACCGCGGATTCCGTTTTCTGCGCGCACGGCGCGGGCTTCACCGTGGGCTGGCGGGACGTGGAAAGCTATATGCACATAGATACCGGGCTTTCCCGCAGCCGCGCTTTTGAGGATGAGCGGGAAACGGAGCCGGAGATAGAGCCGAAGCTCATCCGCCGCAATCTGAACGTGGACGAAAAGGAGCTGGAGGCGATAATGCTGCGCGAGTTCGGCCCCATCAAGCGGCCGGATTACGGCAGGGCGGATAAAAAGCAGCAAAAGCCCGAGCTGACGCTGCCCCCGCAGCCGCCCGCGAAGGAATACTTGATAGTGGATGGCTATAATATGCTTTTCGCGTGGGAAAGCCTGCGGCAGCTTGCCAAAAGCGAGCTTTCGGCGGCGAGAAAGCGGCTTATGGACATTCTTGCCAATTACTGCGGCTTTAAAAAGAATGAGGTGGTGCTGATCTTCGATGGGTACCGCGTTAAGGGCAACGCCGGCGAAAGGTTCGATTACCACGGGCTGAAGGTGGCGTACACGAAGGAAAACGAAACGGCGGATGCGCTGATAGAGCGCCTTATCGCCGAGATCGGCAGGAATTACGCCGTGCGCGTCGCCTCGTCGGACGGCATGATCCAGCTTTCCGGCGTTCGCGCGGGCGCGCTCAGGATGACGGCGCGGGAGCTTGAAGCGGAGGTGGAGAGCGTGAATGAGCGCCTGCGGGAGTATATGGAAAGCCTTAAAAAGGGCAGCGTCTCGGTCAGGCTGGAGCTTGGAGAAGCCTTAAAAAATATGGAGAATAAAGCAAAAATTCACCAAATGCGGCTTAATGACGGCCCCTTTGAGCTGATAAAAGGCGGGCAAAAAACCATAGAGCTGCGGCTCTACGATGAAAAGCGCCGGCAGATCGCCGTGGGCGACACGATCGAGTTCATCCATTCAAGCGATGCAAAGAAAGCCCTCACCGCAAGGGTGAAGGCGCTGCATATCTTCAAGGATTTCGCGCAGCTTTACGCCTCGCTGCCGCTCGATAAATGCGGCTACACCGAAAAGAGCCTGCCATTTGCCTCGCCGGATGACATGCTGGAGTATTACTCATTGGAAAAGCAGCGCAGATACGGCGCGGTGGGCATAGAGCTTTGCGAAGTAAGGCAGGGTTAAAAACTTAATGAAATATTGAATAATTTTGATTTTTTCTGTTGTTTTTTGCCGCCGAATGCCGTATAATATATACGGCGCAGGGCGGTAAGCTGCGCCGAATACACGCAAAATAAAGGAGATATGGCATGGCAGAAGGAATTTTGGACGCGATCAAGAATCTTTTCTCCAAAAAGGAAGATCAGGCGGAGGCGGCCGCGAATCAGGCAGTAAACGAAGCCGAAAACGCCGCCGCAGAGGTTCAGAATACCGCTGACGGCGCGGCGGAGGACGTTAAGGATAAGGTCGAGGGCATCGTGGAGGGCGTTAAAAATGCCATCCCCGATCTTGGCGGCTTCTTCGATTCCATCCTCGGCAAGCTCCCGATAGACGGCGAGCTGGGCGATCAGGTCAATGAAGTGATCGGCTCCGTGCGCTCCTCCGCTCCCGAGGGCGCGGACGTGCGCAGCATCGGCAGCAGCATAATCGAGGCGCTCACCGCCAAATTCGGCCTGGACGGCGAGATCGGCGAAAAAATAAAGGCGGTTATCGAGTTTATCAAATCGAAGCTGCCCATCGGCTGAGAAAAAGAGTGAATGACAGCAACCACAAAGCGAGCAGCCCCCGCTGCCCGCTTTTCAGTTTTTTATAAGAAATTCCATAGAAATTTCAACCGCAACGCGCCGCAGGCGCACATCATTCGGCGAAGCCGAGCATCGTTTGCGGTGTGCGCATGGCTTCTCCTTGAGGAGAAGCTGTCAGCGCAGCTGACTG
>CAMVMM010000024.1 GCA_947168565.1 uncultured Clostridia bacterium | reverse complement strand
TATGAAGCTGAGCGGTACTAATAGGTCGAGGGCTTGATCTGAGTGAATTTACGAATCAACATTCTTTATGCAGTTATCAAGGTGCTGTGCTTCCAAAGCGGGGAAACGGAAATGCCCCGGAAGGGAAGGAAAGGCAAAGCCTGCCGAACTGACCCGTATGGAAGCGAAAGGAAAATGCGAAGTCAATCGAAGCATTTTCCGAACAGAAACCAAAGATTTCCGGTGGTTAAGCTGTGGGGTCCCACCTGTTCTCATTCCGAACACAGAAGTTAAGCCCACATACACCGACAGTACTGTGCTGGAGACGGCATGGGAGGATAGGCAGCTGCCGGATCCCAAAGAAAGAGCGACTCACTTGGGTCGCTCTTTTGCTTTGCAGAAAAGGCAGAAAATGCGAAGTCGATCGAAGCATTTTCTGCGAAAATGCCTCCACGGCGAGTGGTGGAATACATCATTTGCATCCAAAGGATGCAAACATCATTAGGCGAAGCCGAGCTTCATTTGCACCCGAAGGATGCAAGCCTCATTTTATAATATGGCAAGAGCGACTCGCTTGGGTCGCTCTTTTGCTTATTCTCTGATACCGCTTTGCTTATGAAGATAGGCAATATCCGTATTTGCTGTTTCTGAGTATAACAAATACCATCATCATGTTCGTTTCCTTTTTCAGATAATATTTATTGAAAAACAGTAAATATCTATTGACAATCGTTGCGGATCGTTGTATAATGATCCTGCGTGAAGATCGTTTTCGGTTCTTTGCTGAAAGCATATCTTTCTGCATAAACATTCTGATCTCAATTTGGAGGTATTTATGAATCAAAAGTCACTATCCCTTTGGCTCAAAATCATGCTTGCAGGAGTTTTTATCTGCGGTCTATTTGTTTGTGCTGTTGTTCTTCCGATCATTGGGCAGAACATCAATCTTTATTATGAACGCGAATTTGAATATGCATATTGGCCCTGCCTGATTTTTCTTTGGATATGCGCCTTACCTTGCTTCGCCGCACTTATTATCGGCTGGAGGATTGCCGACAATATTGGAAGAGGAAATGCTTTTTCCATCCAAAACGCCAAGCTGTTCAAGGTCATCTCGATACTCGCCGCTGCTGATTCAGCATTTTTCTTTATAGGCAACCTGGTTCTTGTGCTTGGTCGAATGAGCCATATCAGCACCATTATATTATCGCTGATCGTTGCCCTGGTCGGTGTTGCGATCGCAGTTGCCGCCGCGGTGCTTTCTCACCTTGTTGCGAAGGCTGCATCGATGCAGGCTGAAAACGACCTTACGATATAATGGAGGCATCACTATGGAAAGCGAAATTATTTTCAATATAGACGTAATGCTTGCAAAGCGCAAAATGAGCGTATCCGAGCTTGCCGAAAGGGTTGGAATTACACTCCCGAATATGTCCATCCTTAAAACCGGCAAGGCGAAGGCGATTCGTATATCCACACTTGTGAAGCTCTGTGAAGCGCTCGACTGCCAGCCAGGCGATCTTTTAGAGTTCAGAAGGGGCGACAAAAATGAGTAAGCATGCTTTCATTCATGCTAAATCCATCCTTAAACTATGCATTATTGCATCTCTTGCAGCTTATCTCCCGCTCTCGAGCGCTTTTGCTCAAGATACCGATGAGCGATCAGCTATATCTTCAGCTATTCGGGAGCCCGATTGGAAAAGTCACCGGTGATGCACCGATCCAAACTCTCTTTGAACGAGCTGATATTGAGCTTGATGAAGAGATAACTCCTGTAAGAAACGGTTTGTACTATCTTTACAACAGGCACGACAGCGCAGGGAGACCCGATGATGAAAAGCTTTATGATTATTCATTGAATTATACCTTTGCTGTATACGACCGTGAATCGAAAAGGCTCTATTATTATGAAATGGACACCTGACTGCCCTACCTTCCTACCGATTGAATTGAATGAAGGTTACTCATGAAACAAAATGTTTTTTAAGCTGAGGATGATTCTTATGAGAAAACGCTGTTTTATGCTTCAAACAAAAAGAATATTCGTCTTTTTGCTTGCGTTTTGCCCCTTTATTCTTTGCGCATGCTCTCCGGAGCTGCAAAGCGCGATCTTAAACAGCCTTAATACGCCTATGTTTTTACCGAGCGAATCCAAGCTTCATTTTGAGGCGCTTGAGCCGAAGCTGATTCAGGCCGCCGAAAGCTTCGGTCATGAGCTGAAAAAGGTAAAATATGAAGCGGATGATGAGTCGATTCTCATTGAGTACAGGCTTGAGCTTGATAATTCATCCTGCATCGTTATCAGCTTCCACAATTTCACGCTCGACGGGCGCACAAAGGGCGAGGAGCGATTCACCGTTTCATACAGCAAGCGCGATCGCAAGGAGCGATATGACGTGGAGCTGTTTATCGCGCTTATCAACAGCGTTTCGGGGCGCGCTGTTTCCGCAGAGTTTGTTCAGCGGGTCCTTTCGGATACAGATGGACGCTTTGCGGAGCTCATCACGCGCGAGCGCTCACCCGAAAACGATTGGGAAGGGCTTGTTAAATTCAAGCACCTTGATTCCTCGCGTAATTGGAGCTTGAGCGAGGAGATAACGAAGGATGAGCGCCTTCTTGATGCCTATCCCGATCTGCTGTATTTCGAGGGCTCGACCCCGTTCGGGTACACGGAGGGAATATAACCGAATCAACCTCAAAACAGAGAAGCATAAAGCCGCACCCCGCATTTTCAGAGGGGTGCGGCTTTATATTGCTCCCCAAATAAAACCTTTGATTTTTTGGGGGAGCAATATCAGCCATATTTCGCGGTTGCCGCTTGAGCGGCGAGCGAAATGGCAATAAAATTTCAATTATTGATGTGCCATACATACCACCTAATTATTAGGGGTTTTTGGCACATCAATAATACTATTCGTGCGATTCAAGCTCCTTTTCCTTGGCGTCCTGATAGCGGTCTATAAGCTCATAAAGCTTGAAAAACGGATCGGTGGTATGACCTGTGCTTGCTCCAAACTCATAAACCGAAGTGGGATCGACGGAAAAATCGTTCCAAACGGGCAGTCCCTCGCCGTTTGGATCGCCGTATTTGATGAAATTGATCCAATAGCTCATCATAAGCTCGGAGAGCGCATGATCGGATCCATCGTAGTTTCGAGGGTCGTTCGGCAGATTGCCGTAGGCGTATGGCATTTCTCCGGAGTGAATGGAGCCGAGCGAGCCGTTATCCTTGTTGAACCAGTATTCGTAAACGGGCTTATGCTGCGCCGTGAGCAGGCGGGACCAGCAGTAATGGCTGTACGTGAACCACGCCGCGGAATAAAGGCGGTTGAAGCTGCCCTTCGCGTTTCCGCCCGCGTCGATAAAATAGGTGTAAGCCTTGTCGCGCTCGGCGGCGGGGAAGAGCCTCGCGCCCTCCTCGGCAAGATCACCCAGAATGGGACGCAGCTTTTCGATATAGCTTTCGCTCGTTACCCTCTGTGTGGCAACGAAAACGTCCGCCTCATGCGTGTTAAAGCCGTGCAGCAGCGCCTGTTCGTTGTTCGCGCCGCGCAGGTAGGTCAGATACGGCTGCTCCGTGATCGCATAGCCGTCAACCGTCATTGCGCTGTTCAGCTCATGATATTGAAGCAGCTTTTCTGCGGAAACGCTCCTCAGCTCATCAAGCGTTTCACAGCCAAGCTTTTTCATTATTTCAGCACCCGTTTCAAGCGCCTTATCATAGCTTCGGAAGGTATGATAGGGCACTTTTGCGGTGATGCCGCTCGATTCGGCGATAGCCCTCTTGAACAGACCCTTTGCAAGCGGGGAGCAGCAGATCGCGTTTACGCTCGAAGCGCCTGCGGATTCGCCTGCGATCGTGATATTCTCGCTGTCGCCCCCGAAAGCGGAGATGTTTTCATGCACCCATCTCAGCGCCTGTATTTGATCCAAAAGTCCGTAGTTGCCCGTGGTGCCGTTTGGAGATTCGTTTGCAAGCGCTTCAAGGGCAAGATAGCCGAAGATGCCAACGCGGTAATCTATCGTAACGAATACTATGCCGCGCTTTGCGAAGGCTTCGCCGTTGTATGCGTAATATGAGGACTGGCCGCCGGTGAGCGAGCCGCCGTGGATATAGACGAGCACGGGCGCATTCCGCACCTCTGATGCGGGCTTCCATACGTTGAGATAGAGCGAATCCTCGCTGCGCGCCTCAAGATAATTATCGGAAAGGCTCAGCTTATAGTCGTTATAAACCACGATATGCGCAAGCGAATCCAGAAGCGGGCTGCCCTTTGCCTGCATGCTCTTTGGCGCGAATCGGTCGCATTCCAGCACGCCGCTCCAGCTCTCAACGGGTTGCGGTTCACGCCAGCGAAGCTCGTCTACGGGCGGCTTTGCGTAGGGGATCCCTGCAAACACCTCAACGCTTTTGTCCGCATTATACACGCCGCGAATCTGCCCGTCTTTAAGGGTGAGCACAGCGGTTTTCTCCGGTTTTTTGGCGTTCACTGCGGGAAGCCTGAGCTCCGGCGGCGCGGTGAGCTTGAGAACGGCAAACAGCGCGGTAAAAAAGCAGAGCCAGGAGCCGAGACGGATAAGCAAGCTTTTATCATGGAGAAATCTACCGTGCAGAAGGATAAAGCCCGCGAAAACGAGAGCCGCAGCGGCGAACCCCCATAGGGTATTCTGCGACAGCTCCAAAACCGCAAGGAATATCAGCGCGGCAAGAATCATGAAAACTATAAAGCTTTTGTTGAAATACATTTTTGCTCCCTGAAAAACCCTGTGACGAAGCTCGGCACAGGGTGATTCTTTATTTATTCTATGGATAAAAACCCGTAATCCTCGGCTTCGATCGCCGCCTTTACCGCCGTTTCATCGAGCTCGCCGCTGAGGATTATCTTTGCTGTGCCGCTCTCATAGCTTGCTTCGGCGGATTCGATAAAGCTGAGCGCCTCAAGCGCCGCTTTTACGCTTCGCTCGCAATGCTCGCACATCATGCCGTCTATATGGACTATGCGCATTCCTGCGGCATCGGCAGATCGGGCAGCACATTCGGCTTGCGGAATATCGAGGGGACAGGCGGGGGTATCGAGAATGCCTGAAAGAAATTCACCGTCAAGCTCCACGGGCGCGCGCTTTTTATCCCGCTTTGCGCTGTGAACCTTGAAAAGATTCAACCGCAGCGCGTTTGTGACCACGCAGAAGCTCGAAAGGCTCATTGCCGCAGCGCCGAACATGGGGTTCAGCGTCCACCCGAAGATGGGTATGAAAACGCCGGCAGCAAGCGGAATGCCTATGATATTATAGATGAACGCCCAGAAAAGGTTCTGGTGAATATTGCGAAGTGTGGCGCGGCTGAGCCTTATCGCGGCGGGAACGTCGGTCAGCTTGCTTTTCATCAGCACCACGTCCGCAGCGTCTATCGCCACGTCCGTGCCTGCGCCGATGGCCATGCCGATATTAGCCCTGGTGAGCGCGGGCGCGTCGTTTATGCCGTCGCCAACCATTGCTGCGCGGCCCCGCTCGAGCAGCCGCCTGATAACGCGCTCCTTGCCGTCCGGCAGCACTCCGGCGATAACGTGATCCACGCCCGCCTGAGCGCCTATCGCGCGGGCGGTGCGCTCGTTGTCGCCCGTGAGCATAACCACGCGAACGCCCATATTCTGAAGCTCTGCGATCGCCTGCGGACTCTCCGATTTGATAACGTCCGCAACCGCGATCATACCGATAAACTCATTATCCTTTGCAAAAAGCAGGGGAGTTTTGCCCTCCGACGCAAGAATCTGCGCCTTTTCAAGCATGGCTTTGGAAACCTTTGCAGCGGAGGAGATATAATTCATGCTGCCGCCGCGGATAAGCCTTCCGCCTATCCTGCCCTCAAGACCGTTTCCGGGAAGCGCTGAAAACGCCTCAACACCTTGCGCAGTAAAGGAACGCTCCTGCGCGTATCCCACTATCGCCCTTGCAAGGGGATGCTCGCTCCTGCTTTCAAGCGAATAGGCAAGCTCTATCAGCTCGCTTTCGCTTGACTTATCGTCAGCTGCGATGTCCGTGACCTTGGGCTCGCCGCTTGTGACGGTGCCTGTTTTATCCAGCGCCACGATCTGCGCCTTGCCCGTTTCCTCAAGCGAAACCGCCGTTTTAAACAGTATGCCGTTCCGTGCGCCAACTCCGCTTCCCACCATGATTGCAACGGGTGTTGCAAGGCCGAGCGCACAGGGGCAGCTTATCACAAGCACGGAGATGCCGCGGGCAAGCGCATAGCTGAATTCCTTGCCGACGATAAGCCACACGATAAAGGTGACTGCCGCTATGCCTATCACAAGCGGAACGAAAATGCCGGAAACCCTGTCGGCAATTTTCGCTATCGGCGCCTTGGTTGCCGCCGCGTCCGATACCATTTTGATTATCCTGGAAAGCGTGGTATCCTCGCCAACGCGGGTCGCCTCGCATTTAAGGAAACCGGACTCATTGATCGTGGCAGCGGAAACGGGGCTTCCGGGCTCCTTATCCACGGGCACGCTTTCGCCGGTGAGGGAGGCCTCGTTCACGGCGCTCGTGCCCTCGACCACCACGCCGTCCACGGGGATGCTTTCGCCGGGGCGGACAACAAAGATATCGCCTTTTTTGACCTGCTCGATAGGCACAGTTTTTTCCGCGCCGTTTTCAAGGATAACGGCGGTTTTCGGCGCAAGCTTCATCAGCCCCTTCAGCGCGTCGGTCGTTTTGCCCTTTGAGCGCGCCTCAAGCATCTTGCCGACGGTGATCAGGGTGAGTATCATCGCGGCGGACTCAAAGTAAAACTCCATCATGTAGTGCATCACGAGCTCGTGGCTGCCGTCCGCCTGTGCGCGCGTCATGGCAAACAGCGCGTAGCAGCTCCAAACGAAGGATGCCATGGAGCCGAGCGCCACGAGCGTGTCCATATTCGGGGCGCGGTTCCAAAGGCTCTTAAAGCCGCTGATGAAGAATTTTTGATTGATAACCATGATGATGCCCGAAAGCAGAAGCTGAACCAGCCCCATCGCAACGTGATTATCGTTGAAAAAAGAGGGCAGGGGCCAGTTCCACATCATGTGACCCATGGAAAAATACATCAGCACGATAAGAAGGATAACCGATGCGATAAGCCGCCTTTTGAGCTTGGGCGTTTCCTTATCCGCAAGCGCTTCCTCCGCCTCGGATATGCTTGATGAAGCGGCCCTGCTGCCGCCATCCTTCAGCTTGGCGCCGTAGCCCGCGCCCTCTACCGCCGAAATGATCTCGGCGGGGGAGGCGCTGCCCTCAACGCCCATGGAATTTGTGAGCAGGCTCACCGCGCAGCTCGTAACGCCGGGAAGCTTTGAAACCGCCTTCTCGACCCTTGCGCTGCATGCGGCGCAGCTCATGCCGGTGATTGAATACTGCTGCATTTTTATCTCCTGTATAACCGGATCAAACGCTCCGGAAGCATATTCTTTTATACTATCATATTATGCCTGTTACGGCTGAATTAGCCTAAACTAACTCAAACCGTCCGCAAAAGGAGCCGATACCCCGGGCTTCAAGCCTCCGCAAGCCGTGCTCCTTTGATTTGACTTTGAAACAAGTGAAAGCGAGTCCCTTTGGGACTCTAAATCATTCCACCCTTTCGATATTCGCACCAAGAGCGGTCAGCTTCTGGGTCAGGTTTTCATAGCCCCTGTCGATATAATGGATATTGCGAATGATGCTCGTGCCCTTCGCCATAAGCGCGGCAACTATCATCGCCGCTCCCGCGCGAAGATCGGTCGCCTGTATCTCCGCGCCGTAAAGCCTTTCGACACCGGCAACGGCGGCGGTGCGGCCGTTTACGGTGATCTTCGCGCCCATGCGGTTGAGCTCGCGCACGTGATTGAATCTATCCTCGAAAAGGTTTTCCTGCACGAAGCTGTTGCCGTACGCAACGGCAAGCAGCGCAGTCATGGGCTGCTGAAGGTCGGTGGGGAAGCCGGGGTAGGGCAGGGTGCGTATATTCACGGCGCGGGGACGATCATCCGCCTTGACCTGAATGAAAAATTCCTTGCCGGTATCGCCCTCGATCACCTCGATGCCGCATTCCATAAGCTTTGCGGAAATGGCCTCAAGATGCGTTGGAATAAGGTTTTTTATTATAACGTTGCCCCTTGTGGCGGCGGCGGCTATCATATAGGTGCCCGCCTCGATCTGATCGGGTATAACCGAATGGGTGCAGCCGTGCAGCTCCTCGCGCCCCATGATGCGGATAACGTCCGTGCCGGCGCCGCGAATGCTTGCGCCCATCGCGATCAGAAAGTTTGCAACGTCCACCACGTGCGGCTCGCGCGCGGCGTTGTTTATAGTGGTTTTGCCCTTTGCGCGGCAGGCGGCAAGCATAATGTTTATGGTTGCGCCAACGCTTGCCATATCAAGATATATATCGGCTCCGCAAAGCTCCTTTGCCTCCGCAATGATGATGCCGCCGCGGTCGATAACGTTCGCGCCAAGCGAGCGCATACCGCGAAGATGGTAGTCGATGGGCCTTTGACCGATGGAGCAGCCGCCGGGCTCCGCTATTTCCGCAAAGCCGTATCTGCCGAGGAGCGAGCCGAGCATATAATACGATGCGCGCAGCTTGGTGGCCATCTCGGTGGAAACGCGATACTCCTTGATGGGTCTGGGGTCGATCAGGGCAACGCCGCATGAAGGGCGCTCAACCTTCGCTCCCATCGCAATAAGGATATCCATAAGGCTGTTCACGTCCTCAATATCGGGAAGGTTTTCTATACGGCAGGGCTCTCCCGCGAGCACGGTGGCGCACAGAATGGGCAGCGCGGCGTTCTTTGAGCCGCTTACGGAAACTTCACCCTTGAGGGGTATATTGCCTGTGACTTTGAAATAGGACATAATAATTCTCCGAAATCAGAATAATACTGGGATTGGATCCGAGCTTCACGGACCAAAGGGCGGTTCGGGCTCGGTGCGCAAAGCTCACTCGCCAAGGTTTAGATAGTAAAGCGGATTGCGCGGCATGCCGTTGACCATAATTTCATAATTAAGGCCTCCTTCGCCGGCTCTGCCGATAACGTCGCCCTTTATCAGCGCGTCGCCAACGGAAACGTCGGCGGATTGAAGATTGATGAAGCGGGAAACAAAGCCTCCGCCGTGGGAAATCTCAACCGTGAGCCCCATATTGCCGCGAAGCAGCACGGCGGAAACGGTACCGCCGCAGGGAGCGGTGCAGATGGAGCCGGCAGCGCAGTCAAAACCGATGCTGCGATTGAAATCGCCCCCGCTGAAGCCGTAAAGCGTCGTTATGCTGCCGCTTACGGGAGGCTCGAAGTCAAGCTCGGTGGGCTCGCACTCGGAGAAGCCGAAATCGCGGGCGGGCTCGCCGCCATCGGGTATCGGGCGGGAGCCTATGAGCACGACCTCATCCACGGGCTCGGTCAAAACGCTCTCCTCAAGCAGGGTAAAGGCGCTTAAAACGCCGTTCATATAAGTGTATTCATGAAGCATAAGCTTCTTGCCGTCGCGCCCGTAGGAGGAAACGAACCTGGTGCCGAGATAGAACCTGTCGCTCGGCAGCTCGTTTGCGGAGCAGGCAAGCGTTTCAATGTCGCTCCTGGTGAAAACCGTTTTCACCCGCAGCGGCGACTGCTCGCCGATAAGCTCGGAAAACACCTCGTCGAAGCTTTTGATCTCATCCGATTCGGAAGCGTTTTTATACTCGATGCGGTTCTCCACCTCGGTCACAAGGCCGGTGCCGGGGCAAAGCAGCTCGAAATGGGAAACGGCGGTGTTTATAAGCTCCTCCGCCGCCTGCCTGCTTGCAAGCGAAGCAAAGGTGCTGCCGTCGATAATAAGCGAGGTTTTAACGTATTCGGCGGGCTCAACGCTCGGCGAGGGAGCTGCGCTCGGCTCGGGAGTTTTGGCGGATGCGTCAGGCGTTGCCTCGGGGAGCGGAGTTTCACTCGGAGCGGGCGAGGGCGTTTCCGCAGGCGCCGCGCTCGGCTCAAGTGCGGCAGCGCCGCCTTTGCCCGCGATGCCGAATTTGGAAAACAGAACGGCAACGGCCAAAAGAACAACGGCAAGCATTATCACTGCCAATGCGGAATGAAGCCCCGTGCGGGGAGATTTATTCTTTGCGCTCTTTGTGCTGCGCGCAGTTGTGGTATTATTGATTTCTTTCATGCCTCTATTATACCCCATTTACAGCGTTTCGGCAATAACGGAGCGGCGAGATTTATAAAATAAAGCCTCAAACTCACGAATATATGATGAAACGGAATTGAAGTTTAAAAAAATCATAATAATATACGAAAAACCCTTTACAAGCGCGCGCTAAACTGTTAAAATCCCAAATTGCGGCAGGCAAGGCTTTAAACCCCTCTGTCGGTTTTTGCAGGAGTGAAAATGGAATTCAAGATCAAAAAAGCGGAATTTATCACGAGCGCGGGCAAGGATTCGAGTTATCCCGAAAAAACGCTTGCGGAGGTTGCGATAGTCGGCAAATCAAACGTCGGCAAATCGTCGCTTATTAACGCGCTTTGCAATATGAACAAGCTTGCCAAAACCTCTCAGAAGCCGGGCAAAACGAGGCTGATCAATTTTTTCGGCATAAACGGCGAATTCATGCTGGTGGATCTTCCCGGATACGGCTTTGCCAAGGCGTCCAAGCAGGAGCAGGCGCAGTGGGGCGAGCTGATGGAAAAATACCTTTCCTCGGGAAGGGTGACGCATCTTTTTATGCTGCTTGATATACGCCACGAGCCCACCGCCGAGGACAGGCAGATGTTCAAATACATACTGTATTATGCCATACCCTATACCCTTGTGGCAACGAAGGCGGATAAGCTGGCCAAAAGCCGCAGAAAGCAGGCTGCCAACAAATGCGCGAAGCTGCTTGGAGCGCCTCCCTACGCAATAGCCTTTTCATCGGAAACGGGGGATGGCAAATCGGAGCTGCTCGAACGCCTTCGTGCCGTGGTCTACGCGGATACGAAAGACGGAGGCGATGCCACGGAAACTGATGCCCCGGAAACGGACGGCGGGGCGGATGGCATTTATCCCGCGCCTGGTCAAGCATGATTTTTGCGCAAGAGCTGTGGGCGAATATCGGATGCCGCTTTAAAAAGTTGTAAGAATATCTAAAATAAGTATTGACATATCGTCCGCATATTAGCATAATAAGGAATTGCGGGCGCAGGCGCGGCAGCCTTGCGCGGATCGCGGATCATTATAGCGGATTATAATAATTATTATCTTTAACGAGGTTAAGTATATGGGCTACAGGAAGTGTCCGAAATGTGAACTGAATTATATAAAGGACGATCAAAAGCTTTGCGATGTTTGCCTGGGCAAGCATAAGGAATCCTATGATGAGGATTCTGGTGAGGTTGAAATGTGCAGCGAGTGCGGCGAGCATCCCGCGCTCAAGGGCAAGGAGCTTTGCTCCGCCTGCTATAAGGAATCCCTGCGGCAGGAGCAGTTTGCAAAGCAGCATAAGCCGCCGGTCGTCACCTCCATCGGAATGGAGGATCCGGATCTGGACGGCGTGGAGGTTCCTATCGAGGTGGGCGAGATCCCGGAGGAGGAGCTGACCGTGGAGGAGCGCGCCTTCGACAGCGATCCCGATATGATCAATCCGTCCGACGACCTCGACGATTACGATGACGAGGATTGATCGGAAGCCTTCTCACGGTGGTCGATTCGCGCGAAAGAGGGTTGAATGAGGGTTGAATGAGGGTCTTTGCGATTGGCGATCTGCATCTGAGCGGCGGCATGGATAAGCCGATGGATATGTTTGGCGAAAACTGGGTGAACCATGCCGAGCGCATCTTTGACGCTTGGCGAGCCCGCGTTTTTCATGAGGACTGCGTGCTTCTTCCGGGCGATTTCTGCTGGGCAATGCGCTTTGAGGATGCTCTCGAAACCGTGGAGGAGGTGGCGCAGCTTCCCGGCACAAAGGTGCTTTCCCGCGGCAATCACGACTATTGGTGGGCTTCTCCCACCAAGATGCGCGACAGATTCCCACAAAGCGTAAAGCTGATTCAAAACGATGCGCTCGATATGGGCGGCTTCATCGTTTGCGGCACGCGGGGCTGGAATATTCCGGGCTCCACCGATTTTACCCAAAATGATGAAAAAATATACAATCGAGAGCTTCTGCGCCTTGAGATGAGCCTTAATGCCGCGATGCGCCTTAAAGCGCAAAACGGCGCGGAAAACAAGCCACTTATCGTGATGCTGCATTACCCGCCCCTGTTTATAAACGGTGAGGATACGGGCTTTACACAGGTGCTGGAGCGCTTCCCCGTTTCCCACGTGGTGTATGGACATCTGCACGCGCAGAGCTGCAAGCTCGGCTTCAACGGCGAGAAAAACGGCATCCGCTACCATCTTTGCTCCTCGGACGGCATTGGCTTTGCGCCAAAGCTGATAGATGACTTCGGCGGCGCATTCTCAGAAGGATCGGCGCGCGACGGTCAGACCGTCTGAGACATTTTATAATAAGCGTGAATAATTCAAACCGAGATATTTTTATAGTAAGTGTAAATAATTCAAAAAGCATCGGAGTTTTGCGTCCGATGCTTTTTGAATTGAAGCTAAAGCAGCCTTTTTCGCAGAATGCTGTTTATCTGCCCTCGTCCGAATTTACATACACCCTTCCGGTGCGCTTTGTCACAAGGCAGGCAAGCTCGTAGTTGATGGTGCCGACTATCTGCGACACCTCCTCAAGGCTCATGCCGCCTCTGCCGAAAAGGGTAGCCACATCGCCGGGTTTAACGTCGCCGCCGGTGACGTTTACCATTGAAGCGTCCATGCAGATCCTGCCGATCTGCGGGTAGAAGCTGCCGTTTATCGCAACGCGGGCCTGGTTTGAAAGCCTGCGCGAGTAGCCGTCCGCATAGCCAGCGCCGATAACCGCGCTTGTGATGGGCGTTTGAGCGCGGAAGGTGCGCCCGTACCCCACGGTAACTCCGGCAGGAAGCTGGCGAACCTGCGTTACGCGCGTTTTAAGCGTCATAACCGGCTCAAGCACGCCGTATTCAACGGGCTTGGAATTCGGATAAAGACCATAGAGAATGATGCCCTCTCGAATGGAATCGAAGTGGATGGGGCTTGAGAGGATGGCGGCTGAGTTTGACACGTGGCAGTTCGGTATCCTTATGCCCCGCTCGGCAAGGCCGCTGTACACTATGGAATAATTCTTGTATTGGAAGGCGGTGAATTCGTATTCCGAGGGATCGTCCGCCGCCGCAAAATGCGTGTACATGCCGGTGACCTCAAGATTGCTCATATTGCAGATATGCTCCACCGCGAGTATTGCCGCCATGTGGTCGGACTGCGCGAAGATGCCGATGCGGGACATGCCCGTGTCCAGGCTTGCGTGAACCTTCACCGTCACGCCCGCCTCCTTTGCAGCCTGATTCAGGGAATAGGCGTGCTCCTCGTCCACCGCGGTCTGCTCAAGGTCGAGCCTGGAAATGATTGCGGCATGCTCCGGAGCGGTGTAGCCAAGGATGAGTATGGGCAGGGTGATGCCGTTTTCACGAAGCTCTATCGCCTCCTGAAGCGCCGCGACCGCGAACATATCCGCACCGTTTGCCTGAAGGAATCTGCCGCATTCAACCGCGCCGTGACCGTAGGCGTCCGCCTTGATAACGCAGATCACCTTGCGGCCGATATTGCGCTTTGCGTAGTTTAAATTGTGCTTTAGAGCGCCCAGATCGATCTCGACCCAGGTTCTTGTGGTTTTATCAAGTGTATACAAGGCAGCGCACCTCCGATGCGTAGATTAAAATCAGCGTGTTTATATAAGCTTTACACCTCGTCCTGCTGCGCCTGCTTTTTGTTCAGCTCCTTGATGCGCTGCTCCTTGGTCAGGTAACGCTTTCTCATGCGGATGCTCTTGGGAGTGACCTCCACAAGCTCATCGTCACGGATGAATTCAAGGCATTGTTCAAGGCTGAACTCAAGCGGCGGGGTGAGGCGGAGCGCCTCGTCCGAGCCGGAGGCGCGCATATTGGTAACGTGCTTTCTTTTGCACACGTTCACAACTATATCCTCGTTTCGGGAGCATTCGCCAACGATCTGCCCCTCGTAAATGGGGTCTCCCGGTGAAACGAAAAGCCTGCCGCGCTCCTGCGTGTTGAAAAGGCCGTAGGAATTCGCCTCGCCGGTTTCGGAGGCAACGAGGGAGCCGCGGGTGCGCTCGGTGATCTCGCCCGTGTACGGCTCGTAGCCCTTGAAAATATGGCTCATCACGCCGTTGCCGCGGGTGTCGGTCAAAAGCTCGCTGCGGTAGCCCATCAGGCCGCGCGCGGGTATGTCGAACACAAGGCGAACGCTGCCCTCGTTTTCGTTTATCATGTTGTTCATAACGGCGCGCCTTGTGCCGAGCTTTTCCATTACGGTGCCCATGTATTCCTGGGGCACGTCGATAGTCAGCTCCTCTATTGGCTCAAGCAGGTGCCCCTGCGCGTCCTTCTTCATGATAACGCGGGGACGGGATACGGCAAATTCGTAATCCTGGCGGCGCATGGTTTCGATAAGTATGGAAAGATGCAGCTCGCCCCTGCCGCTGACCTTGAAGGCGTCCGTGCTGCCCGTTTCCTCAACGCGCATGGACACGTTCGTTTCCACCTCCTTGAAAAGGCGGTCGCGCAGATTGCGGGAGGTGACGTACTTTCCCTCTCTGCCCGCAAAGGGGCTCGTGTTTACTATAAAATCCATGCTGACCGTTGGCTCGTCGATATGCACGAAGGGCAGCGGCTCAACGCAGGCGGGATCGCAGACCGTTTCACCGATCGAGATGCCGGAAATGCCTGCGATGGCGACTATATCGCCCGCTTCAACGGATTCCGCCTCAACGCGCTTCAGGCCTTCAAACCTATACAGCCTGGAGAGCTTCGCTTCGCGGGAGGGCTGGCCCTCCATGCAAACCGTAACGGCACGGTTGCGCACGGCGGCGCCGCGCTCTATCCTTCCAACGCCTATCCTGCCGACGTAATCGTCGTAGTCGATGGTTGAGATAAGCAGCTGCAGCGGCCCCTCCTCGTCGCAGGCGGGCGCGGGAATGCTGGAAAGAATCATATCGAACAGCGGCTTCATGCTGTTTTCAAGCTTATCGGGTGCGGGGCCGGAAACGCCGTTCTTCGCGGAGGCGAAGATGATGGGGAAGTCAAGCTGCTCATCGCTTGCGCCAAGCTCAACAAAAAGGTCGAAGGTTTCATCCACCACCTCAAGCGGCCTTGCGCCGGGGCGGTCGACCTTATTTATAACGACCACGCACTTTTTGCCAAGCTCAAGCGCTTTTCTGAGCACGAAGCGGGTCTGCGGCATACAGCCCTCAAAGGCGTCCACAAGCAGCAGCACGCCGTCCACCATCTTGAGTATACGCTCCACCTCGCCGCCGAAATCGGCATGGCCGGGTGTGTCAACTATATTTATGCGATAGCCGTTGTAGTTCACGGCGGTATTCTTGGAAAGAATGGTTATGCCGCGCTCGCGCTCAAGGTCGTTTGAGTCCATCACGCGGTCCTGCACGGCCTCGTTTTCACGAAATACGCCGCTCTGACGGAGAAGCTGATCCACAAGCGTGGTCTTGCCGTGGTCAACGTGCGCGATTATCGCAATATTCCGGATCTTTTCGTTCATAAAAACACCTACTTAACCTCAGATTGTTGTTTAGCTTGCTTTTTCACAAAAATACATTATAACCCCTGCAAAAAGAATTGACAACAGTTTTTTAATATATAACTATGAAATTTTGCGCCCTGCCGCCCTTTTTTCAGCTTGCCAACCGCGCTTGAATCGTGTATAATGAAATGATGAATATTTGAAGGGGAACCTTTATGCAGGATAGAATACTTTCAGATAACGAGAGCATGGAGAGGCAGAGCGCGATCGAAGCCGTTCGGAAGCGAATTGCCGGTCTTGAGCTTGGGTACCATATCGAAACCTACGGCTGCCAGATGAACGAGCATGATTCCGAAAAGCTTGCGGGAATGCTCAGGGAATGCGGCTATCATAAGGCGGAATCAAAGGATAAGGCCGATCTTATCCTTTTCAACACCTGCTGCGTGCGCGAGCATGCGGAAAAGCGCACTTTTGGAAACGTGGGCTTTATTAAGGAATTGAAGCAGGAGAACCCACGGCTTATTCTTGGCGTTTGCGGCTGCATGATGCAGCAGAAGGAGGTGGCCAAAAAGCTTTTTGAGCGCTTCCCGTTCGTTGATATGGTTTTCGGAACGCATGAATTAAAGCATTTTCCGCAGATGCTTCTTAAAGCGCTGGACGATAAACGGGTGTTTCAGGTCACGGAATCGGACGGCGAGGTGATAGAGGATCTGCCCGTTGAGCGCATAGAGGGCTTCTCCACCTTTGTGAATATTATGTACGGCTGCAATAATTTCTGCACCTACTGCATAGTGCCGTACGTTCGCGGGCGCGAGCGCTCAAGAAAGCCCGACGACATTATAGCCGAGGTGAAGCAGGTCGTTTCAGAAGGCTATAAGGAGGTCACGCTTCTTGGGCAGAACGTGAATTCATATTCGAGCGACGGTCTGGACTTTCACGCGCTTCTTCGCAGGGTCTGCGCCGAGGTGCCGGAGCTGAGGCGCCTTCGCTTTATGACCTCCCATCCAAAGGACCTTTCGGACGCCCTTATAGATGCGATGGCGGAGCTTGACAGCCTTTGCAAGCATATCCATCTGCCCGTGCAGGCGGGCAGCGACCGCGTTTTGAAGGCGATGAACCGCAAATATACCTCCGAGGATTATCTTACCCTCGTTTCCAAGCTTCGCGCGAAGGTGCCGAACGTGGAGATCACGACCGATATAATAGTCGGCTTCCCGGGCGAAACCGAGGAGGATTTTGAAGCGACCTGCGCGCTTGTGAAAAAGGTCGGCTACAGCAACGCCTACACCTTCGCCTATTCTCCAAGGGGAGGAACTATCGCGGCGAAGATGGAGGATCAGATCCCCGAAGACATTAAAAAGCGCAGGCTGAACAAGCTTAACGCCGTGCTTGCCGAAACCATTCCTTCAAACAACGAAAAATATATCGGCTTTGAGGGCGAGATCCTGGTCGAGGGCGTGGATCACAGGGGAGCGCCGCTTCTTTTCGGCAAGCTGCCCAATTTTAAGATGGTGTACGTTGAAGGCGATGAAAGGCTTATCGGCACCTTCGTGCAGGTAAAGGTGGAGGGCTATCGCTTCAATTCCCTTTTCGGCCACATTATTGAAAGGTGATAAAATGGCTTCTTTAACTCCCATGATGAGGCAGTACCTCGAATTAAAGGAAAAATACAACGATTGCCTGCTGTTTTTCCGCTTGGGTGATTTTTACGAAATGTTTTTCGACGACGCCGTTACCGCCTCAAAGGAGCTTGAGCTGACCCTCACCGGGCGGGACTGCGGCCTTAGTGAGCGCGCGCCGATGTGCGGAGTGCCGTATCATTCCGTGAACTCATACATCACAAGGCTTATCCAAAAGGGGTACAAGGTGGCTATATGCGAGCAGCTTACCGATCCTTCCGCCTCAAACGGACTTGTGGAGAGGGACGTTATCAGGGTCATTACTCCCGGCACGGTAATAGAGGAGCAGATGCTCGATGAAAGGCAAAACAGCTTTATTGCGGCGGTCTGCGTGCAGCAAAGGAGCGCGGGCGCAGAGTATTCGCTTGCCTACTGCGACGTTTCGACCGGCGAATTCTACACCATGAGCGTTTCGGGCGCAAACGCCTCGAACGAGCTGTTCAATGAGCTTGCGCGTATATCCCCGCGCGAGCTTATTGTTCACGAGGGCGTGTTTGCGGACGAGCTGCTCGAAAAGCGTATCAAGAGCAAATTCTACGTCGAACAGCAGGATCAGCGCGCCTTCGATATTTCGCGTTCGCAGCAAAGGCTCACCGGGCATTTCGGCGTTGCAACGCTTGCGGGCTTCGGGCTGAAGGATAATTCCTTCGACGTTACCGCCCCGGGCGCGCTGCTTCGCTATCTTGAGGAAACTCAAAAGAACGCGCTTTTGCACATCAAGCGCATCATCCGCCTTGTTTGCAGCGAATATATGTCGCTGGACGCATCCACGAGGCTGAATCTTGAGCTTACCGAGCCGATACGCTTCGACGGCAACAGGAAATTCACCCTGCTGAACGTGCTTGATAAAACCGACACCGCGATGGGCGGCAGGCTCCTTCGGCGCTGGATAGAGCAGCCGCTTCAAAACGAGCAGACAATAAACGAAAGGCTGGACTCCGTGGAGGGCATATATATGTCCGCAGGCGAGCGGGAGCTGCTTTCCGGCATTCTGAGCAAGGTTTACGATATCGAGCGCCTTTCAAGCAGGATCGCCTACGGCACCGTGACCCCGCGGGACTGCATCGCCCTTTCAAACACGCTTGCCGTGATACCCGACCTGCTGATGGTCGCGCTCTGCTTCAAAAAGCCCAGAACCGCCTATATTGCGGATAATCTGGACGCGATGGATGATATAAAGGCGCTGCTGAGCGCCGCGATCTCGCCCGATGCGCCCGTTTCCGCGAAGGACGGCGGCGTGATAAGAAGCGGATACAATAAAGAGGTGGACGAGCTGCGCGATCTTGCCGAGAACGGCGAAAAGTGGATACGCGGGTTCGAGGCATCCGAAAAGGAGCGCACCGGCATCAAAACGCTCAAGGTGGGCTACAACCGCGTGTTTGGCTACTATATCGAGGTTTCACGCTCCTTTGCGGGAAATGTTCCGCTTGAATACCAGCGCAAGCAGACCCTTGCCAACGCCGAAAGGTTCATCACGCCGCAGCTCAAGGCGACCGAGGAAAAGCTGCTTGGCGCGATGGAGCGCTGCCTGAATCTTGAATACAGGCTTTTCACCGAGATACGCGAAAAGCTGACGCTTTGCCTGGACAGGCTCAGGAAGAACTCCGAGCTTATCGCGGAGCTTGACGCGCTCTGCTCGCTTGCAAAGGTCGCTTCGGCAAATAATTACTGCAAGCCCAAGATAAATACAGCGGGCAAAATCTCCATAAAGGAGGGCCGCCATCCGGTGGTGGAGCTGAGCATGAAGGATACCTTCATTCCGAACTCCACCGAAATGAACATGAATTCCGACAGGCTTATAATCCTTACCGGCCCGAATATGGCGGGAAAAAGCACCTATATGCGGCAGGTGGCGCTGATAACGCTTATGGCGCACGTGGGCTCCTTCGTGCCCGCAAAGAGCGCGAATATTGCGATCACGGACCGCATCTTCACAAGGGTCGGCGCGTCGGACAGCCTCTCCACCGGTCAAAGCACCTTTATGGTTGAGATGAGCGAAATGGCGAATATCCTTAATAACGCCACAAAGCGCAGCCTGCTGATTCTGGATGAGATCGGCAGGGGCACCAGCACGTTCGACGGGCTGAGCATCGCTTGGGCGGTGCTTGAGCATATAGCCGACAAATACAAATGCGGCGCAAAGGCGCTTTTTGCAACGCATTACCACGAGCTGACCGAGCTTGAGGGCAAGCTCGACGGCGTTAAAAACTACCGCATTTCCGTGAAGGAAATCGGGGACAGCATAATTTTTTTAAGAAAGATCGTGCGCGGCGGCGCGGACAAGAGCTTCGGCATCCAGGTCGCAAAGCTTGCGGGGCTTCCGCAGCAGCTTATCGAGCGCGCCAAGAGCATACTTGCGGAGCTTGAGGCATCGGACGTGGCAAGGGCGGCGGAGCGCGTTGCGCCTGAAAAAACCGACGAGCAGGTGAGCCTGCTTGCCCCTGTGAACGGCGCCGAAAATGCGGACAGCGAAGCCTCCATAGTTTACGATCTTTCCACAATGGACGTTGAGCGGATGACGCCGCTTGAGGCGCTTGCCAAGCTCTACGAGATAAGCACGAGGGCAAAGCTACTTAAATGAGACCTATTATAATTCTTGAACCGAATATTGCAAACAAGATCGCCGCAGGCGAGGTGGTTGAGCGCCCCGCAAGCATCATAAAGGAGCTGCTTGAAAACTCCATCGACGCGGGCGCCACGTCCGTGACGGTTGAAATACAGAACGGCGGCATCGACCATATCCGCATCACGGACAACGGCTGCGGAATACCAGAGGGCGAGGTGAAAACCGCCTTCATGCGCCATGCCACGAGCAAGCTGACGAGTATAGACGAGCTGAGCGAGCTTTCAAGCTTCGGCTTCCGCGGAGAGGCGCTTGCATCGATCGCGGCTGTTTCAAAAGTCACCATAAGAACGCGCACCGAAAGCTCCGATTACGGCATCAGGCTTTCCGTAAACGGGGGCGAGTTTTCACAAAGCGAGATATGCGCCTGCCCGGCGGGCACCACCATCGAGGTGGACGAGCTTTTTTACAATGTGCCGGCAAGGCTTAAATTTGTTAAAAACGCGCGCACCGAGGCGGCGATGATCACGGATTACGCAAGCAGGCTCATGCTGGCAAATCCCGGCGTTTCCATCAAGCTTCTCAATTCGGGGCGCACGGTGCTTCAAACCGTGGGCGACGGCTCGCTTGCAAACGCGGTGCTCTGCGTTTACGGCGGCAGCGTTTTTGCCGCAATGCACGAGGTGGATTACGACGACGGCTATATCGCCGTTAAGGGCTACGTGGGCAGTGAGCATACGGCAAGGGCAAACCGCACCCAGCAATCCGTTTTTATAAATAAACGCTATATTAAATCCGCCGTTGTGAGCAACGCCGTGCAGCGCGCGTTCCTCACAAGGGTGATGAATCACCGCTTTCCGTTCTTCGTGCTGAATCTGCTCATATCCTCCCGCGAGGTGGATGTGAACGTGCATCCCAATAAGCTCTCCGTGCGCTTCGGGGATGAGGAGAGAGTGTCCCGCGCGGTCACCACCGCCATCGAGCAGGCGCTGAGCACTCCGCCCGTTACCCTTTCCGCCGCGGGGCTGATTGCGGAGCGTTACGCGCGAGAGGACGGCGGGCAGGAGGCGCAGACTTCGCAGCAGGACGGCGCATCCGCCTTAGGCGGCCCACACTTCCGCGGGAACGAACCGGGGCTCGAGCGGCAGGTTCGTGATATTTTCGGCAACGGGCATGGCGCTCGGCTCGGGCGGTACGGCTCGGCATCGGACGGCGCGGAGGCAGGCAGTCCCACCGCATTCAACTGCGATGAGCCGGGTCGTGAAAGCCATGACTACGCCCTTCACGACAGCGGCTCGGCGGCGCATTCGGGCGGAGCATACCCCGATTTTACCTATTCGCGCGGCACTGACCCCGGCTATGCTGCGGGAGCGTTTAACGGCGGAAACCACGCTGACCGCTACGGAACGGCGGACCTTTTAGATTCAGGTAATTCCTTTGCGGACGGTGTGGGCGTTGATGCCGATATAAGCGCGCGTGAGCAGGATGGCGGCATACCGGTGTATAGGGTTCCTTCACCAGTGCAAACGGCTGCTGTGGAGCCGAGGGCGGAGCAGATCGCGCTTGATGCGGACACGTGCACCGTGCTCGGAGCCGCCTTCGATACCTATATCATAGTTCAGCAGGGGGACGCGCTCTATTATATCGATCAGCACGCGGCGCACGAGCGGATGCTCTACGAAAAGCTGATTTCGGGTCAAATGAGGTTTGATTCTCAGTTCGTTTCACCGCCGATAGAGCTTGAGCTTGATCCGATAGCCTTCGATGTGCTGCTTCAAAACGAGGAGCGGTTCAGCGAGTTCGGCTATTCGATCGAATTCTGCTCCGATCTAAAGGTAAAGCTGAATTCAATTCCCGGTATCCACGATATTTCTCCCGGGCAGTTCCTTCTGGATGCCCTTGATATGATGCAGGAATTTTCGGACACGACGGAAACGGACATAATGCGTTCAAGGCTCATTCAAATGTCCTGCAAAAAAGCGGTCAAGGCCGGAAACGATCTTGAGATAAGGCAGCTAAAGGCTATTGTGGATGCTTACGCCACGGGCGAGGTGCCGCTCACCTGCCCGCACGGCAGACCGGTGATAATCAGGGTCACAAAAAGGGAGCTTCAAAAAATGTTTAAGAGGATTATTTAAAAAATGTCCGAAAAACAAAAAATCTTTCTTATCGTAGGCCCAACTGCGAGCGGCAAAACCGCCGCCGCAATAGAAACGGCGCTGCGAATGAACGCGGAGATAATCTCTGCGGATTCCATACAGGTTTATAAAAGGCTGAATATCGGCTCCGCAAAGCCCGCGATCGAGGAGATGCGCGGTGTGCCGCATTATTTGATGGACGAGATCGAGCCTTCCGACAGGTCGTTCAATGTTGCCGCGTACCGCGAAAAAGCCGTTGCCCGCATTTATGAAATAGCTTCGCGCGGAAAGGCGCCGCTGATAGTCGGCGGAACCGGGCTTTACGTTAATTCGCTTATATTTCCGCTCAATTTTTCAAGCGCGGAGCCCGATTTTGAAAGAAGGTCGGAGCTTGAAGCGCTTGAGCAAAACGAAAAGGGCAGCCTTCACAGAATGCTTGCCAAGGCCGATCCCGAAACCGCCGCACGGCTGCATGAAAACGACACGAAGCGCATAATACGCGCACTCGAGGTGCTTGAAAAAACGGGGCTGCCGCTCTCCGCGCACGGCGGGGATTTTGCAAACAGCAGGGGAGAGCGGATAGAGTTTGAGCCCACCGTCGCCGGCATCACCATGGAAAGAGCCCTGCTCTATGAAAGGATCGAGCAAAGGGTGGATTCCATGATAGCGGGCGGACTTTTGAGCGAGGTCGATTCGCTGCTTGCGGAGGGGCTCGATCCTTCGCTTCCCGCGCTTCAGGGGCTTGGCTATAAGCAGCTCATCCTTTACAGAAAGGGTGAGATCGGCTTTGAGGAGGCCGTGGAGCTTATAAAACGCGATACGCGCCGCTTCGCCAAACGGCAGATAAGCTGGTTTAAGCGCGATAAAAGGATCCGCTGGTTCAGCCTTGATAAATTCGGCGCGGGGCTTTCCGATGCGATTTATGATTATTTCAACGGAAGCGACGTCGGCGATATTGAGCCGTAAAGAAAACGCGAGGTTAAAATGCTTAATTCTGTGTATTCAAAGCTTGGCATAAGTGAAAATGCCTTCAACAAAGTATTCGAGCTTGAAAAGGAGCTTGCAGGGCGCTTTGCCCGAATCGAGCTTATAGAAAGCGCGAATCAGGCAAAGGTGCTTGCCGCTTTTCAAAATAATAAGGTGGCGGCGCATCATTTCAACCCCACCACGGGCTATGGCTACGACGACGTTGGCAGGGAATGCCTGGACCGCGTTTTTGCGGACGCCTTTTCGGCGGAGGCGGCGGTGGTCAGCCCCCATCTCGTTTCCGGCACCCATGCCATTTTCTGCGTGCTTGCAGGCCTTTTGAGGCCGGGGGAGACCATGCTCGCCGTTTCCGGCAGACCTTACGACACGCTTCTTGAAGCGATAGGCATAGAGGGCGAAGCGGAGGGGTCGCTCGGTGAGCTTGATATAAAATATCATCAGGTCGATCTGCTTGAGGACGGCGGCTTCGATATTGAAAGAATCAAAACAGCCGCTTCGGAGCTGAAGCCGCGGCTTGTTCACGTGCAGCGTTCGCGCGGGTACGCCTGGCGCGAGGCGGTGACGCCGGAGAGCATGAAGCCCGTTTTTGATATTATCAAGAGCGTTTCGCCCGATACGGTAATAGTTGTGGACAACTGCTACGGCGAATTTACTCTTGAAACGGAGCCCACGGATTTCGGAGCTGATATTATCGTCGGCTCGCTCATCAAGAATCCGGGCGGCGGGCTTGCGCCCACTGGCGGCTATTTTGCCGGTAAAAAGCGATTTGTGGACAGGATAGCAAACAGGCTCACGGTTCCGGGCATCGGCAGGGAGGCGGGCTCCTATTTCGGAAGCTATCTGCCCTTCTTCCAGGGCCTGTTTTTAGCTCCGCACACGGTTGCACAAAGTCTTAAAACAAGCATTTTATTTTCTGAAATATTCAGGTTTTTCGGGCTTCCCACCATGCCGTTTGGGGATTCCGCAAGAAGCGATATAGTGCAGGCGCTTCGCTTTTCATCAAAGGAGGAGCTTATAGAATTCTGCCGCTGCATACAGTCCGTTTCGCCCGTGGACAGCTTCGCTCTGCCGGAGCCCTACGCCATGCCGGGCTACACGAGCGAGGTCATCATGGCGGCGGGCGCGTTCATTCAGGGCGCGTCCATAGAGCTTTCCGCCGACGCGCCGATAGTTGAGCCGTACACAGGCTATCTTCAGGGCGGTCTGACCTATTCTCACGGAAGGCTTGCGGCAATGAAAGTGTTTACGCTGCTTGAAAAGAATAGCAGCGGGGGAGAGCGGGTATGAAAAAATGCGTTTTGTATGAAAACAAGGTCTGCACCGACTGCGGCGAGTGCCTTGTGTGCGATCTTGATCCGAATAAGCTTTGCGATAACTGCGGCAAATGCCTTGCTTTGGACGACGGCAGGGAGTTTTCCAGCGTGGTGATCAGGGCGGACGAGGTGAAAAAGGGCAGGTCGGGTTCAAAAGGAGCGCTCTCGGAGGAGGAAAAGCAGCTCATGGCTTTTTTGGATGAGCCCATCGATCTGAACGTTCCGGAGCCGCTGCAGATAGACCGTGAGCTTTATGAAAAATGGGAGCGCATTCTTGCCGGCGCGGAGGAGACCGGCGCAGCCGGGCACGGCAGGGTGCATGCCGCAAAGCCGAGAGCAAATTACGCGATCAGGGTCAGGCGCAAGCGGTAAGAGAGCGGAATAAGAGAGCGGAAAATGTCATAAATTGATAATAAAAACCGCAAAATGCAGATAACGGCGAAGGCGCGTGGCTTTCGCCGTTTGTTTTAACGAAAAGTGTGCATTATCAAGGCTTTAGGTGCAGGGCAGCGTTAATCCTCCGATCCGCTTTGCGTTTCCTCCGATCCGCCATGCGCTTCGATTGAAAGCGGCTGAGCGGAAGCGGGCTTTTGCGGCTCGGTTGGCAGCTCGGCGCTTTTTTCGTCGCGCAGCTTTATGACCTCCGCTGCGGCGCGCCGCCTGTCCTGCGCAAGCGCGGCATAGTGCTTGCGGGTCGTATTCACATCCTTATGACCGAGCACGTCCGCCACAAGATAGATGTCGCCCGTTTCCCGATAAAGAGAGGTGCCGTAGGTGCTGCGCAGCTTATGAGGGCTAATTCTTTTCAATGGAGCGGCAATTTGCGCGTATTTTTTCACAAGCTGCTCGACCGCGCGCACCGTGATGCGCTTTTTTTGCAGCGAAAGGAAAAATGCCTTTTCATGCCCGGGCGCGGGGATAACGCCCTCACGCCTCAGCATATATTCAAGCAGCGCGCCGCGAACCTCCGAGCCGAAAACAAGCACATCGTGATTGCCGCCCTTGCGCACGATCCGCACCTCGTTTTGATAAAAATCAATATCGTCCACGTTTATGCCCACAAGCTCGCTTATGCGCATACCCGTGCCAAGAAAAAGCGTAACTATCGCCGCGTCGCGTATTTTGGTTTGCTCGTGAAAGCGCTTTTGCGCGTCGGTCAGCCCCGCGCCGCTTTCGATAAGATCAAGCAGCTTAACAATTTCATCCGGCTCAAGGCGGATTATCTCGCGCTCATGCAGCTTGGGCGCGTCCACAAGGGAGGGCGGATTGGTCGAGATCCTGCCTTTTTTATAAAGATACTTATAAAAAGCGCGAACGGCGGAAAGCTTGCGCGCCTTGCCGCGCTCACCGTTTGAAACGTAATCGGAGGCTTCTTCAGCGCCGTCCTCGCTTGGATACAATGAAATATATTCAAGAAAGCGCTCGATATGATCCGACGTGACGGAGTCGAGCAGCGCATAGTCGATCTGCTTTATTGAATGAAGCTGACTGCAAAGCTCGGTTTCCATCAGAAAGCGCATAAACAGCCGCAGATCCAGCGCGTAGCCGTATCGCGTGAGCGCTCCGGTGGTATGCTCGGTGCCGCGAAAAAACTCGGAGCAGCACGGCGGAAGCTCGCTGAGCACCTCGCGCAGCTTCAAAACATATTTTTGATTTCGTTCCTTTGAATAATCGTCGCTCATAATCAGAACCTCGATCAAATTGAATTCAGCCGGATGGGGCAGGCTTATTATAACACAACTATTCGCAAAAGACAAGTTTTGCGAATAATCGATAAAGGTTTTTCATTTTTTCTTTATCTTGGGCTCTGCGGACCTGATATCTACAATATGCTTGCTGTGAACCGCCGATCGGTTCTGATCAAGCTTACGTAAAATCTCGTCGGATCATTTTACAGATCATTGAACGGATCGGTTCCGATCGTTTCAGTAAAGCTCTCTAAACGTGAACGCCGAACGGCACACGCCGCTAAAGCGCTCATTCATCCGCAAGCTTCTTTTTAAGCTCGGCAGCCGCTGCGGTTGCAAGCTTATCGCAGCGATTGTTGAACTCGTTGTCCGCATGGCCCTTGACCTTGTTCCAATTGACCTTATGAACGCGCGTTAAGTCCAGCAGCTCCTTCCAAAGCTCCTGATTCTCAACAGGCTTATTCGATGCGGTTTTCCAGCCGTTTTTCAGCCAGTTCCAAATCCAGCCCTGAGCAAAGCCGTTGCACACGTAGCTGCTGTCCGTAAACAGATCCACGATGCACGGCATTTTCAGGCATTTCAGCGCCTCGATCACGGCCATAAGCTCCATGCGGTTGTTCGTGGTCTGAGCGCAGGCGCCGGAGATCTCCTTTGAAACATCCCGATACATCAGCACGGCGCCCCAGCCTCCGACTCCGGGATTGCCGGAGCACGCGCCGTCGGTATAAATAGTAACCCTTTTCATCAATGATATATTATATTATATTATCCTGCGCTTTGGGGCTTAATCCTCATCCTCATAGCCGTAATCCGCATCGGCATTCTCATTTTTCAACGTGCTTGCAAAGGGCACGAAGCGCGCTTCCCCGTCCTCCCCGTCGAAATACCAATCGCCGTATACTCCGCAGGCTGCCGCGCCAAGCTCGATATGCAGCATCGCAATGCCGCAATCAACGTCCCCAAAGCCGAAATTGCGCTTTGTGCTGATAATTCTGATATAATCGCGCTCCACCTCAAGCTCCCAGGGCTGCTTATTCAGCGCGGACGGCGCAAGCCTTGCTGTGTTCACCGCCTCCTGCTGCCATTCGGGCAGGCGTGAAAACTCCGCAGAGGTCAGGCCGGTAAGCTGCTCCACGGATTTCTTTGGAGCCTGATGCGGCTCCTCGGCGGGCTTGCCGACAGCGATAACGCAGAGCAGCGCTTCGTCATCATCCAGATCAAAATAGTTTTTCAAAGAGCGCTTATTGTAGGTGCCGCCGAGCCAGCAGGTGCCGAGCCCTCTTGAAACGCACTCAAGCACGAACGCCTCGCCGATATAGCCGCCCATGTATTTATCGTCATCGCGCACGATCACCGCCGCAAAGCAGTTCGTGCCATTGACGCCGCCAAGGAACGACAGAAAGCGCGGCCTTTCCAAAACACCGCCCTTGATCTTGAATTCGATCCTTGCGGCGCCGTTATTGAGGCTTGAAGCGAAATCCTTGAGGATATAATAAAGCTCCTTGTTGATCTTGCCCTCAAAAGAGCGGACAGAAGCGCGCTTTTTTGAGGCGTTATACCATTTTTTCATCATATCTGCTGCCATAGCCTGTTCCATCCCTTATTTATTATTATTGAGAATCTGCTTTAAATACTGCCCCGTGTAGCTGCCCTGAGCAAGCGCAACCTCCTCCGGAGTGCCGCAGGCAACTATCCTTCCGCCGCGAACGCCGCCCTCGGGGCCGAGGTCGATAATATAGTCTGCGGTTTTGATAACGTCCAGATTATGCTCTATCACCACCACGGTGCTGCCGGAGGAGCAAAGCCTTTGCAGTATCGAAAGCAGCCGCTCAACGTCCGCCGAATGCAGACCTGTGGTGGGCTCATCAAGAATGTATATGGTTTTTCCGGTATCCCTGCGCGCAAGCTCGGTGGCAAGCTTGACCCTCTGCGCCTCGCCGCCCGAAAGCGTTGTGGACGATTGCCCAAGCTTGATATACCCAAGCCCGACGTCATAGAGCGCGCGCAGCTTCTTTTCTATTTTGGGTATCGCCGCAAAAAACTCAAGCGCCTGCTCAACGGTCATATCCAGCACATCTGCGATGGACTTGCCGCGATAATGCACCTCGAGCGTTTCCCTGTTGTACCGCTTGCCGTGGCACACCTCGCAGGGCACGTAAACGTCCGGCAAAAAGTGCATTTCGATTTTCTTAATTCCGTCGCCCCGGCAGGATTCGCACCTGCCGCCCTTAACGTTGAAGCTGAATCTGCCCGCGCCGTAGCCGCGCATCTTCGCGTCCGGCGTGATGGAAAACACATCCCGAATAAGATCGAATACGCCGGTATAGGTGGCGGGATTGCTCCTGGGGGTTCTGCCGATCGGCGATTGGTCTATATCTATCACCTTGTCCAAATAGCACTCGCCCTCCATGCGGTCATATTCGCCCGGATGCGTTCTTGCGCGGTTCAGCTTTCTTAAAAGGGTTTCCTTAATGATGCTGTTCACAAGGCTGGATTTGCCGGAGCCCGAAACGCCGGTTACGCAGGTGAACACGCCGAGCGGAACGGCGGCGTCGATATTCTGAAGATTATGCTCGCGGCAGCCGAACACGCGCAGCCAATGACCGTCCTTCGCCATGCGGCGCTCGGGCGGTATCTCTATTCTGCGCTTTCCGCTCAAAAACTGGCCGGTTATGGACTCCGGCTCCGCCATAATGTCCTCCACAGTGCCCTGAGCCACAACTCTGCCGCCGTGAACGCCGGGCCCCGGGCCGATATCCACTATATGATCGGCGCTGAGCATGGTCTCCTCGTCGTGCTCCACAACGATAAGCGTGTTTCCAAGATCGCGCAGCCCCTTCAGGGTGGCGATGAGCTTGGCGTTGTCGTGCTGATGCAGACCGATGCTCGGCTCATCAAGAATATAGAGCACGCCCACAAGACCGGAGCCTATCTGAGTGGCAAGGCGGATGCGCTGCGATTCGCCGCCGGAAAGCGAGGACGCGGAGCGCGCGAGGGTGAGATAATCCAGCCCCACGTCGGCAAGGAATTGAAGCCTTGCGGTAAGCTCCTTGAAAATGCGCGAGGCAATGATGCGCTCGGATTCGGAAAGCTCCAGCCCGCTCAAAAACGCGAGCACGTCCAAAATCGGCAGCTCCGAAGCGTCCGCGATCGACCTGCCGCCGACCGTGACGGCAAGCACCTCCGGCTTCAGCCTTTTGCCGAGGCATACCGGGCAGGGCGTGTGCCTGATGTATTCCCGATAGGCGTCCTTCATCATTTCGGACTGCGTTTCGCGGTATCTGCGCTCCATAGTGGGAATAACGCCCTCGAATGCGGACATGAAGCTGCCGCTGCCGAAATCGCGCTCGTATTCGAATTTAAGCTTTTTGCCGCCCGTGCCGTAAAGGATAATATTTCTATGCTCCTCGGAAAGCTCCTGCCACGGGGTATCCAGCGAAAAGCCGTATTCCTTTGCGACCGCGCGGAAATACATAAGTATTATGCTGTTTTCACTTGCGGAATTGCCGGAGCCCCAGCCCATGGCGGAGATGGCGCCCGCGCGAAGCGACTTTGTGGGATCGGCAACAACGAGCGCGGGATCGATCTGCTCCTGAAAGCCGAGGCCCGTGCAGGCGGGGCATGCGCCGTAGGGATTATTGAAGGAAAACATGCGGGGGCTCATCTCCTCGATGCTTATCCCGCAGTCCGGGCAGGCGTAGTTCTGCGAAAACAGCAGCTCCTCCCCCCCTATCACGTCCGCCTTGGCAAGCCCGCCGCCGAGCGCAAACGCGGTTTCAAGCGAATCGGTAAGGCGCATATCAACGCCTTCCTTTAAAACGATCCTGTCAACTATTACGTCAATATTATGCTTTTTGTTCTTTTTAAGCGGCGGCACCTCGTTTATATCGTATACCTGTCCGTCCACCTTAACGCGCACATAGCCGTCCTTGCGGATCTGCTCAAGCAGCTTCACGTGCTCGCCCTTGTTTCCCCTTATGACGGGCGCAATTATCTGAAGCTTCGCACCCTCGCCAAGCCTTCTGATCCTGTCCACAACCTGATCTATGCTCTGGCGCTCTATCACCCTGCCGCATTTCGGGCAGTGCGGAATGCCGATGCGCGCATACAAAAGGCGCAGATAGTCGTTTATCTCCGTTACGGTTCCAACCGTGGAGCGCGGGTTATTGGAGGTGCTCTTCTGATCTATGGACACGGCGGGAGAAAGCCCGTCGATATAATCCACGTCCGGCTTATCCATCTGACCCAAAAACTGGCGCGCGTATGAGGAAAGCGACTCCACGTAGCGCCGCTGCCCCTCCGCAAATATGGTTTCAAACGCAAGCGAGGATTTGCCGGAGCCGGAGAGCCCGGTAAAAACAATGAGCTTGTCCCTCGGTATGGAGAGCGTTATATTCTTAAGGTTGTTTTCCCTTGCGCCCTTTATGGTAATGTATTCTTTCACTCTAAGGTATTCCCCCGTTATTTTCGTGTTCTGCCCCTTGCTTTTCTTCTGCTGCCGGGCATACCGGGCTTGATGGCGGCGGGCTTTTTCCTTTCGCCCTCGCCCTTTAGCTTATACAGCTCGTCGCGCAGCTTCGCCGCCGTTTCAAATTCAAGCTCCATTGCCGCCTTCTGCATCTGCTCCGTGATCAGGGCTATCTTTTCCTCAAGCTCCTCGCCGCTCATGCCGCCGGCGGCGTTCTTTGCCTCGGAGGAGATCTCGATGATATTATACACCGCCTTTTGTACGCTCTTCGGCACTATGCCGTGCTCGGCGTTGAAGGCAAGCTGCTTGCTTCTTCTGCGGTTCGTTTCGTCTATCGTGCGTCGCATTGAGTCCGTGACGGTATCGGCATACATGATAACGTAGCCGTCCACGTTTCGGGCGGCTCTGCCCACGGTCTGGATAAGCGAGGTCGTGGAGCGCAAAAAGCCCTCTTTATCCGCATCCAGTATGGCCACAAGCCCAACCTCGGGAAGATCCAGCCCCTCTCGAAGCAGGTTTATGCCCACAAGCACGTCGAACTCGCCGAGCCTTAAATCGCGTATTATCTCCATGCGCTCGATGGTTTGAATATCGGAGTGCATATAGCGCACCCGAATGCCGATGGAGTCAAGATGCTCTGTAAGCATCTCCGCCATGCGCTTTGTGAGCGTTGTGGCAAGCACGCGGTAGCCCTTTTCGGCGTTTTTGTTTATCTCGGAAATAAGGTCGTCTATCTGACCGGTAACGGGTCTTATGAATATTTCCGGGTCCACAAGCCCCGTTGGGCGGATTATCTGCTCCGCGATATTGCTTGCGCGGGAAAGCTCGTATTCGGCGGGTGTTGCGCTGACGCACACAAGCTGCTTTAGCCGCTGCTCGAATTCGTCAAACTTGAGCGGGCGGTTGTCGAAGGCGCTCGGAATGCGGAAGCCGTATTCCACAAGCTCCGTTTTTCTTGCCTTATCGCCGTTATACATTGCGCGTATCTGAGGTATGGTGGCGTGGCTTTCATCGATAATGGTCAAAAAATCGTCGCCGAAAAAGTCGAGCAGCGTATACGGCGGCTGGCCGGGGCTTCTGCCGTCGAAATACCTTGAATAATTCTCTATGCCGGAGCAGTAGCCTATCTCGCGTATCATCTCCATATCGTAGCGCGTGCGCTGCTCAAGGCGCTGCGCCTCCACGAGCTTATACTGCGATTTAAGCTCCTCCACGCGCTTCATCATATCCGCCTCAATCTGCGCAAGCGCGGTTTCGATCTTATCCCTTCCCGCCGAATAATGGGTCGCGGGAAAAAGCACGGCGTGTGAAAGCGAATTTATCGGAACTCCCGTAACGGCGTTTATCTCGCTGAGCGCCTCGATCTCGTCCCCAAAGAACTCTATGCGCACCGCCTTATCCGCATAATTCATGGGGAAAACCTCGATTATGTCGCCGCGCACCCTGAAATTTCCACGCGCAAACTCTATATCGTTGCGCTGATACTGTATCTCCACAAGCTTTCTGATAAGCTCGTCACGATCGTATTCCGTGCCGCGCCTGAGCGATATGCTCATGCGAAGATATTCCTCGGGGTCGCCAAGCGCGTAGATGCAGGAAACGGAGGCAACTATCACAACGTCCTTCCGCTCGTTCAGCGAGCAGGTCGCGCTGTGCCTCAAGCGGTCTATCTCCTGATTTATATCGGCGGTCTTCTCTATGTAGGTATCCGATGAAGCGATATATGCCTCCGGCTGGTAGTAGTCGTAGTACGACACGAAGTATTCCACCGCGTTATTCGGAAAGAACTCACGAAACTCGGAGCAAAGCTGCGCGGCAAGGGTCTTGTTGTGCGCGATCACAAGAGTGGGCTTTTGAACGCGCTCAATGAGCTTTGCCATTGTGAAGGTTTTTCCGGAGCCGGTAACGCCCAAAAGCACCTGCACATCATCCCCCGCGAGCACTCCGCTCGCAAGCGTTTCGATGGCCTGCGGCTGATCGCCCTGCGGCTCGAACGGCGACACAACTTTGAATTGGCCCATGCGTATAAACCTCCATTTTATCATTGGGTTTTATTATACCACAAACTTAAAGCATATTCACGGTTTATGTTAGTGTATATTAATTTTCTTTCAATATATTGCCCGTTTCCCCTTTATTTACGACGCAAAATCTAATATAATAGAAGCGGCGTATTATGCACGAGCCGCTTGGCTCACACATCAAAGGAGGAAAACTGAATTGAAAACGCTTTTGCTCGGAAATGAAGCGCTCGCAAGAGGTGCCTATGAGGCCGGCGTCCGCGTTTCAAGCGCATATCCCGGAACTCCCAGCACCGAGATCAATGAAAACGTTGCCACCTATCCCGAGATCTACTCGGAATGGGCCCCCAATGAAAAGGTTGCCGTTGAAGTCGCCCTCGGCGCCGCCGTGAGCGGTGCGCGCAGCCTTGCCTGCATGAAGCACGTTGGCCTCAATGTGGCCGCGGATCCGTTCTTCACCGCCACCTATACCGGCGTGAATGCCGGCATGGTCGTGGTCGTGGCGGACGACCCCGGTATGCACTCCTCTCAGAACGAGCAGGACACCCGCATGCTTGCCCGCGCCTCACACGCGCCCGTGCTCGATCCCTCCAGCAGCCAGGAATGCAAGGATTTTCTCAAGCTTGCATACGAGATCAGCGACAAGTACGATACCCCCGTGATCCTTCGCGTCACCACCCGG
>CAMVMM010000023.1 GCA_947168565.1 uncultured Clostridia bacterium | reverse complement strand
GAATTTCCAAAAGCCTTCCCCTTTGAGGGGAAGGTGGCTGAGGCGGCGCAGCGCGGCGCGAAGTCGGATGAGGTGGAATGATGCACAAATCCCGAAAGGGATTTGAACAGATTCCAATTCGCTGCTTGACTTGCCGAAAAAGCTTGGATTGAATAGCTTTTTGGAGGATAAACAGGATAAAACCCGCTGCGGCGGGTTTATGAGGTGTCCACCTCATCAGTCAGCTGCGCTGACAGCTTCTCCTCAAGGAGAAGCCATGCGACGCCGCAGATGATGCTTCCTTGCGGGAAATTAAGGCACTTCCAAAAGCCTTCCCCTTTGAGGGGAAGGTGGCTGAGGCGGCGCAGCGCGCCGCGAAGACGGATGAGGTGGAATAATGCACAAATCCCGCAAGGGATTTGTGCAGATTCCAATTCGCTGAACGACTTGCCGAAAGGGATTTGAACGGATTCCAATTCGCTGCTTGACTTGCCGAAAAAGCTTGGATTGAATAGCTTTTCGGAGGATAAACAGGATAAAACGCCGTGCGTGGCGTTTATGAGGTGAACACCTCACTCACCGCCTGCGGCGGTCCCCCCTCTCCTCAAGGAGAGTGCTTTGGCCTTGCGGCAAATGAAGGCGCTTTGCTGATGAAGGCGCTGCGCTAATGAAGAAATGAAGGAATTGCGGATGAAATTCCTGCGGAATTTCTTCTAAATGTTATTGATAATTTTTTTCCGGGAAAGGTAGTTTTATGAGCAGATGGCGCGCGGCATGGCGCTGGGCAAGGCGCTGGATAGTGGTGGTGTTTGCCGCAATACTCTTTTACGAGGTTCTGGAGCATTTTGATCTTGCAAAGGGCACCGTGATGGGGTTTATTGCCGTTATCCGCCCGCTGATCGCCGGCTTGCTGATAGCCTACATAGTGAATATTCCCGCCACCTTCCTTCAGCGGACGGTGCTGAAAAAACACCGTGGCAAGCGCTTTGCCGTGATACTGAGCAACCTTATAGCCTATCTTTTCGTGCTGGGGCTGATAGCGCTGCTGGTTTTCCTGGTGGTGCCAAAGGCGGTGGAGGGCGTGAAGCTGCTTTTTGCAAATATCGGCACCTATTACAGCGCCGTGGTGGATTGGGCAACGAAATTTTGGAAATCGCTTGAGCTGAACGAGGACATGACGGCGCGGGCAATAGAGCTTTCCAAAATGCTGGCGGACCGAGCGGAGAGGTTCGCCATGGAATTTTTGCCGCAGGTAATAAATTTTACCTTCTCCACGGTTGGCAAAATCACGAACGTGGTGCTTGCAATAGCCTTCAGCGTGTACGCCCTTGCGGATAAAAGCAAGCTGCTGGCGCACGCAAGGCGCTTTATTCGGGCGGTGTTCAGCCCCGGGAATGCCGAGCGCATACTTGAGGTTTGCACCTACGCGAACGGCGCGTACAGGGGCTATATCACGGGGCAGCTCGTTTCAAGCTCCATAATCGGCGTGATGTGCTATATAGGAATGCGCATATTCAAAATGCCGTATCCCGAAATGATCTCCGTGTTCATAGGCGCCTTTACGCTGATACCGGTGCTTGGCCCGTGGATAAGCACCGTGCCGAGCGCGCTTATTATACTGATGGCAACGCCGGATAACCCGATGCTGGCGGTGTGGTTCGTGGTGATGCTGCTGGTGATACAGCAGATAGACAACAACCTTGTTTACCCCAAGGTGGTGGGCAACGCCGTTGGGCTCTCAAGCGCCTGGGTGATAGTGGCAATAGTGGTATTCGGCGGGCTTTTCGGCATACCGGGGCTGTTTGTGTGCGTGCCCACAACGGCGGTGATCTATCGCCTTGTGGCGGAATGGACGAACGCGCGCGCAAAGAGCAGGGGCATACCGATAGAAGCCGAGGTGCGGGACGATTACGAAAAGCCCAAGCGCGGCAAAACGCGGCGCAGGCTGTTTTTCAGCGGCAGAAAGGGCAGGCCCGATGCTTCGGGCGCGGGCGGCGAAAAACCGGAAAACTCCGCTCAAGATGCAGCGGACGCGGAAAACGGCGGCGCGGACGGCGAAAGCAGCAACGGGAAAAAGGCTGAAAACGGCGAAACGGAAGCTAAAAATGGAAACGAATAATACGATCGGCGGCACAAGCGCGCAGGTGAAGCGCGATAATAGCGAGGGCGAGCGCAGAATGGCGCACCCGATAAAGCATTTCAGGGTGATAACGAAGCACCGCCACACCGTGATGAAGCACTGCTTCCGCGCGGGGATACCGATTCGGGGGCTTTTGCACGATCTATCCAAATATTCGCCCACGGAATTTCTGCCGGGAGCGAAATTTTTCGACGGCTCGCGCAGCCCGACGGAGCTTGAGCGTGCGGCGCACGGCTATTCCCGGGCGTGGGTGCATCACAAGGGCAGAAACCGCCATCATTTTGAATACTGGACGGATTATCACCCCGTGACAAAGCAGATGGTGCCGGTGAAGATGCCGCTGAAATTTGTGATAGAAATGTTTTGCGACAGGGTGGCCGCCTGCAAGGTTTACAAGGGCAGGGAGTATGACTGCGCAAGCCCTTACGAATATTTTGCCCGCGGCAGCGCCAAAAAGCGGATGCACGAGGACACCGGCGCCCTGCTTGAGAGGCTGCTTGTGATGCTGCGCGACGAGGGCGAGGATAAGACCTTTGCCTATATAAGGCGCGATCTTCGCGGAAAAAAGGACTATTGACGGACAAGCCCCGGCCCCCCGCCTGCACCCATCTGCGGAGGGAGGGCTTTTTCACTTTGTATATATTGAAAAAGCGCTTGACGCTATTGATATTTTTATCATTTCTGATATAATAGGTGTTACGAATTTTTCATAAGGGAATGCGGGAAGAGAGCAGACCTGCCTTCGCCGCATCGGAAGGAGAACAACTTGATATTCGGCAAGCATATCAACCGCTACTATTTGAAGTATGCGCCGCTTCTTTTGCTTGGAGCCGCCGCGCTGATAATGGTGGACTATTTTCAGCTTTTGATACCGAATCTATACGGCATGCTGATAGACGGCATAAACAGCGGCGTGGTCAATTACAAGGGCACGATGACTCCGTTTACGCTGGATTTCCTGCTGGATAAGATCTGCCTGCCCATAATCGGCATCGTGGTGGTGATGGTCATAGGGCGCTTTCTGTGGCGCGTTTGCTTCTTCGGCTCCGCCATCAAGGTGGAAACGAATATCCGCATCCAAATGTTCGATCACTGCAAGGACCTTTCCAGGGATTATTACCAGGTAAACAAGGTCGGCAACCTGATGAGCCTTTTCACAAACGATCTGGACACCATTCAGGAATGCTTCGGCGACGGGCTTCTGATGTTTTTCGACGCGCTTTTCCTGGGTCTGCTCGGCTTCTATAATATGTGGAGGATGGACGTTACCCTCACGCTGCTCACGCTCATACCGCTCGGGCTGATACTGCTTATCGGCACGCTGATGGGCAAGGCGATGATGAAGCAGTGGGAGGTGCGCCAGCAGGCATTTTCCAACCTTTCCGATTTCGCGCAGGAGAGCTTTTCGGGCTATGCGGTGATAAAGGCCTTCGTGAAGGAGCTGAAGCAGCTTCTTGCCTTCCGCAAGCTGAACGTTGAAAACGAGGAGGCAAACATTAAATACACCAAGATCTCCAACCTCATGCACGTGCTTATAGTGCTGCTGGTGGAAACGGTTATCTGCATAATCCTCGGCTACGGCGGCTATCTTGTGCATGAAAAGCGGTTTTCGGCGGGTCTTTTGGTTGAATACATAGGCTATTTCACCTCGGTGGTGTGGCCCGTGATGGCGGTTTCCATGCTGATAGAAAAATCTGCGCGCGGAAAGGCCTCCATGAAGCGCGTTTCGGAGCTGCTTGAGGCGAAGGTGACGGTGAAGGACGCGCCGGGCGTGCGCGAGCTTGAGAGCGTTCGCGGCGGGATAGAGTTCAAAAACCTGACCTTCCGCTATCCGGACGGCGAGTTTAACGCGCTTGAAAACGTTTCCTTCAAAATAAACCCGGGCGAGAGCGTGGGCATAGTGGGCAAGACCGGCAGCGGCAAAACCACCATTGTGGACCTGATCCTGCGCACGTACAACGTGCCGAAGGGAACGCTTTTTATAGACGGAAACGACGTGAACGACGTTTCAATCCGCTCGGTGCGCGAGGGCTGCGCCTACGTGCCGCAGGACAACTTCCTGTTTTCGGACACGATAACGAACAATATCGGCTTTGCCTTCGATGAGACGAAGGCGGACGAGATAGAGAACGCCGCAATGCTTGCGGACGTTCACGGAAACATAATCGACTTCAAGGACAAATACGAAACCGTGCTCGGCGAGCGCGGCGTAACCGTTTCGGGCGGGCAGAAGCAGCGCATCTCGATAGCGCGCGCGCTTATGAAGAAGGCGCCGATACTGATACTGGACGACTCCGTTTCCGCCGTGGATACGGACACCGAGAAGGTTATCCTTTCAAACCTTAAAAAGAGCAGGCAGGGCAAGACCACCATACTGATCGCCCACCGAATCACCACCATAGAGGGGATGGACAAGATAATCTTCGTTGAGGACGGCAGGGTGACCGCCGTGGGCAGCCACGCGGAGCTTATCGCCTCCTGCCCCGAGTATGCGCGCATGGTTGAGCTTCAGCGTCTTGAGGACGCGGCGAAATAAGGGGGGTGAAGAATATGCACGAATACTATCCTCTTTTGCTCGTTGGCGCGATAATCGGCATTATATCCACGGTGCTCATAGTGGCGTTTGCCACCATGAAGGATAAGAAGCAGGCGATCGGCTTCGACCGCCACATGAAGGACGGCGAGATTATAAAGCGCCTGCTGCGGTACGCAAAGCCCTACGCGGGCAGCTTCATTCTGGTTGGCTTCATAGTGCTTTTCGGCATAGCCTACGACATACTCTCCCCCATCATCGTGGGCAGGGTGACGCGGCTTGTGAAGGTGGATTTTGAGCTGCCGGAGCTTTTCAGGCTGGTTGCCATCTACGCAAGCATACTCGTGGTTTCCATGATATGCACCTATTCGCAGGCGGTCATACTGCAAAGGGTGGGCCAGAAGATAATCTCCAAAATGCGCGAGGATCTTTTCACCCATATAGAGAGCCTTTCGCATGAGCAGATGAACGCCATCCCCGTGGGCAAGCTTGTGACCAGAACCACGAACGACACGAACGCCATTTCGCTTATGTTCACGGCGCTGCTTGTGAACCTTGTGAAAAATATGTTCATCATTGTGGGCGTGCTGGTGGCGATGTTCGTGTTAAACTCAACGCTGACGCTGATGGTGCTGTGCTTCGTGCCGTTCATAGTGCTGTTTTCGGTGATATTCCGCAAATTCGCAAGAAGGGCATACAGAAGGGTCAAGGACAGAACGACCGATATAAACACCTATCTTTCCGAAAACCTTTCCGGCATCAAGATAACCCAGATCTTTAACCGCGAGGGCGAGAAGCTGCGCGATTTTGAAGCAAAGAGCCGCGGGCTCGGCAAGGCGAAGAACGAGCAGATCCTCGTTTTCGGCATCTTCCGCCCGCTGGTATACATGCTGTATATCAGCTCCGTGCTCTGCCTTTTCTACATCGGCGGCAAGGGCTATCTGGACGGCGCGCCGTTTTTGACCCCCGGGCACGAGGGCGAAACGATAGTCAGCTTCTATATGTTCATAAATAAATTCTATAACCCGATACAGAACCTTGCGGAGCAGTTCAACTGGCTGCAAAGCGCGTTTGCGTCGGCCGAGAAGGTGTTTACCATAATGGACATCGAGCCCGCGCTTGTGGACGCGCCGGACGCGATAGAGCTTGACGAGGTCAAGGGCGAGATCGAGTTCCGCGACGTGTGGTTCAGCTACGTTCCCGACGAATGGGTGCTGAAGGGCGTTTCCTTCCACGTTAAGCCGAACGACACCGTGGCGTTCGTTGGCGCAACGGGCAGCGGCAAAACCACGATACTTTCGCTGATCTGCCGCAACTATGAATTCCAAAAGGGCGAGATACTTATCGACGGAATAGACATCCGCAAAATCAAGATGAGTTCGCTCAGGAAGCATTTCGGGCAGATGCTTCAGGACGTGTTCCTTTTCTCCGGCACGATTAAAAGCAATATCCTGCTTGATCTTGAGGGCGTGAGCGACGAGGAGGTAAGCAGGGCCTGCCGCTACGTGAACGCGGATCATTTCATAAGCCGCCTGGAAAACGGGCTGGACGAGGTGGTGCGCGAGCGCGGCAACAACTTCTCCGCGGGTCAGCGGCAGCTTTTGAGCTTTGCCCGCACCATAATCCACAAGCCCTCCGTGATGATACTGGACGAGGCGACCGCGAATATAGACACCGAAACCGAGGTGCTTATTCAGGATTCGCTTGAAAAGCTGATGAATATCGGCACAATGCTGATAGTGGCGCACAGGCTTTCCACCATTCAGCACGCGGATAATATCATAGTGCTTTCCAAGGGCGAGATAGTGGAGCAGGGCAACCACCACGAGCTGCTTGAGAAAAAGGGCAGGTATTTCGACCTTTACACCCTCCAGTACGAAAAGGAGAGGCTCGCAAAGGGCAGCGAGGCGTAAAGGGCTTGCGCAGCTTCTTTGCGGGGGCTGCGAAAACCGGACGAATACGCAAAAACGATGCGCGGGCGGGGAGCTTTCCCTGCCCGCGGGTTTTTGGGGAGCAGCTTTTGACGGAGAAAAAGCAATTTAAATACAAGCTTGCGGTTTTTGCTGTGCAAAACAAAAAAACCGCTTGCAGTAAGGCTTTTTTGCCCAACTTGCGGAAACCGCACGGCGATAGTAACCTGTGTAAAGAGTTCCTTGGAAAAAACATCAAATTTTCTTCAATTCATTACGATAATGGGGCAGAATTTCTTCGTAAAACATATTGATAATTATAATATATGATGATATAATTAAGTATACCGCTTCATTTCGCTGCGGTGAATAATCACAAGCGAGGTTCACTTATGAAAAAAAGAACTATCAAACTCATCCCCGCTTGCGCGCTCATTCTGAGCATAGCCGCAGGTCTGCTGCTCTCCGCCTGCGCGGTAGAAGAAAAAGAACCGGTGCTGCCGCCCATCCGTATGTCCGAAAATCCGGCAAGCGGAAGCGTCGGCGGTCCCATCGGCTCGCCGAGCGAGCTGATCGAAGGCTCCGATGCGATCGCCTGCGTCCGCATAGGCGACTGGCTCGGCGATACCGGCGACACCATAACCACGATGTTTGAAGCCGAGGTGACCGAGGTTATAAAGGGCGAGCTTCCTAAGAAGATAACCCTGCTTCAGGGGGGAACAAGCGAGTTCACCTTCGAAGGGCACCCATTATTTACTGCCGGGAACGAGCTGCTTCTGTTCCTTACCAAATGCCGGAATTTTCCCGATGCGAGATACACCTTGCCCGATGACGCCTATGTTACCGCAGGCGCATACATTACCGTTTTTGATATCGTAACGCTTGAATCGGGCGAAAGGTACGCGGTGCCGCAGCACCGTGCCGCTGCTTACATCGTGCCGCCCTCGGTACGCAATCTTGAAAGCGACCGCCTGTTGATAAAAAAGGTTTTCGATGAGCTGAAGCTTTCCGACAATATTTGGGAAAAGCTGAACAGGAATGAAGGAAGGTTTTATTCGCTTGACGAGTTTATTTCCGCAATAAAGCACAGGCTCTGAGGCGGGAAACATGATGATTCAATGGCATACAATGTCATACGAAGAGATGCACCTCCTGCTTTGGCGGCTCCAAAGATTATTTAGCCCAGTGCATTCCTAATACTTCCAATTACTGCAGGCTTTGTAATGTTCGTGTATTGCCTAATGCCTGAAAAATTCGGTTTGCATAAGCCCTGCGTTCAAACGGCGCGGGGCTTATTTTGATGCTGCGCTGAACATTGAATATACACAGTGAGTTACACATGATCTCTTGAAGCGGTATGCTATTGCATTAAATATCTTACGGATCACACAAAAAACAATCGGCAAGTAAACGAATGTTCGGCGAAAACCGATTTCCGTGCCTTCCCTCCCTCAAGCCTTGACAACTCTCGCGCGGTTCACTATAATATAAAATAGGAAAGTAGGTTGCGCCGATACTGTTAAACCGGCACGGAAAACCGAAAAGCCAAACTTTCAAGAGGTAAAACGATGAAAAAACTCAACACACACGAGCTTCGCAGGCTCTTTCTTCAGTTCTTCTCCGAGCGCGGCCACGCCGTGATCCCCTCCGCCTCGCTCATTCCGGAAAACGACCCATCGGTGCTTTTCACCACCGCCGGAATGCACCCGCTGATGCCCTATCTGATGGGCAGCGAGCACCCCGCGGGAAACCGGCTTTGCGACGTGCAGAAATGCGTGCGCACCGGCGATATAGACGAGGTGGGCGACGCAAGCCATCTCACCTTTTTCGAGATGCTGGGCAACTGGTCGCTTGGCGATTATTTCAAGAGCGAATCCATCGCCTGGAGCTGGGAATTTCTGACCGATGAAAAATGGCTTGGCATAGATAAGCACAGGCTGTATTTCACCTGCTTTGAGGGCGATGAGAACGCGCCGAAGGACGAATTCTCCCATGACCGCTGGGTGGATATGGGCGTGGACCCCTCGCATATCTTCTATCTGAACGCGAAGCACAACTGGTGGATACCCGGCACGAGCGGCCCCTGCGGCCCCGATACCGAGATATTCTTCGATACCGGAAAAGAGCCCTGCTCCGAGCACTGCGACCCCTCCTGCTCCTGCGGCAAATATCTTGAGATATGGAACAACGTGTTCATGCAGTATTATAAATCGCCGGACGGAAAGATGAGCCAGCTTGCCAAGAAAAACGTGGACACGGGCATGGGGCTTGAGCGCACCGTGGCCACGCTGCAGGGCGCCGAGAGCGTTTACGATACGGACGCCTTCACAAATATTCTGGCGAAGATAGCCGAGCTTTCCGGCAAAAAATACGCGGACAGCGCGGAGAATACCAAGGCCTTCCGCATAATTGCGGATCATATCCGCACCGCCACCTTCATGCTGGGCGACCCGCGCGGGGTAACGCCGAGCAACGTGGATCAGGGCTATATTTTAAGAAGGCTCATCCGCCGCGCCCTGCGCTACGCAATGCAGCTTGAGATGGGCGAAAACGCGCTTTCCAAGGTGGCCGAAGCCGTGATAGCGGACTACGGCGAGGTGTATCCCGAGCTTAGCGAAAAATCGGAGCATATAAAGGCGGAGCTCGATAAGGAAGAGATGAAGTTTCAGCGCACGCTTACGAAGGGTATGCGCGAATTTGAACGCATCAAAGGTAAATTTGAAAACGGCGTGATCGACGGCACGAACGCCTTCCGCCTTTTCGACACCTTCGGCTTCCCGATAGAGTTTACCGAGGAGATGGCGCGTGAAAACGGGCTGACGGTGGACACGGCGGGCTTCCACGAAAAATTTGCGGAGCATCAGCAGAAATCAAAGGCGGGCTCGGAGCAGAAATTCAAGGGCGGCCTTGCGGACGCAAGCGAGGAAACGGCGAAGCTGCACTCCGCAACGCATCTTATGCAGGCGGCGCTTCGCAAGGTGCTGGGCGACGAGGTTGCCCAGAAGGGCTCAAACATCACCACCGAGAGGCTGAGATTCGATTTTTCCTTCCCGCGCAAGGTCACTCCCGAGGAGCTTGCGGAGGTGGAAAGGCTTGTGAACGAGGCGATACAGGCGGGGGTGGACATCACCTGCGAGGAGATGACCGTGCCCGAGGCGCGCGAGAGGGGCGCGATAGGTCTGTTTGGCGACAAATACGGCGAGCGCGTGAAGGTTTACACCATGGGCGAATACAGCTGCGAGATCTGCGGCGGTCCGCACGCGGGCAACACGGGCGAGCTTGGCACCTTTAAAATAAAGAAGGAGGAGGCCTCCAGCGCGGGCGTGCGCAGGATAAAGGCCGTGCTTATTCCGAAAGCATAATAAACCCTTTTCGGGCGCTTCGATCAACCGGAGCGCCCGTTGAATAATCAAACGCTTGCATGACCGGGCGCTTGCATGATCGGGAGCTTGCATGACCGGGCGCTTGCATGGTTGAGCGCTTGCATAATTGAACAAACCATGGGCGAAACGCGCCGAAAGGATGATGGCTATGGCAAAAAATAGAGCAAATAAAGGAATATTTTCGCTGTTCTCCTCCGCCGCGCCGGGGGACGCGATAGCGGGCAGGCTGCTTGAGTACGATTGGCGCATAGAGGGCAGACCGGCGGAATACGGCGTTGACCTGCATTTTTCCTCCCGCGCAGGCGAGGGGGAGCTGCCCCTGCTTGCCGAGCTGACCTTCTGTGAGCCGCAAGGGAGCGGAAAGCGCGAAAAGCGCGAAAACGGCGTAAAGAGCGAAAACGGCGAGGGTGACGAAAAGGCCGAAAAGCGCGAAAACGGCGAAAGCGGCGAAGCGGGCGAAGGCGGCGGGCTCAGCTCCCCCGCCGTGCTGAAATGGGCGCTTGCGCTTTTGAAAAAATGCAAAAAGGCGCTGGATCGCCTTGAGATCGCGGGCTATATTGAAGCCGCCGATTCGCTGAAATACTATATCTACCTGCCCTCGGACGCGGAGCTGCTCAGGCTGAAGGCGCTTGCCGCCGATATGAATAACGCGGGCGGCATAGTGCTTGAGCTTACGAGCCGCACCGAGCCGGAGCATGAAAGCTATTACGAGCTGCTGTATCCGGACGAGGCGAAGCTGCTGACCGTGCGCAACGGCGAAATTATAGCGGAGCTATACAAAAACGGCGATTCGGACACGCCGCGCAGGCTGAATCTGCTGCTTGCCTTCCCCACCGAGGCGGATTGCGCCGCCTTTGCCTCCGCCGCGCTGGACGAGGGCTTTGCCACCGGCGAATATAAGGACGTGGCGGACGGCGAGCTGCCCTGCGGCGTGGTGGTCCACCGCATCTGCGCCATGAAAAAATGGGACGTGGACGCGCTGACCGTTCACGCGCAGCGCCTTGCGGAGGAATACGGCGGAAGGCTGCTCTACTGGGATTGCCCGATAGTGCCGCGAAGGGCATGATAGGTTGTCGGCAGAATAGCTTTGCGGAATGCGCCGCTTCCGGCAAACGGGGGCGCATTTCCTTTTTTACCGATTACACCGCCCTTTCTCCATTCTTTTTATCGATCCCCTTGCCCCTATTGCTCACATACCGGCGGCGGGGATAAGTATTGGCTTGACAAAACCTCTGCAAATGCGCTATTATAATATTGGGTATGTGCATATTTCGCGCTCCCACAGGCATTCCATGGAGATGATGGATCAAATGGACGAATCCCGCGTTTTTTCCGATAAGGATGCGCAAACTAATACCGCGCGGCTTGCCGTGATACTGAACCCCACCGCAGGCTCGGGCGAATGCCCACTGCTTTTTGAGGCGGCGAAGGCCGTTTTTGACGAAAACGGCGCGCTTTATGATACTTTTATAACCGAACACGTTGGGCATGCAGAGGAGCTTGCCGCCGATGCGCTGAAGGCGGGCTATAAAACCGTGATAGCGGCAGGAGGGGACGGCACCGTGCGCGAGATCGCCGCGGCGCTTTGCGGCACGGACGCCGCGCTGGGCATACTGCCCTTTGGCACGGGGAACGACCTTGCAAGCGCCCTTTTGATACCGGAGGAGCCGAAAAAGGCGGCGGAGCTGATACTTTTCGGAAAGAAGAAGCCGACCGATCTGGGCAGGGCAAACGGCAGGATATTTGCAAACGTTTGCGGCGTGGGCTTTGACGTGGACGTGCTTGAGTGCACCAAAAAGCATAAAAAGGGGCGCAAGGGCATGCTGCCCTACCTGCTTGGCATAGTGGACGCGATAGTTCACAGGCGCAGGCTGCACGCGCATATTTCGCTTGACGGCGCTCAGGAAACCGAGCTGGACGCGCTTGTGATAGATATATGCAACGGCAGGCGCTTCGGCGGCGGCATGATGGTTGCGCCCGAGGCGAAGCAGGACGACGGGCTTTTCGACGTGTGCATTGCGAAATACATCGACCTGTTTCAAATGATCACGCTTTTGCCAACCTTCATCAAGGGAAAGCATATCGATAAAAAGCCGATAATCTACACCCGTGCAAAGCGCGTGAGAGTGCGCCTTGAGGGTGAAAACACGGTGCAGCTCGACGGCGAGCTGATTGAAAAAGCGCCGCTTGAATGCGAAATAATCGCGGGAGCGGCGGGCATTATCCGTCCGTGAAGGGCGGTGCGGGTGCGGAAATATAATTTGAAATATTAAATTAAGAAAGCATGGATAATGGCTGATACCGGAAGAAATAAAAAGTCCCGCCGCAGGGAGCTCAGGATAAGGCGGATAATTTTGCCTTGCGCCGCCGCAGTGCTGCTTGCGGCAATAATACTCGGCGCGGCGGCGGTGATGCGCTCCTGCCGCATCTCGGGCGCGAAGCGAAGCCTGCCGTTTTCTGCGGACGGCGAATACTGCTATACCGGCGGCGGCTTCCTGTACACGGGCGAGCAGAAGCTGCACTATCTCTCCCTTGCGGACGAGAGCAAAAGCTTTTCAAGCGATGCGGACGTGCTGAATGCGCACGTGGCGGGCGGCGAGCAGGTGAAGGTCATCTACAACGCCTCCACGGTGCAGTTCATCGGCACGCCTTACGAGCATACCTTCGAGGGCGCGGTGCTGAAGGTGGTATGCGGCGACAGATACGTTGGCGTATACACCGAAAATGCGGACAACAGCCATTCGCTGACGGTCTACAATTCCGCGGGCGACCGCTTGATCAAGCGCGATTTCGACGACTCCGTGCTGCTGGATTTCGGCTTTGAGCGGGGCGGCTCCGCGATGTACGTGAGCGAGCTTGTGATAAGCGGCAGCGCGGTTTCCACCACCGTGACCACCTTCGACCTTTCGCGCGAGAGCATAACGGGCGTGCTGAACGTTCAGGGTGAGGCGGTAAAAAGGGTGATAATGACCGAGAAAAGCGTGTTTACCTTCGGCACGGACAGCCTGATCCGCTACAACCGCGCGGACAATACCGAGGCATACAGGCTGCTGATGCGGGGCTGCGAATACGTGGATTCAAGCACCGAGAAGGGCAGGCTCTACCTGCTTGTGAGCATTGGAGAGGAAAGCGAAAGCGCCTCGCCGCTCCGCATGATCTCCATGCGCGAGGGGGAATCCGCCGATGAGCGCGTGCTGGAGCTTGCCGCCGATGCGGACGCCGTGAGCACCTTCACCATGCACGGCAGGGCTGTGGCGGTGAAGGAGGACGGCATAGTGATCCGCGATATAAGCGGCGCGGTTAGCGCACGGCTTTCGCACGGGGTGAAGGCGGACGGCGCGGTGAAGCTGGACGGGGAGAGCCTGATAATAACCTCCGCAGAGCGCGCGGTGCTTTACACACTAAAGAATTTTTGAAAGGAAAAAGCCTTTTGACATGGGAATTTTAGATTTTGCGATAATCGCGGTGTTTGCGATATTTGTGCTTGCGGGCGTTTACAAAGGTTTTTTATGGAATTTCGCCGCGCTCTGCGCCTCCGTGCTTTCGCTTTTGATAGCGCTTATATTCATGGGCTCGGTTGCAAAGCTGATCACTGCGAATCAGGGCATTTATTCCGCCATGCTCAGCTATACCGAGGGCAGGGAGGACGTTTACGACGTTGACCTTGTGGACAGGGATATCACAACGCTCACAAACGCCGAAATAGAGGAGATAATGCTGCGCAGCAATCTGCCCTTCCCCTTCAGGCAGCGCGTACACGAGAATATTCTTTCCGAGGCGCTGAAGGATCGCGGCGTGACCACGCTTGGCGAATACTTCAACCAGAGCAAGGTCATTGTGTTTGTGAACATAGTATCCTTCATTCTGGTATACATGATAGCAAGGATAGTTCTCACGGTGCTGATAAGCTGGGCGGATTATTCGCTGAAATTCCCAAAGCTGCGCATACCGCTGACCGATCAGATAGCGGGCGGCGCGGTGGGCTTTATACGCGGGCTTATCGACGTTTCCGTGGTATTCATGATAACGCCCGTGGTGCTGACGGTGCTTCCCTTCGAGCAGATAGAGGAGCTGCTCACAAGCAGCGCGCTTGCCTCCTTCCTTTATAATTCCAACCTCATTCTAAGGCTGATCCCCGGCGTATGATGATGGGGAGCGGCACGAAGCGCGAACACGAGCAAAGCCAAAAAAGCCCCGTATGCGGGCTTTTTTCGGATGCGGCGAACGCGAAAAGCGCTGCTCGGGGCGAGGCCGCGCCCAAGGAGGCGGAGCTTATCGGGGAGGGCGAGCGGGCGGACGATCTGCAATACAGGGGGCTGCGGCTCATACAATCGCGCTGCGGCTTTTGCTTCGGCACGGACTCCGTGCTGCTGACGCATTTTGCGCTGGACGCGCTGAAAACCGCCAAAAAGGGCGAGAGGGTGATAGAGCTTGGCGCGGGCTCCGGCGCGGTTTCGCTGCTTATAGCCGCCAAAACGGGGCTGGACGTGGCGGCGGTGGAGATAGACGCTGCACAATGCGAAAGATTTGGGCGCACGCTTCTTTTAAACGGGCTTTCGGGCGGCGAAAAGGGAGAGGGGATCGGGCGCATAGAGATAATCTGCGCGGATTATCTTGATACCGCGCTGAAATTCGAGCGGCGCTTCGATCATGCGGTGTGCAACCCGCCCTATTTCAAGGCGGGCTCCGGCGGCAGACCGAAAAACGCCGGGGCGACGCACGAAACGAGCGCGGATATCGGCTCCATAGCGAGGGCGGCGCGCGAAATGCTGAAATTCGGCGGCAGCTTCAGCCTGTGCTTTCCGGCGGAGCGGCTTGCGGAGGCCTTCACTGCGCTTTCGGTGAACGCGCTGGAGCCGAAAAAGCTGCGGCTTGTGCGCGCGCGGGCGGGCAAAAGGCCCTATCTTGCGCTGATACGCGCCAAGCGGGGCGCAAAGCCCGGGCTTGAGATAATGGACGAGCTCATTCTGCTGGACGAGGGCGGGCAATACACGCCGGAGGTTAAAAGGCTTTACGATGGAGAATAAAACTTTTTCCGAAACGGTAAATGAAAATACTGCGGGTACGGACGGCTTCACCGACACCGGCACGGACGGCGGCACAAGCGGCGGCGCAAGCGCGTCGAAGCTTGAGGCAAAGCTGTATCTTTGCGCAACGCCCATAGGCAACCTTGGGGATATCACGCTGCGCACGCTTGACACGCTGCGGCGGGTGACGCGCATCTACTGCGAGGACACGCGCAGCACGCTGAAGCTTCTGAACGCGCTGAATATAAAAAAGCCGCTTGAAAGCTGCCATGAGCACAATGAAAAGGCGCGCGCGCAGCGCATAGTGCAGCAGGTGCTCGGCGGCGAGGCGGTGGCGTTTGTGAGCGACGCGGGCATGCCCGGCGTTTCGGACCCCGGCGCGGAGCTTATCAGGGCCTGCATAGCGCTTGGCGCGCCCTTCGAGGTGCAGCCGGGAGCAAGCGCGATGACCACGGCCTGGGTGATGAGCGGGCTGGACACGAAAAGCCTGCTTTTCATGGGCTTTTTGCCCCGAAGCGGTGCGGAAAGAACCGAGGCGCTGGAAAAGGCAGCCTCAAGCGCGGACACGGTTTGCCTGTATGAAAGTCCGCTCAGGGTCGGCGCCACGCTTGCGGAGCTTGCCGCCTGCATACAAAAGCGCGGCGGAGCGCCGGAATTGCGCCCCTGTGCGCTCGTGCGGGAGATAAGCAAGGCGTTTGAGCAGTGCGTTCGGGGGAGCGTTTCGGAGCTTGCGCGGAAATACGCGGAAAACGCGCCGAAGGGCGAATGCGTGCTGATACTCGGCGCCGCCCCCATGGGCTCCGAAGCGGACGAAGCGGTGAACGCGCGGCTGGACGGGCTGCTCGGCGCGCTTCTTGATGAGGGCCTGAGCGTTAAAACGGCGGCAAAGATCGCCTCCGAAGCGCTGGACGCGCCCAAAAACGCGGCGTATAAGAGGGCGATGGAGCTGAAGGGCGCGGAATGAGCCCGCATTAACGGAGCGACGGCGGAAAACGCCCCGGGCCGCCTCCGAAAACGCCGAAAAACAGGGTTTTTATCATTTGCGGGCATTGATTATCGTCGAACATAATGCTATAATACTTCTATCAGGGGGGATTTTAGCCGAAAGGAGCTAATAGATGAAAGTCGGCATTATCAGATGCATGCAAACGGAGGATATCTGCCCGGGTACCGACGATTTTGCCGCCGTAAAGAATCACACCGGCGCTTTTGCCGGAATAGAGGAGGATATAGATCTCGTTGGCTTTTGCAACTGCGGCGGCTGCCCCGGCAACCGCGTGGTTTTGCGAGCCAAAAAGCTGGTTGAGCAGGGCGCGCAGCTCATCGCCTTTTCCACCTGCATTCAGAAGGGCCGCGATATATGCTTTCCATGTCCCTATGCGCAGAAAATGAAGGACAGCATTTTGCAGGCGATTGGCGATGGCGTGACCATTCTTAATTCCTCGCACGATTGATCCCCGCTCGCGGCGGCATTAAACCGAATATTTAAATATAAAAAAACCTTGATATCACAAAGGGCCCTGCTTCAATTCGCAAAGCCCTTTTTTATTTCACTATTATATTTTCTAATATGAATTGACGCCTGTGAAGTCTGCCAAAGTCCGCTAAAGCCTGCTAAAGTCTAAAGCCTGTAAAGCGTGCTAAACCTGCTAAAGTCTGCTAAAGCCTGCTCCAAACCGCATACAGGATGGCGAGCTGGGCGAGGAAAAGCAGCGGTATGAACAGCAGAAAGCGCCAATGCCGCGTTTTATGCCGAAAAATGAGCATTCCGAGCAGCGAGCCGAGGCTGCCGCCGAGCAGGGCTATGACGAAAAGCGTTCTTTCGCTGATGCGCCACTCGTGCCGTATTGCGCGAAGCTTATCCGCGCCCATGGAGATAAAGCCGGCAAGCGTCATGCCGGCAAAACAGCAGATAAGTATGATTTGGGGCGTGCTCAGGCTCATTTTTTCGGTTCTCTATTGAAAAATTTATCGGTTGAAACCTTTTTCAGGCTGCGGTAGCGGTCGCCCGCCGTGGTATCGAAGCGGCACACGCTGCCGTAGGGGCAGCTTTTGCACGCCCTGTCCGTGCCGCAGCGGTAGGGGCTTATTGCGGCGCCGCCCTGCATGATGCGGCCAAGCGTTTCCCCCGCCACCTGCCTTGCGCGCTCCAGCGTTTTTTCCATTTCTTCGGGTGAAACAAGCTTATTTCCTTTATACTCGCCGTCCTTGAGAGCGAGCGAAACTATGAAGCGCGAGGAGCGCGAGCCCACCTCGGCATCCGAAGCGGCAAGCACGCCGTTATCGTGCAGCGTGGGGCCGCTCAGCTTCAGCTCCTTCAGCACCACCTCATCCCGCTTTTCCTCATCCTCCACGGCGGGCGCGTGGATATGCTGATAATACATTCCGGCGGGGCTTGCTTTTCCGCTCCCCTCAAGCCCGTTTTTGACGGCGAGCGCATAGAGCGGAAGCTGCACCTTCAGCCCGTTTTCAAGATCCGAAAAGCTGAACGGGGAGGAATAGGTTTTGTAATCCACTATTCTGAAAAACTCCTTCGCCTCACCGCCTTCGCCGCCCTCGGCGGTATAGGAATCCAGCCTGTCCACCACGCCGCGCATGTGAAACACCGCGCCATCGCCGCTCTCTATCTCAAGCGCGGGAAGGGAGGCTTTATCCGAAGGATCGCCAAAGGAAAGCTCCGCATAGCGCGGACGGAAGCTGCCGCCGGCAAGCTGCCGCATTATGGCGAAGCCCGCGTCTATGAGCTCGCGGCGAATGCTTTCAAGAGCGGAGCGCATCGTGGCGGATTCAAGCAGTATGCCGTGGTTGAAATCGGCGGCAATATCCGTAAGCAGCGCATTCAGCCGCAGCTCAACGTCCTCCCTCGTTATATTTTGCAGCAGCGCCTCCCCCGCCTCGGGATCGGCGTTTATATCGTTTATATAACCGCGCACGAGCTTTTCAAGCGCCTCGTGCACAAGGGTGCCGAACTCGTTGCCCCGTATCTCATGCGTTTCGCGCTCATTCAGCTTCAGCCCGTACTGCAAAAGATGGCGGTAGGGGCATTTATTGTAGGTTTCCAGCCTTGAAACGCTGCCGCTCATGCTTGCGCCATAGAGCATACGGGCGGCATCCGCGCCGAGCGGCGGCAGAAATTCATCCCGATAATATGCCTGCTCCAGCGCACAGAGCAGGGGGGCGTATTTTTCGCTTGCGTGAAAATGCGCGTAAAGCGGCGCAAGCCCCGCCTCCTCCACGCCCGTGTCGATGAATCTGCGCAGGGCTGAGGCAAGGACGGAAAACGCCGCGCGGTCGCTCTCTACGGCGGAGGGCGAAACGGTGTGGCTCGTGCGGGTGCAGTGCGGCATAAGCTCCCCGATGCGCTTCACAAGCCTGCTTGCGCCCGTGGGATCGCTCTGCTCGCGGCGGAAGGATATGAAAAGGCGCTCCCGTGCTCTGCAAAGCAGCGAATACACGCGCAGCCGCTCCGCGGAGTCCATGCTTTGGGTGCTTTCCCAGGCGCGGATGCCCGCCTCGCGCATCTGCTCAAGCTCGCGGTCGTTTATAATGGAGTTATCCGCGCGCATGGAGGGGAAGCGCCCCTCGTTTGCGCCAAGAACTATCAAAAGGCGCGGCTCGCCGGGGTGGATGGAGCTGACGTCCCCCACCAGCACCTGATCGAGCGTGGGCGGTATTATGCCCACCTCGTACGCCTCAAGCCCCTCGCGCACCACGGCGGAGAAGCGCGCAAGCCCGATGGCTTCGTCGCCCAGAATCACCATGATCTGATCCAAAAGCTCTATCACGGTGTCGTAGATCTGGCGGTTTTCAAGGGCGTAGGCAAGCGTTTCGGGCGATGCTTTAAGCGTTTCAAACCGCTGCTTGAGCTTTTGCGCGGTTTGCATATCCTCAAGAAATGCGTACAGCGCCAAAACGCGGGTGCGGGCCGAGCGGCTGCCATCCTCCCCGATGCGCTCCTTCAGCGCGGCAAGGGGCTGCGCTATGGCGGCTCTTGCGGCCTCGATCTCATCAAAATCCTTTATTTTTTCCGCATTTTTAACGCTTGGCTCGCTTGAAACCAGCCTTTTTCCCATAAGACCGAGCTTCAGGATGTGATTCTCAAGCTTTTCAAGCGTGGTATCGGGAAAATCGGTGAGCCCCGTTTTCATAACGCGGATAAAATCCTCGCTCTGAAAGCCCTTTTCAACGCAGCGCAGCGCGGCAAGGATCAATTCCGAAACGGGGTGCGTGGCAACGCGGCGCTTTGCGTCCGTAAACGCGGGAATGCCGGCGGCGGAGAAAACGCGGCGCACGGGCTCCGCATAGGCGGAAATATCGCTTGCGGCAACGGCAATTTCGCGGAAGCGCATGCCGTTTCGCACCGCCTCGATTATTCTTGCCGCCGCCTCGCCCACCTCGCTCATGACGTCCACGGAGGAGTGCAGCTCTATCTCCCGCGCATCCTGCGTGAATCTGCCCGCCTGCGGCGCGAAAAGCGTGGTTTCAAGATACGCAAGCGCGGGCGAAGCATGCCGCCTGTTTCCGAAAAGGCGAAGGGTTTCGGCATTGCAGCCCGCCTCGGCGGCAAGGCGCAGCAGCTTTTCATAATAGCCCACGTCGGGCAAAAACAGCCCGCCGTTCGCCTCGCGGCACACGGTGTCCGCACGGAAGGAAACTATGACGCTTGACGCGGTGTAAAATAATTTTTCTATAATACGAACGCTCTGCTCATTCAGCATATCCGGCGCATCTATAAACACGGCGGCGCCGCGCAGGCTTGAAGCGGGTATGCGCTCGATAAGCGCGTTTATAAGATCCTCCCCGTCGATATACCTTTGCTCCATGCGCTCGGTCAGCTTCCTATAGATGAGCGCGAAATCCCGGAGCTTGTGTTTAAGGCGCTCCGGCACGTCGGCATCAAAAAGCGCGTCCGGCGTGATGGAAAAACGCTTACATTTTAAAATAATTTCATCGCATTCCTCCGCAAAGCCGCGATGGGAGCAAACCCTTGCAAACGACGAAAGCGCGGCTTTGTTTTCATCAAGGATCCTGCGAATGAGCATCAGCCTGCCCTCGGAGGAAAGGTACGCCCTGCTGTTTCCCGTTTCCGAAAGCACGCGGTGGGCAAGGCGCGTGAAGGAGACCACGGAGGTGTGCAGCATGCCGCCGGCGCCGCCGGTCGCCTCGCCGATGGCGCGCGAAAGCAGCAGCTCCGTTTCAAAGCTGACGCGATCCGGCACGATCAGCACGGAGCCCTCGCCCCGCGCCTCGCGCCGCGTGATCTCATCTATGATCGCGGAGGTTTTGCCGCTTCCGCTTCGGCCGAGAATGAATTTTACGTTTGCGGGCATAGCTTTTTACCGATTCGAGCTGAAAACTGCGGCACTGCCGCCAATTTGGAATAATCTTTTATAATGAACGATACAGTATTTGCTTCCGCTGCGGAAGCTGCTTTACAGCGGCTCCTTTGCCGCGGCGCCCGCCCTGCGGGGGAATGCGCCGGGCGTTTTCGCCGTCTTTTTTGCAATAACAAAATCTCTTTCGCCCCAATGAGTTTGATATTTCAATATGCTTGCTTCGGCGTTGAGCAGCTTGAACGCATTCCGGGCGTTTTCAAGCTCCTCCGCCGCGCCGGGCCCCTTATACATGACGGATGCGCCGCCGACCTTCACAAAGGGCAGCGTCCATTCCGCAACCACGCGCAGCTCCGCCACGGCGCGGGAAAGCGCGATGTCGAAGCGCTCACGCAGGCTTATACCCCTGCCGCCGTCCTCCGCGCGGGCGTGAACGGCCACGGCGCCGAGACCGAGCGCCGAATTTACGTCATTCAAAAAAGCTATGCGTTTATTGAGCGAATCAAGCAGAGTGAGCGAAATATCCGGCCGCATTATCCTGAGCGGAACGCCCGGCAGTCCCGCGCCCGTGCCAACGTCTATCACGCTTGCGCCCTTCGGGATATGCTCCATGGGCAGGATGCTGTCCGCAAAATGGCGCAGCACCACGCCCTCGGGGTCGGTGATGGCGGTGAGGTTCATCACGTTGTTGCGTTCAATAAGCATTTCGTAATATAAAATAAGCTTATCCGTCTGAATTTCATCCGCCTGCGGGATATGCTTCTTTATCAGCTCCCGCACCCTGCCGCTTTCGGGCATTACCTGCTTTTTCATGCTTGCTCTCCCCCGCCTTCGGTCGGATTTTCGGTATTACATATTGAACCATATTTGGCCGCAGAGCTCTTTTCCGCTCCGAGCGCCTTCAATTTGATAAGAAGCACCGCGATATCCGAGGGCGAAACGCCGGAGATGCGGCTTGCCTGCCCAAGATTCAGCGGACGCAGCGCGGAGAGCTTCTGCCGCGCCTCGAGCCGCAGCCCGCTTATTGCGCCGTAGTCCAGATCATTGGGCAGCACAATGCTTTCCTGACTTTCAAACCGACGTATTCTTTCGTTTTCGCGCTCGATATAGCCGCCGTAACGCGCCTCGATCTCTATCTGCTCCCGCGCCTCTGCGGAAATATCCGCCGGCAAGGCGGCTTCAAACAGCGCCTGAAGCTCCGTATAGCCGATGGAATTGCGCTTGAGCAGCTCCCAAAGCCGCACGCCCGAAGCCACGCCGCTCTCCCCATTTGAGGCGAGCAGCGCGTTCAGCGCCTCCGAGGGCGGCACGACCGCGCCAAGCGCCGATCGTGCGCGGGCGATCTCCTCCCTTTTGCGCATAAGCTTTGCATAGCGTTCATCGGAAACAAGTCCCACCTTTCGCCCGAATTCGGTCAGCCGCAGATCGGCGTTGTCCTGCCGCAGAAGCAGCCTGTACTCCGCCCTTCCGGTCATCATGCGGTAGGGCTCGTTCGTGCCCTTTGTGGCAAGGTCGTCCACAAGCACGCCGATATACGCGTCCGAGCGCCGCAGCGTGAGCGGCTCCCCGCCCTTCACGTACTGCGCGGCGTTGATGCCGGCAAGTATGCCCTGCGCGGCGGCCTCCTCATAGCCGCTGGAGCCGTTTAGCTGACCCGCGAAGAACAGCCCCTCGATCTCGCGGCTTGCGAGCGTGGGCATGAGCGCGGTGGGGTCGAGGCAGTCGTATTCGATCGCATACCCGTAGCGCGAGATCTCGCACCGCTTCATGCCGTCCATCGTGCGCAGCGCCTCAAGCTGAACGTCCTTCGGAAGGCTGGTGGAGAAGCCCTGAACGTACATTTCGTCGGTCGATTCTCCTTCCGGTTCAATGAAAAGCTGATGCCTCGGCTTATCGGAAAAGCGAACGAGCTTATCCTCTATGGAGGGGCAGTAGCGCGTGGGCGCGGCGTTGATCCTGCCGCTGAACATGGGCGAGCGGTGCAGGCTTGAGAGGATCACCTCATGCGTTTTTTCGTTTGTGTAGGTCATGTGGCAGCTGAGCTGCGGGCGCGAATTTTCCAAGGTTAAAAAGGAAAATTTGGGAATGGGCACGTCTCCCGGCTGCTCCGTGGTTTCACCGAGATCCAGGCTTTTTTTCATCACGCGCGGCGGCGTGCCGGTCTTGAATCGGCGCAGCTCAAAGCCAAGCTCCCGAAGCGAATCGGAAAGCCCCTCGGCGCGCGCAAGCCCGCTCGGCCCCTGCTCGCGGCTGTATTCGCCTATATGGATGCGGCTTTTGAGGTACACGCCCGTGCAGATAACGAGCGCACGGCAGGAATACTGCGTGCCGCCCGCGCAGACTATCCCGGTTATTCTGCCGCCCCGAACGAGAAGCCTTTCGCACTCATCCTGAGTGATTGTAATAAGATTTTCCTTTTCAAGAGCGCGTTTCATCCGCTGATGGTAGCGGCTTTTATCTATCTGCGCGCGCAGCGAATGCACGGCGGGGCCCTTGCTCAGATTCAGCATGCGCATTTGAAGAAAGGTTTCGTCCGCCGCAAGCCCCATTTCGCCGCCGAGCGCGTCTATTTCGCGCACAAGATGCCCCTTGCCCGTGCCGCCGATAGCGGGATTGCAGGCGCAGAGCGCGATGGAATCAAGGTTCAGGCAAAGCACGAGCGTGCGCAGGCCGAGCCTTGCGCAGGCAAGCGCCGCCTCCACTCCTGCGTGGCCCGCGCCCGCCACGATTATATCGTATTTTTCGGAAGAAATATATGTCATGTTGATTTACGTATCATCGGCTTCACGCATTTGCCGCGCCGCGCTCAAATCCTGCAAACGCAGACTTCGCCGCCCCGAACGGCGAACGGCGGCTCTATCTCAAGCGTTTTGCCGTTCAAATAAGCAAGCCTTCCTTCGATTTTCGGAAGCTCTATCCGCACCGCCGCAAGCAGCAGCCTGCCCGGAAAAAGCTTGTTTTTGCGCCTGTCGCCGTATTTGTCGTCCCCGACCACGGGGCAGCCGATGTGCGCAAGGCTGGCGCGTATCTGGTGCGTGCGTCCGGTGAAAAGCTCCACCTCGAGCAGGCTGACCGTTTCCCCGTGCAGATCGTATGTTTTGATCAGGCGGTAGCCCGTTTTCATCTCGCGGGAATGCCTTGTTGGAGAGTTGAAAACGCTTACCTTCGCGCCGTCCGCGTCCTTCTCCGCATGAAGCAGCAGCACGTCGCTCTGCTTGGGCGGTGAACCGAAAACATAAGCCTTATAGTATTTTTTTATATCACGGGAAGAAAAAAGCGCCATCAGCTCTCCCTTCGCCTGCTCGTTTCTGGCAAAAAGCACAAGCCCGCTCGTGCCCGCATCCAGCCGATGCACGGGGATAGCGGCGCCGAACGCGAGCGAGAGCCGCGCCTCAAGGGTATCCTCCCCGCCGTCCGCCACGGCAACGGAGATCTCCGGCGTTTTGTTTACGGCGATTATGTTTTCGTCCACGTAGGGGCAGCGAACGCCGTTCGTGAGCGCGGTCAGCTCCTCCGTAAAGCCCGCCCAGCTTGCGCCGCTCGGCATGCTTGTGAAGGTCATGCTCTCCTTCAGGGTGGGGTGCTCAAGCCGCAGGCTGTATGCGTAAAGCGCGATCTGCTGCCCCGCGCGGGCGTTTTTATTGTATCGCTGATCGCCGTAAAGCGGCCTGCCCATGCCCGCGAACTGCACCCTTATCTGGTGATGCCGCCCGGTCTGCAGGGAAATATCCGCAAGGCTTTTGCCGTTTTTCTCCGCAACAAGGGCAAAATCGAGCCTGGCAAGCTGCGCTCCGTCCGCATTTTTATCCACGATGCGGGAGGAGTGGGTGCTTTCGTCCCGCGCCATGTAATCGGTCAGGCTGCCGAACGCGGGAAGCGGGGAGTCGACTATCGCGGCGTATCGCTTTTCAAGCCTGTGCGCCTTCACTGCCTCCGTGAGCCGCGCCGCCGCCTTGCTCGTCCGCGCGAAAACCATCACCCCGCCGACCGGCCGATCAAGACGGTGAACAAGCCCAAGATAGACCTCTCCGGGCTTATTGTACTTTTCCTTTACGTATTTTTTTGCTTCGGACAAAAGATCCGGATCGCCGCTCGAATCCGCCTGCGTGGGCATATTCACCGGCTTTTCAACGACCAGCAGATGATTGTCCTCATAGATTATTTTCAGCATTTACCGAATAAAAGGGCTATAAAACCAAGCAATACAGTGCCAACAGTGCGAAAAAAATCGATCATTATTTACACCTCTCTCCACCATCTTCCGGTGCAGCCGCAGGGCAGGATCAGCTCTCCCCCGCTCACCGGCAGGCCGATCTCGTCGGCCTCGATCCTGCCGCCGCGATTGCCAAGCGCAACCTTCAGCACGTTTTTCACCACGGCGGGCGCAAGTCCGGTCGTGTATGAATTTATAAGGAAAAATCCGGCGTTTTTGCTCAGCAGATCGCAGGCCTCGCTCACCAGCGGGAAAAGCCCCTCCTCGATGCGCCACATTTCGCCGGTCGGCCCCCTGCCGTAGCTCGGGGGATCCATCAAAATGCCCTCGTATTCCCTGCCGCGCCGCTTTTCGCGCTGCACGAATTTCAGGCAGTCGTCTATTATGAAGCGCACGGGCCTGTCCGCAAGGCCGGATTCCGCAAGATTGCTTTTAGCCCAGGCCACCATGCCCTTCGCCGCGTCCACGTGAACCACCTCCGCGCCCGCGCCCGCAAGCGCAAGCGTTGCGCCGCCGGTGTAGGCAAAAAGGTTCAGCACGCGGAAGGGCTCGCCGGGGTGCTTTTGATGAAAGCGCTCCACAATGCCGCTCATAAAATCCCAGTTTACCGCCTGCTCGGGAAAAAGTCCGGTGTGCTTGAAGCCCGTTGGGCGCACGATGAAGCGCAGCTCGCGGTAGCCGATCGTCCAGCTTTCGGGAAGCCTTCGCTTAAAATCCCACTCGCCGCCGCCGGAATGGGAGCGGATATAGTGCGCGTCACAGTATTCCGGCGCTTTCATGGGCCAGATCGCCTGCGGATCGGGGCGCAGCAGCACCACGTCCCCCCAGCGCTCAAGCTTTTCGCCGTTTCCGGCATTCAGTATTTCAAAATCCTTCCAACCGTTCGCAAGATACATTTTTTAGTCTTCCTCTGAATTTTTGCCCATGATAACGTCAAAAATGCTCATCAGCTCGTCCTTGCTGAAGTATTCTATCACGATTTTCCCGCGCTCGTCCGACCCCGACAGGCTGACCTTCGTGCCAAGCCGCTCGCGCAGCGCGTCCTGCGCCATTTTTGCGTCACTCGACAGCCTTTCGCGCTTTGGCTGGCGCTTTTCAAGCTCGCTTTTTTCAAGCGCAGCCTTGACCTTTTGCTCCGTTTCCCGAACGCTCCAGCCCTCGGCTGCCGCCGCTTTGGAAAGGCTTATCATCAGCGTCTCGTTCGGCACGGAGGCAAGCACCCTGCAATGCCCCGCCTGCAGCCTGCCGTCGTAAACAAGCTGCTGCACCTCGGTGGGCAGCGCCAAGAGGCGCACGGAATTGGCTATTGCCGGCCTCGATTTGCCGAGGCGCTTCGCCACGTCCTCCTGCGTGAGGTCGTGCTCATCCATTAGCTGACGGATAGCGCGCGCCTCCTCCATCGCGTTCAGGTTTTCGCGCTGAAGATTCTCGATAAGGGATACCTCCAGCACCTCCTGCTCGCTGAGCTCGCGGATAAGCACCGGCACCTCGTTCAGCCCCGCAAGCCTTGCGGCGCGGAAGCGGCGCTCGCCCGCGATTATGGTGAACCTTTCGCCGTTTTTGCGCACGATTATCGGCTGCACCACGCCGTGCTGCTCGATGCTGACGGCAAGCTCCTTCAGCTTTTCTTCATTAAATACCTTCCTCGGCTGCTCGGCGTTGTTGTCTATCAAATAAACGGAAACCATCCGCACAAGCGACGGATCGCTCATATTTGCGCCGCCAAGCAGCGCGTCAAGCCCTTTTCCAAGCCCCTTCATACCTTCTGTCTCCTTGCTAAGCGCGGTTCTTTGGTGTGTTTTCTTTCTTTACCATCGGCTGTAAATTCGGCCTTAAGCCCTCGTTTTCAGCATTTACCGGGGGAATCCTCTCCCCCGCCCTCGTTATCCTCAAGCAGCTCCTCCGCAAGGCTTGTGTAGGCGCGAGTTGCGCCGCAGCGCGGATCGTAAACGGAGATGGGCAGCCCGAAGCTCGGCGCCTCCCCAAGGCGCACGGAGCGCGGGATCACGGTGTTGTAAACCTTGTTTTGAAAGAATTTTTTAACCTCCGCCACCACCTGATTTGAAAGCCTTGTGCGCGCATCGTACATCGTCATCACAACGCCTTCAACCGCAAGATTCGGGTTCAGATTCATGCGCACGAGCTTTACCGTGTTCATAAGCTGCGAAAGGCCCTCAAGCGCGTAGTATTCGCATTGGATGGGCACAAGCAGCGTGTCTGCGGCGGCAAGCGCGTTCAGCGTCAGCAGGCCGAGCGAGGGGGGACAATCGATAAATATGTAGTCAAATCTATCTGAAACCGCCTTGAGTGCGTTTTTCAGCTTGAATTCGCGGCTCATTTGGCTCACAAGCTCTATCTCCGCGCCCGCAAGCTCTATGCGCGCGGGCAGGGCGAAAAGGCCGTCGATCTGGGTTTGAACAAGTATTTTTTCGGCGGAGATGCCGTTTATCAGCATATCGTAAACGCTGTATTCGCACTCCTCCTTCTCTATGCCCACGCCGCTCGTGGCGTTTCCCTGCGGGTCGATATCTATAAGCAAAACCCTTCTGCCCTGCTGTGCAATGCAGGTGGCAAGGTTTACGGCGGTCGTGGTCTTCCCCACCCCGCCCTTCTGGTTCGCTATTGCCGTGATTTTAGCCATTTTATCCTCCAGAAACTCAATTCGTAGGATGAATTTGAATTGCTTCTATTATACACCGTTTCGGCCCCTCATGCAATATCGGGAGAAATGTTTCACGTGAAACATTTTGACCCGCCGAAGCCGAAGCAAGGGCGGGTCAAACGGTGTATTCATATTGAAAGCCTTGTTAAATCAGGGTAATTATGCCGTTTGCGTATTCCGGAACGGCGGTTTCGCTGTCCTCCGTGAGGCAATACTCAATATCCTTATTATACCCAAGGTCATGGAGCCGCTTGCAATGGCGGGTCGTCATCAGATCGAAGCTTCCGTTTTTCAGGCATAAGTAGAGATTATGGCAGATGAGCGCAATATCGGTGAGCTGCGCGGAGGGCGCAAAGCGAAGGATCGCATCGATGATCGAGCCGGCGGCGCAGTAATCATCGGCGGAAACGCAGCCGTCCGTGCCGGAGCAGACGATAAGGATATCGTTCATTGTGGACGCGGCGGCACGAGCAGCGGCGGTCCTGTTGCTCATAGCGCCCAGGAAAACGCGCGCGCCGTCCCGCATTCCGCAGATGGCGTTCGTGCCGTTGGAAGTGCTGATTATAACGGTCTTCCCCGCCACAGTCGCCGCATTGTATTCAAAGGGTGAGTTTCCGACGTCGAAGCCGGGCAGCTTGTTGCACCCGCGCTCACCGCCGAGAATGCAGTCATTTACGCCTATTGCCTGCGCAAGCGAGATCGCTTCATTTGGCTCCAGTACCGGCACAACCTTCTGCGCGCCGTTTGAAAGTGCTGCGACTATCGCGCTGGTGCAGCGCAGAACGTCGATCACGATCACCGTGCTTGAGGCAATAACCGCATGATTTATTCGCTCACCGTATGTAATAACATTGATTTTCATATTGGTAATTCTCCTTTGTGCTTTTCCCATTATACCACTTTTTCGAAGAAAAACAATATCTCCTACATAAGCAGCAGAATTTTGACAAGCGCAATTCCCGAAACGGCGCCCGCAAGGCTGCCGATAAGAGCCGCAGGCAGAGCATAGCCGCCGTTCTTGATCCCCGCAGCGCCGCAATAGACGGTCATCGTGTAGAAAATAGTTTCCGTGCTGCCCACACAAACCGAGGCCGCGAGCCCGATAAAGCCGTCCGCGCCATAGGTATTCAGCACGTCCGAGAGCAGCGCAAGTGCCCCGCTTCCCGAAAACGGACGGAGTATCAGCAGGGTTGAAAGCTCCTTTGGAATGCCGAGCGCCTCAAGAACCGGTGCTGACAGGCGCGAGAGGATCTCTACAGCCCCGCTTGAGCGGAAAATGCTTATCGCTGCGAGCATGGCCGCCAAATTCGGGAGCAGCTTGATAAGGGTCGGAAATGCATCGGCAGCGCCCTCAACGAAGGCTTCGTAGCAGTTTACTCTTTTGATAGTGGCGTAAATGAGGAGCAGGATTAGTCCGACAGGAATGATATAGTTCATCTGCGTATCTCCTCAAAAAGCTTGCATGCCGCAATTGCCGCCGCTGCAGCAAACAGCGAAGATATGAAGGTCGGCAAAACTATTGAGTAGGGATCCGCGGAACCGCACGCGCTTCGCACGGCGATCACCGAGGTTGGCAGCAGCTCGACTGCGGAGGCGTTCAGCGCAAGAAACATACATATTTCCTTTGATGGCGCAGTTTTTTTGCCGTTCAGCTCCGCCAGGCGTTTCATCGCCTCTATTCCAAAGGGAGTCGCCGCATTTGCAATTCCAAGGAAGTTTGCCGAAAGATTCAGCGCAACAGGCGCGGCCGCATCCCCGATGTTCGGCATAAGAAGGGAGAGCGGACGGCGCAGCATCTTTGAAAGCTTTTCGGTCAGGCCTGCTCTTTTGGCAATATTTATCAGGCCCATCCAGAGCAGATACGAGCCGCAGAGCGTTGCCGCCAACTCAACCGCCTTGTCCGCGCCCGCTGTGAGCGAGTCAAGCACTGCGCTCTGCGTGCCGTTGATTATTCCGAGCATTATCCCGGCGGCTATCATAATTGTGAATATCCAACTCAGCATAGCTTAATTATATTTCGGTTCATTTCAATTATTCCTTCGATTGTTCCGAATGCTGTGTATCTTGATCGCTGTGTTGCTTTTCTTTGAATGAATACTGTTTTCGTTGATCGACCGGTGCGGCCCGAATAGTAAAAGCCGCAAAATGTTTCACGTGAAACATTTTGCGGCGGTGAAGCTGAAAACAGGGCGGGGGAGGGGATCACTCCCACTCTACTGCGTCGATGGAAACGAGGTATTCCTCCATAAAATCCATATAATCATCAACTAGGCGCATCAGATAGGTCTTGTAATTCGAGTATTTCTTATTGAGCGCGGCAAGCATTCGGTCGAAAACCTCATCCTCGTCGTAGGGCTTATCCTCGCCGATCTCATCAAGGTATTTTGAGTCTATATCAATAAGCTCATCGAGCATCGCAGAAAACTCCTGCTCGGGAATGAAATCAAAATCGCCCTGATTCTTGAATTTTCCGACGATATACTGCTTTGCCTGGGTAAGGTCAAGTTCCATATTATCCTCCGTTCGAGCGGCCGAAACAAGCCGCATATTATTATTTGTTTGGGTAAAACACTATTCAACGATGATAAAATCAACGTCATTCAGCCTTGCGGAAAGCCGCGCGGAAAAGCTGACGGCGTTTTTGTTTGGGGACGCGCCGAGCACGATCGTGGACACGTTATGCGTTTGCGCAAAATCCACCAGCGCATCAACCACGTCGTCCTCCCTGAGAATTGCAAGCTCCGCATTGGCGATTCCGGCGCAGGTGAAAAGGTACTCAATCGCCTCCGGATCGGAAACAAAATTCATAAACACGCGCCCGGTTTGCACGCAATGCACCACATAGAAGGGCTGCTCGGGCATTCTGATACTTACTCCGCGCTCTATCAGCCTTTCGCATGAGCGCTGGCCGGTCACGCAGACCATCAGCGCCTTCTGCTGCGGCACTTCACTCGCTGGTTCAACGGAAAAATTCATCAGCCTTTCGTGCGCGCGTGAGTGCTTTTTAGCCATTGGATCACTCCGTTCATTGTGTAGTTTTCAAAAGTCAGTCAATCGAGGCGGGGGAGCTCGTCGCCGCGTCCGAAGCGCGCGGAAAGCAGCGCCTCCTGCATTTTATCCGGCATTATCGGCTTTTCATCGCTGCTGAGCGCGGCGATGACCTCATCCGCGGTTTTTGCGACGGTGAAGAGCTGCAAAAACAGCTTGTGGGTGAAGCCGTCATTTATAAAGCGATCAAACTGCAAAAGCAAATTATCATAGAAGCCGTCAAGATTCACGATAATTATCTTTTTGTCGATATAGCCGAGCTGCTTGAGGGTTATCACCTCCATAAGCTCCTCAAGCGTGCCGAAGCCGCCGCCAAGCGCGATGAATGCGTCGCTCCTACCCTCCATAAGCGCCTTGCGCTCGTGCATGGTGGGCGTTTCGATCCGCTCGGTGCAGTGCTCAAAATAAATGCCGGGAACGTTGAGTTTTTTGGGGATTACGCCAATGATCTCGCCGCCGCGCGAGTGCGCGCCCCTTGCCGCCGCGCCCATAAGGCCGGTGGCTCCCGCGCCGAAAACGAGCGCAAAGCCGTTTTCCGCAAGCGCCGCGCCAAGCCGCTCTGCAAATTCTATATGCTGCTTCGGTATCGCGCTGTTTGAAGCGCCGAATACGCAAACGTATTTTATGCCGTTCATATTTACCTCGCTTTGATAGGGGAGAAAACCCTCCCAAGGGGATTATACCATCTTTTGAGCGAAAAGTGAAACCCAAATATAGCGATTGAGTGAAAGCTTTATTAATTCTTTGTGTCTTTTTGGCTAAGCTGCGGCAAAATGCGCCGTTTTGACGGCAAAAAACCGTAAATGCGCTCATTTGCTTGAAATATATTAAAAAACACTCCGGTTTACGCGCTTTGCTCTTGTATTTGCCGCAAAACTTTGGTACAATACGGCACGGAAAAAACAGAGTAGAAAGCAGTGAGTTCAAGTGTCGGGCATACAGGGAGTTGATGCCCGAACGAAAACATCTCCGCGCAAATCCCATCCGCGCGGAACGGTTGCTGTGCTGCTTTCGCATCCCGCTGGCTATATATTAGGAAGTCCTCCTTTTTGTAGCGACGAGAACGCTGTTAAAGGAGGTATTTTCATGCAAAAAACACACAAAACCGGCTCTGCCGCAATGCCCCTTCGCATGATGGTTGTCACGGCGCTTCTTATCGCGCTGTACTTCGTGCTCGACAGGGTAGTTCCCTCGATCAGGCTGCCCGGCGCGAAGATCGGCTTTTCGTTCGTGCCGCCCATGATCGCCGCGATACTGTACGGCCCCATCGCCGCCGCGCTCGTTTACGGCTTGGGCGATCTTATCGGCGCGCTGCTCGTGCCATTCGGCGTTTACCACGCGGGCTTCACGCTTACTGCGGCCGCCATGGGCATGGTGCTCGGGCTGTTTCTTAACGAAAAGCCCCTTGCCGCCTTCGGTTCGGAGAAGGGGTGGAGCAGGATACGGCTTTTCCCGAACGTAATATTGCCCGTGCTTATAAACTGCCTTATTCTGGGGCTGCTTGTGAACACGATCTGGGTGTCTCAGCTCAGCGGCAGCAAAACCTACTGGGGCTGGTTTGTGTACAGGCTCACCGAATACGCGATACTCGTGCCCGCGCAGATAGTGATCGCGCCGCTGCTTATGAAGCTTTGCGAGCAGCTTAAAAAGGCGGGCCTTGCGCAGGATCGCCTGTTCAAAAATAGGAGAAAAATATGAACTACGAAGAATCGCTTGAATACATAAATTCAGTAACGTGGAAGGGCAGCCGTCCGGGTCTTTCGCGCATTTCGGAGCTGCTTGAAAGGCTCGGCAACCCCGAAAAGGGGCTGAAATGCGTTCACGTTGCCGGCACGAACGGCAAGGGCTCTTTCTGCGCCATGCTCACCTCCGTTTTGATGAAGGCGGGGTACAGCGTTGGGACCTACACTTCGCCTTATATAGAAACCTTCACCGAGCGCATAATGCTGAACGGCGAGAATATTCCGGAGGATGAGCTTGCTGAGATCACCACCTATATTCGCCCCTTTGCGGAGAGCATGGAGGACGTGCCCACCTGGTTCGAGCTTATCACCGCGATCTGCTTTGAGTATTTCAAGCGGAAAAACGTGGACGTGGTGGTGCTGGAGGTCGGAATGGGCGGCAGGCTGGACGCAACGAACGTTATCACCGAGCCCCTTCTTTCCGTTATCACGGGCATCGCGCTCGATCATACCGAGTATCTTGGGGACACGATCGAGGCGATAGCGGGGGAGAAGGCGGGCATAATCAAGCCCGGCTGCCCCGCGCTTTTCGGCGGCGAAAGTCCGGCCGCGCTGCGCGTTATAAAGGCGGCGGCGGGGGAGAGGGGCAGCGAGCTTTACGTGACCGACCACTCCGCGCTGAATATAAAAAAATGCACCGTTGAAGGCAGCATTATAGATTACAAACAGCATGAAAACATCCGCCTTTCGCTGCTTGGGCTTTACCAGCCGATGAACGCCGCAAACGTTATAGAGGCGGTGGAGATCCTTCGCGCGGGCGGCATGAGCATTCCCGAGGAGGCGCTGTTTGAAGGGCTTGAGTGCGCGAAATGGAAGGGCAGGTTTGAAAAAATGTGCGCCGATCCGCTCGTTTTCTTCGACGGCGGGCATAATATCGAGGGCGCCTCCGCTGCCGTGGAAACCGTGAAGCGCTATTTCGAGGGCAGGCGCGTGAATATTCTTACGGGCGTTATGGCGGATAAGCGCTATTCCGAAATGGCGGCGATAATGGCGCCGGTGGCGGGCAGGGTCTTCACCGTGTCGCCCGATAATCCACGCGCGCTGGATGCGGAGGAGTACGCCGCCGTGTTCCGCGCAATGGGCGTTCGCGCGGAGAGCTTCGCAGGCTACGAACAGGCCGTTGCCGCCGCAATGAGAGCATCCTTCCTTGAGCGGGTGCCGCTGCTGGCGCTCGGCTCGCTCTATGCCTACGGCCCGTTTAAAGCGGCGCTCAACGCCTATCTTGAGCAGAATTCCCGATCTGCGCTCGGATGCCGCGCCGAAAACGGCGAGCAAAGCTGAATATGATCGGAAAAGGACCCGGCGGCATTGATCTGAACCCCAAAAGTTAGACAAAAGAATTAAATCAGGCAGCATCGAGGG
>CAMVMM010000022.1 GCA_947168565.1 uncultured Clostridia bacterium | reverse complement strand
AAGCCCTACGGCGAAAGGAATTTTGAGGGCAGGCCCCGCTTTGAGGGCAGGCCCTTTGGCGAGAAAAAGCCCTACGGCGAAAGAACTTTCGAGGGTAAGCCCCGCTTTGAGGGCAGGCCCTTCGGTGAGAAAAAGCCCTACGGCGAAAGGGGCTTCGAGGGTAAGCCCCGCTTTGAGGGCAAGCCCTTTGGCGAGAAAAAGCCCTACGGCGAAAGAAAATTTGATGACAGGCCCCGCTTTGAGGAAAGGCCGCGCTATGAAGTGCCGGCGCCCGAAGCGGAGAGTGCGCATGCCGAGCCGGAGAGCCTGCCCAATATTATAATGGGTAGAAACCCCGTGCGCGAAGCGGTGAAGAGCGGCAGAAGCATCGACCGCATCCTCGTTACGGCGGAGCACGACGGGTCTCTTGGCGAGATAATCTCCCTTGCGAGGGATAGGAATCTGGTTATCCGCGAGGTGGACAGGCGCAGGCTGGATGAGATCTGTATGCCCTTCGGGCATGACGGCAGGCCGGGCAACCACCAGGGCATAGTGGCGGAGATACCGGGCGTGGAGTACAGCGAGCTTTCGGATATTCTTGCCTATGCGCAGGAGAGGGGCGAGAAGCCCTTCGTTATCCTGCTGGACGGCATCGAGGATCCGCATAATCTCGGCTCCATCATAAGAAGCGCGGAGTGCGCGGGCGCTCACGGCGTGGTCATCCCCAAGCGCCGCTCCGCTCCCGTAACGGCCGCGGTGGTTAAAACCTCGGCGGGCGCGGCGGAGCATATGCGCATAGCGCGGGTGGTGAATATAGTTTCCGCCATGGAGGAGCTGAAGGCGGCGGGGCTTTGGATCGCGGGCGCCGATATGGCGGGCGAAAGCATGTATAAAACCGATATGAAGGGCGGCTTTGCGCTGGTTATCGGCGGCGAGGGGGACGGGCTCGGCAAGCTTGTGAAGGAAAACTGCGATTATCTCGTTTCCATCCCCATAAAGGGCAGCATCGATTCGCTCAATGCCTCGGTTGCGGCGGCTATAATCATGTTTGAAAAGAACAGGCAGGACGCGCAGTGAACGAGGAAAAAGCGCGGGAGCTCTTTGAAAAATACGTAAAAAAGCTTCGCATCTCACCGCAGTGGGACGTGAAGTTAGAGTTCGTGCGCGACCCCGATTGGCGAAAGACCGGCGATTTCAAGATCGACTGCGACGATAGAAAGGCGATCCTGCTTTTGAACGCCGCGCGGCCGACGCAGACCAATATCGAGGAAGTGATAGTTCACGAGCTTATGCATATTAAGCTCTACCCGCTCGATCAGGTCACGGAATCGCTTATCACCGCAAGCTTTGAAGAAGGCACGCCCGCCCGCGATTTTGCGTACACGCAGTTTTTCACCGCGCTGGAGCAGACCGTGGAGGAGCTTACAAAATGCTTCCTTCTCGAATTCGGGGAGGACAGGGAGCTTTCGTTCGGGCGCTGCGCGAAGAATCGCTCGTTCAACGAGCTGTATGAGGGGCTTAAAAATATCGAATGACAGGCAAAAGCGCACAACTTGATTACAGGGCCATGAGCGATGAGGCGCTCTGCGCACTTTCGCAGCGCGGCGATAAGGAGGCGGAGCGGCATCTCATAGAGAGCTTCATGCCCCTTGTGAAGCTGAAGGCAAGGCCGTATTTCCTGCTGGGCGCGGATCGGGCGGATCTTTTGCAGGAGGGCTCCATAGGGCTTTTCAGCGCGATTCGGGACTACGATTCCTCGCGCGGGGCGGGCTTTCGCTCGTATGCCGAGGTGTGCATCCTGAACAACATTATTGCCGCCGTCAAGCGCTCCACAAGAAAAAAGCATTTTCCGCTGAACAGCTATATTTCGCTGGACAGGCCCATTTCGGAGGAGGATGAGGATTCCGCAACCCTTGCGGATATGCTCGGCGCCGCCGTGGAAAGCCCGGAGGATATCGCCATTCGAACCGAGGCGGAGCAGCGGCTTGTGAGGATAATTTCCGAAAAGCTGACCGATTTTGAAAAGCGGGTGCTCTCCCTTTTTATGGAGGGAAAGAGCTATAAGCAGATAGGCGAGGAAACGGGCAGAACCGCCAAGGCTGCGGACAACGCCCTGCAAAGGGTCAAAAAAAAGGTGGCGGCCCTGATGATGGATGAGGAGTGAAGCTCCCGCATTATCAGCTGCGCAAAAGGGCGCACGGCTTCACGCCTTTCGATTTCCGTTTAATCCGCACTTTTGCCCCCTTCAGCCTTTATATTCGACACTATATTGAGCGTTTTATTGCAAACAGGCTCCTTCGGGGGTTGAAAAACAGACAAGGATGGTATAAAATATTCTTTAGCGCGTGCGGAGCGGGGGGCAGGTAAAACCCTCGCTTCGCGCGGTACTATCATTTTTCTACGCTTTGGAGGTCATTATGAAGATCATCACGACAGGCGTCGCCGGAACGATGGAATCGAGCGATATCATCGTTACCATAGAGCCGAAGGAGAACGAGGGCATAGAGCTTTCGCTTGAAAGCGACGTTATGCAGCAGTTCGGCAAGCAGATCGAGAAGGTCATCCGCGAAACCCTGGATGAGCTTGGCGTTAAAGCGGCGAAGGTTTCCGCCGTGGATAAGGGCGCGCTGGACTGCACCGTTGCCGCGCGTACGATGGCTGCCGCCTACCGCGCCGCCGAGAGCACCGACTACGTGTTCAAAGAGGTAAAGTCAAAATGAGCGAAAGACTTAGAAGAAGCATGCTTTTCGTTCCGGGAAACAACCCGGGCATGATCCGTGACGCGCATATCTACGGCTCGGATTCCATAATGTTTGATTTGGAGGACAGCGTTGCCATAACCGAAAAGGATACGGCTCGCTTTCTTGTTTATAAGGCGCTTACCACCCTCAGCTACGGCAAAAAGGAGCTGGTGGTTCGCATAAACGATCTTTCGAGCGGCATCGGCGTTATGGACCTTGAGGCGATCGTGCGCGCCCGTCCGGACGTTATCCGTCTTCCCAAAACCGAAACCGCGCAGGACGTTATCGACTGCGAAAGGGAGATAGAGCGCATCGAGCGCGAGGCGGGCATTCCCGTGGGCTCCACCGGCATGATGGCGGCCATCGAGAGCGCAATCGGCGTTTTGAACGCAAAGGAGATCGCCTTCTCATCAAAGCGCCTCATCGGCATAGCGCTTGGCGCGGAGGATTACGTTACCGACCTTAAAACCACCCGCTCCCCCGAGGGCGTTGAGCTTATGTTCGCGCGCGGCATGATAGTGAACGCGGCGAAGGCGGCGGGCATCATGGCGCTGGATACCGTTTATTCGGACGTTAACAATGAAGAAGGCTTCATCGCCGAGGCGACCCTCATCCGCAAGATGGGCTTCGACGGCAAATCCATCATCAATCCCCGCCAGGTTGCGCCGCTTCACGCGGTGTTCACGCCCAGCGAGCGCGATCTCAAAAAGGCCATGGCGATCATGGACGCCATCGCAGAGGCGAACGCAAGGGGCTCCGGCGTTGCGAGCCTGAACGGCAAAATGATAGACAAGCCCGTTGTGGCAAGGGCGCAGTATCTGCTTGAGCTATACGAAAGAAGCAAGGCAATGCCCGTGGAGGAGGTATAATCAAGATGGACGTTAAGAAAATTCCCCATATAAGCGAGGTTTCCGCCTTCCACGGCGAGTACGATCCCAGGGACTGCGAGCCCAAGAGCACCCTGCGCTTTGATGAGCGGCAGAAGGCAAGCAAAAAGGTGCTGCCCTCCATCGAGGAGGCCATAAAGCGCTCCGGCCTCAAGGACGGCATGACGATCTCCTTCCACCACCATTTCAGAAACGGCGATTACGTTGTGAATATGGTTATAGATCAGATCGCCAAAATGGGCATAAAGAACCTGACCCTTGCCGCCTCCAGCCTCACGGACTGCCACTGGCCGCTCATCGAGCATATCAAAAAAGGCGTTATCTCCCATATCGAAACGAGCGGTCTGCGCGGCAAGCTGGCGGAGGAGATCTCAAGGGGCCTTATGGATTTCCCGATCATCTTCCGCTCCCACGGCGGCAGAGCGGCGGCGATCGAAACGGGCGAGCTTCATATAGACGTCGCCTTCCTCGGCGCTCCCTCCTGCGACCCCTACGGCAACGCGAACGGCTATAACCGCGACGACGAAAATTCCTCCTGCTGCGGCTCCCTGGGCTACGCCAAGCTTGACGCGCAGCACGCGGACACCTGCATAATAATCACCGATCATCTTGTAAACTTCCCGAACGCGCCCTTCGGCATTCCCGAATCCCGCGTGGACTGGGTCGTGGTGGTTGACAATATCGGCGATCCCAAGGGCATCATGAGCGGCGCGACCCGCTACACCAAGAACCCCAAGGAGCTGCTTATAGCAAAAACCGCTGCGGACGTTATAGAGGCAAGCGGCTATTTTGAGGATAATTTCTCCATGCAGATGGGTTCCGGCGGCGCAAGCCTTGCCACCGCGAGGTTCCTGCGCGATAAGATGCTTGCAAAGGATATAAAGTGCCGCTTCGCGCTGGGCGGAATCACGGGCCAGATCGTGCAGATGCACGAGGAGGGGCTTGTTAAAAAGATACTCGACGTGCAGTCCTTCGACCTTATCGCCGCAAATTCCCTTAAAAACAACCGCTTCCATCAGCAGATCGACGCAAGCTATTACGCAAGCTACGTGAACAGGGGCGCGGCGGTGAATCAGCTTGATTTCGTTATCCTCTCCGCGCTGGAGATAGACGTTGATTTCAACGTGAACGTCATGACCGGCTCGGACGGCGTGATAAGGGGCGCGGTCGGCGGCCATCCCGATACGGCGGCGGGCGCGAGCCTCACGGTCGTTACCGCTCCGCTGCTTCGCGGCAGGATCCCCACCGTTTGCGAGCGGGTAAACACGATCTGCACCCCCGGCAGCACCATCGACGTGCTTGTGACCGATCAGGGCGTGGCGGTGAACCCGAACCGTCCGGAGCTGAAGGCAAGGCTGATCGCGGCGGGGCTGCCCGTTACCACCATCGAAAAGCTCAAGGAGCGTGCGGAGAAGGTGGTCGGCAAGCCAGAGCCCATCAGGTATACCGACCGCATCGTGGGCGTTTTGATGTATAGAAACAATACGGTTATCGACGTTATCCGCCAGATCAAAGAGGACTGAGCGGAAAGCGAAGGTAATAAACCGAACGAAGGAAGCAAACAGAATTGAGTTTTTTCATTTCGGAAGCTGCGGGCCCAAGCGGTCCGCAGCTTGAAAAATTAAAGAAGTTCCTTGAAAAAATGGGGCTTAGATACGAGGGCGGCGCGGAGCACAGCGTTTTTCTGACGGATGATGAAGGGGAAATGCTCGGCACCGGCTCCCTGTGCGGAAGCGTGCTGAAATATATCGCGGTGGACGAAAGCCTTCAGGGTGAGGGCGGCGCGGCGGCGATAGTTTCAAGGCTTGTTTCCCGCGCCTATCTGCTTGGCAGAAAAAAGCTTTTTCTTTTCACAAAGGCACAAAATGAATATATGTTTCGCAGCCTCGGCTTCTTCCCTCTTGCCGAGGCGGGCGGCGCCGTGTATATGGAAAACAGCCGCAGGGGGCTTGCAGGCTACCTCGATTCGCTTGAAAAGGGCGAGGGCGTGCAGGGCGCCGTGGTGGTGAACTGCAATCCGTTCACGCTCGGACATAAGTATTTAATGGAAACGGCGGCGGAGCTTGTGGACACGCTGCACGTGTTCGTGGTGAGCGAGGACGCCTCGGAGTTTCCCTTTAAAACGCGCTTTGAAATGGTTAAAAAAGGCACGGCGCATATAAAAAACCTTATTCTGCATGAAAGCGGGGACTATATGATCTCCCATGCCACTTTTCCCACCTATTTTATAAAGGACGAGGCAAAGGCGAAGGACGTGAACGTGGAGCTGGATCTGACCCTTTTCGGCAAAAGGATCGCGCCCGCGCTGGGCATTACAAAGCGCTTTGTGGGCACGGAGCCTTATTGCGCCGTTACAAACGCCTATAACGAGGCGATGAAGCGCATGCTGCCCAAATTCGGCATAGAGGTGATAGAGATAGAGCGCAAGGAGGGCATAAGCGCGAGCAGGGTGCGGGAATTGCTTAAAAACGGTGATATAGAATCAATAAAAACCCTTGTGCCTCGCTCAACTTATGATATAATAGAAAGGGACCTCATAAGCGGCGCCGCTTTCGCATACGGCTCTGCGGCGCGCACGGATGGATCTATCTGATAAGGAGCAAACGGAATGGTTAAAAGAAAAGGCCTTATAGCGGCGCTCGTTCTGGCCGCGATTGCGATAGGCGTGGCTTTCCTGTATGTGATGGTCATTTCGCCAAAATTTGTGGAGCCTGCGGAAACCTATACACAGGCGAGGAATCTTTATAATAAAGGCAGCTATATGCAGGCGGCGCTGAAGCTTGAATCCATAAGCTCGTTTTCCGATTCCAAGCGGCTCGCCAAGGAAGCATGGAAGCTGGCGGGCGATAATGCGTATAACGAAGGCAATTTCGATATGGCCTCCGCCTGCTACATTAAGGCCGGCTCAAACGAGGAGGATGTGGCAAGGATGGACGAATGCTATCTGCGCCTTGCCGAAAACGCCTTTGCCAAGGAGCTTATCTCGCGCGGCGAGATCTATTTGAACTGTGTCAGCAGCAGCGATGCGAACAGGCCCAAGGTGGACGAGGTGCGCCTTGCCGCTGCGGGCAGAATACTCGATAAGGGTCTGACCGAAGCCAATATCGACAGCGCGATCACCAGGCTTGAGCCCTGCACCGGCGATGCCGCCGGCAAAATAGTGCAGCTTTTTGAGGAGCGCAGCAAAATGGCGCTTACCGATTTCAATATGGAAGCGGCGCTGGTGCTTTTCTCCGCCGCAAAGCGCTTCTGCCCGGAGGGCGAGCTCAAGGCGCTTGAGGGGCGCATGAACGAAAGCTTTACCGAGGCGGGTAAAAAAGCGCTTGAGCAGGGCATGGCCTCCTTCGCGCAGAAATGCTTCGATATAAGCGGCTACGTGCCTAAAATAGAGAATGCGGAGGAGCTGTATCAGCAGGCCGTTCAGCTTGAGACGGAAAATGATGTTTTCGGCGCACTCACCCTGTTCAGAAGGCTTGGCGATTATAAGGACAGCAGAGCAAGGGCGGACGCGATCGCCGAAAAGGTGATGCGGATGCCCGCCGCCGGCGCCGAGAGCGCCTATGCCATGCTGAATGCGGACGGCACCGTGACGCTTGAGGGCGAGGAATGGGAAACCGGCAGCCCGAGCTGGAGCGGCGTCAGCAAAATCTCCGTAAACAAGACCTACGGCATCCTCGGCCTTGGCTCCAATGCGCGCGTTGTGAGCGCGGGCCGCAACGTGGATGGCAATTTGGACGTGTCCTCCTGGTCCGGCGTGGCGGATATCGCCTGCGGCGACAGCCATTCGCTGGGTCTGCTGCAAAACGGCACCGTGGTGGCGGCGGGCTCCGGCACCTACGGCAAAACCGACGTCGGCGGCTGGAGAAACATAGTTTCGATCGCGGTCGGCGGGGATGCAAGCTATGGCGTTATGAAAAACGGAATGGTGGTTGCCTGCGGAGATAATTCCGATGGCAGGTGCGACGTTTCCCTTTGGGAAAATATCGTTCGGGTTTCGGGCGGCAGGCAGCATGCCGTGGGGCTTCGCAAGGACGGCACCGTGGTCGCCTGCGGCGATAATTCCTACGGCCAGTGCGATGTGGAAAACTGGAGCAACGTTGTGTTCGTTTCCGCCGGCGCCTATCACACGGTTGCTCTCAGGTCGGACGGCACTCTGCTTGCCTGCGGCAGAAACGACAGCGGCGAGTGCGCGGTCGGCACCTTCAAAAGCGTTGCCGCCGTTTCCGCGGGCAGCAACTACACGCTGATCGTTTTTGAGGACGGCACGCACAGGCTGCTCGGCTGAAAAGAAGGCGAAGCATTGTAACAAGGCGGCGCTCCCGACAAACGGGGGAGCCGCTTTCTTTGAAAAAATGAATAAATCATCATATTTACATTCAATAATTCAGCGATCTTTATTATAAAACCCTGCGGCAGCGCCGCGGGAAACGGGAATTATGGCATTTGCAGGATATAAAGAATTTGCACCGTCGAGCGTGGAGCGGATGGCGGAGCGGCGCGAGAAGCGCGTTTTGCAGCAGCGAAGGCTGCTTGAGGAGGGCGCGAAGGAGCGCGGAGCGGGAAACCGCTGCGTGGTCTGCATCGGTATGAATATCGCGGGGCCGAACAAGAGGAGCGGGCTTGCGGACGCGGCGTTTGCGGACGCCGTGCGCTGCCTCGTTCAAAAAGCGGGCGCACCCGCCGAGAGTGTGCTTGTGAATGAAAACACGGGCATAGAGGCGCTTTTTGCATTTGACGCGAGCGCGGAAAGGCTTAAAGAAATATGCGTTGAAATAGAGGAAACCCATCCCGCCGGAAGGCTTTTCGATATGGACGTGATCAAGCCTTCGGGCGAAAAGCTGGGTCGGGCGCAGCCGCGAAAATGCCTTATCTGCGCGGAAAACGCCTCCGTCTGCGCCCGCAGCCGCGCTCACTCCGTGGCGGAGCTGCAAATGCGGACGCGGGAGCTGCTTTGCTCGTTTCTCTCCGCCGTTCTTGGTGAGCTTGCAGGTGAAGCCCTGCTTTCGGAGGTGAATATCACCCCAAAACCCGGCCTTGTGGACAGGCTCAACAACGGCGCAAACAACGATATGACCATGCAAACCTTTTACCGCAGCGCGGAGGCGCTTGCGCCGTTCTTTGCCCGCATGGCGGCGCTGACAATGGAGCATGGCGCGCGCTCAAACGGCGCGGAGCTGCCCAGGGAATTCTTTGCCGAATTGAAAAACGCAGGCGTTGAGGCTGAAAAGGCGATGCTTGCTGCCACAGGCGGCGTGAATACCCATCGCGGCGCGGTCTATTCGCTCGGGCTGCTCGTTTGCGCCGCCGCCCGCGTGCTGCATTCGGGCATCTTCATGCCGGATGAAAGCGGCCTGTACGGCAGTCTGCCGCAGGGGTTCGACCTTGCCGAAAGCATAACCGCCGCAGCAGCGGAGCTTGCCGTTTCGCTTGGGGATAACAGCGTTTCCACCTCAAACGGCGCCAAAATGCGCGAAAAATACGGCGTCACCGGCCCCGTTCAGCAGGCGCAGAGCGGTTTTCCGCTTGCAAAGCTTGCAAAATCCGCCAAAGCCGAGTATTATAATAGGAAGGGCGGCGAGAGCGGGGAGCTTGCATGGGCGTATGCGCTTATCTCGGTAATGGCGGTGCTGGACGACAACAACGCCCTGAAGCGCGGCGGCAAGGCCGGTGCGGAATTCGTAAAGACCCGCGCTGAAGAGCTGAAAAGGCTTGCGCCTGCCGCTTCGCCGCAGGAGTTTTACTTGGCGCTGCTTAGGTTCGATGCGGAGCTTATCGAAAAAAACATAAGCTGCGGCGGCGCTGCGGATATGCTTGCGCTTGCGCTGTTTCTTGAGGGCGCGGAAAACCGCTTCACAGCCCCGCTCGGGCGGCTCTCGGGCGCGGAGAAGGAAAAGCACTGATCCGCGCAGGTGAAAAGCCGAAAGCGAAAAACCAAAAGCGGAAAACGAAAAGCGAAAAGCGAAAAATCAAAAGCCTAAAGAGGAAAACGAAAAACGGAAAACGAAAAATCAAAAGCCTAAAGCGGAAAGCGGAAAGCGGAAAATCAAAAGTTAAAAGCGGAAAGCGGCAGTATTGAAATGCCGCAAACCGTTTTAAAATAAACCTATTGACACATTATCAAAAAGGAAAGGCGAAGAAGGCAAAGGATGGACACAAGGCCTATCGGCATTTTCGATTCGGGCATGGGCGGCGTAAGCCTTTTGAGGGATGCGCGCCTGCTCCTGCCGCATGAAAACTTCATATTCTATGGCGATAATAAAAACGCCCCCTATGGCGACAGGTCGGAGGAGGAGATACTTTCCCTCACCTCCTCGGCGGCGGACTTTCTGCTTGAGCACGGCGTGAAGGCGCTCGTGCTTGCCTGCAACACCGCCACCAGCGCCTCCATCAATATATTAAGGCAGAAGCTGGCCGTTCCCGTAGTCAGCATCGAGCCCGCCATAAAGCCCGCCTGCGAAAAAGCGGGGGAGGGCAGGGTGTTTATGCTTGCCACCGCCGCCACCACGCGCCTTGCAAGATACCGCGCCCTGCTTGCGCGAATGCCCGACCCTTCCCGCGTTATCAATATCGGCATCAGCGGCATGGTTGCAAGGGTGGAGCGCGGCATAACCGAGGCGGGCGCGTTCGATGATATTCTGGACGCATATCTTGAGCCCTATTTCGGTGAAACGGCGGATGCGATCGTGCTCGGCTGCACCCATTACGTTTTCGCGGGGGGCGCCATCCGCGAATACTTCCTGCGCCGCATGAAGGGCGGGTGCGTGCTTTTCGACGGCAACCGCGCCACCGCGCGCCAGCTCGGCAGGGTGCTTGAGCGAAACGGGCTTGTGAATCCCTTCGGCAGCGGCAGCGTCACCTTCACCACCAGCGGAAACGCGCCTGAGCTGCGCCCCGTGTTCGAAAAGCTGCTGAATATGCCCATCGACTGAGCGGGAATATGGCAAAAATATGATCGAAATAAATAATATATGATAATCTTGCTTTCAAAGCTCTCAAAAATACCGCAGAACAGCTAATATTAGATAACGGTCTAATGCGCACAAGGGTTTCAAAAAGTGCAAAACCCCCTTACATTTTAGGCAATATTCTGATATAATAGATGTGCGCGGTATGGAGTGCCGCTTCATATCCGCAGTTTATTCCGAAGCTAACGCTGCTGTGGGAAGCCCCGCCGGGGAGTCCTTCGCGGCTTTAGACTTAAAAAATCTTTGGAAGGAGATTCACACATGAAGAAAATCTTCGCATTCGTGATCGCAATGGCAATGGTTCTTTCCCTTGTAACCGTTCCCGCGATCGCAGAGAACCGCGGCGATGTCAGGCTGCCCGAAACGGCAACCGGTCTCGCTCCCCGTGAATCCACCCGTGACGCAGCGAACCTCAACGAGGCGCTGAACGTGGCGGGCGGTTCCCTCAGCTTCACCTCCGAAGGCACCTACCCCTGGGTGGTTGCGGGTGACGCCGCTCAGAGCAGCAATGCCGGCGTATCCAACTCCACCTCTTCGGTTTCCACCACCGTTACCGCGGCAGAGGGCGACATCGTCCAGTTTGATTTCAAGGCATGGGGCGAAGGCTCCTACACCTTCTGGGATCACTGCGATTTCGCTGTTGACGGCACCGTGGTTCTCACCAAGGGCGCTTACGACAACGAAGAGTTCGAGTCCTTTGCCTACGGCCTCACCGCCGGCAGCCATGAGCTCGTTTGGTCCTACACCAAGGACGGCAGCGTCAACCCCACCGGCGACTACTTCATGGTAGACAACGTATACGTTGGCGCGCCCGTTATGGCTCAGTCCATCAACGCTCAGGACGTCACCGTTCCCGGCAACCGCCGCGCTCAGATCCAGTACGAGGTTCTTCCCCAGGAAGCCTACGACAAGAGCGTTACCTTCACCTCCGCCAACACCGCTATTGCGACTGTTGACGAAAACGGCGTTGTAACCGGCGTTGCTCAGGGCAACACCACCGTTACCATCGCGAGCGTTGCGGTTCCCACCGTTACCGCCACCGTGAACGTAACCGTTACCGAGCCCCTTCCCGCCGTTACCCTTGAGGCGAACTACCCCGGCGACGGCAGCTGGAACCGCTTCCAGGATTACGACCCCGCCACCTTCGAGGTTCTCGGCGCCCTCACCGAAGGCCAGACCTTCGGCGGCACCTATGCGGGCGGCAACATCTACGGCTATCTGTACGGCAACAGCGGTGCTGATACCCGCTTCTACATCGTTGATACCGAAACCTACACCGCGACCTTCCCCGGCACCGATGCTTCGAACGTGAGCGGCGTTTTCGCTATGGCGTACAACCATGCGAACCAGACCATGTACGCGGTAACCGGCGCCTCCACTCCGAGGTCCATCGCAACCGTTGATCTTGCGACCGGTATCGTTACCAACATCGCTCCCATCGACGGCATGGGCTCCGACGCTCCCATGACCCTTGCTATCGACGGCGAAGGCAATGCCTACACCCTCAACCTCAATTCCACCGCTTCCACCCTGTACAGCCTGAATCTTGAAACCGGCGCTGCCACCGCAATCGGCTCCACCGGCGTTCCGCTTCAGTATGTTCAGGGCATGACCTGGGATCATATCACCAACCAGCTCTACTGGGCGCAGTATGCTTCCGCAACCAGCAACGGTCTGTACATCATCGACACCGCTACCGGCGCTGCTGAGTTCATGGGCGCATTCCCCGCCGACAAGCAGGAGCTCACCATCATCTACTCCAAGGATAACCTCGACATCGGACCCATCGTAATGCCCGACGTCACCGTTACCTTCGTGGACGGTCTTGACAACAGCACCATCGGCACCATGACCGTTGAGGCAGGCACCGTTCTTGACGAGGCCGACTTCCCGACCCCCCCGACCCATGAGGGCTATGAGTTCACCGGCTGGGACTACAACGGCGCTCCCGTTTACACCGATCTCACCGTTAAGGCTCGCTATCGTGACCCCAACGCCACCAACGCGACCATAATTCTCAATCTTCCCGCTGACGTTTGGGGCGACGGCTCCGGCTATCAGATGCTTCTTGATGCCGATGCCACCGCTTACGGCAGCATCATCCCCGAAACGGGTGCACTGACCCAGGGCGGCGACGCTCCCGCAGGCGTGTACGACGAGTTCGAGTACAAGATTCCCGAGAATGCGGACGGCTCCTGCACCACCCAGAACATCATCGTCACCGGTCAGGGCACCGTTGAGGTTCCCGCGGGCGTCTACGACTGGTGCATCACCAACCCGACTCCCGGCGACCGTATCTGGATCGCTTCCTCCAACGGCACCATCCCCGGCCGTTATGACGACTACGAGTTCGAGGCAGGCAAGACCTATACCTTCACCGTGAGCTTCGGCGGCCAGAACGACCGCGTTGATCTTGAGATCACCGAGGGCGGCGCTCCCACCCCCACCAATCCTCCGACTCCGACCAATCCTCCGACTCCCACCAATCCTCCGGTAGATCCCACCAATCCTCCGGTAGGCGGCGACGTGACCGTTGTTCTGAACGTTCCCACCGATGTCTGGGGCGATGGCACCGGCTATCAGATGCTTCTTGACGCGGATGCGACTGCCTTCGGCACCATCATCCCCGCAACCGGCACCTTCACCGGCACCAGCTATGCCGACTTTGAATACAAGATCCCCGAGAATGCGGACTGTTCTCCCTATGCCCAGAATTTCGTAATCAACGGCAGCGTTGCCATCACCGTGCCTGCCGGCACCTACGACTACGTTATCACCAACCCCGATAACGCGGGCACCATCTGGATCGCAACCGACTACGGCACCGCCGCGGGCAGAGCCGATGACTTCGTATTCGAAGCGAACAAGACCTACACCTTCACCGTGAGCATGGGCGGCCAGAATGACCGCGTTGATCTTGAGATCACCGACAACGGCGAGCCCCAGCCCACCCCCGTTCCTCCGTCTCCCACCACTCCTCCGGTAGATCCCACCACTCCTCCGGAAGAGGGCCTCATCGCAGGTTACTACTTCGAGACCGACGAGGACGTGAACGCTTGGACCTTCATCAACAACGGTGACTCCGAGTGGGTATCCTCCGACAACAACCCCGGCGGCTATGACTACACCGTGCTTGCTCACGAGGGCAGCAGGTTCATCATGAGCTACTCCTTCGTGGACTACGTTGGCGCATACCAGGCCGACAACTGGGCGATCTCTCCCGCCGTTACCCTTCCCAGCGGCTCCGCTCGCGTAAGCTTCTATGCAAGCAACGCGAACAGCATGTATCCCGAGACCTTCTCGGTATACGTTGGCACCTCCGCTGATCCCGCTGCCATGACTCTGCTTCAGGGCAACATCAACGCTCCCAGCGGCTATGAGGATCCCTGGACCCACTATGAGTTCGACCTCTCCGCTTATGCGGGCCAGACCATCTACCTTGCCTTCTACGATAATATGTATGACGGCTACGAGATCTGGATCGACCAGGTTGAGTTCTTCGGCGAAGGCGGTCAGCCCCCGATCACCGGCATCATCGGCGACACCGACCTCAACGGCGAAGTCACCGTTGCGGACGCCATCCTCGCTCTGCGTCACATCATGGGTCTTGACACCCTGACCGGCGACGCTCTTGAGCAGGCTGATGCAAACCAGGACGGCAACGTCACCATCGAGGACTGCATCCTCATCCTCCGTGCGGCTCTTGAGCTTATCGAGCTGTAATTGAGGAAATAGCTTAACGGCTAACTTACTGCCGCCCTTCCCCTTCGGGGGGAGGGCGGCATTTTTGCTTTTTTGGAAAAAGAGAAGGACAGACAGAGAAGGGTGGAGGATGAAAAGTGAAGGGTGAAAAGAGAAAAAAGAAAAGAGAATCGGGCGAAAGCGGATTTGCGAACATGAGCTATATGATATAAAGCAAACACTTTATTTTTATCTTGTAATTCATGTATCCGTATAGTATAATGTTTCCTGCGGGAAGCTTTCTCCCGTAAGTAAACATAAGGAGATACACCATGAAAAAGATTTTTGCCTTCGTGCTTGCGCTGGTGATGCTGCTTTCGCTCTCACCGTCGCTTGCACGGAGCGCGGAGGCTAATGCGCCCGTTTCCTCGCAAAGCAGGGACGCCGCGAATCTGAACGAAGCATTGAACGTGCCGGGTGGCAGCCTCGCATTTGAAACGGACAGCGAATACCCTTGGGTGGTGTCGGGAGATGCCGCCAAGAGCACGAACGAGGGCGTTTCAAATTCCACCTCCTCCGTGTGGACCACCGTTTCCGCTTCGGCGGGCGACGTGCTGAGCTTCGATTATATGTCCTGCGGCGAAGGCACCTATGAGGACTTCGATTGGGATGGCCTGCGCGTGTATGTGGACGGCGAAAAGGTGCTGCATCGCGGCTATGAGCACGTTTGGAGCAGCTTCACCTGCGCTCTTGAGGCGGGCGAGCACCTTATAACCTTCACCTATAAGAAGGACGACAGCTATGATGCCGAGGGCGACTGCGCGTATCTGGACAACGTATACGTCGGCCCGCAGAATCTGCCGCAGCGGATCGAGGTTTCCCCGCTTGAGATCCCGCAGGGGCGCATGGCTTATGCGGAATACACCGTGCTGCCGGAGGATGCCTTTGATAAAAGCGTGACCTTCTCCACGGCGAACCCCGCCGTTGCAAGCGTTGATGAAGCGGGAGTGGTTACGGCGGTTTCGCTCGGCTCAACGCTGCTCACCGTTACGAGCGCCGCCGATCCCTCCGTGAGCGGAAGTGCGCTCATCACCGTTGCCCCCGCCGTGCCAACGGCAAGGCTTGAGGGCTACGTTACGCTCGATATATCAGAAAGCGGTCAGGGAAGCTGGATCGGCATCGAGAGCTATGAGCCCTCCATCATCAGCACGAATGCCGAGAATATGCCCGATACCTGGGCGGGCGCGTTCGCCGGAGGCAATATCTACGGCTACCTTGCCGAGAACAACGGTCAGGACAGGCGGTATTATATAATGAATGCCGACACCTTTGAAATGAGCTTCCCCGGCGCCGTTTCGCCGGATATAGTGTATGCCATGGCATACGATCACCGCGCCGGCAGAATGTTTGCAATAGTGGGTCAGGGCGCGCGCTATCTTGCCGAGGTTGAGCTTGAAACCGGCAGCATGACGGAGATCGGCACCATTACGGGCGTTTCCGGCAAGCCCATGACCATGGCGATAGATTTGAACGGCAACGCCTACGTGCTTGGGGGCGACGCGAATAATTCAAGGCTCTACCGCATGAACACCGAAACCGCCGTCTGCACCCTTATAGGCGGCACGGGCCTCGGCATGAATTACGTTCAGTCGATGGCTTTTGATAATGAAACCGGGCTTTTATACTGGGCGCGTGTGCTGCATCAGGAGAGCTTTGGGCTTTACTCGATAGATCCCGCAAATGCGCAGGCCCGCCCGCTGGGCGAGATAGGCGGCAGGTTTATGGAAATCACCTGTATGTTTATCCGAAACGATCTGCCCCTCGGCCCCATCGAGCAGGAAGGGCATATCGTGCGCTTTGTGGACGGCGTGGATTCCGCGCTCATCGGCAGTATCACAGTTGAGGACGGCTATGCGCTTTCGCAGGCGGATTATCCGCAGCCGCCCGCGCACGCAGGCCGCGAGTTCCTGGGCTGGGATTATGACGGCGCGCCGATACATTCGGATATAACCGTGACCGCGCTCTACGGCGATGAGGACCCGAACCCGCCCGTGGTGACGGCCGTTTGGGATTTTGAAACAAATCCCGCGCAGCAGGGCTTTGCGGCGATGGATGCCGACGGCGACGGGCATAACTGGATGTGGCGCTACGGCGATAACTGGACCTACATTTTCCATGAGGGCCTCGGCCATGTGGCAAGCGCCTCGTTTGACGGCGAGACGCTTCAGCCGCTCACGCCGGACAACTGGCTGATCACGCCCGAATTTACCGGAAGCAGGATAAGCTTCTGGGCAAACGGGCAGGATACCGACTATTGCAGGGAGTATATCGGCGTGTTCGTGTCAACGGACGGCGGAAACACCTGGAGCAGCGAGATAGCCGGATGGACCGTAACCGGTGCGCCCACGAAGTATACGGCGGATCTTTCGCAGTTTGCGGGGCAGAGGATCCGCGTTGCGCTGCGCCATTACATAGTTTCCGATATGTATTGGCTGAATCTTGACTATATCGAGGTTTATTCAAGCCAGCAGAGCGGGCTTTTGGGCGATGCCGACCTGAACGGTGAAGTGACGCTTGCGGATGCCGTGATCGCGCTTCGCCATGCAATGGGGCTTGCGCCGATCTCCGGTCAGGCGCTTATCAATGCGGACGTGAACCGCGACGGCGAGGTGAACCTTGGGGACAGCGTGCTGATACTTCGCGCCTCAATGGGGCTCATCACGCTTGAATAGCGGTGAGCACCGCTTTAATTTTCTAATATGATCATAATAAATTTATAAAACAAGGAGAAATATATGAAAAAGGCTTTTGCACTCATGCTTGCTTTCTGCATGCTGCTTTCGCTTTCGGCGGCGCCGGCCCTTGCCGAGCGCTCCGCCATGCCTGCGGACGCAGCCGATCTTAACGAGGCGCTGAACGTGCCGGGAGGCACGCTTCAGTTCACCACCGGCGGGGAATACCCCTGGGTCGTGGACGGGGACGCCGCAAAAAGCACAAATTCCGGCGTTTCGTCCTCCACCTCCTCGGTTCAAACCACCGTTTCCGCAGGCGCGGGCGAGCTGCTCACCTTCGATTTCCGCTCCTGCGGCGAGGGCGCGGACAGCAACGCGTGGGACGGGCTGTACCTTTATATAGACGGCGAGCTTGAGGCGAAATGGGGCAATCATCCCGAGTGGGACAGCTACTCCTGCGAGCTTTCCGCCGGAGTGCATACGGTGCAGTTCACCTTCAAAAAGGACGGCAGCGTGAACGTGGGCGAGGACTGCGCCTTTGTGGACAACGTGCATCTCACACAGCCCGTTATGGCGGGCTCCATCGTGGCGGGGGACGTTACCGTCAGCGCCGGCCGCAGGGTGCAAATAGAATACGAGGTGCTGCCGGAGGAAGCCTTCAATAAGGCGGTCACCTTCACCTCGGCAAACCCGGGCATTGCCACCGTTACCGATGAGGGCGTTGTGAAGGGCATAGCCGTGGGCGTTACCACCGTGACCATTGCAAGCGCCGCAGTGCCGAGCGTTTCAACCGATATAACCGTTACCGTGACCGAGGCGCTGCCGATCGCGCAGCTCAACGGCTTTGCCACCTATGATTTCGGCGCGGATCAAAGCAACGATATGCGCTGGGTCAGCTTTACGGACGCGGAGCCGGAAACGGTGAGCGGGCTGAACCTTATGTCGTTCAACGTGTCCGCCGCCGCGTACTATGACGGCACCGTGTACGGCTATTATTTCGACGGCACCGATCAAAACCCCATCCGCACCTTCTTTAAAATGGATCACGAGAGCCGCCAGGTCACAAATTCCGAAAATGCGCATCAGGACGGCGTTTTCTCCATGGCGTATGACTATACCCGCGGCAATATGTACGCGGTCTGCGGCATGATGGAAACCAGATACCTCGGCATAGTCGATCTTGAAACCGGCGAGATAGAATACGTCGGCGAGCTCACCGCGCCCATGATGATGACCTTTGCAATAGACGACCGCGGTGTTGGCTACGGCCTTACCATGGACACGCAGAACGCAAAGCTGTACAGAGTGGATCTGGATACCGCCGAATGCACCCTCGTGGGCGAGCTTGGCATGGGGCTTGCGTATCTGCAGTCCATGACGTATGATTACGAAACCGGAATGATGTATTGGGCAAGGGCGTACAACACCACCACTGAGCACGGGCTCTACGTGCTGAATACGGAAACCGCCGAGGCGGAGCTGCTGGGCGTGATAGGCGACGGCACCGAGCTGACCGGCCTTTACACCACCGCCGCGCCCGATGAAGCGGGCAACCCCGGCGATACCGACCTCAGCGGCAGCGTGACGATTGCGGACGCGGTGCTGGCGCTGCGCCATTCGCTGGAGCTTATCACGCTTGAGGGTCAGGCATTTGCAAACGGCGACGTGAACCGCGACGGAGAGCTTACCGTGGCGGACGCCGTGCAGATCCTGCGCTATGCCATGGGGCTTATAACAAATTTATGATATCACACGTGCCCGCCGCAAAAGCGTTTTTTTGTGGCGGGTTCAATTAAAAAACAGATTATAAAACAAGTTTAACGGAGTGCACATGAAAAAAATACTTTCTATTATAATTGCCGCATTCATGCTTTTGGGCTGCCTCAGCCTGCCCAAGGGCGCTGTGACGGCGGAGGCGGGCGCGCTTGACGCCGCCGATCTGAACGAGGCGCTGAACCTTCCGGGCGGCAGCCTCAGCTTTGAAAACGACGCGCAGTACCCCTGGACCGTGGACGGGGACGCCGCGATAAGCGGCAACGCGGGGGTACACAATTCCACCTCCTCATTTTGGATAAATTTCACCGCCTCTGCGGGCGACGTGATCCAATTCGACTGGATCTCCAGGGGCGAGGGCTCGGACGCGCAGGATTGGGACGGGCTTCGCGTGTATCTGGACGGCGTGAAGATACTTCACAAGGCGGCGGGCTACACGGAATGGGAGCATTATCAGCAGACCGTGGACGCGGGCGAGCATGAATTGAGGTTCACCTATAAAAAGGACGGCTCCGCGAACCCCAGCGGCGACTATGCCAAGATAGACAACGTGCACGTGGGCGCGCCGATCCTGCCCGAAACCATCACCGTGCAGGACGTGACGCTGCAGCAGGGCCGCGTGGAGAGCGCCGCGTACACGGTGCTGCCGGAATACGCTTTTGATAAGAGCGTTACCTTCGCAACCGCCGATCCGAGCATCGCGGTGGTGGATGAAGGCGGCGCGGTGATCGGCGTTGGCGTTGGCACCACCACCCTGAGCGTCACAAGCGCGGCGAACCCCTCCGTATCGGGCAGCGCCACGGTGAACGTGCTTCCCGCAAGCGGTGCGCCGGAGCTTTTCGGCTTCTGCATCTACGATCTGAACGCGGGGCAGCTTAATAATCGGCTCGTTTCCTTCTTTGCGGACGACAGCTCAAACGTGACCGTGCAGCAGCATTTCAACCATACCACCCATGCCTCCGCTTTCGCCGGCGGCAATATCTATGGCTTTATCTACGATTCCATCGAAACCGACACGCGCTTTTTTGTGATGGACGCGGAAAGCTATGAGGTGCGCTTCCCCGGCGCAAGCTATCCCGCCGGAATGATGGCGATGGCGTTCAATCATGCCGACCAAACCATGTACGGCATCAGCGCGCATTCGCAAAACAGGCTTGTGACGGTGGATATAAACACGGGCTACGTTACGGAGGTTGCAAGGATAAGCGGAATGAGCAATTCGCCCATGACGCTGGCGATAGACCTTGAGGGAAATGCCTACGTGCTGGAGGCAAGCCTGCAGTCGGCAAAGCTTTACAGGCTCGATCTTGCCACCGGCGCTGCAACGCTTCTTGGCGAAACCGGCACGGCGCTTGCCTATATCCAGTCCATGACCTACGATTTTGCCACCGATAAGATCTATTGGGCGCAGACCTACGACGCCGAAAAAACCGGACTCTACACCATAGACCCCGAAACCCTTGAGGTGACCGCGCTTGGGCGCATCGGCGAAGCCGGAATGGAGATCACTGGGCTTTTCATCAAAAACGATCTGCCCGTGGACCCCTCGCTCACCGAGATAACCGTGACATTCTATGATAACGTGGGCGGCACGGTGGTGGAGGAGCGCAGCGTGCCAATAGGCTCCGTGCTCGATCCCGCCACCTTCCCAACGGGCCCCGCGCATACGGGCTTCACCTTCCTTGGCTGGAGCTATATTGCGGGCACCCCGCTCTACCGCGATACCACCATCACCTCCAGATATTACGATCCGCAGGCAACCACCGCCGTGATAGTGCTGAACGTGCCGGAGGATCTTTGGGGGGACGGCTCCGGCTACCAGATGCTGCTTGATGCGGATGCAACCGCTTACGGCGTGCAGATACCTGCGAGCGGCTCCGTGCTTTCGCAGGGCAACGCTCCCGCCGGGCTTTACGAGGCGTTTGAGTATAAGATCCCCGAAAATGCGGACGGAATGCTGAATACTCAAAATATAGTGCTGCGCGGCAGCATCGCAATAGAGATACCCGCCGGAGTTTACGATTGGTGCATAACGAATCCCGTTCCGGGCGAAAAGATCTATATCCCGTCCGATTTCGGCAATGCTCCGGGAAGAGCGAACGACTACACCTTTGAGGCGGGCAGGACCTACACCTTCACCGTTTCCGCATACACCAACTCGGACAGGGTGGATCTTGTGACCACGCTCGGCGGCACCACGCCACAGCAGCCCCTGGGTATGCCGGGCGATACCGACCTCAATGGCAGCGTGACGATTGCGGACGCAGTGCTGGCGCTGCGCCATTCGCTGGAGCTTAGCACGCTTGAGGGGCAGGCGTTTGAAAACGGGGACGTGAACGGCAACGGCGAGGTTGCCGTGGCGGACGCGGTGCAGATACTGCGCTATGCCATGGGGCTTATAACGAATTTCTGATTTCCCGCCCTCACGCTCTCCCGCTCTCTCTCCCTCACGACTTCACGCCCTCCCGCCGCAAAAGCGCTTTTTTGCGGCGGGTTTGATCAAAAATCATAGTTTATAAAATCAATTTAACGGAGTACACATGAAAAAAATACTTGCTGTTATTACTGCCGCATTCATGCTTTTGGGCTGCCTCAGCCTGCCCAAGAGCGCTGTGACGGCGGAAGCGGGCGCGCTTGACGCCGCGAATCTGAACGAGGCGCTGAACGTGCCGGGCGGAACGCTTGAGTTTTCCACAGGCCCCGAATACCCCTGGGCGGTGGAGGGCGAATATGCCAAAAGCGGAAACTCCGGCGTTGCCGATTCACGCTCCTCGGTGCGCACCACGGTGAATGCGAACGAGGGGGACGTGATCTCCTTTGATTTTTGGTCGAGGGGCGAGGGCAACGAAAACGGCCTCGGCCTTGTGTGGGACGGCCTTCAGTTCCGCATCGACGGCGACCTTATTGAGGAGTGGGGCAGGCGCGAGGGCTGGGAGCGTTACGCCGGCTATCTTCCCGCAGGCACGCACGAGCTTTCCTTTGAGTTTAAAAAGGACGGAAGCGTGGATGCCGACGGGGACTGCGCGTATCTGGACAACGTATACGTCGGCGCTCCGGTGCTGCCCGCGTCCGTTTCGGTGCAGCCCGTGGTGGTGAAAACGGGCCGAAGGGTGCAGGTGGAATACGCCATGCTGCCCGAAACCGCGTTTGACACGAGCGCAAGCTTTTCAATAGATAATACCGCCGTTGCCACGGTGGATGAAACGGGCGTTGTGACCGGCGTGAGCGAGGGCAGCGCCACGATCACCGTCACAAGCTTCGCAAACCCCTCCGTTTCCGCCTCGGCAAGCGTCACGGTTCTTGCCGCGCCCCCCGCTGTGGAGCTTCGGGGCATCTCGGTTTACGATATGAGCGGCGCGTATACCGGGCATTGGGTCGCGTTCAATGATTACGACCCTTCGCAGGTAACGGAGCTCATGCCCATGCTCGAGCCGTTCGGCCAAACCTACGCGGCGGCGTTCGCGGGCGGCATGGTGTATGGCTATATGCACGCCTCCATGGGCACGGACACAAGGATGTACGTGATGGATCCCGTAACAAATCAAATCGTTTTCCCCGGCGGCTCCTGCGCGGACGGCGTTTTTTCCATGGCGTACGATCATTCGAGCGACAGAATGTTTGCGCTCTGCGGCAGAACCGGCTCCGATGAGCCGCGCTATCTCGGCATTGTGGAGCTTGCCACGGGAAACGTGACGAGGGTTGCGCCGTTCACGGGAATAAACGATAATCTGATGAGCATTGCGATAGACGGCGAGGGCAACTGCTACGGCCTTACCGCCCATCAAAGCAGCGCCATGCTTGTGCGCGTGGATCTTGAAACCGCCGTATGCACTCCCGTCGGCCCAATCGGCGTGGGGCTTCAGTATTTTCAGGATATGGTTTGGGATCACAACACAAATCAGCTCTTCTGGGCGCAGTACACCGCAAGCTACGACAACGGGCTTTATACTATCGACCCCGCCACCGGCAGCGCCGCGCCGCTTGGGGTTATCGGCAGCGCGGGGCATGAGCTCTGCTGCCTTTACACGGTGGATGACCTTCCCACAGGCCCCATAGCGGGAAACGAGCTTGCCGTGCGCTTTATAGACGGCGTGAACGGCTCGCTTATAGAGGAAAGGCTCGTGCCGCCCGGCACTGTGCTTGATGAAGCCTCCTTCCCCGCCGTGCCGGAGCACCCGGACAGGGAGTTTCAGAACTGGAACTACGGCGGCGAGCCCATATATAACGATACCGAGATCACCGCGCGCTTCCTCGATCCGAACGCAACAGTGTGGGATTTTGAGTCCGATCCGCTTTTGCAGGGCTTTGAATTTGAGGACGCGGACGGCGATGAGCTGAGCTGGCGCTGGAGCATGGACGAGCCCTATATCAATCTTTACGAGGGCGCGGGCTGCGCGGCAAGCTTCTCCTTTGGCGAGGGCGCGGGGCAGTTCGGCACCGACAACTGGATGATAACGCCGGAATTCTGCGGCACGAGCATCAAATTCTGGATGAACGGGCAGGATCCCGACGGCTATATGGAGCCGCTCGGCATCTACGTGTCCACGGACGGCGGCGAAACCTGGAGCGACGAGCTTGCGTATTTCATAGCGCCGCGCGATCCCTCGGAAAGGATAGTTTACCTTAATGATTACGCAGGGCAGAATATCAGGGTCGGCTTCCGCCACTATACCGATCTGCGCCTTTTTAGGCTGAACGTGGACTATATCAGCGCCGAGGGCGTGAGCGACGCGGGGCTTTTGGGCGACGCCGATTTAAGCGGCGGCATCACAGCCGCGGACGCGCTGCTCATTCTGCGGCACTCGATGGAGCTTTCGCTGCTTGAGGGCAGGGCGCTTGCGCTTTCGGACGTGAACGGCGACGGATACGTGAGCATTGCGGACGCGGTGCAGGTGCTTCGCATGGCGGCGGGACTGGCGTAGCCCGCCTTGCGCCGAGCTGGTTTTGCCTTTCGGCAAGTGATGCCCGGCTTGCCGGAAAGGCCTGATTTGACCCGCAGGCGCACGGCGTTTGCCGAAGGCAGCAGCCGCCAAAGCATCCGTCCGTACGAACTTTCAAAACCCCGCAGGGCGCGGGGTTTTCACTATTATTATGCTTTGTTCATAGAAAAATCATTTTGCACACGGTAAATCGGGCGGCGAAGCAAGCGCGCAAACGGAAGCGCAAGTATTCCGCTGCCGATCGGGAATATACAGATGCTTACAAAACAGGCAAAAATTTTTTTGGGGCAAAGCATAAAAAATGATTGCAATATCGACCGCTTTCTGATATACTGTTACCGTATCAATATGCGCTCCCGCAGATTAGAGCTCTGTCTAACTTATGCGCCGCGCATCCAATCTCGAAGCTACTGCCGGTCCGCGCTTCCCGCTCCCCTTGAGCGGGCATCATGGACCGCGCATTAGACTTAATAAATCTTTGGAAGGAGATTTACGCATGAAGAAATTTCTTGCAATGGTAGTTGCGGTGGCAATGGTTCTTTCCCTTGTAGCCGTTCCCGCATTTGCCATGACGCAGACTGCGCCCGCTCCCGGCAACGACGAGAGCAGGCCCGGCACCCCCGTTACCCCTGCGGATGCAGGCAGCTTCACCGTTGAAGCTCCCGCAACTGCGGCGGTAGGCGAAGAGTTCTCGGTCACCGTTAATCTTAACGGCACCTACGAGGCTCATGGCCTGAATTTCCAGCTGAACTACGATGCCAATACCTTTGAGGCTGTCGGCACCACCCGTGGCGACGTTCTCATGCAGGTCATCGACCTCGGCGGCACTCAGATCCTTGACTACACCACCATCCCCGGTTCGGTTCGTCTTGGCGTTATGATGCCCACGGATGGCTTCACCGCTCAGGGTTCCGTGTTCACCGTGAGGTTTGTGGTAAAGGAAGGCGCGGCAAACGGCATCTACAACATCATGCCCGTTGTTACCGAGTTCTTCAATATGCCCATCGGCGGCAGCAACACCCCGATCGAGTCCACCGCTGTGGGCGCTGCGGTTGAGGTAACCGGCGGCGGCGATCAGCCCACTCCGGCTCCCACCGACGAGCCCACCGAGGTTCCCACTGAGGTTCCCACTGAGGCTCCCACCGAGGCTCCCACCAATCCTCCGGCACCCGGCGGCAATGCCACCGTTGTGCTGAACGTTCCCGAGGATATCTGGGGCGACGGCACCGGCTATCAGATGCTTCTTGACGCGGATGCGACTGCCTTCGGCACCATCATCCCCGCAACCGGCACCTTCACCGGCACCAGCTATGCCGACTTTGAATACAAGATCCCCGAGAATGCGGACTGTTCTCCCTATGCCCAGAATTTCGTAATCAACGGCAGCGTTGCCATCACCGTGCCTGCCGGCACCTACGACTACGTTATCACCAACCCCGATAACGCGGGCACCATCTGGATCGCAACCGACTACGGCACCGCTGCAGGCAGAGCCGATGATTTCGTGTTCGAGGCCAATAAGACCTACACCTTCACCCTGAGCATGGGCGGCCAGAACGACCGCGTTGATCTTGAGATCACCGACAGCGGCGAGCCCCAGCCCACTCCGACTCCCACCTCTCAGCCCACCAACCCGCCCGTGGAGCCCACCGATCCTCCGGCGCCCGGCGGCTACGCAACCGTTGTGCTGAACCTTCCCGCTGACGTTTGGGGCGACGGCTCCGGCTATCAGATGCTTCTTGATGCCGACGCCACCGCTTACGGCAGCATCATCCCCGAAACGGGCGGTCTGACCCAGAGCGGCAACGCCCCCGCAGGCGTTTACGAAGCGTTCGAGTACAAGATCCCCGAGAATGCGGACGGCGTACTCACCACTCAGAACATCATCGTCACCGGCCAGGGCAGCGTTATGGTTCCCGCCGGCACCTACGACTGGTGCATCACCAACCCGACTCCGGGCGACCGCATCTGGATCGCTTCCTCCAACGGCAGCATCCCCGGCCGTTATGACAACTATCAGTTCGAGGCGGGCAAGACCTACACCTTCACCGTGAGCATGGGCGGCCAGAACGACCGCGTTGATCTTGAGATCACCGACAGCGGCGAGCCCCAGCCCACTGCGGCTCCCACCTCTCAGCCCACCAATCCTCCCGTGCAGCCCACCAATCCTCCCGCTCCCGGACCGGACGGCCTCATCGCAGGCTACTACTTCGAGACCGATGAGGACGTGAACGCATGGACCTTCCTCGGCGTTGACAACACCAACTGGGTATCTTCGGACAACAACCCCGGCGGTTATGACTACACCGCGTTTGCTCACGAGGGCAGCAGGTTCATCCTCAGCTACTCCTTCGTGGACTACGTTGGCGCTTATCAGGCTGACAACTGGGCGATCTCTCCCGCCGTTACCCTCCCCAACGGCTCCGCTCGCGTAAGCTTCTATGCAAGCAACGCGAACAGCATGTATCCCGAGACCTTCTCCGTGTACGTTGGTCTTGCTCCCGACGTGAACTCCATGGTTCTGCTTCAGGGCAACATCAACGCTCCCAGCGGCTACGATGATCCCTGGACCCACTATGAGTTCGATCTCTCCGAGTATGCCGGAAACACCATCTACCTTGCGTTCTACGACAATATGTATGATGGTTACGAGATCTGGATCGACCAGGTCGAGTTCTTCGGCGAGGGCGGCGAGCCCCAGCCCACCGCTGAGCCCACCGCCGAACCCACTGCGGTTCCCACCGAGCAGCCCACCCAGGCTCCCATCGTGACCCCCGCTCCCGGTCAGGTCGGCTTCTATGTAGAAGCTCCCGAGTCCGTTGAGCCCGGCGAGGAGTTTGAGGTTTCCGTGCGCATCGAGGGCGAGTATGAGGCTCATGGTCTGAACCTCCAGCTCAATTACGACGAGGCGAACTTCGAGGTTCTCGGCACCACCCGCGGCGACGTCCTCATGCAGGTCATCGACCTCGGCGGCACCCAGATCATCGATCACACCACCATCGCAGGTTCCGTCCGCGTTGGCGTCATGATGCCCACCGATCCCTTCACCGCTGAAGGCATCATCTTCACCGCAAGGTTCAAGGCGAGCGAGAGCATTGCAAACGGCAGCTACGGCTTCATCCCCGTGGTGGCTGAGTTCATCAACTTCCCGCTTGGCGGCGAAAACACCCCCATCGATAACGTTGCGGTTCCCGCATACGTCACCGTCGGCACCGAGCCCACCGAGCCTCCGGTAGAGCCCACCGAACCCCCGGTAGAGCCCACCGAGCCTCCCATGGAGCAGTATGCCGAGCTTACCGTTCCCGATTACGAGGCGGCCCCCGGCGAGCTCGTTCCCGTTGAGCTTCTTATCGACGGCAACTATCTTGCTCACGGTCTGACCCTCACCATCGACTACGACACCGAGCTTCTCACCATCGAGAGCATCGAGAGCGGCCCGTTCATGCACGAGATCATCGCGCGCGAAGGCTTCAACGTGCTCGATTATGAGACCATCCCCGGCTCCATCCGCTATGCGGCAGTTGCCCCCGTTCCCGAGAATCCCTTCTCCGGCACCGGCAACATCTTTACCGTAAACTTCCGCGTTTCCGAAAATGCGGAGGTCGGCTCCGTGCTTGATCTCGACCTTGAGGTTCTTGAAATGGTCTATATGCCCGACTCCCATGAGCAGAGCGTAGACCTTATGTGGACGGACGGCACCATCACCATCGTTGATGAACCCGTTCAGCCCACCGAGCCCCCGGTAGAGCCCACCGAGCCCCCGGTAGAGCCCACCGAACCCCCGGTAGAGCCCACCGAGCCTCCCGTGGAGCCCACCGAACCCCCGGTAGAGCCCACCGAACCCCCGGTAGAGCCCACCGCCGTTCCCGGTGAGCCCACTCCCGAGCCCACCACCCCGCCCGCACCTCCCACCGGTACCATCGCTATGGTCGGTGCAGGTATCGCGGCAGTAGTGGCAGGCGCAGGCATCGTGCTCTTCAGGAAGAAGGAAGACTAATTCAATAAGCATGAACCGTAAGGCTCATGTGTGACCAAAGAGAGGGACCTCGCTTGCGGGGTCCCTCTATCGATAATATACTTGAACAAAACGCTTTATCGTGGTATAATATAAAAAGCTTGATAAATAGTATACTTTAAAGGCTGTCATAATGCTGAACCAATTTGAATGGATCGCATTCGATGAAATCAGAATAGAGGCGTTTCTCGAATGCATCCTGAAAGCTGCAGCAGGCTTTGCAAGGGCTTGCTTTTCGATCGCTTCTCCGAAGCCGCGGCTTCTTCGCGGCAGGGCGAGCGTGGGCGTTTCCGTTCACGGTTCAGCCGCCGGCAGCGGAATAAGCGCCTGCCCTTCCGAGTGCGAAGAAAGCTCCGTGGAGCGTGGATGCGCTTCGAGCAAAATACCGATTTTCAGCGCCGCGCACGTCGAGGGGAAGCTGCTCGTGCTGGATATTTCCAATGAATACCTCGATGCGCTGCTCAAAAAGCTGCCGCTTGAGAATCCGTTTGAGCTTTCGGAAACGGTATCGGTTCCGCGCCCGGGCATCGCGGCGGATCGTGATGCATCCGCATACGCCCGCTCGCTCCTGCGCTCATACGGCGGAAGGGGTGGGGCGAAAGACCGCTCGCCGGCGCTTGGATATGCGCTTGTTTCGTGTCTCAGCCTCTATTGTGTTGATGAGGCCGGGCTTGCGCGTGCGCATTCAAAGGCGGTTCGCTCTGTGCTTTCCGCGCTTGGCGCGAATCATCCCTCGGTTGAAGATTCCGCGGCAATGGCTGCCGCGTTGAAATATGCGGAGTACAGATCCGCAAAAAAACAGTAAAGGAGTTTTGTTTATGAATATCAGATGGTACGGTCATTCCTGCTTCCTTTTTACCGCTTCAAACGGCACCACCGTTTTGACCGATCCCTATGATCCGTACATTGGATACGAGCTGCCGCAGATCCTTGCCAACGGCGTAACCATCAGCCACGATCATAACGATCATAATAATATCAGCGTTGTTAAGAGCAACACGGTTATAATCAGATCCCCGGGCGAATACGAGGTCGGTGGTATCCGCATTTTCGGCTTTGAAACCGACCATGACCGCTGCGGCGGCACTCTGCGCGGTAAAAACGTGATGTTCGTTTATGAGATAGACGGCATGCGCCTGCTGCATTGCGGCGACCTTGGCGCCATACCGAGCGAGGACGTGCTTGAAAAAATCGGGCATATCGATATTATGATGGTTCCCATCGGCGCCATCTACACGATAGACGATTTCGAGGCGCGTGAGCTTGCCAATATTCTCAAGCCCAAGGTCGTGATCCCCATGCATTATAAAACGCCAAAGCTCAAGATCGAGCTCTGTACCCTCGCGCCCTTCGTTGATGCCGCGAAGGACTGCCGCATTCACTACCTGAATCAGTGCGATGCCTCCATCCGCCTTGACAGCCTTGGCGAGGATCGCGTGATAATCCTGCGCCCCTTCGATGCCGAAAGGGACGGCGATAAGGTTCCCGTTGCTTAACCTGCTTGATTTCATAATTAAAACGAGGTGCGGTTCGCCGCGCCTCGTTTCGCTTTAAGGATTATTTCCAATTATACAATAATGCCGGTGCTTGTTTCGGCGGCCGATTTATCCGCACCACAAAGGCCAGCAGCTGAAGCAGAAGCTCATTCATCGGAGCCGTATTCCGCGCCATCCTCGCGCTTTTCGCCCTCCGGAGCGCCCTCGGCGGCCTCTGCGGTCTGCGCCTGCGCCTTCCTTGAGCGGCGCTTGGGGGTAAGGCCCGCAAACAGCTTGGTGTTTTCAAGCAGATACCAAAGCACGATCAAAAGCTGAAGTATGCCCGCCACCACATATATAAGGAACATATTTTCGATGCGGAATATCACGTGCAGCGCCATCGCCGTGCTCCAAACTATGCCGCTTATGCAGATAAAGCGCAGAAGCGTTGGGTGCCAGAGCGAGGTGAACACCGTGGCCACAATGAAGGTGACGGGCACCGCCACTATGAAGGCGAGCCACGCGCCGCCAAGCTGCGGGGCGACCACGCGAATAAAGAAGAACGCCACCGTTGCCACGAGCCACACGAGCGCAAGCGACATCAGCGTGATTATGTTTCGCTTGAACTGCGGCTGCGTCCTCCGGCGCTTGCGGTGCTTTTCGGAGATGAGGTCGTTTACCGTAACATCGAATATCTCGGCAAGCATCACCAGCACGTAGATATCCGGCACGCCCTCGCCGCGCTCCCATTTTGAAACGGATTTGCCGGAGTAATAGATCATCTCGGCAAGCTCGTCCTGCGTGAGCCCGCATTCCTTCCTGTAATGCGCTATGTTTGCGGCGATCAGGCCGCGCACTTTTTCATCGTTTCTATTCACCATACTTTATTTTACCGTAATTGCGGCAATTTTTCAAGTAGGCACTCCATAATTTCAAAAAACCAATATTTAGCAGGCTTTTTATGCCGCTCTACTCTCAGTAGAGTGCCTTTTTTTCGCTCTACTTTTAAAGAAGCGGCAGGTAGAGCGCGCAAAAGCAGCAGTAGGGTGCAATTTCGCCCGCTTTGTGGTAAAAAGAAACAGGGCGGCTCAAAGCGCGGCCGACTGCGCCCTGAGCATGGAACTTGTTCAAACTCCAAGTCCATGCATGGCGCTTTAGGGCGCGGCCCGGCCGTGCCGAGCTGCCCGCCCGATCGGAGCCTGCGTGCGCGAAAACCCGGCATCGAACGGCGGAGGCGGCCTCGGTGTGCAGGAGGGAGCGGCCGTATGGAACATGGCGCAAGAGGGCGGCCGTGTGGAACATGGTGCAAGTGGAGCGACCGTATTGAACATGGGCGCAAGGGAAGCGGTCGTGTGGAACATGGTGCAAGTGGAGCGGCCGTATGGAGCATGGGTGCAAGGCGGGCGCGGAGTACCCCGCGGCGGGACAACACGAACGCAACGCTAAAATAATATGAAAGAAAATCGGAAAATCGGAAAGGAGTTTATTATAATGGAAAGAATGGAGTTGACCTCAACCAATGGAGAGCGGGAGCTTGGCGCGGCCCGCTCGGTTATGAGTAAAATCGCAAAGGCGCTGCGCGTGCTGCTGGTGCCTCCCGTAATGGCGCTTTTCCTTGTTACGGCGCTGTATATCGGGCAGGGAGCCGAGGCGTTCGCCGCGCCCGTTCGCTATTTTGAGGCGGTATTCGCGCTCTGCGTGCTGCCCGTGCTTGCCTATCCGCTCTGCGCGCTCGTGCCGTCGCTGAGGGCGCGGGGGAGGAAGGCTCAGCGCGATCTTGCCATAGTTTTTTCGCTGCTCGGCTACCTTATGGGCGCACTGTTCGCGCTGCTGGGAAACGGCACGCGCACCGAGCTGGAGCTTTATCTTACCTATCTTATCTCCGGCGCGCTGATGGGGCTGTTTTCCTTCGCCTTCAGGTTCAAAACAAGCGGCCATGCCTGCGGCGTTTCCGGCCCCTTCGCAATGCTCGGCTATAAATTCGGCGCGGGCTGGTTCTGCGGCTTCCTGCTGCTGGTGCCGGTGTTTCTTTCCTCCATCCGCCTCAAGCGGCACAGGGTTTCGGAGCTTATCGCGGGCGCGGTGATCTCCGTTGCGGCGCTCGCGGCGGCGGTGCTGATCGTGAACCGAATAATGCCCGCGGGCTGATTCGCAGGGTGCCGAGAGGCGCGGCGGAAGCGGCGAAAAATCGGAAAAATCACGGGTTGCGGCAAGCGGGTTTTTATAGTATAATATCAAGGTGAGGCCGCGCGGAAAAATGAGGGCGAGCCCTGTGCGCGGTCATATATGGAGGACGTTATGCTTAATAAAAAAACCAATATACACAGGCGCTTTTTTGCGCTGATGCTTGCAGCCCTGCTGCTTTTGACCGCCTCGGCGTTCGGCTGCGCAGGCGGCAAAACCGTTCGGGTGCCCGAGGGGCTGACCCGCGAGCAGGCGGCGCTGTACGTGGCGATCGCAAATGTTTGCCCGATCGGGGAAAACAACACCAAGGCGGAGTACCTCACCTTCCGCATCGAGGGCTGGAGCTTTGATGAGATCCCGCCGGAGGTTCTCAGCTATATCAAGGAGTACAGCGCCTCCGGAAACGCGGCGCTCATGCAGTTTGACGACGCGGCGCTTGAGCAGATGGGGCTTATCAAAAAGGGCGACGGCGATTTTTACGAAACCTACGAAAACGTGTACGCCGAGGGCAAGGGGAAGATATTCACCTTCACGCTCGGAGAGGGGCAGAGCACCGATGCGGGCGAGGTCAAGGTGTCCGTCAAGAGCTATAAATCGGACAGGGACACAAGCGGCTTCGACGTGGAGCTGAAGTATGAAGCCGGCGGCTGGAGCTATGTGCGCACCTCCGGCGCCTGGAACCATTATCAGTTCGCAACCCCCGCTCCCGTGAACCCGAACGACCCCCAAAAGTGACAAAATAATAATATATTTTAGCCGCTCCGATGCTTCCCAAACGAAGGAAAATATATCGGGGTGGCTAAGTTTTTACAAAAGGGAACAATCGGTTTATTGTAAAGCAAAATATAATCGAATACATTTTGGCTTTTTGATGCTCAAGCACCAATTATGGCAAATTATGGCAAAAGAGGGGTTGAAATGTGTTTTTCCCCGTGGTAAGATTACGCATACCCTCGATACAGGAGATGCGATAAATGACTGCGAATACGAAATCTAAGATACGAAGATTAAAAAAGCCGGCCGCGCTGCTGCTTGCGGTGTGCTTCGTGCTTGTGAGCGTGCTTTCACTCGCGGTAAGTGCGGAGAGCCTGATGGGCAGGAACGGACGCAGGGTCCCGGACGTGCAGAGCGAGCGCAGCGAGGATTACCGCAAATGGGCGCAGGCCGATTCGCGCTGGGGCCATCTGCCGATGGGCACGAGCGGCAAAACCGTGGCCAAGATCGGGTGCCTCGTTACCTCGGTAACAAAGGTGCTCATCCAGGCGGGCTTTAAGGACAGCAATACGTTCAACGTCGGCACCTACGTGGTGTGGCTCAATTCCCACGGCGGCCTGGGAAGCACAGGCAATTTCATCTGGGTCCCCGCCACGCAGATAGCGGACGGATTTAACTACTACAACGCGGATTACACCGAGGGCAGCTCATCCTCCTCGAGCATGCAAAACAGGATACTGAACTACCTTCGCTCCGGCTACCATATCGTGCTGAACGTTAAAAACGGCGGCCATTGGGTTGCCGTGGACAGGGTGAAGAGCCTGGCGAACAACAAGGTCTATATCATGGATTCGCTGAACAATCCCTCCGGCAACGCGGACATACTGCTTTCAAGCAGGTATTCATGGGTCAGCAGGATCAGCCTTTTCACGGGCACCGGTCTTAATTCCCCGAATCCCGCGCCCACGCCCACCCCCGCGCCCGCGCCCACCCCCACTCCCGCTCCCGACTACCTGGAGCAGTGCGAATCGGAGATAGTGAGCGTGCAGGCGAGGGTCACCGCGCAGACGGCAACGCTTTACACGCAGCCCTGCGCCTCCGGCAACGGCTCGGCGGTGGCGGGAAGCGCGTCAAACGGCAGCATACTCGATCTTTCCGCGCAGGTGGTGAACACCTCCGGCGAAAACTGGTACCGCGTTGACGGCGAGGGCGGCCAGCAGAGCTACGTCAGCCTGCAAAGCGTTGAGTTCGCGGGCTTTGTGAACGATCTTGAGATCACCTCGCAGAACCCGCCCTCGGGAAGCCTTCCCGCCGGCAGCGGCTTTTCGCTCAGGGAGATCGTGACCTCAAGCCACAGGCTCACGAGCCTCACCGGCAGGTTTACCGATCAAAACGGCAGCGTGCTTAAAAGCGTAACGGTCAACCCGAACACGAGGGGAAGCTTCAGCGTTTCAAGCTCCCAGATAAATACCCTTCTCCGCTTCGGAGAGCTTCCCGTGGGGCATTACAACTATGAGCTGATCGCCGAGGTAACTGCGGACAGCAATATGACGACCCGGACCGAAACCTTCCGCGCGGTGTTTGTGAGCCCCTTCTCCATCGGCACGGGCGCGCTCTCCACCCACACGGTCACCTTCGTGGATTCCGTCACCAATTCCACGATCGGCACCCAAACCGTGGCGCACGGCTTCTATCCGGTTATGATAGATCCGCCGGAGCATGAGGGCTGCACCTTCTCGCACTGGCAGGGCGCGGGGCAGAGGATCTATTCCGACACGCAGATCACCGCGATCTACTCCACCGGCGGCGTGCTTGCGGGCGATGCGGACGGAAACGGCATTGTAAACATTACCGATGCGATCGTGGTGCTGCGCTATGCACTGGGCATAATGAATAATAACGGCGGCATCTCGCTTGCCTCCGCCGATATGGACGGCAACGGCACCGTGACCGTGTCGGACGCCGTAACGGTGCTTCGCATGGCGATGATGTGACGCGCCGAAACAAGAATCAAATAGCGTACCGGGACCCGGCAGTGATCTGAACCCCAAAAGTTAGACAAAAGAATTAAATCAGGCAGCATCGAGGG
>CAMVMM010000021.1 GCA_947168565.1 uncultured Clostridia bacterium | reverse complement strand
AGCCACCTTCCCCTCGGAGGGGAAGGCTTTTGGAAGCGCCGCAGGAATTTCAACCACAACCGGCTTTGCCGATTTCACCCGCGAAGCGGATTTCATCTTTTTGTAAAAAAGATTTCACCCGGCGCAAGCCGGATTTCATTTGCCGCAAGGCACAACGCGCCGCAGGCGCGCATCATTCGGCGAAGCCGAGCATCATTTGCCGCAAGGCAAGCATCACGCGCGAAGCGCACATCATTCGGCGCAAGGCACAACGCGCCGCAGGCAAGCATCACGCGCAAAGCACACATCACTCTGCACCTCCCGCTCGCCTGCGGCACTTTACATTTCGATCATCGATCCGCAAGCTCCGAAAGCCTGCCGAACTCAAACCTTTCCAGGCCCCGAACGGCGTCATCGCCGCTCAGATTTATGGTGTCTATCTCAAAGTATTTTCCGTCCGCCTCGGCATAGTAGAAATGCGTCAGCTCATCGGTATCCCCGCTCTTGGGGTGGTATTCAAACAGCCTTTGAAGCCCGCCCGCGCCATCCGCCGCAATCGGCCGCAGCTCCAGGGCGGCGATCAGCTCATCCAGGGTGTCGCGCGCGCCGTTTTCATCTTTATCGCGGAAATAATTGCTGAAAACCCACACCCTGTTGTCGAATTCATAATGGACTGAGGCGACATCCTTCTCGTTTCCGGCTATGCCGGCAGAGATAAAGAGGCGGCTGAAGCCCCCCTCGGGAGCATGGGCAAATGGCATGGAATCCAGCAGCTCAAGCAGCGCGAGGGCGTCCGCTCTTGAATCTATACCGTAGAAGCGCTCCCTGTTTGCGCCAAGATACGCATTAAACTCCGCGTCCGTTCCGCTTGCGGCGCGAACGAATTCATAAAGCTCGGCGTTTGAGAAAAACTCGGCGTCATAAACCCCTATGCACTCCTCCGTGCCGTGCGGCTCGGCTCCTTCGCCGTTTTCGGCAAGCTCGCCAAGCGTTGCAAGGCTCAGCGAATCAATAACGCCCGCAGCATCCTCCGGAGCAAGTGAGAAGGTGACCAAAAAGCCAGGCATCATGCCAACGTAGACGTCAGCGGCCTGCGGATAGGGGCCTCTCAGCCTGAAAAGGCTTTCAAAGGGCGAATCCTTCCCAAGCGGAACGGTCTCAGGCTCGCTTTGGGTCATGCCCCAGGCGAGCGTTTTGAGCGGCGTGGCAAGGAAGCTGTCCGCATACACGTAGAACGTGCAGGCTTTTCCGTCCGGACTAACATAGTTTACGGTGGAATGATTTATTTTGTACACAAGCTCAATGCTCTCAAGCGCCCATCCGTCGATCACGGGGAAGCGGCGCGAATCGAAATTATTCACGATGGTCTCCAGATCGGTCTTTTTGCGGATACGGTTTTCAGCAAGCTTCTTTTGCGCCATGAATTGCGCAAGGCTCGCAAGGGGCTCCGTAAGCTCCGCGCTTGCCGGCCACCCGGCATCCGTGAGACGCGCAAATTCCTCCTCCGTCAGCGCACACGCATCCAAAAGCAGCTTTATCTCGGCGCTTCCTGATAGACTGATCTGCCCCAGATCGGTTTCAACGGGCACTATTACCGGCGCTGCATCGAATACATCGCGGAAATCAAAGCGGTTTATCGCCTTCACCGCCTCCTGCTCCGAAAGCCCGTAGGACGCTATCTGCATATATTTGCCGTCCACCTCCGCATGAAAGCCGAGGCTCGTTTCTTCATTTCCGAAATAATGCTCGTTAAAGCTCATATCCTCCGCGCGAAACAGCCTTGAGATATGCGCGTTTCCATCAACGTTCATCTGGAAAACCTCGGATTCACCGGTGATGACGTTCAGCATGCCGTCCAGAGTGTCCTCCCCCGCAAGCCTGCCGTTGAAGATGAGGCTGCCGCCGCCGGGCACGTAATATATCACGTCGTAAGCATATTCACCCTCGGGATGATTTAAAAAGCTCACACTGATCAAATCGTACTCCTCGCTGCTCGGAAACGGGATGCCCCGCATAAGCTCGATCACGCTCTGCGCGTCCGCCGGAGTGCGAATGCCCTGCTGCTCAAGTCCGGTTTTTGAAGCGTACTCTCCGAACTCCTCTTCATTAAAGCTCTGTGAGATAAAAAACTCCGTCAGCCCCGTGGGATAGCTGAACGTTATCAGGGAATTGGCGATCTCAAGCTCATGCGGCCTGGGCAGAACGCACTCCGTAGCGGACGGCTCGGGCGTGGGCGGGTTGCACCCCGGAGTGAACAGCGAAAGCGTGGGCACCTCGGTTTGCGCAGGAGGCGTCACGCCCGCAGTTTCCGGCGCGGTGGTTCCGTTTTCGCCCGCGTTCGCCGCCCACTGCCCCCTTTCGCCCTTGGGAATCACGGCAACCGCCGCAAGCGCCGTCACAAGGCACGCCGCCGCCACTGCGCCGATGATGCGGGGCAGGGAGAAGCGGCGCTTTTTGAATTCAAACCGCTCCGCCTCGGCGGTATACTCCGGCTTAACGGAGAGCAGCGCTTCGTAAAGCTTTTCCTTATTACTGCCTTTCATACGAAAAACCCTTCCTTTTCAAGATATTTTTTAAGCCCCTTGCGAAGATTGAGCAGCTTTCCCGAAACACTTGACGCGGAGGCGCCCATCCGCTTTGCGATTTCGGAAACAGGATATTCAAACCAATAGCGCCTTAAAAACAGCGCGCGCTCCTCGCCCGTCAGCTCCCCAAGCCAGCGGTTCAAAAGCGCGGAAAGCGCCCTTGCCTCCACCTCGCCCTCCACGCTGCCGTGGTGCGGCAGAGCCTCCGCAAGCTCGTCGAGGGATTCATGCCGTATATTGCCGCCGCGCTTCAGGGCGGTTTTTTCGCGGTACGCCTTCAGCGCGCCCCGCTTGGCGATGGTGAGCGCGAACGCTTTGAGCGAGCGCGGGCGCTCCGGCGGAATGCTGTTCCAAAGCGCAAGCAGCGTATCGGAAAGCACCTCCTCCGCTGCGTGCCTGTCGCCAAGAAGATTCATCGCCGCCCTTTCGCATTCGGCGCCGTATTGGGTTTTGACCTCCGCTATCGCCCGCTCGTCACGGGCGAAAAACAGAGCGATCAAAGCTTCGTCATGCATGAGCTGTCTCTCTTTCGTAAAGTGGCTTCACCTATAAAGTTCCGTTTTTGGGGCGGATATTGAATAAGGCTGATAATATATTTTCGATAAAGGAGCCGGACTAAGCCGGCTCGGATCGATCTATTATTCCGTTCTTTGTAAAAATCACCTTTTCGCGCCGCAGTCGGGGCAGAATTTATAGCTCTTTTCCCCAAAGGCATAGCCGCATTCACGGCAGAATTTGGCGACCGTGCGGGCGCCCTCCGCGCTTCCGGCGCTTTCGCCGTTTCCCGATTTTTCACCGTTTCCCGATATTTCACCGCTTCCCGCATTTGCCGCGCCCTTCGGCGGCTCGCCCGTTTCCGGCGGCATATCCACGGCGGGGCGCATGGGCGGCATATTCACGGCAGGGCGCATGGGCGGCATATCCACGGCGGGGCGCATGGGCGAAAAAACCGTCCTCTCGCCGTCCGGCGGGAGCATGGTGCCGCGCATTTTCTCAAAGGCGGCGGGCGGCGGGGTGATCCTGTTCAGCATATTATCCCGCGCAAAAACCGTGAGCGGCACGCTTGCATCGCAAACTATCATGCGCGTGGTGAGCATATCCTTTTCCACGTCCACGCTCGTGAAGCCGCCGAAATCGCCGTCGATAGGATTTTCCGGCACAAGGCGCACCCTGTTTGGCGAGCTTGCGAGGCTGACGGCATGGAAGGCGAAGGGGCCCATCCCCATCCAGCTTAGGCGGTTGCCCATTATCATCATGGCGCTGCCCTTTTCGCCGTTCGGCAGCCATTGCGTCCATTTGCCCTGGAGCGCCTCCAAAAACTCCGTGTCGCGCACCGTTATATGATCGAAGGGGCCGTGCTCCACCTTTTTGAGCGTATACAGCGTTTCGCCCATGATGGTATAGTAATAGAGAAGCTTCAGCTCCCCGCCCTCGAAGAAGAGCGACTTTATCTGCGTCATCATGCTGCCGTCCGCCGCGCGGGAAAGCACGTTGTCCTCCAAATAGATCTCCGTGCGCCTTCCAAGCTCCACATCGTCCGCATTATAGCAAACGGTGGTTTCAAGCGCAACGGCACGGCGGTAGTCGCGCACGGTCATGCGCTCGTTTCGTATTTCAATATAGTAATGATAGCCCTCCTCATAGAAGCCGTTCAGCTTTTCGGAATATTTCATGGCGTTTTCCTCCCGTAAAAATTCTTTTCGCCGCAGATCCGCAATATATTTTTTATCATTATAACCCAATCCGCCAAGCCGTGCAACAGTTTTTTTAAGCCCAAGGCACGGTTTTTCGCGGTTTTTTGCGCCGCTTCTCCCTCTATCCAAAATAATATATTTATTTTTAATGCAATATTTTGGCGTATAAAGGCATTAGCGTGTTGAGGGTTATTGCGAAATGCGGCGCAAACGGCTAAAATTGGGTAAACTATGCTTTGAAACGAGGTATGCTGAAATATGAAGGCAAAGCGCACGATCTGTTTCATCCTTCTTGCCGCGCTGCTCCCCGCAATCCTGGCGGTGAACGCCGCATGCGGCCGCGGCGGTTCCCCGAATCAGCCGCACACGACGGATGAGCCCGCCGCTCCCATGGAGGAGCTGAGCGTTTCCGTGCTGAAGGTCGGCAAGGCGGACGCTATAATCCTTAAAACCGGCGAAAGCTGCATGGTGATAGACGCGGGCGAGGAGGACGACGGCGCGGAGATCTGCGCCTTCCTTGAAAAAAGCGGCGTTTCCCGCGTGGACGCGCTCATCATCACCCATTTCGACAAGGACCACGTTGGCGGCGCGGATAAGCTGATAGACGCCTTCCCCGTGGAGCGCGTGATAATGCCGGATTATGAAAGCACCGCCGCGCAATACCTTGAATTTATCGCCGCGCTTGAAAAAAAGAGCATCGCGCCCGAGCGGATACGGAGCAATACCGAGCTTTCCCTCGGCACGGCGCAGGTGCTGGTGGAGCCGCCGGTAAACTACCCCGCGCCGAGTGCGAACGAGGAAACGGACAACGACTGCTCGCTCATCACCACCGTGACGCACGGCAGAAACCGCCTTATTTTCATGGGCGACGCGGAAAAATACCGCCTGCGCGACTGGCTCGACGGCGGCGCGGCGCAGAGCTGCGATTTTATAAAGGTGCCGCATCACGGCAGATACAACGCCATGCTTTCGGAGCTTTTTGCGGCGGTGCGCCCCAAATACGCCGTGATATGCAGCTCCGACAAGAACCCCGCCGAGGATAAGACGCTTAAGCTGCTTTCAAATATCGGCGCCGAGGTATATGAGACCCGCTTTGGGAACGTTGCCGCGATCAGCAACGGGATAAGCCTTGAGCTTTCCCAAGAGGGCTGAACCAGCATTAAAACTCACGGCTTTACCCCCGTATTGGTTTAAGCCGTTTCCCTTTTTCGGCGCCGCGCCGCATTTTTGCGCAGCGGTGCAACCTCCATTGGCTGCGATACCGAGCCGCCCCCTCCTGAGCTTGGTATTACAGCGGAAAGCGCTGCTTTTTGCCGCGCTTTCCTTTTTTATTCCTTTTTCTGCCCGTTTTGCGCCGTTGCGCCGCAAAGCCAAATCTGATATAATCCCGATATGATACTATTTGACAAACGCATCGGAGGTCTCCGAAAATGAATCTTTTTGACGATATAATAAACAGGCGGGCGCAGAAAAAAGCGCTTGCCGCCTTCACCGCCGCGCTCGACGCGCTCGGCTACCCCTATGAGCTTTTGAACGGAAGCATGGGCGAAGCGGAGCTGATGGACTACTACGAGGGCGCGGTCCGCGCGTGCAAAGCGGAGGGGCGCTTCCCCGTGATAGCCGTGAACGAGCCCGCGCTTTTTGAGCTGATAGCGCAAAGCAGGGGCGCGGGCTTTGATATTGCCGCCGCGCTTGCCGCAAAAAAGCCCGATGGGGAAAGCGTTTTTGCATCAAGGCTGAAGCAATGCGAGCTTCCTGAGGAGGAGCTTGAGGAGGGCGCGGAGCCCGGCCTTTCGGACTTTGTGTCCGAGTGCTTCACCGCGCTGAACGCCTTTTCGCTGCCCTACACCGAGTTTTCCAAAAGCTTTCGCACGTGCGCGCTGATAAGGCTGCCCACCACCAAGCCCCACGAGGCGGCGATCTATCTGCCCTTCGGGAATTGGAACGACTGCCCCGCGCCGCTTGAAATGGCGGCAATGCTGAAAAGCTGGGGTGAAAAATACGGCGCGATCCCCGCCGTTTTGGCGGGCGATGCGCTTGAGGTGCTGCTCCCCGCCCCGCTCGATGAAAGCGCCCTCCGTGAGGCGGCAGGTGAGCTTATCGCCTTCTCGGGCGCCGCCCATCCCCCGCTCGATGAAGGCTCAACCGCCTTTTCCGATTTTTGCAGTTCGCTTGAGGGGAAAAGGGTCTGGCATTTTTGGTGGGATTAAAAAGAATCGGTTGAACTAAAAAAAGAATTGTTGGAATAAAAAAAGAATCGGTTTAAAAATGAGCAGGGGGAGCTGTTTCGGCTCCCCTGAGCTTTTTCGGCTCCCCCTTTAATTTTTGCGCAGAGCATCCCGAAAAAACGCTTCGATCAACTCCGCGGCCTTTCTTCCCGCGCATATAAAGCATCGGAAACTCCGCAGGAATTCGAGCCGCAATTTCTTAATTTTTTCATTTCTTCATCAGCACAGCGCCTTCATAAATGAAACGGCTTCATTTGCCGAAAGGCGCCCTACACCTGCGCATTCCGTTCAAGCACGTCCTCGGTATCGAATTCATCGTACTGCACGCGCCAGAGCGTGAGCCCGTGCGCGGGAGCGGTATCGCCGGCATTCTCGCGTAGGGGGTTCAAAAGCGCGTTTTCTATGATCGAGGCGTCCTCGTATCCCCGGCCCACGCGCAGCATGGTGCCCACCATTATGCGCACCATATTGTATAAAAACCCGCTGCCCGCAACGTAATAATGCAGCAGCTCGCCCTCCCTGCGCCATTCCGATTTATAGATGGTGCGCACCGTGGTGGCCGCCTTGCTGCCCACCGCCTTGAACGCGGCAAAATCGTGCCTGCCGATGAATTTTTCCGCCGCAGCGTTCAGCGCGTCAAGCTCCAGCTTGTTATAGATATGCAGCGCGCGGGAGGAGAGAAACGCGGAATCATGCACGGTGTTTAAAACTGAATATCTGTAATGCTTTTGGCGCACGGAGAAGCGGGAATGAAATTCCCTCGCCCCCGCCTCCTCGCCCGGAAGCTCAAGGCTGCCCTTTATCCTTATATCCTTTGGCAGATGGGGGTTTAGCGCAAAGGCGAATTTATCCGCCGGAATGCGGCTTTCGGTATCAAAATGCGCCACCTGCGCGCGCGCATGAACGCCGCTGTCCGTTCTTCCGGAGGCGTGAAGGGCGCAGCGCTCGCCCGTGAGAGTGTGGAGCGCCTCGCCCAAAACCTGCTGCACGGCAACGCCGTTCGGCTGCACCTGCCAGCCGACGTAGCTCGCGCCGTCGTATTCTATTATCAATACTATTCTTGGCAATTCTTTATCCGTTTTTTCTTATTTATAAGGATCATTCCCTGCTTTTTCAGCTCCCCATCGCGGAAAGCAGATACTTTTTCAGCGCCTCCGCCGTGCCTTCATCCAGCCTTCTTTCGCTCTTTCCCTGCGCAAAAACGGGGCTGCCGCCGCCCTTCCCCATCAGCGCGGCGTTCACGGCGGTGCAAAGCTCCTTCATATTCAGCCCTGCGCCCCTTGAGCACGCCATGCGGTACTCCGTGCCATCCTCCGAAACGGCGAAAAGCAGCGCGGTGAAATTCAAGCCTTCCTCCTCGGCGCGCTTTGCAAGCTCATCGCAGATAAGCTTGATATCGTTTGCGCCAAGCTCCTCGAACGCCTCGAATATCACCCTTGCGCCGCCGCGCTCCTGCGCTGTATCCATAAGCCTTTTTGCGTGACCCTCCGCTATAAGGCGGCTTTTCGCCTTCAGCTCCGCTTTAAGGGAGGCTATCTCCTCCATCTGCTTTTTTATGGCGTTCGGCAGCTCGCCCCTTGAGGTGGAATACCGCCTTGCAAGCTCCGTCAGCGCGGCGTGCTCCTCCACGTTCAGCCTTGCCGCCCTGCCCCCGCAGGCAAAGAAAAGCCTCGTGCCGCCCTTATAATGCTGCGCGTCCGTTATGCGGATCGAACCCACCATGCCCGTGGCGTCAAGATGCGTGCCGCAGCAGGTGCAGGAATCCACCTTGCCATGGTCGATATACACAATGCGCACCTCTCCCACCGCCTTCTCCGCGCGCTTGCGAAGGGTGCGGCCTGCGGCGTCCTCGCCATCGGTTATTTCGGTATGTATTTTAAAATTTGCCCGCACAGCCTTATTCGCTTCAAGCTCCAGCATTTCAAGCTGCTCGCGCTCAAAGGGCAGATCCAGATCTATGGTGCAGTAATCCTCCGCCATGTGAAAGCCCACGTTCTTTGCGGAAAACAGTTTGCTTGCAAGGCCGGAGAGGATATGCTCGCCCGTGTGCTGCTCGGCGTGATCCAGCCTTTTTTCAAGATCGAGCCGCACGCAAACGCGCTCCCCGACCTCAAACGGCGCATCGGTAAAATGCACCTGAACGCCGCCCACGGTTTGGCAATCGAGTATTTTCGCGCACTTTTCACCGGTAAAGATGCTGCCGCCGTCCGCAAGCTGGCCGCCGCCCTCGGGGAAGATGGGCGAGCGCGAGAGCACGATTAAAAAGCCGCCGTCCTTCTGCGCACAGGAAATCACCTCGGCGGAGCATTCGGTAACAATCGGGTGATCATAATAGAGTATTTCGGTCATATAAGCCTCCATACGGGATTTTTTCATACTATATTTTACAATGCCGCCGCCGTATAGTCAACAGCAAAGCGGGCGGCTTCACGGAGTATTCCCGCAGTCGGAAAAACCGCGCCGAATCGTTTATGACCCGAAAAATCATACTATTAGCTATTTACATACATCTTTGGATATGGTATAGTATACCTGCCGCACGGAGAGGGCGTCTATTCTTTATACCCTTTCCCTGCATGAAGCCGAACGGGGCGCGTATCCCCTCTTATTCCGTTCGAGGCGGCGCTTTGCCGCATTCCCGCACCCATCTCATCTTGCACCGGCAGGGCTGTTTCCTCGCTCCCGCCCGCCAAAAAGAGTATAATAAAATGGAGGTTTCGCCATGAAAAAGCCTAAAAAAACGGTCAGCAACTACAGCTTTGCAAGAGCGCTGCTTAAGTATTTCTGCCTGTTTTCCCTGATACCCATCATGGGCTTCCCGTATGGCTACACGGTTATCCATGCCCACGTGCTGCCCACACCCCTTTTCATTATTCTTCAGATCGTCACGCTTTCGGTAATACCCATCTTCGGATACTTCGTTTTCCACCCGATCATCATGAGGACGGAGCGCTTCATGATGGGCGATGAAATGTTTTTCAGCCGTCACCCGCGCGAGTACCGCAAGGAGGTTGCCCGCTGGCGCAAGGTTGCCGCCCACATGAACGCCGTGGCGGAGGGCGAGGAGGAGCTTTTGCCCGGAATTTTGCAGCTCAAGCGCGAGCTTTCACCGGAGGATGCGGCGAGATACGGCGTTTTGATGAACTCCGCGAACGGCTCGGTGGTTTATGAAAACGAATTTGAGTTCAACAGCGAAAGGTACGACCGCATCTATTACAGTCAGCATCCCCGTATGCTTCGGCTTGAGCTTCGCCTGCTGAACATCAAGCGCGGCTTCAATCTTATATTCCGAAACGAGGATACGCCCGTGACCCCCTATGAGCGCAGGCTGAACGAGCTTGCGGAGGAATTCCGCGCATAAGGGCGGGCGATCGGCACAGCTTATCCCCTTTCTGCCAATTAAACCGAAAAGGAGACAAACTATGCGTTTTTTTAAAAGAAATTCAGCCACCCATTACAGCCTTTTTCGTGCGCTTACGGAAACGATGCTTTTCGTTGTCTCCGTTATGTGCATCGTCGTTCCCCATGTGCTCGTATACACCTATGCGCACCTGCTCTCCCCGCCCGCCTTCATTCTGCTTGCGATAGCGACCTTTTTGCTGGTGCCGATCGCCGATATAGTTGTTTGGAAGCCGACCATGCTTCGCGCGCAGCGCGCCATAATGTCCGATGAGGAATTTTTCGCAAGGCATCCGCGTGAATACCGCAAGGAGGTTGCCCGCTGGCGCAAGGTTTCCGCCTTTTTAAACGGCATGTCCGCTTCCGGCTTCGACGATCTTCCCGGCATACTGCTTTTAAAGCGCGATCTTTCCGATGCGGATGCGGCAAGGCTCGGCTTTTCCAAGGGCAGCGAAGAATCCGACGAGGACATTGAGCTTGCCTGCCTGAAATACGACCGCATCTATTACACCAAGCATAAGCTTATGCTGAGGCTTGAGATTCGCCTGCTGAACCTCAAGCGCGCGATGTTCCTTATTTTGAAAAACACGAATATGCCCGTGACCCCCTATGAGCGCCGCCTGAACGATTTTGCGGAGGAATTCTTCGCGTAAGCTCGGAGGGGAGGGCATAACAAGCGCTCCGAAGCAGCGCTTTGCTTTCACTTTTCCGCGGCGCGGGCATCCTCGCCCGCGCCGTTTTTGGCATTTGCATTAACAAAATATGACATTTTCATCTTTCATCATTTTTCGATTGACAAAGCGGTTTGCCGGTAGTAAAATCCCGAATGGAAAATAATCAACGGGAGGCTTTTTATGAAAAAGCTAAATAGATTTATTGCCGCATTTACGGCGCTTTCTCTCCTTATTCTCTGCGTTCCCGCGCTTTCGCTCGCGGATGGCGCGCCCGTGTGGGACGGCAGCATCGCGCAGGGCTTTTCCGGCGGAAGCGGCACGCAGAGCGACCCCTATCTTATTTCAAACGGCAGCGAGCTTGCGCTGCTTGCTTCGCGCGTAAACTCCGGCGAAAGCACGGACGGAATGTTTTTCCTTCAAACTGCGGATATTTATCTGAACGATACCGCGAGCTGCGAGAGCTGGAGCGCTGAAAACGCGCCTGAAAACGTGTGGACGCCCATCGGAAGGCCGCTTTTCACCGAAAACGGCGAGGACGATCCGGTTCTCGATACTTCCCGAAGCTTTCTTGGGAATTATGACGGCGGCGATCACGCGGTTTACGGCCTGTATGTGAACGAATCCGGCGACTCCGTGGGCGCGGGGCTTTTCGGCTGCGCCGCAACGGGGCAGATCATGAACCTGAGCGTGGAGCGCTCCCTCGTTATCGGCGTGGACAGCGTGGGCGCGATAGTCGGCCATAACGCGGCATGGATATCGAACTGCCGAAACGGCGGCGCGGTTTCCGGAAGCTGGGACGTGGGCGGCATAGTCGGAAACGGGCGCATGGGCTCCATTGAGCTTTGCACCAACCTCGGCAGGATCGCCGGCGTCGGCAATACCGGCGGCATAGCGGGAATGCTTCGTGAAAGCTCCGTGGCCCAATGCCTTAACGGGGGACGGATCGAGGGCAGCTTTCAGACCGGCGGCATAATCGGCAATCTTGAGGATTCGAGCGCAAGCTATTGCGGCAACGCGGGCGAAGTTACCGGCAGCAGGCTCGTGGGCGGCACGGCGGGCAACGCCTTTGTTTCCGACATTTTCGCCTGCTACAACGCTGGCGATATTACCGGCATTGTTCAGGGCGAGGGCGATGAGCAGAGCGGCAGCGCGGTGGGCGGCATCGCGGGCTGGTTTGAGGGCCATTCCGAAAGCAACTACACGAACGCCGTTTCAAACTGCTACAGCACGGGCAGAATTTACGGCAGCAGGGACGTGGGCGGCATAATCGGCTACGGCGGCAAGGATATTTTTGCCGACTACTGCTACACCGCGGGGCACGTTTCCGCCGTGCATAATGCGGACGCCTTCGTTGGCTACAACGCCTCCACCACCGACACCTGGATGGACCGCTGCCTGCATCTTATAATCGAGGGCAGCGCGTACAGCCCCTTTGCAAGGCCCGTTACCGCCGAGGAGCTTTCGCAGCAAAGCACCTATGAGGGCTATGATTTCGACCTTATCTGGACGATGGACGGCAATCCCGATTACCCCTTTGCGGAGCTTCAGGTGATTCCGCATCTTGAGGGCATCCCTCTTTCGGACGGCATTTTGGGCGACGCGGACGGAAACGGCAGCGTTACCATAGCGGACGCGATACTCACCCTGCGCCGCGCAATGGAGCTTATCGGCGACAACGCGATAATTTTTGAAAACGCGGATATGGACGGGGACGGCAGCATCACCACGGCGGACGCGATAATGGCGGCAAGGGCCGCGCTGGGAATATAAGATCATACTTTTTTCGCGCTTGACAAAGCCGCGCGATTGTGCTAAACTCGGCTATGTTGAGAAATAGGGCTTGCATGAAATGAGCCCTGCGCAAAGCCGTTTTCAGAGAGGGCGTGCCTTCGGCTGCAAGCCGCCCACGGAGCGCGGGAGGATACCGCTCATGCCGGCAGGAGCGCCTTTGGTTTTGATTTTGCCTGAATATAAGCAAAATCAGGCGGGGCCCGTGCCAAGGTCCTGTCCCAAGCGGGGCTATGCCCCATTGAGCGGCGGCGCTTTTGCAGCCTGCATAAGCCCGCAATCAAGGTGGAACCGCGGTTTTGAGAATCAATGCCGTCCTTGAACGAAATCAGTTCAAGGCGGCTTTTTATTTTCCTTCCGCAATTTCCGGCGAATTTCGGAACGTGGGAATAAAAGCTGCCGAGAATCAAAAAATACTGCTCAAAACTATTCAAGGAGAGAAAAAATGATCAACATCACTTTTCCCGACGGCTCCGTCCGTCAGTTTGAGGAGGGCGTGAACGCCTACGCCATCGCGGAGAGCATCAGCCCCCGCCTTCGCAAAGCAACCCTTGCCGCCGAGCTGGACGGCGCGCTGTTTGACGCGGCGCTGCCCATCCACGGCGACCACGCGCTGAAATTGCTCACCTTTGCCGACGACGGCGGCAAATGGACCTACCGCCACACGGGCTCGCACATTCTTGCGCAGGCGGTGAAGCGCCTTTGGCCGGAGGTGAAGCTTGCCATCGGCCCCGCCATCGAAAACGGCTTCTATTACGATTTTGACACGGAGATTCCCTTTGCGCCGGAGGATTTTCCCAAAATCGAAAAGGAAATGGAAAAAATAGTTTCCGAAAATCTGCCCATCGAAAGGTTCACCCTGCCCCGCGAGGAGGCGATAGCCCTTATGAAGGAAAAGGGCGAGCCGTATAAGGTGGAGCTTATAGAGGAGCTGCCCGATGGCGAGGAGATAAGCTTCTATAAGCAGGGCGAATTTACCGACCTTTGCGCCGGCCCGCATCTTGAATCCACGGGCAAATGCAAAAACCTCAGGCTTATGAGCGTTGCGGGCGCGTATTGGCGCGGCAGCGAAAAGAATAAAATGCTCAAGCGCATCTACGCCACGGCGTTTGAGAAAAAGGCCGATCTGGACGCATACATCACCATGCTTGAGGAGGCAAAGAAGCGCGACCACCGCAAGATAGGCAAGGAGCTTGGGCTTTTTGCGCTGATGGACGAGGGCCCCGGCTTCCCGTTCTTCCTGCCCAAGGGCATGGAGCTGAAAAACACGCTGCTTGAGTACTGGCACGAGGTGCACAGGCGCTACGGCTACGTTGAGATCCAAACCCCCATCATGCTGAACCGCGAGCTTTGGGAAAAGAGCGGGCATTGGGGCCATTACCGCAAAAATATGTATACCACGGTGATAGACGAGCAGGATTTTGCGATCAAGCCCATGAACTGCCCCGGCGGAATGCTGGTTTACGGCATTGAGCCGCGCAGCTACCGCGACCTGCCCCTGCGCATGGCGGAGCTGGGCCTTGTGCACCGCCACGAGCTTTCCGGCGCGCTGCACGGCCTTTTCCGCGTTCGCTGCTTCACGCAGGACGACGCGCATATCTTCATGACGTGGGAGCAGATGAAGGACGAAATAAAGAACGTTATCAGGCTCTACACGGAGGTTTATTCCACCTTCGGGCTGAACTACCGCATCGAGCTCTCCACCATGCCGGAGGATCATATCGGAGAAAAGGAAACCTGGGATTTTGCAACGGAGATACTCAAGCAGGCCATCACGGAGATGGGCAGGGAGTATAAGCTGAACGAGGGCGACGGCGCCTTCTACGGCCCCAAGCTCGATTTCCATATTGCGGACTGCCTGGGCAGAAGCTGGCAGTGCGGCACGATCCAGCTCGATATGCAGCTTCCCGAGCGCTTTGAGCTGGAGTACACCGGCGCGGACGGCGCAAAGCACCGCCCCGTGATGATCCACCGCGCGATGTTCGGCTCCATAGAGCGCTTCATCGGCGTGCTTACGGAGCATTTCGCGGGCGCGTTCCCCACCTGGCTCGCCCCCGTGCAGGTGAAGGTGATGGCGATGACGGACCGCACGCAGGAGGCTTCGCTTGAGATAGCGGCAAAGCTTGAGCAGGCGGGGCTGCGCGTGGAGACCGACCTTCGCAACGAGAAGATAGGCTTCAAGATCCGCGAGGCGCAGATGCAGAAGATCCCCTATATGCTTATAGTCGGCGATAAGGAGGTCGAAAACGGCGTGGTTGCCGTGCGCGCAAGAAAGGCGGGCGACCTTGGCACGATGAGCCTCGATGCGTTCCTTGAGAGGATCGAAAAAGAGGTTAAGGAAAAGACGATAGACTGAATCTGACTATGCATGGCTGCCGCTGCGGAAAACCTCCGTTATGCGGCAGCTTTTTTTACCGCAGTCCGCCGCAAAAGCCTGCATCCGCCGAGCTTGCCGACCGCGTTTAAAAAACCATCTGCTCCCGCAATTGTCGGCAAAAGCCGCGGCGCGGAGCTGTATCGGGTAAATTATTGAATTCTAAACGAGCTTGTAATACTAACATCCAATTAAATATAGACTTCCATCATCGAATGTGGTATAATAGACCACAGAAGTGATGAAAGTGAAATTAAAGTTTGACGAGGCACAAATCAAACGCTATGGTCGTACCTGCAAATATACACTTGGCATTCATTCCGCCATATACTCCGGAAATGAATCCTATCGAGCAGATTTGGAAGGAGCTTCGTAAAAACGGGTTTCGAAACGAAGTGTTCCGCTCCCTTGCGGATGTTGTTGATCGCTTGTGTGAAACGATCAGAAAACTTACAAAACACACGATTCAAAGCATCATGGCAAGGGAATGGATTAAGTCTTGTTTTGATTAGATGTTAGTATAAAAGCAGGGTGCTTATGGTATAATTTTTGCTGCTTGCGGTTTAAGCCGCTCGTATAAATAGCCATAGGGTTCTTTATGCTACGAAAACAGAAAGTCAAGGTAATTCAACTTCGTATAGCCTTACAACCACAGGGCGGTACATTCCTTTGGAATGCTTGGGCATACGAAACAGGCAACGAATGCAGCTTCACTATTAAATAGAGGTTAATGCGATGAAGAAAAAAACACTGCTTATCTGCATACTGTCGATCGCCGCGATGTTCGCTCTTGGCGTTCTGCTGGGTTCACATCTCGGTCACAAGCCGTCCGAGGAGTACAGCTATGTGATGAAATACCGCATTCTTTACTCCCCGGAGCTAAGCGGAGCGGAGATGGTGGATGAGGCAAAGAAATTTCATTACGATATAGTTATGTTCACTCCGGATCAGGCAAAGCAGGCCGGTCATTCGGTGATGGATATAGTTAAACCCGGCACGCTTATCGGCTTCGAGCGCATGACGCGCAACGATGCAATGGTCGCCATAGATTTCGATGATTGGGAAGAAGAGGACGACACAAACGAGCGCAACTATGCATTCTGCCTGTGGGCATACGGACAAAACGGCTTGGAGCAAATATTTCTTGGCGACAGCAGAAGGCTCTTTGATGAGGGTTACTATACCACGCCCGTTGAGGCTGCGGCAAAACACCTTTACGAGCTGGACACCAAGGGGCACCCCATGCAAGGCCATGGCGGCTCCATATCCTTTGCGGAGAATAGTGACTGATACTGTCATGCACCTGAAACCTTGATTTGGACGGCATTACCCGATCCGTCTATTCCCCGCGAATGACCGCGTTTTTCCGATAAAGCGGGCCCATTCGCTCAAAAGGACTCAAAAACCCCCAAAAAAACCGCCAAAAGCCGAAAAATATACCTTTCACGGGCATTTTTCGGCTTTTCAACTTGCCAAGCTTGTGTTATAATCTAACGGCAAGCGAGGTTTTGCCGATGTGCGCAAAATCGCCGCAAACACAACCATTTATAAAGGAGATTTTACCATGCCCGTTAATCTTAAAGGCCGCAGCCTGCTCACCCTGAAGGACTTCACTCCCGATGAGATCCGTTACCTGCTCAACCTCGCCGCCGATCTGAAGGCAAAGAAGCGCGCCGGCATCAAGGGCGATCTGCTCGAGGGCAAGAACATAGTTCTGCTTTTTGAAAAGACCTCCACCCGCACCCGCTGCGCATTCGAGGTCGCCGCTTTCGACGAGGGCGCGAACGTGACCTTCCTTTCCAACAGCCAGATGGGCAAGAAGGAATCCCTGGAGGACACCGCGAAGGTTCTCGGCAGGTTCTACGACGGCATCGAGTTCCGCGGCTTCAAGCAGGAAACCGTTGAGCTGCTTGCAAAGCATGCCGGCGTTCCCGTTTGGAACGGCCTTACCGACCTCTACCATCCCACCCAGGTGCTTGCGGACTGCCTCACCATCATGGAGCACGTGGCAAAGCCCCTCAACAAGGTCAAGCTCGTTTACGTTGGCGATGCGCGCAACAACATGGGCAACTCCCTCATGATCATCTCCGCCAAGCTCGGCATGCACTTCGTGGGCATCGCTCCCAAGAGCCTCTTCCCCGAGGAGGGCCTTGTGAAGGAAATGAAGAAGCTTGCCAAGACCACCGGCGCAAAGATCGAGTTCTCCGAGGATATCGCTTCCGTCAAGGGCGCGGACGCCATCTATACCGACGTGTGGGTTTCCATGGGCGAGGAGGATCAGTTCGAGGAGCGCATCAAGCTGCTCACCCCCTACCGCGTGACCATGGACATGATGAAGAAAACCGGCAACCCCGACTGCATCTTCCTGCACTGCCTGCCCAGCTTCCACGACCTTGAGACCAGCGTTGGCCGCGAGATCTACGAGAAATACGGCGTTGCCGAGCAGGAGGTTACGGACGAAGTGTTCCGCTGCGAAAGAAGCAAGGTGTTTGATGAGGCGGAGAACCGTATGCACACCATCAAGGCCGTTATGGTCGCCACCGCCGGCAGATAAGAGAATCACAGCATAATAAAGCCTTTTCCGGCGCATCCTTCGGGGTGCGCCGATTTTTTATGAAGCGCGGAAGCTATGCGGAGGCCGCGTGCTTCAAAAACACCCCCGAGGCACGCGCCTCGGGGGTATCTGCATTCGGGCTCACCCAATCAGGAGGTAAAGAGAATCGTGGTGGCGCCGTCGGGGTTATGGTAGCACACAAAGTCATCGCCGGTATAGTGGCATATATCGGGATTATTGAATACCGGTCCCGGAAGGCCGATATCTATCGCGCAGGAATACTCGTCGGCGGAGGTGTACTCGTTGCTGTTGCAGGCCGCGGTAATGACGGCGGCGGTCTTCAGATTCTCAATAAAGACCATGGGTTTGCTGTATTTCTTCATAGAATAATCTTCTCCTTTGTCAATTGGCAAGGGATGCTCTCATTACAAACAAGGCATCGGTGACGTCGATTTCGCCGTCGCGGTTATAATCGGCACAATATCTTCCGTAGATATCAAGACCGGTGTCCTGCCCGAGCGAGCAGCGCATGATCAGCAGCGCGTCCATGAGGTCCGCAACGCGGTCATGGTTCGCGTCGCCGTCAACGCCCGCAAGCACCGCTTCCGCAAACAGAAGCGTGTCGGCATTGGAGGTGATGTAGGTAAGCTCGCCATCGTTGAACGAGCCCGCGCCGCGCAGCGCCTGCGTTCTGACGGTTCCGCTTGTGGCGGGTGCTGCGGCATCGCCGCGCATGGGCATGATATTGTGCTGATCGGTGGAGGGGCCGTTGTAGCTGTTATAAACAGTTACCGCTTTACCCTCTACCCTGTAATACTTGACCTGACCGGGGGCAAGCCTGATATTGTCTGCGCCGCCGCTTGGATTGAACCACCAGTTCGTTCCGTTACGGATATTCTTGAAGTAGATACCAACGCGGTAATCGCCGGGCTCAACCTCGATCCTGTATACCTTGCTCGTATCGGTCACCGTTGCGCTCAGATCATTGACGGCATTTGAGGGTATGGAGCTCACAAGAGTCGTTGTATTAGACACATAATGAGCAGAACTATAACTGAAGTTGCCGTTGTTCGGAGCCTGCGGTATCGTGTTGAACGTCGTATCTGTGCTCAAAAGCAGCTGACCGCCATTTTTGAACTGCGCATCCAAGTTGCCGAAGCTGAAATAGATCGTTGCCATATTGATCTTAGTATACGCCGCATAGATGGTCGTATCCTCGGTTATCTCGCCGAAGGTATACAGCCAGCCGCCGGCGGCGCTGCTGCCGATCTCCCAGCCGTGATCGGGCGCGGGCACGGTGGGCCAGGTGAAGGTGCTGCCATTGGGGAGCGTGATCCCGTTATGGAGAATGGTTCCCCTGTTCACAACTACGGCTGCAACGGGCGCAGCGCCTTCTTTGGGCACAAACTGCACGGTGCAGGTCTGCTGAACGGGCTGCTCATCCTCATAGTAATAGGTAACTATGTAGGGCGTGTTGTTATGGGAGGAGGGGATTATGCCGCCGTTGTAGTCGTGGCTGTATACCTTGCCGGGCCTTGCGAGCTGCGCCTCGGTGGGGAAATCGCTCTCCTGCAGCCTGTTGCCGACGGTGAAGTCCTCGATCCTCTTGATAAGGCTGCCCGCGTCGTCCCTGAACTCGATATCGCGCGTTGTGTGCACGATGTTTTCCGCATTCTCGATGAACTTGACGTTCACGAGCGAGAGCACGCGATGATCGTCCACCGCACCGGCTTCGCTTGCATCGATATAGGCGGAGATGATGACGTGTCCGTTCGGCGAGGGGTTTCCGGTGCCGTAGATCACGCCGTTCGTTTCACGGATAACGTCGGTAACGTCGTAATACATCTCGGTGGAGGACTGAACCACCGCAACGTGCCTGCCGTTTACGTGCAGATGCACCTTGCCGTAGGGAGCCTTCGCGCTGATGTGCAGCCTTGAGGTAGTGTTGTTCCACTCCTTAAGGGTGAACGCAAACGCCTGCTGGGTTTCGGGGATATCGCCATCACCGTGTATATGGGTGGGCATGAGGTAGGTTTCGTTGTTCGGGCCGAAGGTTTCGTAGTTCTCCACCTTAACGGGCCTCGTGGGGTCGTAGCCATCGAAGGCGTCGATATAGATGATGCCGTTGATGGCGTACACGGGCTTGCCCTCGCTGTCGTAAACGGTGTTGCCCTCATTGTCGGTCATGGGAACGTACTGCTCGGGATCAAGCAGAATGTCGCGGATCTGGCGGTACTGGGGCGCAAGCTCTCCCGCTTCCTCGTAGGCGCGCCTGTCAATAGCGGTGATGCCCTCTCCGGTGCGGGGCTCATACACGCGGATGCTGTCCAGATACACGTTGAAGGTGCCGTATACGGGCGCATCATTGCGCGTGGAGCTGACGCTGCTTTCGGCGCTGTAATCGGAAGCATTCACAAGCTGATAATCCACCTCCGGCAGGCCGGGAATCTTAACGCCCTCGATCGCGGCGGGGTCGTAGGCCGACTTGCCGTCCTTGGTTTTGGGCGTGTGATCGAACACCTTGTGGTAAACGGGCGAAATATATACGTCGTAGCCCTGGGGATCGAACAGCAGTCCGGTCACGCGGAGCACGGGGATCTGGTGCAGGGTCTTTTCGTACTGATTCTCCGCATCGCCGTAATAGGTATCCACTATGAGATGCGCATAGTTCGCTCCGGCGGTGCCATCCGCATAATTGCGGGGCAGGCCGTGGGGCACAACGTCCACCGCAAGCACGCCGGTATCCGCGCCGCTGCGGGAGAGGATATCGAAGCCGGTGCCGGTGAAGCGGAAATGCGCCACGGGCCACTGAGCGGTTTTGCTCATTACGGCGTCCAGATACGCCTGGTCAACAACGATATGGGCGGTTGCCGCGTTGCTGTCGCCATGGGTTTCAACGTTGTATTCAGCCTCATAGCCATAGACGATATTATCTATGCCCTGCCTTGCGGTTTCTTTGCCGGCGCCCGCAAGCCGCCATTCGCTCTGTTCAAGCTCAACGAATTTGGGTGCGTTCGCATCGTCCCTGGTGGAGGCCTTGTTGTATCTGAGGTTATTCTCCTCGTAGTGAACGTTGGTGGCGGGCAGGAAGGTGAGCTTGCACCATTCGTAGGTATCGTCGTCAAGCTGAAGCAGCGCGCCGACCACGAAGTCGCTGTGGCTGATCTGCTTGATGGAGAACACCACGCCGTTGTCCGCAGCCTGGTGATCCTGCGCAGCGGCGGTGAACAGAACGCCGTCCTCATCGCTCGTGCTGTATTCTTCGGAGTAGGCGTTCACGTTCTGCTGCTTATAGGGAGCGTCCAGCGCAAGCACGGCCTTAACGTCGTGCCCGTTCTTTCCGAAGAAGTGATCGGGATTCTCCTCGTAGAAATCGCGGCAGAAATCGTAAACGAAATACTTTTCGCGGATATTCACCGTGGGAAGCGGGAAGCGCATATCCTCGGGCGGGAGCTGGCCCTCGCCGGGGGTAACGCCGGAGTGCGCCTCAAGGTTGGTGGGGAGCTGATCGCCCACCGCCCAGTCGTTTGCCTCGATGCCGGTGATGGTCACAAGCAGCTTTCTGCCGCCGTAGGAGTTGTCGGCATTCCTGCGGCAATACTGCTCCTTATAGTTGAAGCCCTTGACTTCAACAAGACCCTCGCCCTTGTTGATGCGAACCTTGATGCCGTCAACGCCGCTGCCGTTTTTAACGAAGGAATACCAGCCGTTTGCATCGGCATTGCCGCTGCGGGCATAGGTTTCATCCTGCGCGCCGGCGAAGGTGAAGCCGCTTTCAAGGCTGCCGCCGGTGGGAACCTGAGTGCGGACGATCACGTTATCCACGCTGAACGCCTCGGGCATAAAGAAGTATTCGGAGAGCATATCGCGCATAATGGCGTCGCCGGTGAGCGAGATGCTTTCGCCGCCGCCGCCCACGGTTTCCTCGATCACGGTGTCCGTGATATTCTCTATGGCGAGATAGGCGGTCATGAGTCCCTGCACGTTGCGAACGGGGGATCTGCCCTGAACGTCCGCCGCGTCATGCAGCTCGAAGCAGTAGCCGTCGTAGGCGCGAAGGTCGATCATGCCCTGATTGGAGCCGTTGATCGCGTTCGGCAGGTTGGGGTTCTTTGCTCCGAGGTAGGTCAGATAGCCGTTGCTGTTCTGATTGAATTTATTCATCACGCCGTACTGCGCGTTGGGGTAGTTGCTGGAGATAGCCGCCACGAGCCTGTAGGAATCGGTCCAAAGTATCTGGTCGGCCGCGTTGTTGAACCAGCTCTGATTGTTGTCGTAAAAGGTGGGCCAGTCCTCCTCGATCCAGGCGGGCAGCTTGCGGTTGCCGAGCCAGCCCTTGTAGCGCTTTTCATACTCGAAGTTGCGAACGTGGCTTATAAGGCTGACGCAGTAGATCTCGGAGTTAAGAGCGTTTTTAACGTTGTTGGCGGTTGCGACAGCCTCGTTTGCCCACCTGCGGTTCTGACCGAGGGAGCCGGTGACGCCGTCCGTAAACACGATAACGACGGTTTTTCTGCCGTAGTAATCGGGGTCTTCATTTCTGGCGCGGATAACGCCCTCTACCATCTCCATGCCGAGATGCAGCGCCGTGCCGCCCTGTGCGTCGAACGCATCCTTGGAGGCCTTGAGATTAGCAAGCTGAGCGGGAACGGTAACGTCCTGAAAAACGTCGCCGTAATGATTCTGCGCCCAATCCTGGCCGATATTGGTCTGCCCGGGCATCAGGTCGCCGTCGTAGCCGTTGTAGCCGTACTGCGCAGCTCCCACGAAAACCTCGGTGTTGGTGTAGTTATGATCCTGCGACTGAGTGTTGTACCCGCCGGCGAAGCCGACCACCGCGATCCTGTGATTGACCTCCGCAGTCGCCTTGCTGTGCACCAGGTCGATAAACTCGTTCACAGCGGTTTTGATGGCGGTAAGGTGGCGCGTTTCGATGGACATGGGGCCGAAGCCGCGCTGACCGTGCCAGATGAGCGCCGGATCGGGAGCCTGGGGAATATTCTCCACGTCGCGCATGGAGCCGGACTGGTCGATAAGAAGCACGTAGTCGATGGGCTCCGTTGAGTGCGTCACAATGGTGGTGACGTTTTCATCCGCCGTGTGCGCCTCAAGATCTATGCTGTAGGTGCCGTCCGCAGTGAGATGGGCGGTCTTGTCGAGCGTGACCGCGCCCTCCGCCGCCTTAACGGCAGCAGCGCCCTCTGCGGAAACGCCCGCGCCGCCAACGTGAACGAGCACGCCGAAGAGCATCACGAGCGCAAGAAGGCCCGCGAGCGTCTTGGTGAACAGTTGCTTAGAGTTCATACCTGAAACCTCCGTTGTTTTTTTGCCGCACGGGAAACCTCACCCGTGCACCGGCGGCTCTCCACCGCCGCAGTCAGGCTGCACGCCGAAAGCGTACAGTATACCTGTGAAGATGGTGTATTATATCATCCCCCTCCCCCCGCCTGTCAACCCCAATTTTTCCTTATCCCATATATATTTTCAAAATTAAGTTATGCTTATTTTGGAACACGGTTATCCAAAAATCGCAAAGCTTTTGTGCGCGTTTAAAAAAATTGAGTTGTTTTTTCATATTGTTCGATTGTTTTTTGTAATTACTTAATAGTTTATTCTTTCCTCCCGCTCCCGCAGGCGCATTCCGCATTTTTTCAAGCATCCGACTGCATTTTTGCGCTGTTCGGCATTTGTTTACAAAAAAGTCACACTTGGGGTCTGTACAAACGCGCAGTTTTGCGGTATAATATATCCATCACCCATACCGAGCAAAAGCGCGGTATAGAATGAAGGGAGTGTAAATTATGATAGTAACTATCACCGGAAGAAACATGGAGGTTACCGATTACCTCAAGGAGCTGACGCTTAAAAAGCTTGAAAAGCTGGATAAGTATTTCCCGCAGGACACCGAGGTGCAGGTTATGATGAGCGTTGAAAAGAGCAGGCACAGCATCGAGATAACCATCCCCTATCGCGGCGGCGTTATCCGCGGCGAGGAGACCACCACCGATATGTATGCCAGCATCGACAACGTTATAGCCAAGCTCGACCGCCAGATCTTAAAGCACAAGACCAAGCTGAGCAAGACCCTGCGCTACGAGGAAGCTCCGGAGAAGGACGAATACGAGGACGAATACGAGCACGGCCCCGAGATAGTGAAGGTGAAGCGCTTCTCGATGAAGCCCATGAGCGTGGACGAGGCGATGCTTCAGATGGATCTGCTTGGGCACAGCTTCTTCGTGTTCACAAACGGCGAAACCGGCGATATAAACGTGCTTTACTCCAGGAAGGACGGCAACTACGGCCTTATCGAGCCGGACAGATAAGCCCCTTTCCCGTGCGCAAGGGCGCGTGATTTGAATTTTTATAAAAGCATTTGATTTTGCGTGTGCGCGGCGGCTTCCGCGCACACGCCTTTATTCTGCCCATGCGCCGCCTGCGGTCGGGCATATCATCTTGTTCGTAATTTTGACATATTTCATCGAAGCGGGCGGACGCGGGGCTTCGGCAAATAATAAATAAGAAAAAAGCGGCGATGGGCGCGTTTTTGATAATGATTATGTATGATTCGGGTATTTCATTTGGTAAATATATATTTTTTCGCCGTGCAAAAAGCTGTTGACAGCCCAAAATGTATTTGCTAAAATTGTGTCGTAGTAATGGCATGTGATCAAATGGGCTTTTGTCGGCGGCTGTGTACAGCGCATGGCTTTCGCCGCACCTCAGCCTTTCGCCGCTTATACGGCGGCATTTCGCATCCCAATATCTAACCCGGCACGGCGCCTCTTATGGCTTCGGAGCGGGTCGATATAATTTGCGTCCGGTTTTGTGCGATCTACCTCCAGAATTGAACCTCCCGATTTTTTTCGGTTTTAATCGATCGCACGCGCATTCGGCAGTCTTGTTCCTGCCGTGTTCAGATCATTATCGCCTCGCGAGATCTGTGCCAATGAGGGGCGACGGGTGAACCGGCCCGTCCCCCGCCGAGCGGCGTCCCCCATGGGCCGCCGCTCTTTTCTCTCCGTTTTTTCGCTCCGCCGTTCTCTCTCCGCGCTCTCTCTACACTTTTCGCCCTACACCTTTCTCTCTCCGCGCTCCGCGCTCCGCTCCACCCATTTTCACCGATCGGCCTTTTCGCATGGTCAACATGAAAAAACCGACTGAAAAACTATTCCCTTCGCGGCTTTTTGCAGTATGCGGCGGTCAAGCTCCCGGGCTGCGCCAATAGCCCGGCTTTTTTGCTTCAAGCGGGCTTTTTTTGCGGCGGCGCTATTCCATTTCGCGCCCAAATATAGTATAATACAAAATGGTGCAATATGCTTGCGCTTTCCGCGCCTGAAGGCGGAGCGGAGGGCAAGGGCGCACCGATGAAAGGAGCCACCGATGGCAAACAAAAAAACAGACAATAAAAATAACGGCAGCTCGCGCGCGGCCTCGACCCGCTCCGCCGCTGCGGATAATAAGCGGGGCGCTTCGGGAGCCTCCGCTTTGCGCTCATCCTCCGGGGCGCTCACCACCCGCTCCGCTTCCGCATCAAGAAGCGTTTCATCCTACTCTCCCGCAAGGGAAGATCGGCGCGCGCCGGACGAGGTGCGCCGCGATATAAGCGGCGTGGTGCTCATAGTTATAGGGCTTATACTGGGCATATTCTGCTATTTCGGCTCAAGCGGCCTTTTTGCGGGCGTGGCAACTTTTCTATTCGGGCTTTTCGGCGTTTCGGTTTACACGCTGCCGCCCATACTTATTGCGCTGGGCGTGCTGCTGATAGCCCTGCCCCGGCGCGACCTGCGCCCCGTTTCCATAGCCTGCATAGCCGTAATCGTGCTTTCCGTTATAGCGCTTATACATATTTTTGCGCAGGGCAGGCAGATGGTCGGCGCGCGCTTCGGAGAGATCGTATCAAGCGCATACAATCTCGGCAAGGCGCGCATAGGCGGCGGCGTTTTCGGCGGCATACTGGCCTATTTATTCGTGCTGCTTCTTGGCGTTACCGGCAGCGCGATCGCGCTTTTCGGCATTATCGTGATAGCTATACTGCTGCTCACCCACGTTTCCATAAAGGCGCGCATTGAAATGCTCCGCGAACGCAGCAGGCAGCGCAGCATGCAGCGCAGAAGCGCGGGCGCGAATGCCGGCACCGGCCGCAGGGGCGGCGGGCTTTTCATGGAGGAGCTTCCCACGGGCGACAACGGCGGCTTTATAGAGCATTCCGGCACCCCCCTCACCTCCGGCGACAGCGACTATTCCTACGACCCGCCCGCACGAACCGCAAGGCGCGGCGATCCCTCCGCAAAAAGCGGCGCGAACGGCTCGCGCAGGCGCGGCTCACCCGGCCCTGCCTATCCCTTTGAATTATCGGGCTCCGCTTCGGACGGCGCATCCGGCGCTTCCGGCGCTTCCCGCGCATCCGGCGCTTCCGGCGCTTCCCGCGCTTCCCGCGCTTCCCGCGCGTCCGGCGGCTCGGCCTTCGGCGGCTCCATATTCTCCCGAGGCGCAAAAAAGAAGGGGGATGAGCTGGAATTCTACCCCAGCTCCGGCCCGCTTGAGGTCAAAAAGCATTCCTTTAAAAAGAAAAAGCGCGACGAAATGAAAACGCAGCTTGATTACAGCGGCGAAATGTTCGAGGGCGATCCCTTCTTTCAGGGGGACGGCGTGTATGCCGACGTGGAGCTTGAATACGGCGACAGGCCCGCCTTCGGCGGCACGGGCGGCGCAGGCGGCGCAGACGGCGCGGGCGATGCGGACGATCCGCTTGCCTCCGCGCATATTTCGGTTTACGATCCGCGCTCCGGCAGACCCTACGGCGGCATGAACGGCGCAGGGGCCGGGGGCGGCGCTGACGGCTGTTACAATTCGAGCCTTGACGGGGACGGCGGGATCACCCCGCCCGAAACGGAGAACGGGCGCGGGCGCGGGCCCGCTTCCGATGTGCATTACGGCGATGAATACGCAGAGGGCGAGGACGGCCAAAAAAGCCGTGAAGGCCGCGCAGGCGGCGAGAGCGGCGAGAGCGGCGAAAGCGGCGAAAAAACCGACGCGGAAGCCGAGGGCGGTGCGGAGGAGGTTTATATCTACCAGCGCCCGCCGATAGAGCTTTTGAAGCTGCCCGATCCCACCGTTGCGATTGCCGCCGAGCCGCCGGAGGAGAAGGCGCGGGTGCTTATAGAAACGCTGAAAAGCTTCCATATAGAGGCGAAGATAGTGAATATAAGCATAGGCCCGGTCATCACAAGGTTTGAGCTTCAGCCCGCGCAGGGCGTGCGCGTAAACAAGATAACCGCCCTTTCAAGCGACATCGCGCTGGCGCTTGCCGCCCCGAGGGTGCGCATAGAGGCGCCCATCCCCGGCAAATCCGCCATCGGCATAGAGATACCGAACCACAGCACCATACCCGTGCTGCTGCGCGAGCTTATAGACACGGGCGAGTTTGCCGCCGCCAAATCCCCGCTCACCTTCGCCGTGGGCAAGGATATTGCGGGCAACGCGGTTTACGCGGATCTTGGCAAGATGCCGCACATGCTCGTGGCGGGTCAAACGGGCTCCGGCAAATCGGTTTGCATAAACGGCATAATTCTGAGCCTTGTGTATAAATCCTCCCCGAAGGACGTGCGCATGATCCTGATCGACCCCAAGGTGGTGGAGCTTTCCATATTCCAAACCCTGCCCCACCTCTTCTGCCCCGTGGTGACGGAGCCCAAGAAGGCGGCCGGCGCGCTAAAATGGGCGGTGAACGAGATGGATCAGCGCTACAAGCGCATGGCGGAGGTTCACGCAAGGGATATAGACCGCTACAACGCCGTGCAGAAGGATGAAAACGAGCGCTGGCCCCGCCTTGTGATAATAATAGACGAGCTTGCCGACCTTATGATAGTGGCAAGTAAGGACGTTGAGGAATCCATCTGCCGCATTGCGCAGCTCGGCCGTGCCTGCGGCATCCATCTGATAGTGGCAACGCAGCGCCCGAGCGTGGACGTTATAACCGGCCTTATAAAGGCAAACATCCCCTCAAGGATCGCCTTTGCGGTTTCAAACGCCACGGATTCGCGCGTTATACTGGATTCAAGCGGCGCGGACAAGCTGCTTGGGCGGGGCGATATGCTTTTCCACCCGAACGGCGCAAGCAAGCCCACCCGCGCTCAGGGCGCGTACGTGGGCGACGAGGAGGTGGAGGCGATAGCGGAATTCTTCACCAAAACCACCTCGCAGCAGCCCGTTTTTAAAACCGATATGCTCGCGGAGATCAGCTCCGGCGCGGCTTCTCCCGGTCAGGGCAACGGCAAGCAGGAGGACGAGCTTCTGCCGGACGCGGTGCGCCTTGTGATAGAGAGCGGCGCGGCAAGCATATCCATGATCCAGCGGCGCCTGCGCGTGGGCTATGCGCGCGCGGCAAGGCTTGTGGACATAATGGAGCAGAAGGGCTACGTGTCCGAGGCGGACGGCTCCAAGCCCCGCAAGGTGCTGCTTGACGCTGCGGGATACTACGACATCTTCGGCAGCAATATCTCCTCGGGCAATCAGTCCGCAGGCGGCGCATACGACGACGACGGCGAGGACGGCGGAAACGGCGATTACTGACGGCGGAAACGGCGATCACCGACGGCGCGCACCGGCTACGGCCGAGCCGACAATACAGCGTGAAAGGAGCATACGGCTTATGAAATACACCAGGGTGGGGGCGGTATCCCTCGGCTGCAGCAAGAACGCTGTGGACACGGAGATCATGCTCGGCGAGCTTTCGCGCCTCGGCTTCACGGTTGGCGCAGGCGCGGACGAAGCGGAAATTATAATAGTGAATACCTGCGGCTTTATAGAGAGCGCGAAGCAGGATTCGCTGGACGCCATTTTGGAGATGGCGCAATACAAAAAAACGGGCGCGTGCAGGCTGCTTATAGTTACGGGCTGCCTTTCGCAGCGTTACCCCGAGGAGCTTCGCGCGGAGCTTCCGGAGGTGGACCTTTTTTGGGGCGTGAAGGACTACCCCGCGCTTGCCAAAAAGCTTTTTTCCATGCTCGGCGGCGAGGACGGAAGCGAGGAGAAAAACGGCGAGAGCAAAGCGGCCGAGGGGAAAACCGGCGGCGCCAAGCCCCGCGCCATACTCTGCGGCGGCGCATCGAGGCTTCTCACCACTCCCCCCTACCGCGCATACCTTCGGATCGCGGACGGGTGCGACAACCGCTGCACCTACTGCGCCATTCCGCTCATTCGCGGCGGCAGGCGCAGCTTTCCAATGGAAAAGCTGCTTGAGGAGGCCTCCGCGCTTGCCGATGCGGGCGTAACGGAGCTTACCGTGATAGCGCAGGACACCAGCGCCTACGGCACGGAGCTTTACGGCAGACCCATGCTGCGGGAGCTGCTTGAGGCGCTTTGCCTTATAGACAAGCTGCATTGGATAAGGGTGCTTTACGCCTATCCGAATACGGTTGACCGCGCCCTTGTGGACACGATCGCGCGGGAGAAAAAGCTTTGCGCCTATATAGATATGCCCATTCAGCATATAAGCGAAAGGATGCTTCGCGCCATGAACCGCCACGGCAGCGGCAGGCATATACGCGAGATAACCGACTACATACTTGCAGCCTCGCCCGATTTTATTCTGCGCACCACCGTTATGACGGGCTTTCCCGGCGAAACGGAGGCGGATCACGAGGAGCTTATGCGCTTTTTGACAGAGCATCCCTTCGACCGCGTGGGCGGCTTCACCTATTCCGCGGAGGACGGCACCCCCGCCGCCGAGATGCCGGATCAGGTGCCGCACGAGGTGGCCCAAATAAGGCTCAACGAGCTGATGAGCATGCAGCGGGAGATCTCCCACAGGCTGAACATGGGCAGGCTCGGCAGCGAGACCGAGGCGCTTATAGAATCCGTTTCGCTCGATGGGCGCGGCGGCTTCACGGCGCTTGCCCGCTCCTACGCGGAGGCGGCGGAGGTGGACGGCATGCTGCTGCTTCGCGGCGAAAACGCGGCAAATATGCCCCGGCCCGGCGATTACGTTACGGCAAGGCTGACCGCCGCGCGGGAATACGATCTTGAGGGCGTAATCCTGTAAAAGCCTTCAATAAAAGGCTTCATTCATTAAAAAGGCTTCAACGGATGCTTTTTGCGTTTCAAAAGGAGAAAAAATGAACCTTCCAAACAAGCTCACGATGCTGCGCATCTTTATGATACCGCTTTTCATAGCCTGCTTCTATCTGCCGCAGAGCTGGGTGCTTTTCACTCTGAACGATAGGCCCATACAGCTTAAATACATAATAGCGGGCGTCATCTTCCTGCTTGCCTATATTACGGACACGCTGGACGGCGCGATAGCACGAAAGCGCGGGCTTATAACCGATTTCGGCAAGCTGATGGATCCCACGGCGGATAAGCTGCTTACGGCGGCGGCAATGATAATGCTTTGCCGCTTTCAGGTGATGAGCGCGGGCAATTTTCTTATGCCCGTGTTCACCATAATAGTTATTGCGCGGGAGATGTTCGTAAGCGGCATACGCCAGCTTGCGGGCTCAAGGGGCATAGTGATCGCTGCAAAAACCATAGGCAAGGTGAAAACCACGCTGCAGTTCGCCGCGCTTTTATGCGTTATGCTGCTCGGGCAGGTGCTTGGCGCGGTGGGAGTGCCGATAGACTTCATAGCCGTGTGCGCCGCCGTGCTGGTTACGATATGGTCCGGCGTGGACTACACGCTCGGCGCGAAGGAGCTTTTTTCCGACAGATAGCCGCGTGCGCGTAAAAAGGGTAAATAACCGTAAAACACGACGGATAACGGTAAAAACGGCGAAATAACGATAAAAACGGTAAAAACGGTAAAAAAACGATAAAAACCGAAGCAATTCGCAAAGGAGGAAAAATGGAAAACGAACGATCCTGCGAAACCGCTCTTGTGAGCGAGCTTGAAGCAAGAATACGCGCGGAGCTTTTGCCGATAGCGGCGGAGCTTAAGGCGCGCGGTCAGAGCGTTACCGCCGCCGAAAGCCTGTCGGGCGGGCTGATGAGCGCCTTTTTCGTGGATATTCCCGGCAGCTCCGACTGGTTTTCGGACGGCTTCGTGGTGTATTCAAACGAGGCGAAGGAAAAAAGGCTGGGCGTGCCGAAGGCGCTTTTGGACGGCAACACCGCCGTGGACGCGGAGGTGGCCATAGAGATGGCAAGGGGTGCGCGGCGGATGAGCGGCGCGGACTACGCCGTGTCCCTGACCGGGCTTGCGGGGCCGTTTTTCAACCCGGACGGCAGCCCCATACCGCTCGACCCGCGCCATGTGCCGGGGCTTGTGTTCATCGGCTGCGCCTCGGAAACGGGCGAAGCGGTGCGCAGGTTCGAGTTTTCCGGCACCCGCGCCGAGATACGCCGCAAGTCTGTGCTAAAAGCTGTACTGATGCTTAAAAACATGATGAAAATCGGCGGCTGATATGCTATAATAGGCTCAAGATAAATTTCCACACAAGGAGAAAAGCAAATGTCCAAAGAAAAGGCACTTGAGGTGGCTCTTGCCCAGATAGAAAAGCAGTTCGGCAAGGGCGCGATAATGCTGATGGGCGACGCCGCCGCGAAGATCACGGTGGACGTTATCCCCACCGGCTGCATTGAGCTGGACGCGGCGCTCGGCGTTGGCGGCGTTCCGCGCGGCAGAATAGTTGAGATCTACGGCCCGGAGGCCTCCGGCAAAACCACGCTGGCGCTGCATATTGTGGCGCAGGCGCAGAAGGAGGGCGGCATGTGCGTGTTTATAGACGCGGAGCACGCGCTAGATCCCGTTTACGCCAAAAACCTCGGCATAGACCTTGACAATCTCTATATCTCCCAGCCGGACTGCGGCGAGCAGGCGCTTGAGATAGCCGATTCGCTTGCAAGAAGCGGCGCGGTGGACGTTATAGTTATCGACTCCGTTGCCGCGCTCGTGCCCAAGAGCGAGCTTGAGGGCGATATGGGCGATTCGCACGTGGGCCTTCAGGCAAGGCTTATGAGCCAGGCGCTCAGAAAGCTTGCGGGCGTTGTGGGCAAAAGCAACACCTGCGTTATATTCATAAATCAGCTCCGCGAGAAGGTGGGCGTTATGTTCGGCAATCCCGAAACCACCACGGGCGGCAAGGCGCTGAAGTATTTTGCAAGCGTCAGGCTGGACGTTCGCAGGATAGACACGCTAAAGCAGGGCAACGCCGCAGTCGGCAGCCGCACCCGCGTGAAGGTGGTTAAAAACAAGGTGGCGCCCCCGTTCCGCCAGGCGGAGTTCGACATTATCTACGGCGAGGGCATCTCAAGGGAGGGCTCCGCGCTTGATATGGGCGTTGAGCATAAAATAGTGAATAAAACCGGCGCATGGTTCAGCTACGGCGATTACCGCCTGGGCCAGGGCCGCGAGAACGCCCGCCAGTTTTTGAAGGACAATCCCGAGCTTTGCGATGAGATACTCATAAAGCTGCGCGCGATCATCGCCGCCAAGCCGGACGCCGCGCCCCTTGCCTCCGACGACGACGGCAATTTTGCGGACGGCGAGTGAGCAAAGCGGCGCTTCCCCGCCGGTCTTTTTCCCGCCGCGCGGAAGCAACGCGCATGAAAAATGCTTAAACCGCATAAAAAATCGCCTGTCAGGAAGGAATGCCCGCGCGGCATTCCTTCTTTTTTTCTGTTTTGCTGTCGCACTCCCCCGCGAAAAAAAGCAAAGGAATCTTCATTCGGGTATTGACAAGCCATACTATGCGGTGTATAGTATTATGCGAAAGGGGGTATTTGATGGATATTCAGTTGAAGCGCGGGCTGCTGGAGGTTTGCGTGCTTGCGGCCATAAAGGACGAGCCCTCGTACGGGTACAAAATCATCAAGGACATAAAGCCGTTTCAGGAGATCTCGGAATCCACGCTCTATCCCATTTTAAAGCGCCTTGAGGCGGCGAAGCTTTTGAGCGTTAAGAGCGCGGAGCACAACGGCAGGCTCAGAAAATACTACACCATCACCGCCGTGGGGCTGGAACGGCTTGAAATATTCAAGGCGGAATGGCGGGAAATGCAGGCAATATACGAATTTGTGATCAGGGAGGATCAAAAAAATGACTAAGATCGAATTTTTGGAGCAGCTTGAGTCAAGGCTGCGGGGCATAAGCATAGTGGACCGCGTGCGCACGCTGGATTATTATTCCGAAATGATAGACGACTGCACGGAAAACGGCATGAGCGAGGCGGAGGCCGTGGCTTCGCTGGGCGATATAGGCGCGATCGCGGAGCAGATAGTAAACGAAGCGCCCTCCGCCAATCGGCGCGGCGAAGGCGGCGCGGGCGGCACCGGAAGCATTGGCGGCGAGAGGCGCTCCGCCGATATGGATGGCAGGGAGTTTTCCTCCGTGCGGGTGCGCGTTCGCTCCAGCGACGTGCGCGTTTTCCGCTCCGAGGACGGCGAGGCGCGGGTGGACTGCGTGGACGACGAAAGCTGCCGCCACCGCGTTTTCACCGAAGACGGCGTGCTGAATATCGAGCTTGAGCAGGAAGGCCGCCGCCTTTTTGAGCGTTTCTTTTCCTTTGGGAGCAACAGAAATTTCAAGGTGAATATCTACCTGCCGCAGGACGAATACGATTTTCTGGATATTGAAACCATGAGCGGCGACGTGGAGGTTCAGCGCGGCTTTTCCTTTGAAAACGCGTGGGTGAAGAGCCTGAGCGGGGACGTGGACTTTTTTGCCGCGGTTCACGGCGAGCTTTCGCTTTCAAGCACGAGCGGCGACGTGCATGCAGAGGGTGGCGATGAGGAAAAGCAAAGCATGAGCGTCACCTCCGTAAGCGGGGATCTGACGGTGCGCGGTTATCGCTGCGAGGGCGGGCTTTTCAAGAGCGTCAGCGGCGACGTGCGCCTTGCAAGGATATTCTGCGCGGGCGAGCTCACCGTTTCCTCCACAAGCGGCGACGTGCGATTTGAAGGCTGCGACGGCGCGGATATCCGCCTTGGCTCCGTGAGCGGCGATATAAAGGGCAGCCTTGCCTCCGGCAAGCATTTTTCCGCAAAGACAACGAGCGGCAGCATCCGCCTGCCCAAGGACAACCCCGCGCCAAACGGCGAATGCGAGGCAAAAACGGTGAGCGGCAGCATCAACTTAAGCATCTGCAATTAAAGGAAAAATTAAGGAAAAACGATGGACAAATCGCAGTTTTTAACCGAGCTTTCCTCCCGCCTCGGCGCGCTGAAAGCCGAGGACCGCGAGCGCTGGCTCGAGTATTATTCCGAAATGATAGACGACCGCGTGGAGGAGGGCATGAGCGAGCGGGAGGCGGTGCGCGAGCTTGGGGAATTGGACGAGGTGGTTTCCTCCATTATCTCCGAAACGCCGCTTTCACGGCTTGTGGGCGCAAAGCTTGAGAAGGAGCGCGGGCTGAAGGGCTGGCATATCGCGCTCATCGTGCTGGGTGCGCCGCTGTGGATACCGCTGCTTATCGCGCTTTTGGCGGTGCTTCTTTCGGTTTATATCGCGCTTTTCGCGCTCGCCGTTTCCGCGTTCGCCCCCGCCCTCTCCTTTGGGGCGGCGGCGGCCGCCTGCCTTGTGGGCGGCGCAGCGCTGCTGTTTTCCGGAAGCCTTGCGGACGGCGCGGTGAATATCGGGCTTGCGCTCTTCTTTGCGGGCGCGGCGATACTGCTTGCGCTGCTTGCCGCGGCCTTCACAAGGCTGATAATCAAAATAGCGAAGGCCGTGCCGCTGTTTATCAAAACGCTGTTTATGGGAAAGGACGGTTCAAGATGAAAAAAGCAACGCGCACCCTGCTCATCACCGCAGCCGCGCTGATGGCGCTGGGGCTTATCATAGGGGGCATCGGCTTCGCCCTCGGCGGCGGCAGGATGCAATCCCTGAATCCCATCGAAAAAAGCCGCGAAATTGCGGAAGGCTTCACCTCGGTGGATATAAGCTGCTCCTCCGCAGGCTGTTGGATCCTGCCCTCGGCGGACGGCGCCTGCCGCGTTGAAACGGGTGAAAGCGACGTATCGCGCTTCAAGATCTCGGTTGAGGGCGGGCGCCTGAGCATAACTCAGCACCGCGAACAGCAATGGCATTTTTTCCTGCTCGGCTCTGAAAAAAACTACGTGCGGCTGTATCTGCCGCAGCGCGAATACGATGCGCTGAATATCCGGAGCATAAGCGGCGGCATCAAATGCGCGCAGGGGCCTTCCTTTGAAAAGGCGCAGCTCGGCTCCGTGAGCGGCAGCATAGCGCTTGAATGCGCCGTGCGGGATACCGTTCTTATTCGCAGCACGAGCGGCAGCATTTCCGCAAAGGAGCTTGAGTGCCGGCAGGTTTCGGCGATCAGCACAAGCGGCAGGGTTTCGCTTTCCTCCGTTCGCTGCACCGAGGTAAGCGCGGAATCAACCAGCGGCAGGATAGAGCTTGAGCGCGTTTTAGCAAGCGAGGTGCTTTCCGCCGTGAACACGAGCGGCTCCGTTATCTTCGACCGCTGCGACGGCGGCGAGATCCACGCCCGCTCCGTCAGCGGCAGCATAAAGGGCACGCTGAACACGCCGAAAGCCTTCTACACAAGCTCCGTTTCGGGCAGCGTGCGCGTTCCAAACAACGGCGATGGCGGAAAATGCGAGCTTTCCACCGTCAGCGGCAGCATAGATATAACCCTTGCCGAATGAAGCGCACATTCCCCCGCCGCGAGGCATTTTCCTTTGCTGCGGTTCCGCGCCCGCTCCCCTTTTTGAAAAAAACGCGGCGAAAGCTCCCGCAGGCGCCCAAAACCGATAAAAATTTACATTGTAATTATGAAAATTGTATTTTTTTCGTTGCAGAGTGTTGACAAGTATATAAAATATGTTTATAATATCTACACAGCACCATCGACAAACGAAAGTGAGAGATAGTATTATGCAGCTTAAAGACATTGCAGAGGAAATGCAGCAGCGGTCAATGGCGGCCCGTGACTGGGTCTTTCAGGTACTGCGCACAGCGATCATCCGCGGGGTTTTGCCCGGCGGTATGCCCCTCCGTCAGGACGAGATCTCCGCTCAGCTCAGCGTGAGCCACATACCGGTTCGTGAAGCCTTCCGTCAGCTCGACGCGCAGGGTCTTGTTCGCATCTACCCCAACCGCGGCGCCGTGGTCACCAAGCTTACCCGCGAGGAGCTTGAAAACGCCATGGACACCCGCATTATCCTTGAGATGGGCGCTATTCGCGCCGCGATCCCCCTTATGACCGAGGAATGCATCGAGAAGGCCTCCGAGATCCTTGCCCAGTGCGACATTGAAACGGACGCAAACAAGCTTGAGGATCTGAACCTTCAATTCCACTTCGCGCTGTATGAGGCCACGGGCAACACCTTCCTGCTTCAGCTTATAGAGCAGCTTCATGCGAATGTGGACCGCTATATTCGCCCCTACTACTCCGCAAGCGAGGTCAGCAGCCAGTCCCGCGGGGAGCATTACAAGCTGCTTGAGGCCTGCAAGAGCGGCGACACGGAGTTTGCCGCCGCGATCCTCCGCACCCACCTTGAGAAAACCAAGGTGCTTTCCCTCAATTCCCCGATTCTTCAGGCGTAAAGCTTAAATTAAAGTGCCTTGGCACATATGCGGGAAAACGGTTTTTTGTTCTCCTTCCGTTTTCCCGCTTTTGCGTACCCCGAAATAAGCTCGGGACGCTCCGTTTTTTACTCTTTTCCATTGTTTTCCGCTTTTTTCCGTTTTTCCATCGTTTCCGCTTTTTTCCGTTTTCCCATCGTTTTCCAATTATTTTACGTTTTTCCCGCCCCCCTATTTGGTTTTCTCTTTTTTGAACAGCCGGATTTTAATAAACCGATTTTTCCGCGCTTTTCCGTATACGCGGCCTGCTTTCGGGCAAACTAAAGCCGATGCAAACGGGCGCTCGGCCCGAAAAAAACGTACCGAAAAACGAAAGGACGGAAAAATGGATAAAAGATCCGAACGCAAATGGAGAACGCGCCAGCTCAGGCTTCGCGCGGCGATTTTTTTCAGAAGAAACGGGCTGTATCTCACGGCCTTCGCCTGCCTTGCCGTGCTTGGCATAGCCGCGGCGGTGCTGTTTTTGAGCGGCGGCGAAAAGCCCGCGCCCGTTGGAAGAAGCGATGATGAGCGCATTGCGCAGGTTGTGAACACGCCCACGGCAAAGCCCGCCGCATCCCCCGCGCCCACCGCGCCGCGCGGCACCTCCGCGCCCCTGCCCCCGCGCTCCGCTTCGCCCTATGCTATGAATATCACGCCCGCGCCCACCGAGAGCGCGCGCCAAACGGCCGCACCCGCCGATTCGCCCGTGCCGGTGCCGGACATCACGCCCCATCCGGAGCTGACCGCCGACCCGCAGCTTTCGCGGCTCCAGCCCCCTGTGGACGGCAGCGTGATCCGCGTTTTCGCCATGAATTCGCTTATCTATTCCGAAACGCTAAAGCAGTGGATGACGCATTCCGGCGTGGATATAGCAGCAAAAAAGGGCGATGAGGTTTACAGCGTGCTTGACGGCACTGTGGAAAACGTGTATACGGACGATATGCTGGGCGTAACGGTGGTGATCCGCCACAAAAACGGGCTTATAAGCGTGTATTCAAGCCTGAAGGAGGAGCCGCCCGTGAAAGCGGGGGACGCCGTTTCCGAGCGGCAGGTGATAGGGCATATCGGCGATACCGCGCTTGGCGAATGCGCCGAAAGAAGCCACCTGCATTTTGAGCTGCACTATGGCGGCAGCCCCATCGACCCCGAGAGCATGATTACGTTTAATAAGAAGCGGGAATGAGGGGAGCGGCGGCTTGCGGCAATGATGTGCGCTTTGCGCGTGATGCTTGCCTTGCGGCAAACGATGCTCGGCTTGCGCCGAATGATGTGCGCCTATGGCGCGTTGTGGTTGAAATTCCTGCGCCGTTTCCAAAAGCCTTCCCCTCCGAGGGGAAGGTGGCTGAGGCGGCGCAAAGC
>CAMVMM010000020.1 GCA_947168565.1 uncultured Clostridia bacterium | reverse complement strand
GTTGGTTAGAATGCCAGCCTGTCACGCTGGAGGTCGAGGGTTCGAGCCCCTTCCGGATCGCCATTTGCCTCGGTAGCTCAGTTGGTAGAGCAAGGGACTGAAAATCCCTGTGTCGGTGGTTCAAGTCCACTCTGAGGCACCACCTGCGGGAATAGCTCATTTGGTAGAGCGCCGCCTTGCCAAGGCGGAGGTGGCGGGTTCGAGCCCCGTTTCCCGCTCCACTATGCAAATGCTCCCCATTTAGGGAGCGTTTGCATAGTGGGGAAAAAAGCATACGGCACCATAGCCAAGCGGTAAGGCAGCGGTCTGCAAAATCGCCATCTCCAGTTCGATTCTGGATGGTGCCTCCAAAAAATCCCGTGCAAGCGGGATTTTTCTTTTTGCGCTTTGATCCTTATTATATCCGATAAAAAGCCCGATCCGAAAGCCGAATCGGGCCTGTTGCGCCGCATTTGATCATTTCATTTTTCTGCTTTTTCGCCAAGCCGTGCTATCGCCGCATCCTCGTTTGCGTACCCGATCAGCTTTTCAACCGGCAGAGCTATCAGCGGACTGCCCTGCGAGGGCAGCGCTATTTCGTATGGATGGTAGAAAAAGCACAGCATCACGGCGCCGTTTTCGCCGTAGTCGAATATGAAGCCGTTTCGATCATCCGGCGGCAGGATGGGGGAGAGCAGGGAATAGCCCTGCCTTTTTGCCTCGTCGGTTAGCATTTCGGCAAGCTCCGCGCCAAGAGCGGACGAGATGCCGCCGAAGCATTCCGTGAGCGCAAGCGCCTTTCCCCTGTAAATATCGTAGGTGAAGCTCTCGCGCTCCAGCTCGCGCACGGGCAGATCGTCGCCCTTCGTTTCATAGGCGCAGAGCCAAAAGCTCAGTATCCCATCGCGGGAAAAAACCGGCTCGGCGCTTATAAGCAGCGGCACGTCGAAGCTTGCCGCCGCTCTTTTGGAAAAGCGCTCCAGCGCCGCAAGCAGCGCCTGATTCAGCCTTGCGGAGTTCGGGCCAAGATAATACGGCCTTTCGGCGGGGCAGCCGCTCAGCTCAAGCTCCTCCGCGCTGAAGGTGTACGGAATGCCCGCAGCCACAAGGCTTGATGAGCGGACGTCTATCGGCTCGAAGCTGATGGAATTTGAGTGTATCTGCGCGGCTTCGCCTGCCATATCGGCGCTCTGCGCGCCGCCGCTGCCTTCTCCGGCGCCGGTGGGTGCGGAGCAGGCGTTCAGAAGTGTAAGCGCGGGCATAAGCGCAAGCGCGATAAAACGGCAAAGAGCCGCAGACAAGCGTGCGCTGCGCTCCCTGCCGCTCTTTTCGATAGGCTCTATTGCGTTTTTTCCACTTGCTTCGATCATTCCTTTTGCGGCGCCGTTAGGCCGCCGAATCGCTAAATCAGCTTGGGATCCTCAAATTTTACGGTCTGCACCACGGTTTGCTCGATCGCCTTATCGATAAGCTCCGTGAAGTCAAACAGCGCCTCGCTCGCGCGAATATCCGCAACCTCCGGCTTGGTGACAGGGTGCTTTGGCACAAACACCGTGCAGCAGTCCTCAAAGGGAAGTATGCTGGTTTCATAGGTGCCGATGCGCCTTGCCCAATCCATGATGTCGTCCTTATCAAAGCCGATCAGCGGCCGTAAAACGGGCATTGTGACCGCGTCATCCGTGGTGCAAAGGCTTTCAAGCGTTTGGCTTGCCACCTGCCCAAGCGCCTCGCCCGTGATGAGCGCCTTCGCGCCCTCGCTCTCGGCTATGCGCTGGGCTATCTTCATCATCAGGCGGCGCATGATGACCGTGGTTTCCTTGGAGGGGCATTTTTCGTGTATCGTCATCTGAATATCGGTAAAGGGCACGAGGTGCAGCCTTATCCTTCCCGCATAGCGCGAAAGCAGGCGCGTAAGCTCTATCACCTTGTCCCTCGCGCGTTCGCTCGTGTAAGGAAAGCTCCAGAAATGAACGGCGCTCAGCACTATGCCGCGCTTCGCCATGAAATAGCCTGCCACGGGGCTGTCGATGCCTCCGGAGATGAGCAGCGTTGCCCTGCCGGAGCTTCCAACGGGCATGCCCTTCGCGCAGGGGATCTCCTCCGCGTAAATATACGCCTTTTCGCGTATCTCAACGCAGAGCGAAACCTCGGGCTTGTGGATATCCACGCGTACGCTCGGGAAACGCTCAAGCACAAGATGCCCAAGCTCCCTGTTTATGCCGTCCGAATTCATAAAATAATGCTTGTCGGATCTTCTTGCAAACACCTTGAAGCTGAGATCGGGCTTGAGGGCGACCTGCTTTTGCATGAGCGCGAACGCCGTATCGCAAACGGTCTGCCAGTCCTTGTCCACAGCGTAGGCGGGGCTGATGGAGTGGATGCCGAAAACCGTCTTGAGGCGCTCTATCGCCTCGTCAAAATCCGCCTCCGGTATGCCCACTATATAGATCCTGCCCTGCTCGCGCTCAACGCGGCAGCCTATGCCCTTCAGCGCATGGCGAATATTCTCGATGAGCTTCTGCTCAAAGAAGGGACGGTTCAGCCCCTTGAGGTGTATCTCGGTGTAGCGAACAAGTATAACTCTTTCCATTATTTTACCTTTCGTATTTGCAAATAAACCTTATCTTCTTCTGAATCTTCTGAGGATATTCAGGCTGTCCTCAATCATTTGAGCCGCCGTGTCCGCCTGCAAAACGGTGTTTTCCGGCGAAAAGCTGAAGCGTATCGCCCCTTCCTGCCGGGGGCCGGTGATGCCCATGGCGTTCAGAATGCGGTTCTTGCCGCGGTGACGGGCGGCGCAGGCGGAGCCGGTGGACACCAGCAGCCCCTTTTCACTGAGCGAATTGAGCAGCACCTCGCCGCGAACGCCTAATAAGCTCATGTTAAGTATGTAGCACGCGCCGTCGTCGGGGGAGGGGCCGTTCAGCAAAACGTCCTTGATGCGCGTCAGATTGTTGTAGAGCCTGAGCTTCACCTCGCGCATGGACGCCATAAACTCATCGTGCCGCCTCATATACACGTTAGCGGCGGAATCCAGCGCCATTATCGCAGGCACGTTCGTGGTGCCGGAGCGCAGATTGTTTTCCTGACCGCCGCCCATCTGGCCGCCCGCGAAGCGCACGCCCTTTTTAACGAATAAGCCGCCAACGCCCTTTGGCGCGTGAAGCTTGTGGCCGCTGAAGGAATACATATCGCAGCGCACGGCGGGCATCTTCAAAAATGCCTGAACGCCGTCCGAATGGAAAACCGCACCGGGCGCGCGGGATTTAACGAGGGAATAGAGGGAGCTGATGTCGTTTATCGCGCCGACCTCGTTGTTCACGTGCATGATGCTCACAAAGCCGGTATTCTCGCTCAGCGCGGCTTCAAGCTCCTTTTGATCGACCCTGCCGAGGCTGTCCACCCCGACCGTAACCACGTCGTATCCGCTTGATTTAAGCGCGTTCACGGGTTCAAAAACGGAGGGATGCTCCACGGCGGTGGTGATCACGCGGCACTTGTCCCTCCTTGAGGCAAGCGTGCCGGAGAGGGCGATATTGTTGCTCTCCGTGCCGCCGCTCGTGAAGATAAGCTCCGAAGGATCGGCTTTGAAATAGGATGCAAGCCGTCCGCGCGCAAGGTTGACCTCGCGCTCGATCGAAACGGAGGGGGCGTATGCCGCCGCAGGGTTGAAAAACCCCTCCTTCATGAATGAAACCGCTGTTGCTGCGGCTTCATCGAAAACGCGCGTTGTGGCGCTGTTGTCAAAATAGATCATAACTGCATAGCCAAATCAGGCTGCCTTTCTAAAGCGTTACAAAGCGGCTTGCGGGAGCGTGCGCCGATCAAACAGGCGCAAACGACTTCTTTAAAAGCCGGGCAAGCCGCTTTGCTTATTACCATTATATGCAGCCGCAGTCCGTTACGGCAAAGGCAGAATTGGGCGCGGCGTGGGCAGCACGGGCTCGGGCGTTATCTCCGGAACGGAGGTCGGCTCCGGCGTCACACGGGAGCCCGGAGGCGTTACGATCGGCCGGCCTGTAACCGGCTCGGGCGTATTATCCGTAATGGGCGTGGGCGTGTTGACCGGCGGCGGGGGATACTGGCTGCTCAAAATGGTGTAGTTGCGCCTGAGCTCGGCGGTGTATCTCGATATGCGCGATGCGTCACGCGACCAAACCGCCTCACGAAGCTGGATTATGCCGCCCTCAAGCAGCGCCCTGTCGATAAGGGGCAGGGTCTGCACGGTGTCCAGATACGCGCGCACGGTGTTCATCAGCTCGTTTGCCTGCGCTATCAGGCTGTCAATGGAGCCGATACCGCCTTCACCGCCTCCGCCGTGCATCTTGCAGGCGGACTGGCCGTTCAGCACGGCGGCCATGAACGCGGAGGGCGTAAGATCGGTGCGCACGGCATTCGGTATGTAGTCATACAGCTTATCGTCGCTGAGCGAATTGTAAACGGTGCCGGAATTCACAAGCACGAAGCATTTCTGATACCTCGACGAGGCGGGGCATTCCGGGCAGGCGAAGGTGTTTGAGGCGCTGCAATAATCCGCAAGGCAGTGCATGCGGCAGTACCCCGAGGGAAGCTGATCCTCCCTGCACCAATCGTAGATGGGCGTGTTGTAGGTATCGCCCATGCATTCGTCCGTGGCAAGCATGCCCGAAACGGGGCAGATGGCAACCTTCACAAGCCCAAGCTCAACCGGCGAGCGGTCGATGATGGGCTTATCGGCAAAGCCCTTGTGTATATTGCTCATAAACGCCTGCCAAAGCGGCGCGGCGGAGTTTCCGCCCGTGGAGCCGGAGGCGAGCTTTTCGGAGTATTTATCGTGTCCTATCCAAAGCGAAGCGGTGTAGTAGCCGGTGAAGCCGGCGAAGCAAACGCTGGTGTAGTCCTCGTTCGTGCCGGTTTTGCCGGCGGTGGTGATGCCCTCGATCTGGGCGCTCGTGCCGGTGCCGTGAGCCACAACGTCCTTCATCATGTCGGTGAGCATATAGGCGGTGGTTTCGGAGAAAACGCGCCTCTTTTCACGGATCTTGTCCGCATCAAGCACCACGGAGCCGTCATCCGCCACAACGTAGCTGAAGGAAAGCGGCTCAAGATAGGTGCCGCCGTTCGCTATGCAGGCGTATGCCGCGCTCATCTGAAGCGGGCTGATGCCGGAGGTACCCAGCGCAAGACCGGGGCCGTCCACGTTGATCCTGGAGCGGTCAACGCCGAGCTGCTCAAGGTATTTTGCGGCGCGCTCGGGGTTCACCGTGTCGAAAAGGATCTTCGCGGCAACTATATTCAGCGATTCGGAAACGCCCACGCGAACGCTTGCAAGGCCCTCGTACCGCCTTGAGCCGATCTTGGGGTAGCCCCTTTCTCCGCCGTAGCCCTCGATGGGTATTTCGGAATTCAGAATGAAGGAGCCGGGGGTAAGCCCAAGGTCGAGCGCGGGGCCGAAAACCGAAAGGGGCTTTATGGAGGAGCCGACCGGCATAAAGCTCTTGTATGCGCGGTTGAACTGAAGCTTTTGAACGGGCTCCTCGCGTCCGCCTATCATGGCGATGATCTCGCCCGTGTGCTGATCTATTATCACGGCGGCAGCCTGGGGCTGCGCGGAGGTGATGCCGGAGGTGGGGTCGGTCAGCTCGCTGGCGTTTGAATTGCGAAGCGCGGGATAATGATCCCAGTTGGTTATCTGATCCTGAACGGAATGCTGCACCTCGGGATCCACCGTGAGATAGATATGGTAGCCGCCGGTGCGGATCTCCTTTTCGATCGTGTTTCTGTTTGAATTGTTGTCGTCCAGGCCGCGCTGCTTCAAAAGGTGCGTAACCACGTCACGAATGCCGTATTCAACGAAATACGCCATATCGTAGAGCTGCTTCTGCTCGCTCACCTCAAGTATGGTGACCTTCTCGGCAAGCGCCTGCTCGTATTCTTCAAGGGTTATCTTATTGTAGTTGCGCATCGCCTCAAGCACGGTGTCCGTGCGGTTGTTCGTCACGTCCATCTTGTTCGTGCCGTCCTCATAGAAGCGCTTATAGGTGTTTGCCCTGGGGTTGAATACGTTCGGCTTTTGCACCATTCCGGCAAGCATCGCGCATTCGCGGATGGTCAGCTCGTCCAGCTCCTTGCCGAAATAGTCCTTGGCGGCGGTTTTGAAGCCGTAATTGGAGTCGCCAAGATACACGTCGTTCATATAGGCCTCAAGTATCTTATCCTTGGGAAGCTCATGCTCAAGCTCAAAGGCAAGGTACGCCTCCTGGATCTTGCGCTTATAGCTCTGGATATTGGTGAGCACCTTGTTTTTGATAAGCTGCTGGGTTATCGTGGAGCCGCCGTGCGTGCGCGAATTCATGAACGTGTTCACAATGGCGGAAAAAAGGCGCTTGAAATCAAGGCCGCCGTGCTCATAAAAGCGAACGTCCTCTATGGAAATAAGCGCGTTCTTCAATCTGTCCGGAATTTCCTCTATGGACGCCCAGTCGCGGTACTCCATGCCGGCATAGGTGGTTATCATATTGCCGTTGCGGTCGTAAATATAGCTGGTGCGCGCGTTCACGGTGAGCGCGGAGGTATCCAGCGCGGGAGAGGTATCCACATACGCCTTGGCTATGCCGAGGAAGAAACCGAGCCCCGCAAAAACGCCGACTATCGCAACTATGATAAACACCTTTATAACGGTGAAAAGTATGGCAAGCAGCGTGCTGCGCGGGCGCTTTCTATCAACGAACGCGCGCTGGCTGGCCCTTTTGCCGGATTGCTTTTTCTCCCGCTTGAAGGTTTTGGTCACGGAGCCGTTCTCCGCTGCGGGAATGCCCGCATTATCGATCATATTATTCTCCATTTACCAAGTTCCTTTCGGTTATTGGATGGGGTTTTGAGCCCTGCACGGAAAAACCCATTTAATTATAGCACATTTCATCATCATTTACAAACGTTAGCGGCGTTGTTAATAAAATTGTACCGATTTTAATCCGATTCCGCACCCGCAATTCACAATTCTGCCGCAAAGCGAATACCTTGAAGGTAAAAAGCGGGGGAGGGAAAGCGTGTGGAGGGAAAGCGTGCGGAGGGAAAGCTTGTGAAGGGGAAGCGTGTGGAGGGGAAGCGTGTGAGGGAAAGCATGAAGGATAGCGTGAAGGATAGCGTGAGGGAAAGCTCGAAGGAAAACACAAGCGAGGGCATGAGGGAAGGCTTGGCGAAGGCGGCCGTAAAAAGAGCGAAAAAAAGGGCCTTATCAAAAAGGGCGCTATTGCTCGCCGCCGCCGCGCTGATGACGCTTCTGCTGCTCTTCATGCTTTTTAATCTTATTATAGCAGGACCTGCGGAGGCGCTTGCCAAAAAACGGCTTTCGGCAAGCGCGTCAAGCATTCTGAACGCCTCGGTGAAGGAGGTAATGGATGAATACCTCTCAAGGGGCGACAGGGAGCTTGCCTTTACCGAGCTGAACGCGGACGGAAGCGCGGTTTTATACGTGGATTCCGTGAAGCTGAATCGGATGGCGGCGGGAATAGTGGAGAGAGCGCAGCAGAAGATCGCGGAGCTCTCCGCGCGGGGCATAAGCTTTCCGCTCGGCTCGGCCTGTCATCTTCCGATTTTGAGCGGCATGGGTCCCAGAGTGGTCGTCCGGGTGGAGCCTGCGGGTGAGGTCAGCAGCAGGCTCAGCTCAAAATTTGAGGATGCGGGCGTGAATCAAACGCGGTTCACCGCCTTCGTTACAATGAAGGCGGAGGTGGAGATGCTGCTGTTTGGCAGGCAGAGCAGCGTTTGTGCGTCCATGAGCGCTCCTATCTGCGAAACCATTATAATCGGCAGGGTCCCGAACGCCTACACGAATGTTGAAACAGTGGATGAAGCGCTGAACCTCATCCCAACCGAGGCGGAGAGCGCTTACGATTGATGCCATCCTGCACACAAAATCTTTAAAGCCCTGATTCGGACTGCGCCTTTGCGCCGAATCCGCCTCGTCAAAGCTTGATTGACGCTCAAGCGTCAAGCGGCGATCCTTCGGATCGGATACGGCGAAAAACCCGCTCGCCCGCTCCCAATGCTTTAGCTGCGGGATAGTATAAAAGCGGCGCGCGTGCGCCGCCAAATAAGCCGGTATCGGTTTTCCGCGTTTCAGGCATCATGCTCGTGCATGAAATCGGGGCGCGTGTGCTTTCTGAAAAGCATTGTGAAGCCCCAGATGCCGGCAAGACCCACGAGTGTGTAAATTATCCTTGAAACCACACCGCTCATGCCGCCGAAAACAGCAGCTACAAGGTCAAACTGGAAGATGCCGATAAGCCCCCAGTTCAAAGCCCCGACCACAATAAGGATCAGTGACAGCGTATCCATTTTCTCACTCCTTTTCTACGGCGGTGGGCAAATGCCAACATAGCCGTTTGATGAGCTTATTATCTGCATGCGGAGCGGATAAATACGCATTTTTGATGGAAATAAACGGAAGCTCGGCAGCAGGCGGAGCAAAATGGCTTTGAAGAATAAACGTAAACCGCCGAAATTCGCCGCAAACCTCTGTAAACCGCCGTAAAAGCGAAAAAGCGAAAAAGCGAAAAACGAAAAAGCCGAATCGAAACAAGCCTTCAGAAAAGCTCCGCATCAAGACGGTCAAAATCTATCCTTTCTATAAAATCATCGGCTCTGAACACGGTATGGCCGAAGCTGAGCAGCTCGTTCACGTGCTTTTGCATGATGATGGGGCGGGCAAGGTTCAGTGCGTGGCAGGCTTCGCCGAGCGGCTCGTTCCAATCCGGCACGTCGGCGGCATCCTTCTGCGGCAGCTCAACGGTGAACTGTGCAAGGGTTCTATTGTTTTTTCTTTTTTTGATCCAAAGCTTCATTCAAAAAAGCACCTCAAAACGTGTATTCGGCGCATCAAAAGGCGAGCTTATTCCTGTTAGCGGTGCATCAAATCGGAAAAACCGACCGCACAGCGCACACCGCACAGCGTTTAGCCCGCAGCGCGGAGAAAAACAGAGGAGCAAGCCTTTCGGATGCGTTTATCGGTATCAGTATACACCAAAAATGCGAATTTGAAAACAGCAAAATCGGCGGGCTGCGCCGGCGAAAGCGGAATGAGCGCGCCTTGCGAGTTTTTTTGTTTATCATGCACTTGTTTAATCGTTCCTTTAGTGTTAAAATAGCACCGATCCAGAATCAAACAGGAGGAGCATTTGATGAAATTTTCTGAGATTACGTACAAAAGGCCGGATCCGGAGGCCGTGAAGGCTAAATGGACGGAGCTGACGAAGGCGCTCGGCACCGCTTCAAGCTATGAGCAGGCGCGGAAGGTTTTTCTTGATAAGGAAGGATTTACAAAAAGCTATTCGACCATGCAGGAGCTCAGCGGCATCCGTCATTCGATCGATACGCGGGATGAATTCTACGATGCGGAAAACGATTTCTGGGATGCCTTCACACCGGAGCTTCAGCAGTACGAGCAGGAATTCAAGGACGCACTGCTTGCCTCAAGCTTCCGCAGGCAGCTTTCGGAGGAATTCGGCGAGCTGATGTTCATAAACGCGGAGCTGGCGCAAAAGGCGTTTTCGCCGGAGATAGTGCCGGAGCTGAAGCGTGAAAACGAGCTTGAGAGCGAATACGAAAAGCTGCTTGCCTCCGCGCGCATACCGTTTGAGGGGGGAGTGTATACCCTATCCGAGATGTCCGCCTTCAACACGCTGGAGGACGACGACCGAAGGCTTGCGGCGTGGAAGGCAACGGGCGAATGGTACGCTTCCAATGCTGAAAAGCTGGACGCGATCTACGATGAGCTTGTGAAGCTGCGCGATCTTATGGGCAGAAAGCTTGGCTATGACGGCTACACGCAGCTTGGCTACTGCCGAATGATGCGCAATTGCTACACAAAGCAGGACGTGGAGACCTTCAGGCAGGCGGTGCGGGATTACATAGTGCCGATAGCGAGCAAGATCCGCATGCAGCAGGCAAAGCGCATCGGCAAGAGCTATCCGCTCAGCTATGCGGACTGCGCGCTGTTTTTCAGAAGCGGCAACCCAAGGCCGCAGGGGAGCGCGGAGGATATAGTTGCGGAAGCAGGCAGATTCTACGATGCGCTTTCGCCCGAAACGAGCGAATTTTTCCGCATGATGCGCGAGAGCGAGCTGATGGACCTTGAAAGCAGGGAGGGCAAGCAGGGCGGAGGCTACTGCACGGGGCTGCCCGAATACGAGGTGCCGTTCATATTTGCGAACTTCAACGGCACACAGGGCGACGTGGAGGTGGTGACGCATGAAGCGGGCCACGCCTTCGCGCATTGGCTCAGCCGCAAGCGGGTTCCCGCCGAATACGCCTTCCCAAGCATGGAGGCCTGCGAGGTGCATTCCATGAGCATGGAGTTTTTCGCATGGCGGAACGTTGAGGGCTTCTTCGGCAGGGATGCAAAAAAATTCATGTACAGCCATCTTTCGGACGCGCTGACCTTCATTCCGTACGGCACGATGGTGGATCATTTTCAGCATATCGTGTACGAGCATCCGGAGCTGACGAGCGCACAGAGGCACGAGGAGTGGAAGCGTCTCACGGGCATCTATATGCCGTGGATCAGGCTGGACGGGGAGATCCCGTTCTTCTCCGAGGGCAGGTATTGGCAGCGCCAGTCGCATATCTACAGCGATCCGTTTTATTATATCGATTACTGCCTTGCGCAGACCGTGGCGCTGCAATTCTGGGCGCTGATGCGGCGCGATCCCGATAAGGCGTGGGAGCGCTATATGGCGTATACGATCCCGGGCGGCAGCCGCACCTTCACGGAGCTGCTCGAGGGAGCGGGGCTCAAAACGCCGTTTGATCCCGCCTGCCTTGTGGAGATCTCAAAAACCGCCGCCGCATGGATCGTAAAATTTGATATGAGCGGCATAGAATAATACTATCCTACGTCTAAAACCATGATTCGGACGGCATCTTTTCCGCCGTATCTGCTCGCCCGCTCTTGATTGGCGCTCAAGCGCCAAGCAGCGATCCTCCTCGTTGATACAACGAAAAATCTGCTCGCCCGCTCTCAATGTTTTAGATGTACGACAGTATAAAGCAAGGCTTCTGCGGCATCGCTTTTCTGCGGAAGGGCTGACGAACCAAAGCTGAACGATCCAAATAACCTAAAAGGGCAGCCATCTTGCGATGACCGCCCTTTTTATAGGGTAGCACATGTGTGCGAACAAATCGGATCGGGTTACCGAATGTGGCGGCTTATTTCCACAGCAGATACAAAATGAGGATGAAGATACACACGCCGCCGGCTATAAAGCCCACAACGGTGAGACCCGCAAGAACGGAATAAAGCGTGTACCGCAGGGTTTCGCGTCCGGTGAGCGCTTCGCCTCGCGCAACTCTGTCCGCAAGCTCCGCGCGCGCCTCGGCGCGGTTCTGCCGCTTCATATTGGCGTCGTACCAGGGCATGCCCTCGACGTTCATATTGGCTATCGTGCGGCCGTCGTCATCATCATATTGTTTCGGTTTTCTCGCCATTTCTTATAATCAATCGTAGAGGTGGCAGGCAACGAAGTGACCCGGCTCAACCTCTTTTGCAGCGGGGGCAACCTCTCCGCAGATGCCCATGCACTTGGAGCAGCGAGTGTGGAACTTGCAGCCCGCAGGCGGGTTGGCGGGGGAGGGGATGCTTCCCTGAAGGATAACGCGGTTCATCTTGTAGTCCGGATCGGGGATCGGGATGGCGGAGAACAGCGCCTCGGTGTAGGGATGCAGCGGATGGGCGAACAGCGATTCCTTGTCGGCATACTCAACCATGTTGCCAAGGTACATAACGCCGATCGTGTCGGAGATATGCTCAACGACGGAGAGATCGTGCGAAATGAACAGGTAGGTGAGGCCGAGCTCCTTCTGAAGATCCATCATCAGGTTGATGATCTGCGCCTGAATGGAAACGTCCAGAGCGGAAACGGGCTCGTCGCAAATAATGAAGTCGGGCTTCAGAGCGATGGAGCGCGCGATGCAGATACGCTGGCGCTGACCGCCGGAGAACTCATGCGGATAACGGTCCTTGTGGTAGGGCTGCAGACCGCACTGCTTCATTACCTGATCGAGATAATCGTCCATATCCTCTTTGGGGATGATGTTGTGCTCACGAACCGCTTCACCGATGATCTCCGCGATGGGAAGACGGGGCGAAAGGCTGGAGTACGGATCCTGGAAAATCATCTGGATCTTCGGCCTTATCTTGCGAAGCTCCGCCTTGGGCAGATCGTGGATCTCGGTGCCGTTGAAGAGCACCTGACCCGCGGTCTTTTCGGTGAGCCTGAGAATGGTTTTGCCAACGGTGGTTTTGCCGCAGCCGGATTCACCGACAAGGCCCATCGTGGTGCCGCGCTTGATGTTGAAGGAAACGCCGTCAACAGCGCGAACGTAGCCGGTTACGCGGGAGAAGAGGCCGGTCTTGATGGGGAAGTACTTGAGCAGGTTGTGAACCTCAAGAACGTTCGCCGGATCGTGCTTGATCGGCGGCTCCTCCCTGATGGTTTTGATCCTTTCCTCAAGCTGCTCGAAGGTGGTCTTTCTTGCGTCCTGAACCGTTTCCTTCACTTCTTCCTTTGCCTTTTCGGCTGCCTTCTTGGTTTTTTCAACAGCTTCCATGGTTAGTCCTCCTTCTTATCCCTATAGTCCTGATAACGGTAGCAGGCTACCATGTGGGTCGGGCTGACATAAACCTCGTGCGGATACTCGCCCTTGCACTTGTCAACGCATTTCTCGCAGCGATCGCGGAAATAGCAGTAGTCGGGCATGTTGACCGGGTTCGGAACCGAACCGGGAATGCTGTAAAGGCGGTCAACGCGGCGGTTTACAACGGGCTTGGAAGCCATCAGACCGATGGTGTAGGGGTGGCAGGGGTTGTGGAAAACCTCGCTGGCGGTACCGCGCTCAACGATACGGCCGGAGTACATGACCACAACGTAGTCCGCCATCTCGGCGATAACGCCGAGGTCGTGGGTGATGAGCATGATGCTCGAATTGATGCGGTCCTTGAGGGTGCGCAGCAGGTCGAGGATCTGCGCCTGAATGGTAACGTCAAGCGCGGTGGTGGGCTCGTCTGCGATGATGAGCTTGGGGTCGCAGGCAAGCGCCATAGCGATCATAACGCGCTGACGCATACCGCCGGAAAGCTCGTGCGGATACATCATGTAAACGCCCTCGCTGTTTGCGATGCCGACCATCTTCAGCATTTCGATGGTGCGCGCCTTGACCTGCTCGTCGGTCCAATCGGGGTAGTGGAGCTCAAGCACCTCGTTGAGCTGCTGGCCGATACGGAAAACGGGGTTGAGCGAGGTCATGGGCTCCTGGAAGATCATTGCGACCTTGGAGCCGCGCAGGGTCTGCATGACCTTGGTGGGGGTGTTTGCAATGTCGTACACGTTGCCATCGCCGGCATTGAAGCGGATCTGACCTTCAACGGTCTGACCCTGCGGACGCTGAACGAGCTGCATCAGCGAAAGGGAGGTAACGGACTTGCCGCAGCCGGATTCGCCAACGATACCGACGGTCTTTCCACGGGGAACGTCGAAGGAAACGCCGTCAACAGCGCGCACGGTGCCGATGTCGGTGAAGAAGTAGGTGTGAACGTTGTCGAACTCGACGACGTTGTTGTCATCACGCATCTTCGTCAGGTATTCGGAAGGATCGACGTGCTTGCGATTGCGCTTTTTCTCGATCGCGCGCGTGATCCTGCGATTCTCGCGGGAGATCCTTGCGGATTCTTTCCTGGAGATATAATTTACGCCTTTTGTCTTTGCCATAATATTACCTCACTTAGCGCTTCATCTTCGGGTCGAACGCGTCTCTCAGACCGTCGCCAACGAAGTTAAAGCCGAGAACCGTCAGCAGGATAAGCAAGCCGGCGGGGATCCAGATCCACCAGTTGGTCTGCATGACCTGCATATCGTTGACCTGGTTGATGATCGAGCCCCAGGATGCCATCGGGTACTTAACGCCGAGACCCAGGAAGCCGAGGGTCGCCTCGGTAAGGATGATGCCGCCGAGAGCGGAGGTCGCGTTAACGATGAGCAGAGGCATAACGTTGGGAACGAGGTGGCGGAAGATCCTGCGGCTTGTGCGGATACCGGTCGCTTCGGTTGCAACCATGAAGTCCTGCTCACGGAGGGAGAGGATCTGGCCGCGAACGATACGGGCGATACCGGTCCAGCCCAGAACGCCGAGGATGACCATCGTCATAAACAGTCGCGTGGTAGCGTCAACGCGCATACCGTCCATAACGGAGCCGATGATGATGAGCATCGGGTAGGTGGGGATGGCGTTGAAAAGCTCAACGAAACGCATCAGGATGGTATCCACAACGCCGCCAAAGTAGCCCGAGATACCGCCGATGATAACGCCGATCACTATCTCGAAGATAACGACCACGAAGCCGACCAGAAGTGAAACCCTGCCGCCGTACATCAGACGGGTGAAAACGTCCATACCGTTTACGTCGGTGCCCAGCAAGTGCTTGGCGGAAAGGGGAGCCCTTGAGTCAAACAGGGAGGTCTTCTGCTGAGTGCGGACGTAGTAGTTGCCGACCTTCAGCTCGATCTCGGCGTCGGTCTTGTCGCCGTACTGGTCAACGAAGGAGAACTTGTTCTGCTTATTGACGATGGCTTCACGAAGCTTGTTTGCAAAGTCCGCAGTAAGCTCTATGCCGTTCTTCGCGGGGCCGTACACGATGTTGGAAGCAAGCACGACATTGTCGCCCGCCTGGTTCTGCACGGTATAGCCTGCGTCTTCAGCGGTAAGATTATACGTTTCGCCGTTGTATTCGAAGCTGCCCGCTCCGCCCGCGATGGCGGTTTCCATCTGGTTGATGAAGTTGAAATCGGAGCTGAGCGAATCATACTTGGTTTCAACGGGGTCGAACGCGATAACCACCTGCATGCCGATCTGACCGTCCACGTTGGAAACGAGATAGTCGGTATCGTTTTCCTCGATGGAATAGGTGTTGTCGTCGAAATCAACGCTTTCGGCCTTCTCGCTGATCGCGGTGCGAACTGCGGCGATGAAGGCGGTGGGATCGGAGAGGGTGGAAAGGAAGTCCTTATCCCTCGTAACGGGGTTGCCGTCCGCATCCTCCTCCTCGATCTTGAGGGTCTTGGACTGGAACTCACGAACAACGTTGAAAAGCGGAGTGCCGTCGGACGCGGAAAGAACGTAGTCGTTCATCACGTCGCCGGTGATGGTGTAGGTCTCGCCGTCAAGCGCAACGGAGGTTTCACCGGCCTTGATGGCGTTTTCAACGTTGTGCAGGAATTCGGTGTTCGCGGAAAGAGCTTCGGCGCGGCCGAGCATGGGGGAGTAGCTGTTGTAGGATGAAACCGCAACGGGCTCGCTGGAGGGAGCGTAATACTTTATCTCAAGCCTGGTGGCTTCAACGGAAATGGTCATTCCGTTGTACGCAAGCTCGGTGCCGGGGTTTTCCTGAGCGGCGTTCTCCCTGATCGCAACGAGCAGAGCATCGTCCACAAAGGACTCATCATACCAGGTGACCTCGCCTTTTGCGGCGGTGGCGATATGAGTGGTGCCGTAAACGGCGCAGCTCGGCTTCTGAGGATCGGGATTGATAATCTTAAGGGTGTAGTGCTCGGTGCCTGCGGCGAAGGGGATCTCCTCACCGGCGGTGAGCGAATACTTGCCGGCAACCTTCGTTGCGCCGAGCGTCTTGAGCACTGCGGAATTCAGCGCGGTGTTGTTGCTGGGGTAGAAGAGGGAGCCGTCAACGTATTTACCGGTCGCGTAATCGCCGGGCTCTTCAACGTCCTTAAAGAAGATCTGCGCTCTTGAATAGGGGGAGAAGAGCGGTCCGAGGAAGGAGAAGATAAACATTACGGCAAGAATGATAATACCGATCACGGCAAGCTTGTTGCGGATGAAGCGCTTGAAAACAAGCATACCGGGGGACAGAACTTTGACTCGGCGCGCGTCGTCGAGCGCCATCTGCTCGTTTTCCTGGAGCACTTCCTGCTTCTTCGGCTCTTGAGCCTTATTGTCTTTAGCCATAAAAGTACCTCCTTAATTGACGCGAACGCGCGGGTCTACCAAGCCGTACATGATGTCCGACAGGATAAGACTGACCTGGGTCAGAACCATCAGGAACGTGGTGTAGAACATTGCGAAAGGAATATCACCCTGGAGCATAGCCTGGAATGATTTATAACCGATACCGGGGATCTGGAAGATCGTTTCAGTGATCATAGCGCCGCCGAAGAAGCTGGGAAGCAGTCCGCTGAATACCGTTACGAGGGGGATCAGCGTGTTGCGGAAGGCGTGCTTGTTTACAACGACCTTTTCATTAAGGCCCTTCGCCCTTGCGGTACGGATGTAGTCGGAATTAAGAACCTCGAGCATATTGGTGCGCGTGAAACGCATCAGACTGCCGATGGAAAGAATGGCAAGCGTTGCAACGGGCATGATAAGATGCTGAGCTATGTCGCCTATCTTGCCAAGAGTGGAGAGCTGCTCATACATTCGGCCCGTCAAGCCGTACAGCGGAAGGATATTGAGCTTGACCGCGAATACGTATTTGAAAACGGTGCCTATGTAGAACGATGGCAGCGAGATACATGCCAGCGCAAAGACTGTGACCGCGTAATCCGTGAAGTGGTACTGCTTGCGTGCCGCAAGGATACCAAGGGGGATGGAGATCAGAACCTCAACGATGAGTGTGATAACGTTCATAAGAACGGACCACCAGATAACCTCGCTGAAAACTGCGGTAACGGGCTTCATGTACATCCATGAATCGCCGAAATTACCGGTAATGGCGTCACCGAGCCATTTAACGTAGCCAAAGACGACGTTGGTGTTCATACCGTACTGAATCTTGAGCGACTCGTACATGTCTTCCCATTTGATTCGTCCGTTGGAAGAGGCAGCAAACTGCCTTGCCATTTTCTTCAGATAGTCGGTGGGGAGCAGGCGGATAACCGTATAGGTTACGAACGCACCCAGAATGACTATCAGGATACCTAATAGAATTCTCCTAAGTAGGAATTTCCACATGTATACCACCCTCTCGCGGTTCCGGTGCCGCGTATATTTTGCCGGAATTTCAGTTGAGCCCACCGAATGGGTGGGCTCAACTGTGTCGCCCTGTGGGTCAGAGACCCGCAGAACCTATAGGATTCATCAATAGTTCATCTGAAGCGCCTCGAGGTCGTTCGTCCAGCCCCAGAAAGTGGTGATGTCGGGGGTCAGGGTGTCGAGGTTGATGCGCTCGGTGCTGAACACGATGCAGTTCTGACGCTGGTAAGCGGGGATCTCAACTGCCCAATCAACGATGATATCGAGGCACTGCTTGTAAATGGTCTTACGGAAGCTCTGGTCATCGGAGGTACGGCCTTCCATGATGAGCTCGTTGAGCTGTGCATCGTCGATATGATAGTGGTTGGAGTCGGTGCCGTCCTTGCCAACGATGTTGCTGCCATGGTAGACCTGATACATATCGGGATCGATGGTGGAGCCCCAAGCCGCGCACCAAAGCTCCTGAGTACCGGCATCAAGGGTGTCCCAAAGGATGTCGGAGTTCGCGGGGTCATTGATGATGAGGGTGAAGCCGATCTTCTCGAATGCTTCGCGGGCCATGGTCAGAACCATGTAGGAGGGATGGTCGCCGTTACCGTCAGCGGGGATGATAACCTCGTATTCGGTCTTTGCGCCCTCGGGAGCAGCGGTGAGCTTGCCGTCGGTGACGGTGTAGCCGGCCTTCTCGAACCAGGTGAGAGCACCCGCCAGAGCGGCGTCGTACTTCTCATCAGCGCTCATGGAAGCGGTGTAGAGATCCTTGCCGTCCGCGTCAACGGAGAAAGCGATCTTGTAATCCGGGTCGGAAGCCTGAGGAGCCGCCCAGGAGGTGTTGGAGATGGGGTACTGGATCACGGAAGCAGCCTCGCCGTAGTAGGACTCGTAAGCAACGTCACGATATACGGCAAGAACGGTTGCGATAGCCTTACGCAGAGCCTTGGAAGCATCGGAGCTGGGGTTGCCGCCAACGTTCACGGTGTCGGCGTTCATGCCGATGTAGCCGTAGCCGAGGTTGTCAACCTTGCTGGTGGTGATGACGGGACCGTTGATCTCGCCATTGCCGTTGATGTCCGCAACTTCCTGGAAACGGGTACGGGAGCCGGTCATTTCGCCCGCATCGGCATCGGCGGTCTTGATAGCGGTCGCAACTTCGGCAGAGGTGGTTTCCTTGAAGAGGATGGTCTTGATGATGGGCTCACCCTTGTAGTAGTTGGGGTTGGCCTTGAAGGTAACGACCTTGTCCTTGTAGGACTCGAAGATGTAGGCGCCCGCACCGCGCGGAACCTCGGTCTTGTCCTTCTGGGTGGTCAGATCGCCGAAATCGAAGCCATACTTGCCGTTCTCGGGATCCCACTTGGACTCGTCGCCATAGTAGTGCATCGGGGTGATGGTGATGCCGAGGATGGAGTAAACAGCGGGAGCGCTGTAACCCTTAACGGTGACCTCAACGGTGTAATCGTCAACCATCTTGATGCCGGAGATGGAGTTGATGCCCTTGCCGCCCATGTCGGGGTCCTGGGGACCGTAGGTGGAGATGAAGTTGGCATCGGCTGCGGCCACGACGGAAGCGGACTCGTCGCCGGTGGCTTCGGTGGTGAAGAACGCCTCGGCGTCGCCGTTGTACTTGGCGAAGCTGGCGTTGTAGTAATCCTCAATGGTGGGGAAGGTGGTGGAAAGATCCCAGCTGTTGGTGCCGTCGGTGAAGTTGCCGTCCTCGCCAAGCTCACCAAAGCCCCAAGCGGCCATACCGAAAGCGACCTGGAGGCCTTCGTTTGCCTTGATCTCATCGGGGGTCTTGCCTACCATCTGCTCGCCGTAAGTGGCAAGGTATTTGTTCATGCAGTAGTTAACGATGAACTGGCACTCTGCCTTCCATGCATCGTCAACGGTCTTCCAATAGTTGTTGTAAAGCTCCTCGGTGTAGTCCTCGTTGGCAGTGTAGCCGCCGCGGCCCGCCGCGTAGATCTTCTTTGCCATCTCGGCGTACTTGGTGTAAACCTCGTCGGAGGTCTGGGTGCGCCAGTTCTGGAGACCTACGATATCGTAGGAGCTGAGGGAGGTGGATCCAACGTAGGTGGGATCAAGGTAGGTGTAGTAGGTGAAGAGAATGTCCTTCGCGGTAACCGGCTTGCCGTCCCAGAACTTGAGGTCCTTGCGGATCTCAGCTTTGTAAACGGTGGTGTCGGAAGTCTTGTCGTAGTTTACGTCAAGGTTCGCAATGCCGGTGTACTTGTAATCGGTGCCGTTGTAGGAAACGGTCTCGCCCTCGATCGCGTTGTAGATGATACCGCCCATACGGTCAGTGGTCATAAGGCCAAGACCGACCATGCCGGCGACATCCTGATCGTATGCGGTGTCGGCATAGAAGGGGCTGAACTTCTGGGAGAAGGTGCTGTAAGCAACTACAAGGGGAACGTCGGGAACGTCGGTCACATCCACGGGCTTGTCGGTCTCGGGCGGATTGGTGGTTTCGCCGCCGGGAGTGGCCTGGGAGTCGGGGGTCTTTTCCGCACCCTCAGTGGGCTGGGGAGCGGGGGTCGGATCTGTGTTCTGCTGCTGGCAAGCTGCGAAAGCGCCCAGCACCATGATCATGGCGAGCAGAACTGCAAGGATTCTACTGAGTTTACGCATTTTTTTCCTCCTAAAAAGTTATTGTGCGTATGGAAACACTTTAAGAGCCGGATGGTGGTCGGAGTGCTTTCGCGCCGTAAAAGCGCGGCGGCATCCTCGACTTATCTTTTTCCAAAGTGGTTTTCCCTCATGGGTAAGGATCAAAGCATCGTGCTGTTTTCAAGCTCCTCCGTGCGCACAAGTTTCATTTGACGGTAGATGATGAAGCTTGCTGCGGCAAGCGCGGCCACGCCCAGCGCATACAGCGCATCGCCCGCCGCAAACGGCGCGGGAGGCTCAAACACCCCGAATAGGGCGAGCGCCCAGTAAACGATGAGCCCGAGAGCCGACAGAAGAACCATTACTATACATATAACGGATGAATGCTTTAAACGGATGAAGCTTTTGTCAAAATTTATGCGTTCCATTTTTTCCTTTTTATTTGGAAGGCGGAACGCTGCCATCACTTCATACGCAAGCGGGAACACGGCGGTGACAAGCGGAAGCAGAAACCACTTGCCCTCGGTGGGCGGGGGAAGGATGAACATGGCGAAGATGAACGCTATAAGGGAAGCTGCAACCAGCAGGCGGGACACAAGCACGATGCGCTTGAGCTCGGCCTCGTCATTCAGCGGATTTATCCACTTGCCGACGTACACAAGGCGCTTTTCCTCGCGGCCGTTCGGGCCGAGGTAAGGCGTTGTTTTATAATCCTTGGTGTATTGGTAACGCCTGCCAATCAGCTTTGCCAATGGGTTTTCCTCCCGGTGAAGTCATGCGGACAGCAGCCGCAGCCGCAATTCGGACAAGCCAAAATAGGCTGCGCATAAAAATCCATTAGGATGATTATAGCATATAATGTCGTGAATATCAACAGTTTTTTCCCAAAGAAAAATGGAATCCCCCAAATTGGATCGTTTGCAAAAAATCCAGTAAAATAAAGAAAAATCAAGAAGATTGCGCGCAAGATACAAAATATACATATAAATAGGAAAAAACAAGCTTCAAATATGTTCAAAAAATCCATAAAATGAATAATGCCCATAAAAACGCTTGCCATAAGCGCCTTCGTCTGCTATAATATGATACGGATAATATAAATAGGAATAAACAGCGTGGAGGATATGCCTTGAAAAAGCAGCTCAGGGAAAAACTGAAGGAAGCGATCGCTTCAGTGCTGCCGGTTTTTATAATCGTGCTTCTGCTTCAGCTCATCGCCCCAATGCCGCCCGCCATGCTTGCGGCGTTCTTCATCGGCGCGGTGCTGCTCGTGTTCGGCATGAGCATCTTCACTCTCGGCGCGGACGTGGCAATGATGCCGATGGGCGAGAGGATCGGCGCGCACATAATCAAATCAAAAAGCTACGCGGTGTTCATTCCGCTCGTTTTCTTCATAGGAATGCTGATAACCGTGGCGGAGCCCGATCTTCAGGTGCTTGCGGATCAGTTTGAATCGCTGAGCACGCCGCTCATAGTGCTTACCGTGGCGGCGGGCGTGGGCATATTCCTCGTTATAGCGCTCGTTCGCGTTATCAAAAAAGGCGATCTTACGCGCGTTCTGCTCGCGTCCTACGTGCTCGTGTTCGCGCTTGCCGGCACCACGGCGATAGAATCCGGCAGCTTCGTGCCGATAGCGTTCGACTCCGGCGGCGTTACCACCGGCCCTATCACGGTGCCGTTTCTTATGGCGCTCGGCATCGGCTTTGCTTCCGTTCGCGGCAGCAGAAGCGCGCAGGACGACAGCTTCGGCATAGTCGCCCTCTGCTCCATCGGCCCCATCCTTGCCATGCTGATACTGGGCATGGCCTCCAAAAACGGCGGCATTGTGTCGGACGGCGCTGAAGCGGTCAAATTCACCGATTTTCGCTCGGTCATAGTTGAGTTTGCCAAAAACCTGCCGGAGTTCCTCGGTGAGGTGGCGCTTGCGCTCGTGCCGGTCGTGCTCCTTTTCGGATTGTTTCAGCTGATATTCCTGCACCTTCCCGTGAATATGCTTGCGCGCATGGGCGTGGGCCTTTTGTATACCTATATCGGGCTCGTGCTGTTTCTGCTCGGCGTCAAGGTGGGCTTCATGCCCGCCGGCAAATATCTCGGCGAGGCGCTTGCGGGAGCGGGCAGGCCGTGGATACTCATACCCATCGGCGTGGTGCTGGGCTTCGTGGTGGTAATGGCGGAGCCTGCGGTGCGCGTGCTCACAAAGCAGGTGGAGGAGATAACCGTCGGCGCCATCTCACACAGGGCGATGCTCTTCAGCCTGTCGATAGGCGTGGCGGTGTCGCTCGGCATATCCATGCTGCGCGTTGTAACGGGCATCTCCCTCTGGTATTTTCTGATACCCGGCTACGCGCTTGCAATAGAGCTTTCGTTCCTTTGCCCGAAGATATTCACCGTGATCGCGTTTGACTCCGGCGGCGTGGCCTCCGGACCCATGACCGCCACGTTCATGCTGCCGTTTGCGATCGGCGCCTGCGCCGCGCTCGGCGGCGACGTGTCCACCGATGCTTTCGGGCTTGTGGCGATGGTTGCGCTCACTCCGCTTATCACAATTCAGATACTCGGCGTGGTGTATAAGCTCAAGCTTGCAAGGGTCGAAAAGGCGAAGGCCGTGGAGCCAGTGAGCGAGGTGAGCGACTCCGTGACCATCATCGAATTCGAGCTTGAGGATTATTGATATGAGCAAAAACAAAGCCATAATGAGAAACAGCGCCATGGATGGGACGCAAAGCCCAAGCCAAGTCCAAACTGCCGCTCAGCCCGCGCCCCGGCCGGCGTTTGAGCCGATAAAGCTCGTGCTCTTCATCGTGAACAGGGGGGACAGCAGGGTGATAGACGATATCTGCACCGAGGAGGGCATATTCGGGCATCTTTTGATGCACGGCAGGGGCACGGTGGACAATAAAACCGCCTCCCTGCTCGGTCTTGACGAGCGCGAAAAGGACATAGTGCTTGTGACGGTGGCCGCCTCAAAGCGCGATTATATAATGGATAAGGCGACCGAAAGGCTGCGGCTGAATAAGCCCGGGCGGGGGATAGCCCTGTCCATACCGTTTTCAAGCGTCGCCTCGCAGTTCGATTCCTACTCCGCGCTCGCGGGGCTGACGGCGGAAACGGGCGGCTCGGCGGATGCGTAAAAGCGTATCTGCGTAAAAGCGTATCACGGTTTGACTTTACAGTTTGATTAACACAGGAGCATTCCCCATGATAAAGCATGATCTTATTTTTGCAATAGTGAACCGCGGCTTTGCGGACGAAGTGATGAGCGCGGCAAAAAAGGCGGGCGCCTTCGGCGGCACCGTTGTGAACGCGCGCGGAACCGGCACGAACGAGCTTCAGGAGTTTTTCGGCACGGTCATCCAGCCCGAAAAGGAAATAGTGATGATCCTTACCGAGCGCGAAAAGCGCAATCCGATTATCGAGGCGATCTGCCGCGACGCGGGGCTTTCCAAGCCGGGCAAGGGAATATGCTTCTCGCTGCCGGTGGACGCCGTTTCGGGCATCCGCTCCATAAAGCCGGCTGCAGAATCGGAGCATCGGGAGAGCGAGCAAGCTTCCGAAGGCGGCGCAGGCGGCGGCACGAGCGGCGGCGGCGCGAACTGCGGCGGCACGAACGGCGCTGCCGAAGCGAAGACGACCGATGCAAAGAGCTCCGAGAGCTGAAGCGCCGTGATACACAGCGGTAATATGAAATATTGCTTTAGGGAGGGGAACAGTTTAATCCATGAAAGAATTCAGTGTTTTCGATATAATCGGCCCGCGCATGGTGGGCCCGTCAAGCTCGCACACGGCAGGAGCCGTCAAAATAGGGCTTGTGGCGCATAGACTGCTGAACGGAGAGCGCCCGAAGGAGGTGCTGCTCACGCTTTACGGCTCCTTTGCCGAAACCGGCTTCGGGCACGGCACGGACAGGGCGCTGCTTGCCGGTGTGCTCGGCGTTGCGCCGGACGATTCCCGCGTGCGCTTTTCCTTGCTGCTTGCAAAGAGCGAAAATATTACGGTCGAGGTAAAAAAGGGCGGCGAGGAAATGGACCACCCGAACACGGCGCGCATATTCGTGCGCACGGAAAACGGGCGCACGTTTACGGTCGTTGGACGCTCCGTCGGCGGAGGCAATATTGAAATAGTCGAGATAAACGATATGGAGGTTTCCTTCACCGGGGATTATCCAACGCTCATCGCCTTCTATGCGGACGTGCCGGGCATAATATCAAAGGTGACCGCCATTCTTGCGTTCGAGGGCATAAACGTTGCCTTCATGAAGGTTTTCAGAAGCGCCAAGCGGAGCGACGCCTGCATGGTCATCGAAACGGACGCGCAGGTGCCGAAGAGCTGCCTTTCGCTTATCCGAAACGAAGTTGACGGTATAGAGGAGATGTGCACAATATGAAATACGCTTTTTCAACGGGCGCGGAGCTCGTGCGGCTCTGCGAAAACGAGAAGCTGACCATTGCCGAGGTGATGATCCGCCACCAGCTTGAGATAGACGAGCGCACGAGGGAAGAGTTAGAAAACGAAATGTTCGACAACCTCATGACCATGCAGCGCTCCATAAGAATCGGCTTTGAGGAGAATCAGGAAACCATGACCGGCAACGCGGGCGATAACGCCGAAAAGCTGCTCGCCTTCGCAGAAAGATCCAATATGGGCTACGATATGGCGCGCATCTGCGCCGCCGCGCTTGCGGTAACCGAGGTAAACGCCTCAATGGGCAAGATAGTCGCGGCGCCCACGGCCGGCGCAAGCGGGGTGCTTCCCGCGGTGCTCGTGATGTGCAGCGAGAAGCGCGGCTTCACGGATAAGGACCTTGTGAACGGTCTTTTCGCCGCCGGAGCCGTCGGAATCATCATAGCCAAAAACGCCAGCATCTCCGGCGCGGCGGGCGGATGCCAGGCGGAGGTCGGCTCCGCTTCGGCAATGGCTGCCGCTGCGCTTGCGGAGCTTTGCGGCGCTTCGCCAAGAGCCGCGCTCGATGCCGCCGCGATCGCCCTTAAAAACATACTCGGGCTTGTGTGCGATCCCGTGGCGGGTCTGGTGGAATGCCCCTGCATCAAGCGAAACGCGATGGGCGCGGCAAACGCGGTGCTCTGCGCGGATATGGCGCTTGCGGGGATAACGAGCATAATCCCCTTCGACGAGGTGGTGTCCGCAATGCGCAGCGTGGGCAGAATGATGAGCTCCGATCTGCGCGAAACCGCGAAGGGCGGCCTTGCCGTGACCCCCACCGGACTTGAGATAGCAAGAAGGATCCATATAGACGGCTGAGCGCGAAAGCCCGCGGGCCCTTCGGATGCGGATGAAGCCGCCTGAATATGATGTAATGCCGGGGGAGCGTCAAAAACGGCGCTCCCTTTTGCGAAAACGTCGAGCCTTGAATAATTATACCGATTCAGCCATTTAACAATCTTTTGTATATCGCAAGTTTGATGTTGACAATACGGGCGGCGCTTTGGTATAATACCATGATTTAACAGAGTGTTCGCGCTCTTGACCGATCATATCAATGAAAGGATCAACGATAATGCCTGAACTCAAAAAAGGAGTTGAGCTCTTGAATTGCGGAGCTGCAAACGGCGGCTTGTTTGGCGCTTTTCCGGATATAGCCTCCGATTCTTTCGATAATTGCATAGCTTTTCCCGGTTTTGTTGATGTTCACGTTCATCTTCGAGAGCCGGGTTTTTCTTATAAGGAAACCATCAAAACCGGCACCCTTGCTGCGGCGCACGGCGGCTATACCGCTGTTTGCCCGATGCCAAATCTTGATCCCGTGCCGGACTGCATGGCGAGCCTTCGCGCCCAGCTTGATATAATCGAGCGGGACGCCTGCATCCGCACCGTTCCATACGGAGCAATTACCGTAAACGAGGGCGGAAGGGAGCTTGCCGACATGGCGGCGATGGCGCCCTACGTGGCGGGCTTTTCGGACGACGGCAGGGGAGTGCAGAGTGATGAGCTGATGCTGCGCGCCATGCTCGAAGCAAAGCGCCTTGGCAGGATAATCGCCGCTCATTGCGAGGATAATTCCCTGCTGCGCGGCGGCTATATTCACGATGGCGAATATGCGCGCTCGCACGGCCACAGAGGAATATGCTCCGAAAGCGAATGGAGGCAGATCGAAAGGGATCTGGGGCTTGTGCGCAAAACCGGCTGCAAATACCATGTGTGCCATATCTCCACGGCGGAATCGGTGGAGCTTATCAGAAGCGCGAAGCGCGAGGGGGTGGACGTTTCCTGCGAAACCGCGCCGCACTATCTCGTGTTTACCGATGCCGATATTCTTGAGGACGGCAGGTTCAAAATGAATCCCCCGCTTCGCGCGAGGCGCGACCGCGAGGCGCTGCTTGCGGGCATAGCGGACGGCACCATAGATATGATCGCCACCGACCACGCCCCGCATTCAAAGGAGGAAAAATCAAAGGGGCTTGAAAAGAGCGCCTTTGGAATAGTCGGGCTTGAAACGGCGTTCCCGGTCCTCTACACCACCCTTGTGCGCGGCGGCGTGATAACGCTTGAAAAGCTTGTGGAGCTTATGAGCGTCAACCCCGCAAGGCGCTTCGGCATAGATATCGAGGATGATTTCACCGTGTTCGACCTTGAGCGAATCTACCGTATCGACGATCACGATTTTCTTTCAATGGGCAAGTCCTCGCCGTTCGTGGGCATGCAGGTTTTCGGAAAATGCCTGCTGACGGTCTGCGCGGGCAAGATAGTGTGGCAGGACGGATCGGTTCGATCGAATGCGGAAACGGGTTCTGCTAAATAAGAATTGGGCAGTAAAACAATATGTTAAAGCAAAGCATTTTTAAAGTTAAGGAAAACGGGCGCATCGCGGATTCGATCTTCAAAATGCGCCTTGAGGGGGAGCATTCGTTTGGCTTCCCCGGGCAGTTTGCGAACGTGAAGCTTGAGGGCTTCTACCTTCGCCGCCCCATCTCGGTCTGCGATTTTGATAATGGCGGCTTCACGCTTATCTATAAAACCGTTGGGCATGGCACGGATAAAATGAGCGCAATCCGCGAGGGCGCCGAGCTCGATATTCTCACAGGGCTCGGAAACGGCTACAACACCGAAAAGAGCGGCGATAAGCCCCTTCTTATCGCGGGCGGAAGCGGAGTGCCGCCGATGTACGCGCTTGCCAAAGCCCTTGTGAATGAAGGCAAAGCCGTCACCGCCGCGCTCGGCTTCAACCGCAGGGAGGACGTTTACCTTGTGGACGAGCTTTCCGCGCTCGGCGTGAGGGTGCTTTGCGCCACGGCGGACGGCAGCTTTGGCGAAAAGGGCTTTGTGACGGACGCTTTACGCGCAATCGCGCCCGAATACAGCTTCTTTTACGCCTGCGGCCCGCTTCCCATGTATAAAGCCATCCGCGAAACGGTGAAAACCGAGGGGCAGTACAGCTTTGAGGAGCGCATGGGCTGCGGCTTCGGCGCGTGCATGGGCTGCTCCATGAAAACGCGCACCGGCGCAAGGCGCATCTGCAAGGACGGCCCGGTGTTTGACTCATCCGATATTCTTTGGGAGGAGCTGCGATGAATAAGAGCGAAAACAGGCTTGGAGTCGAGCTTTGCGGGCTCTGCCTTGAAAACCCGATAATCCCCGCAAGCGGCACCTTCGGCTACGGCTGTGAATTTGCCGAGCTGTACGACATAAATATTCTCGGCTCCTTCTCCTTTAAGGGAACCACGCTTGAGCCGCGCTTCGGCAACCCCACGCCGCGCATCGCGGAATGCCCTTCGGGTATGCTCAATTCCATCGGGCTTCAAAACCCGGGCGTTCATGCCGTGATAGAAACCGAGCTTCCGAGGCTTCAAAAGGTTTTCAATAAAAAGGTGATAGCGAACGTGGGCGGCTTCTCGGTTGAAGAATACGCCGAAACCGCCGCTCTTCTTGACGAATGCGGGCAGGTGGGGCTTATCGAGGTCAATATAAGCTGCCCGAACGTGCATAACGGCGGAATGAGCTTCGGCACCGACCCCAAAGCCGCCGCGCAGGTCACCTCCGCTGTGAAAAGGGTCACGAAAAAGCCCGTTTTTATGAAGCTCAGCCCGAACGTTTCGGATATCGTTTCCATCGCTAAGGCGTGCGAGGACGCGGGCGCGGACGGCATCAGCCTTATAAACACGCTGCTTGGGATGCGCATAGACCTTCGGAGCAAAAAGCCCATCCTTGCAAATAAAATGGGCGGCTTCTCCGGCCCGGCGGTTTTCCCCGTAGCGGTGCGCATGGTGTATCAGGTGTATGAGGCGGTGAAGCTGCCGATAATAGGCATGGGCGGCGTTTCGTGCGCGGAGGACGTTATCGAAATGATGCTCGCTGGGGCAAGCGCCGTTCAGATCGGCGCGGCGAACCTTGTGGATCCGCTCATCTGCAAAACAATAATAGAAAAACTGCCGCAAACCATGGATAAATACGGCATTAAAAATCTTAAGGATATTATAGGAGGAGCACACAATGGGTAAGGACGTTATCGTAGCCTGCGATTTTGCAAGCAAGGAAGCTGTTTTTGAGTTTCTTGATAAATTCAAGGGAACGGGCAGAAAGCCCTTCGTCAAGATAGGCATGGAGCTTTACTATTCTGAGGGTCCGCAGATCGTTCGAGAGATCAAGGCAAGAGGGCATAAGATCTTTCTGGACCTCAAGCTGCACGATATTCCCAATACCGTGATGAAGTCGATGAGAGTGCTTTCAAATCTGGATATTGATATGACGAACGTTCACGCCGCAGGCACCCGTGCCATGATGGAGGCCGCTATAAAGGGGCTGACACGCGAGGACGGCACGCGCCCGCTGCTTATCGCCGTAACTCAGCTCACCTCCACGAGCGGCGAAAGCCTGAAAAACGAGCTGCTCATAACCGAGGATATGGAAAAAACCGTTATGCACTATGCCGAAAACGCGAAGGCGGCGGGGCTGGACGGCGTGGTCTGCTCTCCCCTTGAGGCGGAGCGCGTGCATTCCGTCTGCGGCGAAGGCTTTTTGACCATCACCCCCGGCGTGCGCTTTGCGGACGGCGAAAAGGGCGATCAGGTGCGCGTTATGACGCCGGAGCAGGCGAGGCTCATCGGCTCGGATTATATCGTTGTCGGCCGCCCGATAACCGAGGCCGCCGATCCCGCTGCCGCCTACGAGCGCTGCGTGCGTGAATTTGTGGGCTGAAAGGCAAACCGAAGAAAAACCGCAGGAGTGCGGAAAACAAAAAAACTACCCGTAATACAATCAAATCAACAGAAAGGACAGAACCATGCAAACCGATCGCATTAACGAAATTAAGGCGCTTATAGCAAAGGATCTTCTTTCCATCGGCGCCGTGTTCCTTCAGCCGGATCAGCCCTTCACATGGGCAAGCGGCATCAAAAGCCCCATCTATTGCGACAACAGGCTCACCCTCACCGCGCCCGAGGTGCGAAACCACGTTGAAAACGCGATCGCCGAAACCGTGAAGCGTGAATTTCCCGAGGCGGAGGTGCTTATGGGCACCAGCACCGCAGGCATCGCCCATGCCGCCATCGCCGCGCATATCCTTGGAATGCCCATGGGCTACGTGCGCTCCGGAAACAAGGATCACGGCAGGCAGAACCGCATCGAGGGCAAGCTTGAGGCGGGGCAGAAGGTCGTGGTTATCGAGGATCTTATCTCCACCGCCGGCAGCGCCATCGAGGTTGTCGAAGCGCTTCGTGAAGCGGGCGCGGAGGTGCTCGGCATAGTCAGCATCTTCACCTACGGCATGAAGAAGGGGCTTGACCGCCTTGCGGACGCGAACGTGAAGAACGTCAGCCTTTCCGATTTCGATACCATCGTGCGTATCGCCGCCGAAACGGGCTACATCGCGCCTCAGGATGTTGAGCGGCTGCTTGCCTTTAGGAGCAACCCTTCGGACGAAAGCTGGATAAAGCGCTGAAAACCAAATCCGTAACTAATTATTTGGAGGATACATAATGAAAAACCTTATCGACATCCTTGATCTTTCCACTCAGGAGATCGACGAGATGATAGAAGTGGCAAACGATATCATCGACCATCCCGAAAACTACCGCGAGGCCTGCAAGTATAAGACCCTTGCGACCCTCTTCTTCGAGCCCTCGACCAGAACCAGGCTCTCCTTCGAGGCGGCAATGCTTGAGCTCGGCGGCAGGGTGCTCGGCTTCTCCGAGGCTTCGTCCAGCTCCGCCGCAAAGGGCGAGAGCGTTGCGGACACCATCGCCGTTTGCTGTGGCTATTCCGATATCATCGCAATGCGCCACCCCAAGGAGGGCGCGCCGCTCGTTGCATCGGCTAAAGCCACCGTGCCGATCATCAACGCGGGCGACGGCGGACACAACCACCCCACCCAGACTCTGACCGACCTTCTGACCATCAAGCGCGAGAAGGGCAGGTTCAACGACCTTACCATCGGTCTTTGCGGCGACCTCAAGTTCGGCCGCACCGTGCATTCGCTGATCGCCGCCATGAGCAGGTATTCCGGCATCAGGTTCGTGCTGATCTCGCCCGAGGAGCTGAAGGTGCCGAGCTACGTTAAAAACGCCTATATCAAGGGCAGGAATATCCCCTATGAGCAGACCATAGCGCTTGAAAACGTGATCGACAAGCTGGACGTGCTGTATATGACCCGCGTTCAGCGCGAAAGATTCTTCAACGAGGAGGATTATCTCCGCCTGAAGGACTGCTACGTGCTCACCCCCGAAAAGATGGCTATGGCGAAGAAGGATCTTATCGTGCTGCATCCCCTTCCCAGGGTAAACGAGATCTCCGTCGCCGTGGACGACGACCCGAGGGCCTGCTATTTCCGCCAGGCGCGCTACGGCAAATTCATCCGCATGGCGCTCATTATGAAACTGCTTGAGGAGGCAAACAAATGAATATAGATTCCATCATCAACGGCATAGTTATCGACCATATCACCGCCGGCAAGGCGATGCAGATCTACAATCAGCTCAGGCTTGATGCGCTTGACTGCCAGATCGCCATCATCAAGAACGCCAGCAGCAACAAGAACGGCACGAAGGACATCATCAAGATCGCGGACGAAATCGATATCGACCTGGGCGCCCTCGCGGTTATCTGCCCCACCGCAACGGTGAACATTATCCACAACGGCAAGGTTATCGAAAAGCGCGACCTCAAGCTGCCCGAAAGGATAGAAAACGTGATGCGCTGCAAGAACCCGCGCTGCATCACCACCACCGAGCAGGAGATCAAGCACGTGTTCGTGCTCACCGATCCCGAAACCGCCGAGTATCGCTGCATCTATTGCGACACCAAGGCCTCAAACTGAGCTTATTGCGCCGCTTTTGCAACGATTCAAGCTCAAGCATGATCAACGCACCCGCCTTCGGCTCCGCCCGCTTTACGGAGCCGAAGCTTTTTTTACGCCGCGGCAATTGCAATAACGGTTTAAATATGTTAATATGATACTATCGTACATCTAAAACATTGAGAGCGGGCGAGCAGATTTTTCGTTGTATCAATGAGGAGAATCGCAGCTTGGCTCGGAGCGCCAATCAAGATTTGACGAAGCAGATACGGCGGAAAAGATGCCGTCCGAATCAAGGTTTTAGGTGTAGGATAGTATAAATACGGCAAAGCGGTTTGCGAGGCTGCCGCAGCGCACGGTAAGAAATAATGATCGTTTCGGGCACAGTGAACTCAATACGCTACCGCAGCGACGAGAGCGGCTGGACGGTGCTCTCCGTTCGAGATCAGAACGGGGACGCCATCACCGCTGTCGGCGTTGTTCCGCATATAAACGAGGGGGACAGCGTGGAGCTGACAGGCACCTGGAGCGAGCATCCCATCTACGGCGAGCAGCTCAGGATTAGCGCCTGCACCCTCAAAACGCCCACCTCGATGGAGGCGGTGCTTGCCTATCTTTCAAGCGGCTTCATAAAGGGCATAGGAAAATCCATCGCAAGGCAGCTTGTGGACGCCTTCGGCGCGGAAACGCTCGAAATCATAAGGTCCTCACCCGAAAAGCTGACGGAGCTGAACGGCATCGGCCCCAAAAAAGCAAAGCAGATCCACGAATCCTACGTTGAAAAGCTTGAATTGCAGGATATGGTGATAGGCATGCAGCAGCTTGGCTTCACGCTGCCGATGACCATGAAGATATATAAGCTTTACGGCAAGGACTGCGTTCAAAAAATAAAGCTCAATCCCTATATGCTTATAGACGACGTGGAAAGCATTGGCTTTAAAACGGCGGATAAGATCGCAATAGAGGCGGGCTATGAGCGTGATTCCACCTTCCGCATCCGCTCCGGCATCAAATATGCGCTTTCGGCGGCCGCGTCGGAGGGCAACACCTGCCTGCCGCGCGATATTTTGCTGATGTTCGCTTCAAACAACGTGCTGAATATCGAGCTTGAGCTCGTGAGCGCCGTTTTGGATTCCATGCTCTTTGAAGGCGAACTTATAGAAAAGAGTGTGGAAGGCGTGCAAACGGTTTTTCTTCCCGTGATGCACCATCTTGAGTCGGACTCTGCGCTGATGCTCTCGCGGCTTCTTGAAAGCGTGAAAATGCTGCCGCTCATAGACGTTGAGGGCGAGATAGAGCGCATGGAAAAGAAAAACCGCATCTCGCTTGCCGCAAAGCAGCGCGAGGCGGTGGTCAGAAGCGTTTCGGACGGCGTGCTGGTGGTGACGGGCGGCCCGGGCACGGGCAAAACCACCATACTGCGCTTTATAATAGAGCTTTTGGAGCGGCAGAAGCTTGAATTTGAGCTTGCCGCGCCCACGGGCAGAGCCGCAAAGCGCATCAGCGACACCACCGGCAGGGAGGCGCGCACGATCCACCGCCTGCTTGAATACAACGCAAGCGCCGAAAGCTTCAATAAAAACAGGGATGACCCGATCGAGGCGGACACCGTTATCATAGACGAAATGTCCATGGTGGATATCTCCCTTTTCCACTCGCTTTTGAAGGCGCTTGAGAGCGGCACGCGGCTCATTATGGTGGGGGACGTGGATCAGCTTCCCTCCGTCGGGCCGGGAAACGTGCTGAAGGATATAGTCGATTCCGGCACCGTGCCGGTGATCAGGCTGGATGAGATATTCCGCCAGGCGGGCAGATCAGGCATAGTCACAAACGCCCATCTTGTGAATGAAGGCAGGATGCCGGAGCTTTCCATGCAGGAGGACTTTATGTTTTATCCCTGCCCGAATGCCTCCGTGGCGCTTGAATCGGTGAAGAACCTTTGCTCCGATTACGCCTACCTCGGCAAATCGAGCGAGCTTCAGGTGCTTTCGCCAATGAAATCCAATCCGCTTGGGGTATATAATCTCAATGCGGCGCTCCAGCAGGAGCTGAACCCGCCCGGCGAGGAAAAGCACGAGTATAGATACGGCGAAACCGTTTTCCGCGAGGGCGACCGCGTGATGCAGATAAAGAATAACTACGACCTTGAGTGGGTAAAGCTTGTTCACGGCAGGGCGCGCAGCAAGGGCACGGGCGTTTTCAACGGCGATATAGGCACCATAATGGAGATAGACACCGAGCTGAGCTCCATGACCGTGCTGTTTGACGATGAGCGCACGGCGGATTATAATTTCACCCAGCTTGAGGAGTTGGAGCTTGCGTACTGCATCTCCGTGCATAAGAGCCAGGGGAGCGAGTTTCCAACCGTCGTACTGCCGCTTGTGAGCGGCCCGAGGATGCTTTTCAACAGAAATATCCTCTACACCGCGATCACGCGCGCGCGGCATTCCGTGATAATCCTCGGCACGGCGGAGTGCATCCGCTTGATGGTGGAAAACTGCAATATCAGAAAGCGGTACAGCGCGCTTTGCCGATTCCTTATCGAAAGGAAAGAGGGGATAGCCCAATGAGGCTTGAGGCTTTGGTTAAAGCGGCGGCGGACGTGCTTTTTCCGCAGCACCTCAAATGCCATTGCTGCAATCGTGAGTCGGTAGTAAATTCCTACGGAGTATGCGCGGATTGCGAGAGCAAGCTTAAATCTGTGCCGGCGCTTCCGAATTTGCGCGATATAGACGGCTTTGACGCGGGCCTGCTCTACACGGAGCCGGCGCGCAGGGCGCTTGTGAGCTTTAAATTCAACGGCGCCGTTTATAAAAAAGAATTTCTGGCGCACTTTATGGCAATTCCTCCCGAATGGAGCGCGGACTGCATCGTGCCGGTTCCGCTTTCGGAAAACCGCCTTAAGCAGAGGGGATATAACCAAAGCGAGGTGCTTGCCGAGGCGGTATCCGAAAAATGCGCTCTGCCGGTGAGGACCGACCTGCTCGCAAGGGTCATGGAAACCGAAAAGCAGTCCCTGATGACGCGGGAGCAGAGGCTGAAAAACCTTAAGGGCGCATTCCTGGCTTCAAAGGAATGCAGGGGCTTGAGCATTGTTTTGGTGGACGATATCAAAACCACCGGCTCCACGCTTTCCGAATGCGCCGGGGAGCTTAAAAAGCGCGGCGCGGTGCGGGTCTATGCGCTCACCGCCTGCTGCGCAGAGGAGGGAAACACAAACGGCTATGGATGAAACCGTAATTTACAGAGAGATGACGCTGCCCGATATCGAGCAGGTATACGAAATAGAATGCGCAAGCTTCACGCAGCCGTGGAGCGTTGAGTCGCTCATAGGCGAAGTCGTGGAAAACGACGTTGCGTACTACGTTGTGGCGGAGTGCGGCGGGCGTATAGTGGGCTACGCGGGCGAATGGGTCATGTATGATGAAGCGCACATGACGAATATCGCCGTAATACCCGAGTTTCGCAGGCAGCGCGTGGCAACCATGCTGATCCTTTCGCTTATGAAGGGCGCGGCGCGGCGCGGGGCGAAGCGAATGACGCTTGAGGTGCGCGAATTCAATTTCGGTGCGCAGGCGCTCTATGCCTCGCTTGGCTTTTCAAAGGCGGGCATCAGAAAAAAATATTACAGCGACACCGGCGAGAACGCTTTTATTCTTTGGAACGAGGATATAAACAAAACTCTCGCCGAACACAATATTTAATTTTTTACGGAGGACAACAAAATGAAACAGGCAGTTTTCTCTGAAAACGCACCCAAGGCGATCGGCCCTTACAGCCACTGCGTAAAGGTCGGCAAGATGGTATTCACTTCCGGTCAGATAGGGCTCAATCCCGAGACCGGCGAGATGGCAAACGGCGTTGAGGCGCAGACCATTCAGGCTATAAACAACCTCAAAGAGGTGCTTGAGGCGGCGGGCTCCTCGCTGGACGGCATCGTTAAAACCACGGTTTTTGTTAAAAACATGGCCGATTTCGCGCTGGTAAACAAGCTCTACGGCATGCTCATCCGCGAGCCCTTCCCGGCAAGGAGCTGCGTTGAGGTGGCGGCGCTTCCCGCAGGCGCACTCGTTGAGATAGAGGCAATGGCCGTTGTGAACGGCTGAAAACGGAGATAAGCTTTACCGTTTGATCATCCATGCCCTGTTTGAATGCTGAAAACAGGCTCATAAATCATCGCCCGCTGTTTGAGCTCGCGCTCGGTATGATGGCGGGCATTTTGCTTTGCGCGAATATCCCAAAGCGCCTGCTCCTGCCGCTCGTCATACTTTTTGCGGCCTCAGGCTGTGCGCTCGCCGCTTTCAAAAGGTACCGCCTTGCACTGCTTGCGCTCTCCGCGCTGACAGGGCTTGCTTTTGCTGCAATTGCGCTTCCCGCCGATTTCGATTTTGAAAGGGCGAGGGTCGAGGGCGCGGTATGCGAGATTGAAGCGGGGGAGGGCGAAAGCCTGCTCACGCTTGAGCGGGCAAAGCTGAACGGGGCCCCCTTCAATAAAAGAGTGAGGCTGAAGGTGAAAGCAGGTTCGGCTCTGGCGCCGCGCATTGGCGATATCATCGAAGCGGATGCCTTCGTGCGCAAGCCGGATCGGCGCTTCGGCACCTACGATGAACGCAAATCCATGCTCGCCTCGGGCATAGGCTGCATCGCCTCCGCCGAAAGCTTCAGCGTAAAGGGTGAACACGCCCTGCCGCTTGCGGAGCTCGTGCATGGGATTCGGGATGCAGCCGAGCAGCGCATCCGCCTTGCCTTTGGGGAGGACAGCGGCATCTTCTCCGCGCTGCTTCTCGGAGTGAGAACCGAGCTGTCCGAGGAGCGCGCCGAGGCATACCGCGCAAGCGGAACGGCGCATCTGCTTGCAATATCCGGCTTTCACATGGGGATAATCGCGGGCGCGGTGTCGGCGCTTGTGCCAAAAAGAAGGCGCGTTCTCAAGCTTATAGTTGTGGCGCTTGCCGCGGGGCTCTACTGCACCGTGGCGGCGTACACGCCGGGAATAGTTCGCGCGGCAATAATGACGGTGTGCGTGCTTGCTTCGGGCGCGCTTGAAAGGAGGGCGGACACGCTTTCCGCGCTTTCGCTTGCGGCCATGATCATTCTCGGCTTCAATCCGTTTCAAATCTATTCCCTCGGCTTTCAGTTTTCTTTTTCGGCGGTGTTCGGTATCGCGCTTTTCTACCGCTCGTTCACCGAAGGGCTCAATAAAGCAAGGCTTCCTTCGGCGCTCGCCTCGGCGATCTCGGTCTGCCTTGCCGCCACGGCCGGCACGCTGATGCTTCAGCTTCGCTATTATTCCTCGCTCGCTCCCTATACGCTCATAGCCAATCTTATCGCGGTTCCCGCGTTCTCTGCGGTCGTGATGCTTGCGCTCGTCTGCACGCTTCTCGCCTTCGTTCTGCCGGGCGCGGCGCAGCTTGCTGCGATAGTGCCAAGGGGCATACTTTTCGCGGTGGAGAGTGCGCTGCGGCTTCTTTCAAAGCTGCCGCTTGCTTCGGTGGAGCTTTCTCCGCCCTCCTCCGTCTGCTGCCTTATCTATCTTGTGCTGCTGTTCGCGCTTTCGGAATACGTTTTAAGGCCCTTCAAAAAGCGGCTTGAATTTGCGCTTCCGCTGCTGATACTGTTTACTTTTGCATACATTACGGGTATAATCAAAGCATGAATTACAGAGAATTTTTAAAAAAGCTGAATATCGAAACCGTCTCCGGCGCGTATCTTCTGCACGGCGAGGACGAGTTTTTCAAGGAGGCCTGCCTGCGCTCGTGCGAGGAGCTAATTCCCGAAGATGCAAGGGTGTTTGATCTGCGCATTATCCACGATGCGGGCGCGGAGGCCGTGATGGAGGCGTGCGAGATGCTGCCGCTTTTAAGCTCGAGATCCGTTGTGGTGGCAAAGGGCGTCGAGCAGGGGGCGGATAAGGCGCTTGCGGAATACCTTGAAAATGTGCCGGAGACCACCGCGCTTTTTATCGGAGTGAAGGGGGAGCTTGACTCAAAATCCAAGCTGCTCGCCTTCTTTTCAGGCAGGGGCAGAGAGGTGCTTTTCACAAAGCCGGATCAGGCCGAGGCCGCCGCGTGGTGCGTGGTTACCGCTTCGCGCAGGGGCGCGGTGCTGGATAAAGCCACGGCAGCCACGCTTGTGGGCCTTGTGGGCACGGATATGGTGCGATTGAACAACGAGCTGCAAAAGGCGATAGACCGGGTTGGGGAGGGCGGCGTGATAACCGCCGAAACCGTTTCCGGCTCCACGGTCAGCAGCATTGAGTTCAAGGTGTTCGACGCTATAAACTGCCTGAGCGCCGGCAAGAGCGCGGACGGCATCCGTGCGCTGCACTCCCTGCTTTCGGAAAAGGACGACATACCCCTTGTGATAGGCGCGTTGCTTTCAAATTTCAGAAAAATGCTTGAGGGAAGGCGGCTTATGGACGCGGGCCTGAGCGTGAAGGCGGCCGCCGCAAAGCTTCCGGGCAAGAGCTATCCAAACGAAAAGGCCTGCGCCGCCGCAAAAAAATACAGCGCCGCGGCGCTTGCGCAGCTTGCGGAAGCGGTTTCGCTCGCGCTGTATGAGGAGCGCACGGGAGGCACGGATTCCGCTGAAAAAACGGAAAACGCGCTTGCCTCGTTCCCGTGGTGACGCATTCGCCGCTTTTCGATATGAAAACGGTTAAATATATTGCTTTTTCGGCTTGCAAAACCGCAAAAAAAGCTTGAAAAATGCAGGCGCTTATGATAATATTTAAAGGCTTGAAATAACTCACCCGCGCCGATCCCGAGGGCTGTGCCTCTGTTGAGGTTCCCTTGGGAGATGAAGCGCGGGGCGGAAATTTAAAAACAGGAGGTTTTATCATGTCAGTTATTTCTATGAAGCAGCTTCTTGAAGCGGGCGTGCATTTCGGTCATCAGACCCGCCGCTGGAACCCGAAGATGAAGGAATACATCTTCACCGAGCGCAACGGTATCTACATCATCGACCTTTCCAAAACCGTTAAAAAGATCGACGAAGCCTATAATTTCGTTCGTGACATCGCCATGGCGGACGGCACCGTGCTTTTCGTAGGCACCAAGAAGCAGGCTCAGGAGAGCATCGAGCAGGAAGCAAAGCGCTGCGAAATGTTCTACGTAAACCAGCGCTGGCTCGGCGGTCTTCTCACCAATTTCAAGACCATCCAGACCCGTATCGCCAAGCTCAACCAGATCGACAAGATGGAGGCCGACGGCGATTTCGACCTTCTTCCCAAAAAGGAAGTCGTTCAGCTCTGCGCTCTGCGCGAAAAGCTCCTCAAGAACCTCGGCGGCATCCGCGAAATGAAAAAGCTCCCCAGCTGCATGTTCGTTGTTGACCCCCGCAAGGAGCATATCGCCGTTCTCGAAGCGCGCACCCTCGGCATCCCGATCGTTGCAATAGTCGATACCAACTGCGATCCCGACGACGTTGACTACGTCATCCCCGGCAACGACGACGCTATCCGCGCCGTCAAGCTCATCGCTTCCAAGATGGCCGATGCCGTTCTCGAAGGCAAGCAGGGCGTTCAGATGACCGATTCCGCCGTGGAGATCGGCGGCGAGCCCGAGGAAGCCGACGAAGAGGATAATTTCTAATTCGCTTAATTTTACGAAAGGGAGGATATATCGCTCCCTTTCGTTCTAACATTGTTAAATTTCATATCATAATTTGGAGGAACATTCAATGGAATTCACCGCAAAAGACGTAATGGCGCTTCGTGAGCGTTCCGGCGCCGGCATGATGGACTGCAAAAAGGCACTCAAGGAGTGCGATGGCGATATCGAAAAGGCTCTGGACTATCTGCGTGAAAAGAGCCTCGCGGCTTCCGCAAAGAAGGCTTCCCGCATCGCGGCCGAGGGTCTTGTGGACTGCTTCGTGTGCGAAAAGTGCGGCGTTGGCGTCATCATTGAGGTAAACTGCGAAACCGACTTCGTTGCCAAGACCGACGACTTCAAGGCGCTGGTTGCAAACCTTGCAAAGCACGTTGCCAAGAAAAACCCCGCTTCCGTTGAGGAAATGATGGAGCAGACCTATTCCGAGGACGAGAGCAAGACCGTGTCCCAGGTCATCAACGAGGCCGTTGCCAAGATCGGTGAAAAGATCACCATCCGCCGCTTCAATCGCATCGAAGGCATCGTGGATACCTACGTTCACCTCGGCGGCAAGATCGGCGTTCTGCTTCACATCAGCAATAACGAGCATCCCGCCGTTGCGCACGACGTTTCCATGCAGATCGCGGCCGCAAAGCCCACCTGCCTGAACCGTGCGGATTGCGACGAGGCCGAGCTCGAGCATGAGCGCGAGATCCTCCGCGCCCAGGCGCTTGAGGAGGGCAAGCCCGCCGCCATCATCGATAAGATGGTCGAGGGCCGCATCCAGAAGTACTATAAGGAAGTCTGCCTGCTTGAGCAGCCCTTCGTTAAGAATCCCGACCAGTCCGTTTCCGATATGATCGGCGGCAGGTTCGAGGTCATCTCCTTCACCCGCTTCGAGATGGGCGAGGGCCTTGAGAAGCGCAGCGACAACTTCGCAGAGGAAGTTATGGCGCAGACCAAGAAGGCGTAATGAGGCATAATAAAGCCTTGTAATGCTGAATTTAGCTTAATAATGCTTTAAAGCGAATTGCTTTTTATAAAGGTTCGGCGACCCGAGAGGGTCGCCGAATTTGTGTTAAAGAAAGTACCTTTTTGTTCTGATGGAGTACGCGCAGCCGCCGCACTTCCGCTTCGGGCTCGGACTGCTTCGCACCCTCGCCCGAAACTTCCGCGCGGCGGGTCAGCTTCGTCAAGCCTTCCCCGCGGAGGGGAAGGCTTTTGGAAACGGCGCTTTTTCTGTTATATAAAATCATATTAT
>CAMVMM010000019.1 GCA_947168565.1 uncultured Clostridia bacterium | reverse complement strand
ACGGAGAGAGGGAGTTTTCGCGCTTGCGCGTAAACGAGTGATGCGAAGTCCGCGATATTCCACGATGTAAACCGCAAAAGAGTGGTAGAGCGGCGGAGCCGTCGTGAGCGCGTTTACAAGCGAACAGGCGGAGCAAACGCGGTCTTTTGCGGAGAGGAGGAGCGACGGAGAGAGGGAGTTTTCGCGCTTGCGCGTAAACGAGTGATGCGAAGTCCGCGACGACGAGATGGGAATCCTTTCGCAAAAGATGCGTCTCAAACTTGCGCTTCGCGCTGCGTTTTCGCGCCTTTTGACGAAAGCCGGGGCGGGCAAACCATTCACAGGATGGTTTGCTGATCCGCCCTTCGATTCCCTAATATTTTAATCCTTCCATAACAGTGGGCGGTGCAGAAGCTGCACCGCCCGCTGTTATGGAGCGGGTGGGAATCCTTTTTCGCGCATCGGGTCTCGAAGTCGGCTCACACCGCCGCCTTCTCGCCCTGCGCCGAAAAAGCCGGGGCGGGCAAACCATTCACAGGATGGTTTGCTGATCCGCCCTTCGATTCCCATAGTATTCAATCCCATTTGCTTTTCGAGGGGCAAGCCCCCCCAAAAAAGCAAATGGAGCGGGTGAAGGGGTCCTACAATAGGGATTTGATTTTCCCTGAAAGAATCGGCATAGTCGTGAAATGCGGCTATGCCGTTTTTTCGTCCTGTTCGGGAATATCTATTGCCCCGATGCAATTGTAGATAATACGGATTCTCTGCACCCTCCGGCCATTGACCTTTTCGGTTTTGAAGACCAGAATCTTCTCCACGAATTCCCGGATGATCTGTGCGTCCAGCTCCTGAATGTCCGTGTACTTGCGTACCAGCGAAAGGAAATAATCTGCGTTGATGGCTTTCTGCCGTGCATCGGACAGGAGCTTTTCCAGCTCGGCGGCCCGTTCGGTCAGTTGAGATTGCTCTGCCTCGTATGTAGCCGACATTTTCGCAAACCGCTCATCGCTGATCTTGCCCTCCACATTATCCTCGTAAATCCGCTGAATCAGGGTATCCAGTTTGGCAATCCGGGCCTTGGCCTCGTCATACTCACGGCGGCTGTCCCTGATTTCCTTTTCAAGAGCCTTTTCAGAACTTTTGGTAACCAGCTGTAGGAACTCCGCCTCATGGTTCCGGGCATAATTCGTGACCCGCTGTAGGTCATCGAGGAGAAGCTGCTCAATCACCACATTTCGGATCTGATGGGAACTGCAGCCTCCTTTGACCTTTCGGTAAGTAGCGCACACGAAGTATTCTTTTTCGTGTGGCCAGCCGTTACCCCGTACCTGATACAATTTCGCTCCGCAATCAGCGCAGAACAGCATCCCGGAGAGCATCGGCATGGCACCGAGGCGGTCCACCCGTCTGCGTCCGTCCCGTATGCGTTTTACGGCATCGAAGACGCCTTGCTCGATAATGGCCTCATGGGTGTTCTCGAACACAGCCCATTCAGAAGGATCGTTGTTGATCTTCTTCTTGATTTTGAAGGACTTTTTGTGGGTCTTGAAATTCACTGTGTGACCCAGATACTCCTGTTTATCGAGAATATCCGCTATGGACCGTGGGGACCAAGCATAGATGTCATCCGGCACCTTTCCGGGCGTTTTCACTCCGATGGATTGCAAGTGCGCAGTAGGAACGGGTATCTGCCGCTCGTGCAACTCCCGTGCGATCTGCGAAGGGCCGTAGCCCTTCATGCAAAGATCGAAGATTGTCTGTACCACCTTTGCGGCCTCCTCGTCCACAATCCAGTGCATATTGTCCTCCGGGTCCTTCAGATATCCGTAAGGCGGATTCGTGCAGAGCGGCTTTCCGGCCTGTCCTTTTGCCTTGAATACGGCACGAATTTTCTTACTCGTATCCTTGGCGTAGAACTCGTTCATGATGTTAAGGAATGGGGTGAAATCGCTCTCGGTCTGGCTTGCGCTGTCCACACCGTTATTGATGGCAATGAAGCGCACATCTGCCTCCGGGAATGCTATCTCGGTGTAGTATCCCACCTTCAGATAATCTCTTCCGAGACGGCTCAGGTCCTTTACGATGAGCGTCCCGACCCGGCCCTCATCGACCATGCCGATAAGCCGTTGCCAATCCGGTCTTGTGAAGGTGGTCCCACTGTAACCATCGTCCACGAAAAATTGGGTGTTGCGGAATCCGTTATCATCCGCATATTTCTGTAAAATCGCTTTCTGGTTTTTTATACTGTTGCTGTCACCTTGAAGCTCATCATCACGGGATAATCTGCAGTAGAGTGCGGTGATTCTGCTGTCAAGGGCCGCATCGATATTCAGCTGTCTATTCATTTTTCAATACGCCTCCTAACCGACAGCCTTCAAGCGTATGAGCATATTACCGTACTCTACCGCAGAAGTGAAGTCATATTTCCTTATCTAATTGATAACTTTCTGCGATCAGCGAGGGAGGCTTCAGATTGCTCAAAATCAAGCGTTTCACCTTGGCCTCGACCTTTTCCTTGGCCTCCTCACTGACCACAGCTTCAACAATGTAGACCGTACCGCCGATGACCTTTTCAGTGGTACGGATATTCTGTTTTTTGTCCATAATCCACCGTCCATCGGCAGTATGGGCCTGTGACAGTATAGGCCGCCACAGGCCCTCCTGTCTTTTACCCGTTGATCTTCATGACCTTGATGGCCTCCGGACGGAGCAGGAATCCATCCAGATGCTCGACACCGACATAGCCGATCTTCTGTTCCATTGCGAACTTCTCGAAAAGGGTACGTACAGTGAGCGGCATACGGTCAACGATGGTGTAGTAGGAGAAATCTCCGAAGGCGATGGGCTTGCCGTCCGAAGGCATATACTCGGAAATGTGGACGGGCTTACCGAGGATGGTATCGCTGTTCTGATTCCAGAGATACTGGCCGTTCTGGTCCTTGAGCGTTTTCAGCTTCAGAGCCGTCTCGTCATTCATGAGCCATGCGCCGTTTGCACGGTAGGGCTTGAAGACGGAGAAGTACAACGCCAGCACATCGTCAAAGCTGATGTCCCCGGCTGCCTCCACGCCGATCTCGGCACCTTCGGTATCGTGCAGAATGCCTCTCGGCATATTGACGCCGGTGCCGTTGATGAAAGCGGCCTCCTCAGCCTTGCCGAAACGCTTTGCGAACTGGACCACAAGGTATCTTTCCAGATCGAAACCGAGGTCGCTGATGAAATCGGTCTCGATGGAGGTGATGATAGCCAGCTTGTGAGCGGCCACATCCTTTTTGGGGAAACTCTCTGCGGTGACGGGAATGGTGCCGTGTTCGGATACCCACGCCGGGAAATCATCGTTGTCGGAGAGCCAGATCTTGCTGTCGCTCTTGGTGGCGTTCATAACGGTGCCAATCCCGCGGAAGAGGTCATATTCCTTCAGGGCAGCAGAATACTTGGTGGCAGTGCTCTCCGGGAGAAGATAGGTGTTGGTAAGGCTGTGCTTGCCGTCAATGAGGTCACCGTAGGCTTTGTCGCTGCCACGCATGGCCTTCCAGAAGCTGTCGTTGTAGCTGCTGATACCGGTAGCTACGTACTTGTTGTTGATGTGATTATTCATGATTTTGTCCTCCTTACAGACAGTAGCGGCAAAGATACATGGCCGCATTATCGGGTGTGTAGTAGTGTTCCATCTGTTTGCCACAGCACGGACAGGCAATTTCGTCCGATTTCGTGTGGCCGTGAAGATGGTAGATGTGAGGCATGACCTCTTCGAGGTAAGGCTTGCCGGAGCTTTTGAACTGATCCGCCGACATCGCCGGGAACAGGGCTACCTTCTGATGGCCGGAATCGTCAATGGCGATGACAGGGAAATATCTGGTCTCCGGCAGACCGTTTTCGTCCGTGATCCTCATACCCGGCCTCCGTTCAGCGGTGTGCCGTTCAGGTCAAAGAAACGCTCACGGCAGAACTGCATGGCTTCGGCATAGGATTTGAAGACCAGAGTGGAAAAACCGTACTGGACCCTCCAGTGCCAGTTCTTCGTATCGTTGCTTTCGAGGATGGCCACAGGGCGTCCCCGTTTGGTGAGAAGCAGCTTTACGCAGGTGTAATCCTTGGTGGAAAAATCTCTCGCATCGGCATCTGTGAAAACCGCCTTTTTCTGGTAAATCAGCTTGTGAAACATTGTCGTTTCCTCCTTGTTTTTAGATAAAAATGAGCCGGGGGTTAATTACCCCTTTGATTTCGCGTTTTTACGCACGAGACCCCACGCCGCTGTCCGGCTTGAAAGGTCACAGAGATTTTGACCGCCCTACCGGTCACAGGGAGAACGGATATACCGCATTTGACCATCACCTTTCGTTTGGGGCAGATGGGGCAAGCAATTATGGTTATTTCGTAAGAACGATTTTCTATAGAAAAAACCAAAGTCAGCTGCCCCATGTGCCTCAGAGTCTTATTTCAAGAATTCCACGGCCTCACGGAGCGTATAGCCCATGAGCACTGTGGTTTTCTCTCCACCGGATCTGGGACGCTTGCGTATGACCTTCCCGGCATCGAACTTCCGCAGCTCGGCAATGAAGTTCTTGTTGTTCTCCACATAGCAGCCGTTCCCGGCGCACCATGTGCGGTAAGCGTCATACAGCTCGGAGGTCTTGGTCTCGGCCCCGGCATCGGCCACGAGGCAGTCCTCCGCAAACTGAGCGATCTTGTCGCTGTCGTGGTAGTAGGCATTGGTGGCGTCAATGACCGATTGCGGAGGCGTGAAACCTTCGGTCTGCAGGAGCCGGTATCCATCCAGCATCCAGTTCAGAATGGCGCTCTGCACCTCCGGCTTGCCGAACTCCGCCTTCAAGCCCTTGTCCTGCTCCCATTCCTCGAAATGCTTGTCGAAGGGTATGATCAGCACACGGCCGCTGGTGAAAAGCGTGGTGTCGGTAACGACCGGCAGATAATTAGTGTTGACGTACAATTTGAACTGCGGCTGGAAATCAAAGCTGTTCTCATGCAGAAACCGGGCATTGAGCGTATCGTTGCCGGTCATGCTTTTGACCTGTGCGGCATTCAGCAGAAGGCCACGGCTCGGCTCCGAGATATTGGCAAGGCGGATACCGGCAAGACGGGCGATGTCCTCGCTGGGATTCTGGCTGTTCACGCTGTGCTTGAGCGCAATCGTCTCCGGCCTGACAGCTCTGCCGTAATCGCCCATGACCCGGAGGATGCTTTCCATCAGCGTCCCTTTGCCGTTACGGGTGGTCTCGCCGTAAAGGAAGAACATACACTCGAAACGGGTATCGCCGCTGACGGAGTAGCCGAGTGCTTTTTGCAGGAACTTGGCCTTTTCCGTATCGCCGCTCATGATCTCGCTGATGAAGCGGCTGTAGCGGTCGCTCCAAGCGTGGGGATCATATTTAACAGGTGTAATCTTCGTGAGCCGGTCCTCTGCACTGTGGCTCCGGAACTCCATCGTGCGGAGGTCCAGTGTGCCGTTGGCACAGTTGAACAGGAAACGGTCGCTGTCGAACTCCTGCATGGAGATGGGATATACGCTCTGGGCATCGGAGAGGATCGTGATGCGCATATGGCGGCTCTGCCATTTACGGCAGAAATCGATGTAGCTTTTGCGCTTATGCTCATCGTGGATATCCAGCGCATACCGCATGAGCGCATCGGCCAGAGCCTTGCACAGCTCCATCGCTTTCAGGGACCCGGTGTCGGAGACCCATCGTGTGCCGTCATATATGTGCCACTGCTTACGCTCCGGGACGAAACGGGCAATGCCCTTGAACACGTCAGCGAACAATCTGCCGTTGCCGATGTCGTTCCACGGATAGCGGTCATTCTCCGCTGGGGCCAGTTCACGGAGCATCTGCTGGAGGTCGCTGAAATCGTCCGCCGCCGAGGACCTGCCCACGGGCTTGTAGAACTCGACACACATCGCCACGGCCTTGGTAAGCGTGGCCGTGCGGTAATCGTCTCGTTCCCACTTATCCCGCATCAGAGCAGATTGCCGGAACAGCCTGTCCATCTGCTCGGTATCGCCGCCGCACCAGAACGCCAGCATCGCACACAGGGCCGCATCCGCCTCGCTGTGGCTCTTTCCGTCCGGGATGATGCCGTTCCACAGGGCTTTAAACTTTTCGCCCTGTTTGGAGGCCAGAGCTTTTTGGAGGACGGAGGTATCGGAGAGGTAGCTGCCCGGAGCGGCCACACGGGTCATCGGCTTTTCGGCTCTCCGCATATATTTCTCAAGCACCTCGGTCAGAGCGTCTGTTCGCTCCTCGATGCCGATGCCGCTGATGGCGTTGCCGGTAACGGTGACGAAACGGCTCGTGTACCCGGCCACATAGACCTCCAGCTTGATCTGCCGGTTATTGATGTAATAGCGGTCCTTGTCATAGGCCGGGAGCGAGGCTTTGAACAGAATCCGCACGCCGGTCCCGGACGGGCTGTATTCCGTATAGGTATCCATCCGGGCGATGATGTCCTTGGCCATATCCGACAGCACGCCGTTCTCGACACAGCTGTCGATGTCGATGGCGCAGATGTCCCCGAAGACGCCGATTCCAATACCGTCATACCCGGCACGGTGCCGGACGGCTATGGCGTAATCAGTGAAGGTGGCCTTATTCGCAGAATCCGCACGGAGTCCGTTCGTCTGATACGGCACCTTTGTCCTGTGTCCGTCACGCTCCTCATATTTCCAGAGGCAGAAGGCACCTCGTTTCTTTAATTCCTGTGGCAGCTTTTCGTACATATCTGTAATCATCCTTTCCGGAGGGCTTCATCCCGTCCTCAATACCCAATGGAGGAAAACCGTCCAAGTGGTCCGCTTTTTCGGAGAAAAAATCTCTTCTCACTTCCCACCGGTCATGAGAGGTCGTTTTGGTCTAAGTTTTTTGAAGAAAATTTCTGTCCCTCAACTGGTAGCCTCGGCAGAGGGCCAAAACTGACGGTTTCCGAAAAATTCTTCTCTCCACTACCCACTGGAGGGTTTTGCCGGTTTTGAACGAAAGATTTTCAAATTTTCTTTCCTCAGTACCTACTGGACAGAAATCGCTGTTTGGCCAAAATAATCTGAAGATTATTTCTCTCCAGTACCCCCTTGACAAAAACCGGTGAAGTGGTCCGCTATTTCAGAAGTTTTTTTCTTCTCACTTTCCACCGGTCATGAGATGCCGAAGTGGTCCGCTTTTCGAGAAGCATTTTCTCTTTAGTACCTCCTTGACAGATCGAGCCGTTTTGAACGAAAGATAATAAAAAAACCTCCGAGAAAATCCCGGAGGTCCAAAGTTCAAAATATATTCATTGATTTTTTCACGGAAGTGTGATATAATAAATTATCTGAGTTCTTATAAGGAGGCTGATGATATGGCCGTTAGTTATAAACCCCTGATGCACATGATGATTGAGCGCGATATTTCCAATGCAGAGCTGATGCGCCGTGCCAGCATATCCGCAAACATAATTACAAAAATCAAAAACGGGCAGTACATTGCCTTAGATAAGGTTGAGAGCATTTGTTCTGCGATGAACTGTACGCCTAACGATATGATGGAATTTATACCCGATCAGCCGAAGGAGGAAGAAGATCATGATTAACATACGGAAACTGGAGGCAGAGTTGTGGGAATCCGCCGATCTCCTTCGCGCCGGTTCAAAGCTGACCTCGAATCAATACTGTATGCCCGTGTTGGGTCTGATCTTCCTGCGCTATGCGTATAGCCGCTTTAAGAAGGTCGAAGCCGAGATATTGAAGGACCGTCCCTCTCGCGGCGGACGCGTAATGCCTGTAGAGGCCAGCGATTTTTCCGCAAAGAGCGCTCTGTTCCTTCCGAAGGAGGCACAGTACGAATATCTCGTCAATCTTCCGAACAATATCGCGGCGGCAGGGCTTGTCAATAAAGACGGACATCCGATGAATAGCCTCGGTGAAGTGGTCAACAACGCTATGCAGCTAATCGAGGACCAGAGCGAACAGCTCACAGGCGTTCTACCGAAAAGCTATACTGATTTCTCCGATGAGCTGCTGGTGGAGCTGCTTCGCATTTTCAATAACAGTGCCCTTGATGACGTCGGCGGCGATATCATCGGACGTATCTACGAATACTTCCTCAATAAATTCGCTAAGAACATCGCCTCTGATGATGGTGTGTTCTTTACGCCGAAATCCCTCGTAAAAATGATTGTAAACATCATTGAGCCGAAACAGGGTGTTCTTCTCGATTGCGCTTGCGGCAGTGGCGGTATGTTCGTGCAGAGCGGTGATTTCGTGAATGCCGCTGGTATGAACGCCAACAGCACTATGACCTTCTACGGACAGGAAAAGGTGGAATACAACGCCCAGCTCTGCCTGATGAATATGGCGGTACACGGGCTGACGGGCGTTATCAAGTCCGGCGACGAGGCGAACACTTTTTACCATGACGCGCACAACTTGAATGGCTGCTGTGATTACATCATGGCGAATCCTCCGTTCAACGTGGATAAAGTCAAGGCAGAATCCTGTGAAAACGCCGGACGGCTTCCGTTCGGTCTTCCGAGCGTAAACAAAAACAAAGAGGTCGGCAACGCCAACTACCTCTGGATTTCTTATTTCTATTCTTATCTGAATGAGCATGGTCGTGCCGGTTTTGTTATGGCGTCCTCCGCAACGGACAGCCAGGGCAAAGATAAGGACATCCGCGAAAAACTCATCAAGACCGGTCACGTTGACGTGATGATCTCCGTCGGTAATAACTTCTTCTATACAAAATCGCTGCCTTGTTCCCTGTGGTTTTTCGATAAGGCAAAGGGAGAGGAAATCCGTGACAGGGTGCTTTTCATCGACGCCCGGAATTACTATACCGTGGTGGACCGCACACTCAACGAATGGAGCGAATGGCAGCTTAAAAACCTGAATGCTATCGTGTGGCTCTATCGCGGCGAAACCGAAAAGTATACTGCGCTGCTGCAGGAGTATCACGATTATCTCCACGCAGAAGCTGAAGCTGCCGAGAATGACGATTTGAAAGATGCCGTTTATCAGGCTTCCTTTGCAGATATCGTTTCAGCGCTGAAGGAAAAGCTCTCCGCCCTCCGTAAGGCTGCAAAAGCCGAAGTAGATGCCGCCGGGAAGCGTGATAAAAAGAGTGTTCAGCAGCAGTATGAGGACAGGATCGCCTATATTGAGAATATTCTGACCGTTGCCAAAGAAGCGCACTGGCTCTATGAAAAGTTCGGTGATGGCGTTTATGCTGATATCCTTGGCCTGTGCAAGCTGGCCACGATTGCTGAAATCGAAGAAAAAGGCTGGTCGCTCACACCGGGTGCGTATGTTGGCGTTGCACCTGTCGAGGATGACGGTGTTGATTTTGCCGAGCGTATGTCTGAGATCCATAGGGAGCTTCTGTCCCTTCAGGCTGAGTCCAACGACCTCATGGATACCATCTCGCAGAACATGAAGGAGATGGGGATATGAAAACGGTAGCCTTGCGTTTTTCGGATAATTTTGCTCCTACACAGGGGACTATACAAGCTCATGAGGACATTATTGATGAAAAGGGCTATGTATGGTATGGAAAACTCGGTCTTCCCCTCTCCGCGAAAGCTGTCAATTATATCTTGGAAAGCAATGATCCTATGATCCTGCTCATCCACAGTGGAAAAACAGCAAGATATTGGGCTCATGTCGAAGAAATAAGTAGAGAAACTCCCGAAATTGAAGCTATACCGGCTTACTATCGAAACAATGCTGGTCAATTCAGTTCGTGGTTTAAAATCACTCATTTTGACAATGCTCCGAAAGATGTTTTGTCAAAATGCCGTGTGATTTCCTCTGGTGTGACGCTTGGAGAAGTTTCAAGACATAGTATGAGTCCGTACTTTATCATTGAGGCTGGAGGTGATGCGCTGTGACATATGAGTACATTAGAGCTGAAGATTATTGTGATTCAGTGCGTGACGGTACACATGACACTCCGAAGCCAACAGATCATGGATATAAACTCGTCACCGGAAAACACGTTAAGAACGGACAAATTGATCCGACGGATGCCTATTATATTTCCGAAAAAGATTATAAAAAAATAAACGAGAGAAGTCTCGTTGAACAGTGGGACGTTCTTATGTCCATGATTGGCACGGTCGGGGAAGTAGCAGTTGTTAAAGATAACCCTGATTATGCAATAAAAAATGTTGCCCTGTTTAAATGCGGTGGTTCTGAGCTTAAAGGGAAATGGCTAAGCTATTATTTACAATCGCCCATCGCAAAAGGACACATGAATGGAAATCAAAAAGGATCCAGTCAACAGTTCCTTTCATTAAAGCAACTCCGTGATTTACCGGTTATAGTTACCGGCGAATCATTGATGCAGAGGATTGTTGACATCCTTTCTGCCTACGACAACCTCATTGAAAACAACCAAAAGCAAATCAAACTGCTCGAAGAAGCAGCACAGCGGCTGTATAAGGAGTGGTTTGTCGATTTCCGCTTCCCCGGATATGAGGACACGCCTATTGTGGACGGCACGCCAGAAGGGTGGTCATATAAACCTCTTTCAGATCTTTTTAGCTTTGTGAGAGGCAAATCTTATACTTCAAAAGAACTCAGTGATACCAGCGGAGTGTTGATGGTAAATCTTAAGAATATCCGAGCATTTGGCGGATATAACCGAAATGCCGAGAAAAGATTTACCGGTAAATATAAAGATGAGCAAGCATTGAATCCGGGCGATTTAGTTATGGGGGTAACCGATATGACACAAGAACGACGGCTTGTTGGACATACTGCTATCGTCCCAGACTTAGGGGAACCTATGACATTATCGATGGATTTGATAAAACTCGTGCCACTAGGTATTCAAAAAAGCTTTTTGTATAGCTCGTTGTACTATGGGGGCTATAGCTTTAAAATCTCACCTCTTGCAAATGGTGTTAATGTTCTTCACCTTAAACCGGAAGCAATAATGAATCTTCAGATGCTTGTTCCTACAGAAGAACTAATTGATACATATGGAAAGGTGTTTGACCCTATTCAGGCAAGAATAGAGCTTTTGCAAAAACAGATTGATGCCGCTGTTGAATCCCGTGATCGTTTGCTTCCAAAGCTGATGAACGGCGAAATCGAGGTGTAGGAGGTGCTAGTATGAGCTACGATTACTCTGAAAACATTCTTGTGCAGGAAAGCGCTGGAAACCTTCTCCGGGACGAGCTTGGTTGGGATGTGAAATTTGCATATAATACGGAGGTACTGGGCGATAACGGCACTTTCGGCAGGAAGTCGTACAAGGAGATTCTGTTTGTGCGGTATTTCCGCGCTGCCCTGAAAAAGCTCAATCCGTGGATCACCGAGGCACAGATTCTTGAAGCACAGAACATTCTGGAAAGGCGCTTGTCCACAGCCTCGCTTCTGCAGGTCAATGAGGAGAAGTATTTCCTGATCCGCGACGGCATTCCTGTAACGGGCAAGCGTCCGGACGGCAAAACGGAAATAAAGAAAGCCGCTGTGATCGATTTCCTCCACCCGGAGAACAACTACTTCCTCGCTGTTAAAGAATTGAAGATACACGGCGATCTCTACCGCCGTCGCACGGATATCGTAGGCTTTGTGAACGGCCTACCACTGCTTTTCGTGGAATTAAAGAAAAACACCGTAGACGTGCAGAACGCCTACGATGACAACTATACCGATTATCAGGATACGATACCGCACCTTTTCTATTACAACGCTTTCCTTATGCTTTCCAATGGGACCGGGGCCAAGGTCGGCACACTAGGCAGCAAATATGAATTCTTCCACGAGTGGAAGCGTCTTGATGAAAAAGAGCAAGGCAGCGTGGCGCTTGAAACCATGTTGCGCGGCATTTGCAAAAAGGAGAACTTCCTTGATCTTCTGGAGAACTTTATCCTTTACGATCACTCCGGCGGCAACATGGTGAAAATCCTTGCCCGTAACCACCAGTACCTCGGTGTCAACGAAGCGGTTAAGGCATACGAGGCGAGAAAACTCAACGACGGCAAGCTGGGCGTGTTCTGGCATACCCAAGGCTCCGGCAAGAGCTATTCCATGGTATTCCTCGCGCAGAAGATCCGCCGCAAGTTTGCCGGGTCTCCCACCATCGTGGTGCTGACCGACCGCGATGAGCTGAACAAGCAGATCAGCGATACCTTTGAAAACTGCGGTCTACTCGGCAAAACGAAGGCTTCACAGTTTATCGCCACAAGCGGCGGTGACCTTGTTACAAAGCTGAAAGGCAATCCGAGCTTTATATTCACACTGATACAGAAATTCAACAGACCGGATGAACCGCCGATTTATCCGGACCACGATATTATCATCATGTCCGATGAAGCACACCGCAGCCAGTATGGGATCTTCGCCGACAACATGATGAAGCTGCTCCCGACAGCAGCACGTATCGGCTTTACCGGCACGCCGCTTCTCTCCAGCGACAATATCACGGCGCGTACCTTCGGCGGCTATATCTCCGTTTACGATTTCAAACGAGCTGTGGAGGACGGTGCTACCGTTCCGCTGTATTATGAGAATCGCGGTGAAAAGATACTCGACCTTCACAATCCGGAGATCACCGACCGTATCCTTGACGCTATCGAAAATGCCGATATCGACGTCGATCAACAGGATAAGCTTGAAGCGGAATTCGCAAAGGAAATCCATCTAATGACAGCAGAGCCGCGTCTGAGATCTATCGCAAAGGATTTTGTCGGTCACTATTCCGATCTGTGGACCAGTGGCAAGGCTATGTTCGTTTGTCTGAACAAGGTCACCTGCGTCCGTATGTATAACTTCGTTCAGGAATACTGGAAGGAAGAAATCAAAGCCCTGAAAGCAAGAATCAAAATGGCCACACAGCAAGAGGCGCAGGAACTGGAGCGCAAGCTGAAATGGATGCAGGAAACGGAAATGGCCGTTGTCATCAGTCAGGAGCAAAACGAGATTCAGACCTTCAAAAAGTGGGATCTGGATATCAAATATCACCGGGCAAAGATGGAAAAGCGCGAACTGGACAAAGAATTCAAAGATTCGTCCAATCCGCTCCGCGTAGTATTCGTCTGTGCTATGTGGCTGACAGGCTTCGATGTGAAGTGCCTGTCCTGTCTGTATCTGGACAAGCCTTTGAAGGCACATACGCTTATGCAGACCATCGCCCGTGCCAACCGTGTGAACGAAGGCAAGAGCAACGGCCTGATCATAGATTATATCGGCATCGTAAAAGCACTCCGCAAGGCGCTGGCCGATTACACTGCTAACATCAACACACCCGGCGGCGATCCAACCGTTGATAAAAACGAACTGATTGCTCGTATCCTCGATACGATTGAAAAAGCGAAAGCCTTCCTCCGGGAGCGTGATTTTGAGCTTGACGATCTGGTGGCTGCCGTTGATTTTGCGAAGCTGTCTCTGCTTCAGACCGCTGCCAACGCAGTGTGCGGCACTATTGAAGATAAGAAGTCCTTCTCCACATACGCCTCAGAATTGATCCGCTTGATGAAATACACGAATCGTGACGATATTACCGGGCAGACCCGGAAAGAGTATGAAGCCATCGCCGCTATTTACGGGGAGCTTCAAAAAAAGCGCCGTCACGTTGATACTACCGATCTGATGGTGGAAATCAATTCTATTATCAGCGAGTATGTGGAAATCGATGACGCGCCGATGATGGTAAAAGAGGAACCGCGCCGGTTTGATATCAGCGCAATCGACTTTGATCTGCTCCGTCGGGAATTTGCGAAGGTGAAGAAAAAGAACCTCGTGATGAAGGATTTGGAGGAAATCATCCAGCAGAAGCTCGACCGCTTGCTTTTCAACAATCCGGATCGAATTGATTATTATGAACGGTATCAGCAGATCATCACGGATTATAACAGTGAGCAGGATCGTGCCACCATCGAAAAGACCTTTATGGATCTGATGGATCTGGCCAACAGCCTCGACAAAGAGGAACAGCGGTATGTACGCGAGGGCTTCGAGAGCGACGAGGAGCTTTCTCTGTACGATATGCTTTTCCGGGACGATCTTTCCAAAGCGGATATCAAGAAAATCAAGGAAGTGGCCGCAAGTCTTCTGAAAAAGATTAAGGCGAAGATTGCTGAGCTTGACCACTGGACCGATAAGCAGGAAACGAAAGCCGCTGTGGACAACCTGATCCGCGATACGCTCTGGGCAGAACTGCCGGAGTGCTACGATGAGATCAGCATCTCCGAATACCGCCAGCGCATTTACGAATATGTGTACACGCGGTATAGAGTGGCAGCGTGATTCGACTGACAGGTGATATATGACAAGACCAGTAAACATTTATAATCTCTCTCGGATACATGAAGAAGATCCGTTCAATATTGTCGAGCGGCACCATTCTCAATGTAAAGAGCTTCTGCGGACACAATACCATGAAATCGAGTCCCTCAGATTGTTAACTGATGAGCTTCTGAAAAATGATGTCACTATTGCGGACATGGATGGCTTTTTCTATTCTTTCCAGATTCCGCAGATTGGCAAAGAATTTGATTTGCTGAAGTTCACAGATAAACTATGCCTCAATATTGAGCTGAAATCGGTCAGTGTACCCGAAGAGCAAATAATTGAACAGCTGTTGAAAAGCCGTCACTATTTAGGGCATTTGGGAAAGCGACTGCGGCTGTATTCGGTTGTAACAGATACGATGACCTGCTATAAGCTTTCATTGAATGATGAGCTGATTCCTGTTGAGTTCGATGAAATCGTCGGTTCCGTAAAGAGAATATCCGACGATTATTCTGATACGATTGATAATTTGTTTCGGGCATCAGATTATCTTGTATCTCCCTTGAACACACCTGCACGATTCATTCAGGGAGAATACTTCTTAACACAGGCACAGGAGCAAATTAAGAAAAACATACTTAATGGGATTGATGCGGCTTTCTTTGGTGCTTTCTTCCATTTGACCGGCAAACCGGGAACCGGAAAAACTCTTCTTCTGTACGATTTGGCAAAAACGCTCTCCCGAAACGGGAAAACGCTCATTATTCATTGTGGGAAACTATCTGATGGGCAGTATAAAATCAGGAAAGAAATCGAACAGCTTTATATTATCTCTGCCAGACAGTTACGTAATGAGGATGTTTCGCTTGCGGATTATAATTATATTCTTGTTGACGAAACCCACCGTATCTATACAAGCCAATTTGAAGCGATATGCGATTCTGTTAGGACCCACGATCAGGTATGCATTTTCTCTTCTGACCCAGAGCAGATTCTGTCAAACGCTGAGAAGCGAAACGATATCGTAAACAAAATCAAGGCTATTCCTCCGGATGCAGAATACACACTGTCAGAAAAGATTCGCACAAATAAAGAATTGCATTCTTTCATCGTATGTATGAAGAATCTGAACCACCGAGCAAGGGTGCCTATGGATTATTCAAGCGTGGAACTGAACTACGCCAATACAACGCAAGAGGCACAGTCCATGTTGGAATACTACCGAAACAAAGGGTACACCTTCATTAATTATTCAAAGTCAAATTATGAGGAAAGCCCTTATTCAGCATATGCGGAGGATTTCGACACGCACCATGTTATTGGGCAGGAATTTGATAACGTCGTAATGCTCATGGATTCTTCTTTCTATTACGATGAGAACAGTGTTCTTCAGGGCATACCACATCCCAATCCGGATTATTTGTATCCAAACCTATTCTACCAAGGAGTAACTCGTGTCAGAGAAAAGCTCGCTATAATAGTTGTAAATGCACCAGAGCTGTTTAGAAACGTGGTTTCGATAGTTAAACCGACAGAATAAAACAAGAAAAACGGCCAGACTGAGCTTTCTTTACTCAATCTGACCGTTATTTCTGTTAGACTCGCTTGAAGGCTATCTTCCTTGAAATATGGTTGTTTTGCCAAATCCCTAAGTGAAGCCCTCAGATGGGAATCCTTTTTCGCGCATCGGGTCTCGAAGTCGGCTCACACCGCCGCCTTCTCGCCCTGCGCCGAAAAAGCCGGGGCGGGCAAACCATTCACAGGATGGTTTGCTGATCCGCCCTTCGATTCCCTAATATTTTAATCCTTCCATAACAGTGGGCGGTGCAGAAGCTGCACCGCCCGCTGTTATGGAGCGGGTGATGGGAATCGAACCCACGTGATCGGCTTGGGAAGCCGACGCTCTGCCATTGAGCTACACCCGCATTCATTGCGGTATTAGTATAACCCTTCGTGCGCCTTTTGTCAATATAAAACTTGTGCGGGCTTTGCGGTTTTTTATCGAATGCGGATTGATTTATGCCGCCGCCTTTTGTCAATATAAAACTTGCGCGGGCTTTGCGGTTTTTTATCGAATGCGGATTGATTTATGCCGCTTTATGGGCTACACTGTAGCCTGTGGGGCGGCGCATTCGGCGTAAAAGCGCCGGGGCTTGCGCCGTGAAAAGGGCCCTAAATAATATATTTTAAAACAGGACGGGAAACCGCAAGGAAAACGCGGCTTTGGAGCGACTAAGGAATGAAAGGCTCCGGAGCCTTGGAGGACGCGCCTATGCATAGCGGCGAAAACAGCTATAAGCGGTATCTGGAGGGCGATGAAAGCGCCTTCACGGAGCTGCTTGAGTTGTATTTTGATAAACTGACGCTCTTTATAAACGGGTATCTTGGGGATGTTCACGCCTCGGAGGACGTGGCCATCGACACGATGCTTGAGCTTGTGATCCATAAAAAGCGGTTTGCGTTCAAATCGTCGCTCAAAACCTATCTTTTCGCCATCGCGCGGCACAAGGCGCTTTCGCATCTGAGAAAGCACCGGCGGGTGATCCCCGTGCCGCCGGATGAGCTGGAGCTTTCGGACAGATGCTCGCTGGAGGCGGACGCGCTGAAAACCGAGCGGCTTCGCAGGCTGCATGGCGCGATGGGGGAGCTGCCGCAGGAGCAGCAGACCGCGGTTCACCTTGTGTATATCGAGGGCATGAGCTATAAGGAGGCGGCAGGCATCATGAAGCTTGGCACGAAGCGGCTGGACAACCTGCTTTCGGCGGCGAAAAGGCGGCTGAGGGCCGAGCTTGCCGAGCTTGATCGGGGAAACGGGTATGAGAAGAAATCTTGAAGAAATAAATGCAGAGATCCAAAAAAGATGCGCCGAATACGAGCAAAAAAAGCGCGCGCGGCTCAAGGGGCTGGGCGTCGGCGCGGGGGCGGCGCTTGCGCTTGCGCTTCTCGCGCTTCCATTTGCAGGCGGCATCCGAAAAAACGGCGGCGGTCTGAGCGGCGGCACTGCCGAGCGGCAGAACGCTATGAATGCCCCGCAAGCGATCGATTCGCCGGGGGAAGAAACGAACGGGCTTGAGCCCACCGCGCAGACCGTGGACGCCATGCCCCCTCCCAATGCAACCGAGCCGCCGGGCTCGACCGGATCGGGAGGTGCGCCATGCTATGGCGGAAACGGTGAAAAAGCGGACACAAGTGCGCTTCAATGGCGGCGCTCTGGGGAAAATGAGTATTTTTCCGCCGGAAGAAACGAGCTTGTGCCGGAGCGGGCGGAGATCGTGCTTGTGGACGAATTGGGAAAGCACGGCTTTGATGTGCGCTCCGCATCGGACGCAGGGCGCATAATGGAAGGGCTTTTGGCGCTGCTGGATAACTCGGCCATGCCCGTGAGTGATATTATCGGAAGCACGGTGCTGAATCTGGAGCTGATAAAGGCGGACGCCGCTCTTTCCGTTTCGCTCTGCGATGACGGCAGCGTTTTCGTCGGCCTCCGGCGTTACATCACGGATACGAAAAGCGCGGAGGTGTTTGCGGAGCTTGTGCGCGGCATCTGCAAAGGGTATCCCGAAATAAATGAGTAGCAAAGGGTATCCCGAAATAAAGGATCGGCGGAAAGAGCGCAGTACATATTGAAAAAACTATTGCAAAAAGAAAGGACTGAGATCATGCTTAAATCGATTCCGAAAAACCGAGGGTTTAAAAGCAAATTCACCGCTCTTGCCCTTGCCGCGCTACTTGCGGCAATGAGCATTCTGGCCTCCGCCTGCGCCGCCAAAACAGGCGAAAAGGAGGGGGAGAGGAGGAATACCGATGCGCCGGCCGGAGAAACGGCTAAAGGCGGCTACAGCCTGCTTTCATCGGGCGGCGGGAGAAACGCGCGGGGCAAGGCTGTGGATGAAGCGTTCACGCAGGCCCATGCGGGCTTTATGACCGAGCTTTTCAAAAATGCGCTCAAGCGCGATGAAAATTCGCTCGTTTCGCCCCTTTCCGTGCTGACTGCGCTTGCGATGACCGCGAACGGCGCAAAGGGCGGCACGCTCTCCGAGATGCAGCAAACGCTCTCGGGCGGCATGAGCGCTGGCGAGGTGAACGAATATCTGTGCTATTATCTGGATCAGCTTGTGAACGATAAAAACGCAAAGCTCGGCGCTGCCAATTCGATATGGTTCAGGCAGAATGAAGTCGCGTTCGATCCGGCTGCGGACGGCGATCCGGCTTTCACCGTGAATATGGATTTTCTGGATAAAAACCGCGATTATTACGGCGCGGATATATTTGAAGCGCTCTTTGATAAAAGCACCGTAGATGCGATAAATTCATGGACGAAGGAAAAAACGAACGGCATGATAGACCGCATCATAGAGGATATCGACCCGTATGCGGTGATGGAGCTTGTAAACGCGCTGACCTTCGAGGCGGATTGGGAGGAGCCGTATAAATACGAGCATCAGCTTCGGGACGGCGAGTTCACCACCTCCAAGGGCGAAAAGCGCGCCGTAAAGCTCATGCGCTCGGAGGAAGCCGCCTATCTTGAAGCCGCAAACGCCGAGGGCTTCATAAAGCCCTACAAGGGCGGAAGGTTCGCTTTTGCGGCGCTGCTTCCGAATGAGGGCGTGAATATCTATGATTTTATAGAAAATCTGAACGGCGAAGGGCTGCTTTCCGTCATCAAGGGCGCGAGGGATCGCAGGGTCATAGCAAGCCTTCCGAAATTTGCCTTCGACTTTGAAGCATCGCTTGCGGACGCGCTGAAGGCCATGGGCATGGAGGATGCTTTCGACGTGAAAAAAGCCGATTTTTCCGGCCTCGGTGAAAGCGCCTTCGGCAATATACTCATTGGCGAGGTTCTTCATAAGACACATATAGAGGTGGGGGAGCAGGGCACGAGGGCCGCCGCCGTAACAAGGGTGGAGATGATGGCGGGAAGCGCAATGCCCGTTGAAGAGCCGGCCGTGATCGTTCTTGACCGCCCGTTCGTGTTTATGATAATGGATACCGAAACGAATCTGCCGCTTTTCATCGGCTGCGCGGCGGATATCGGCTGAACAATTCGGTGAATGATCACGTTTCACGCGCTGCGGACGCCTGTCTGCGGCGCTTTTGCGCATAAAGAATCATTACACGCCCATGCAATCCGCAAAAAGCCCGATTACACATGATATAAAACATTATATATGCGAAAAGCGGTCAAAATTCGCTTGAAAAAGGCCCGTATTTAGTGTAATATATTTGAAGGCGGGGCAGAGTATTGCTCCGAAAAGCCACCAAAAAACGCATTAAAGGAGTTTACCAATCAGATGATCCAGCTGCACAACAAGGGCGTTTACCTTGTGGACGGCAAGCCCACCTTTGACGCCGCTCCCGGAATCACCCCCGATCAGGGCCGTGAAAACACCATCGCTTACCAGATCATGCGCGCGCACGACGTTTCGGACGATCCCAAGAAAATGCGCATCTGCTTCGACTGCCTGATGAGCCACGACATCACCTACGTGGGCATCATCCAGACCGCGAGAGCCTCCGGCCTCAAGCAGTTCCCGATCCCCTACGCGATGACGAACTGCCACAACAGCCTTTGTGCGGTCGGCGGCACCATCAATGAGGACGATCATGTTTTCGGTCTTTCCGCAGCCAAGAAATACGGCGGCATCTACGTGCCCGTGAATCAGAGCGTTATCCACAGCTACGCGCGCGAGGCCATGACCATGTGCGGCAATATGATCCTCGGCTCGGACAGCCACACCCGCTACGGTGCGCTCGGCACCATGGGCGTTGGCGAAGGCGGCCCGGAGCTTGTGAAGCAGCTTCTTAAAAATACCTACGACGTGAACGCGCCCGAGGTGGTGCTGGTTTACCTCACCGGCAAGCCCCGCCACGGCGTCGGCCCGCACGACGTTGCGATAGCCCTCGTCAAGGCCACCTTCGAGAGCGGCTTTGTGAAAAACAAGGTGCTCGAATTCGTCGGCCCCGGCGTTGCCGAGCTGCCCGCCGATTTCAGAAACGGCATCGACGTTATGACCACCGAAACCACCTGCCTCAGCTCCATCTGGGAGACCGATGCGGAGATCGAGAACTATTATAAGACCTACGGCCGCCCCGAGGGCTATAAGAAGCTTGCCCCCAAGGGCGTTGCGTATTACGACAGCATGATCACCATCGAGCTGGACAAGGTCGAGAGCATGATCGCGCTTCCCTTCCATCCCTCCAATGCGTACACCATCAAGGAATTCGTTGCAAACGCTGAGGAGATTTTAAAGGGCGTTCAGGCCGAGGCCGAGGCAAAGTTCAAGAAGGTTCACGTGAATCTGCTGGATAAGATCGTGGACGGCAAAGTGATCGCGGATCAGGGCGTTATCGCAGGCTGCTCCGGCGGACTTTTCGATAATATAGTTGAAGCCGCCAATATCATGGATGGGCACGACGTTGGCGACGGCTATTTCGGTCTCTCCGTTTACCCCACCAGCGTTCCCACCAGCCTTGAGCTGACCCGCATCGGCGCCACCGAAAAGCTTCTTGAGAGCGGCGCGATCATCAAGCAGAGCTTCTGCGGCCCGTGCTTCGGCGCAGGCGACGTGCCGGCAAACAACGGCCTCTCCCTCCGCCACACCACCCGCAATTTCCCGAACCGTGAAGGCAGCAAGCCCGGCGAGGGCCAGATCAGCTTCGTATGCCTTATGGACTCCCGCTCAATCGCGGCAACCGCCCGCAACCACGGCGTGATCACCGCGGCAACCGATATCGACTACGACGATACCCACGTGGAGTATCATTTCGATAAGAGCGTTTACGACAGGCGCGTTTACAACGGCTTCGGCAAGCCCGATCCCACCGTTGAACTCAAGCTCGGTCCCAATATCACCGATTGGCCCGAAATGTTCCCCCTCACCGAAAACGCGCTCTTCGAGCTGGATGCGGTAATACACGATCCCGTTACCACCACGGACGAGCTCATCCCCTCCGGCGAAACCTCCAGCTACCGCAGCAACCCCCTCCGCCTTGCGGAGTTTGCGCTCTCCCGCCGCGTGCCCGAGTACGTCGGCCGCAGCAAGCAGGTCATGGCTATGGACTTTGAGCGCCGCGCGGGCAAGAAGCCCGAGCGCATCATGGACGCGCTCTCCAAGGTCGGCAACGCCGATGAGCTTATAAACACCACCGGCTTCGGCTCCTGCGTGTTTGCAAATAAGCCCGGCGACGGCTCCGCCCGCGAGCAGGCGGCTTCCTGCCAGCGCGTTCTCGGCGGCTTTGCAAATATCTGCTATGAGTACGCCACCAAGCGCTATCGCAGTAACTGCATCAACTGGGGCATCCTTCCCTTCACCATCGCGGAGGGCACCGAGTTCAATTATGACTGCGGCGATTTCGTGTTCGTTCCCGGCATCCGCGAGGCGGTTGAAAAGGGCATCGAGGAGATCCCTGCGAAGGTCATCACCAAATCGGGCGTAAACGATATCACCCTCTATATCAAGGGCCTCACTCAGGATGAAAAGGAGATCCTGCTCGAGGGCAACCTTATGAACTACTATAAGGCGCACATGGAGGACTGAGCCCCCATCCGCCGAAAAGGGCCTATAAGTCCCGCATAGAATAAAGCCGCCGCCGTCCGATCAAGCATCGGGCGGCGGCTTTTGGCTCAATATCAATGGCCGGGGCCGAGCTTTCGGAAGGAGCTTTTGCAGGGCTTCCGGCATGAGGGCTTCACTCTTTTAGCGCACCCATGCGTAAACCGGCTTTTCCGTATTGACAGATTGGCAGAATGGTGGTAAACTAATCGTGTATATAGGCTTTGACGGAGAAAAAGAGCAAGCCCTTCCAAAGAGAGAGCCGCGGTGCTGAAAGCGGCTTGTGGGGCGCGTTCACAAAGTTCCCTCCCGAGCCGCTTCGGTGAAGCCGAATGAGCGCTTGACGCGGTCTCCCGCTGTTTTCAAGCCTTTTCGGTGCGTAGTTGAAGCCGGGTAAGCCCGATACAGCTTTTTGAGGCGCTTTTCACGCTCTCTGCCGTTCCGCATGGTCTGTTGGAGTATCGGAGGGCTTGCGAGGGGCGCGAATCAGGGTGGTACCACGAGATAGGCGCGCTCGTCCCTTGGGGATGGGCGCCTGTGTTTTTTTATCACTATTCAAAAGCAAGGAGAAACTGAAATGCTTGAGGAACTTGCAAAAATTCGTGAAGAGGCGCTGAAAAAGCTTGAAAAGGTGCAGAGCGAGGCGGAGCTTACCGAATTAAACGTAAACATTCTTGGCAGAAACGGCGCGCTCACCGGCATACTTCGCGGCATGGCGAGTCTTGCTGCGGATGAGCGGGCAAAGCTCGGCAAGGAGGCAAATATTGTGAAGCAGGAGCTTGCCTCCATGTTTGAGGGCGCGAAGGCGCGCATGGAGGAGCGGGCGGAGGAGCTGCGCATAAGGGCGGAAACGATAGACGTGACCCTGCCCGGCGTGACGGATATACCCTTCGGCAAGCTCAGCCCGCTGACCGTGGTGTACAGGCAGATACGCGATGCGCTGATAGGGCTTGGCTTCACCACCTTTGAAGGCCCGGAGGTGGAGTATGACGACTATAACTTCACCAAGCTGAACCTGCCGCTGAACCATCCGGCAAGGGATATGCAGGATACCTTCTACGTAAACGACAGGGTGCTGCTCAGAACGCACACCTCCCCCTGCGAGGCGCGCGCGCTGATGACGCTTGAGCCGCCGTTCCGCGTGGTGATCCCCGGCAGGGTGTTCCGCGTGGACGAACCCGATGCGAGCCACAGCCCCGTTTTCATGCAGATGGAGGGGCTTGTGGTGGATAAGCACCTGACCTTTGCCGATCTGAAGGGCACCATAGATACCTTCGTGAAGGCGGTTTTCGGTGAAAACGTGCGCTCAAGGCTGCGCCCGAGCTATTTCCCGTTCACCGAGCCCTCGGCGGAGGTGGATATAAGCTGCACCATCTGCGGCGGCAAGGGCTGCTCCTCCTGCAAGGGCACGGGCTGGATGGAGATAATGGGCTGCGGCATGACGAATCCGCACGAGATAGAGAACTGCGGGCTGGATCCCCATGAGTGGAACGCCTTTGCGTTCGGCGTGGGCGTGGATCGCGTTGCCTGCCTTAAATACGGCATAAACGATATTCGCCTGCTCTACGAGGGCGATGCGCGCTTTTTGCGCCAGCTTTGATAAAGCCGAAGGAATAGGAGAAAAATATTATGAAGCTTCCTCTTAAATGGCTTAAAGACCATGTTCAATACAATGTTTCCCACCAAGAGTTTGCCACAAGGATGCTGCTGCGCGGCTTCGAGGTGGCGGAGATAATTCCCGAAATGAAGGCGACGGGCGTTTTCGTTTGCACGATAGACGATATCGAGCAGCACCCGAACGCCGAGCGGCTGCGCGTTTGCAGCGTGGACGTGGGCAGAAGGGATGAAAACGGCGAAAAGAAAAATATCACCATAGTTACGAACGCGCAGAACGTGAAGGCGGGCGATCAGGTGCCCGTGGCGCTGGACGGCGCGGTGCTTGCTGACGGCATGGAGATACACCCCACCAAGATGCGCGGCGTTGTGAGCGACGGAATGTTCTGCGGCGGCGCGGAGCTTGGCATAGGCGACGCGGAGTACGAGGGCGCGGGGGCGGACAGCGTGCTGGTGCTGAACGAAAAGCACGAAAACGGCGAGCCCATCGAAAGGGCGCTGGAGCTTGACGACGTTATCTTCGATATTGAGCTCACTCCGAACAGGACGGACTGCCAGAGCATACTCGGACTTTGCCGTGAGGCGGCAAGCGCGCTGGGGCAGCGGATGGCGGAGCCGGAGATAAAGCCCGTGGAGGGCGTGGGCGACGCCTCGGAGTATGCCGGCGTCACGGTTTTAAATGAAACGCTCTGCCCGCGCTACCTTGCAAGGGTGGTGACCGATCTTAAAATAGAGCCCTCGCCCAAGTGGATGCAGCTTCGGCTGAAGCTTGCGGGGCTTCGCCCGATAAATAATATAGTGGACATCACCAATTTCGTGCTGCTTGAGTACGGGCACCCGATGCACGCCTTCGATCTTGCCTGCATTAAGGACGGGCAGATCGTGGTGCGAAACGCGCACGATAAGGAGATCGTTACCACGCTGGACGGCAAGGAGCGCGAGATGAGCGCCGATATGCTGCTTATAGCCGACCCCGCCAAGGGCGTTGGCATAGCGGGCGTGATGGGCGGCCTCAATTCCGAAATAACCGAAAAAACCAAGGTCACGCTGTTTGAAAGCGCCGTGTTTTTGCCCGAAAACATAAGGCACACAACGCGCAGGCTGCGCCACTCCACCGATTCCTCCGCGCGCTTCACAAAGGGCGTTGAGGCTGTGAACGCGGAAAAGGCGATCGCGCGCGCGATAGAGCTTGTGGAGCAGCTTGGCGCGGGCAGGGTAGTTGGCGGACTTATCGACGTTTGCGCCAAAAAGCCCGCCGAGCGCACCGTTTACGCGGATATTGCGCATGTGAACCGCATACTCAATACCGAGCTTTCCGGCGAAACGATGGCGGAGCTGCTCTCCTCCATAAACGTGCCCGCCCGCGTTGAGGGCGATAAGCTTAAAATAGAGGTGCCGCATTTCAGAGTGGATATCGAATCCGGCCTTGAAACCGATTGGGACATCGCCGAGGAGGTGGGCAGGCTCTATGGCTACGACAATATCGCCCCCACCCTCATGAACGGGGACACGTTCCAGGGCAGGCTGGGCGCGAGCTTTGCGCGGGAGGACGAAATAAAGGACCTGATGACCGCCATGGGCTTCATGGAGCTTTATAACTATAATTTCACCTCCCCGCAGGAATACGACGCGCTGCTCCTTGATGAAAACGACGAAAAGCGCCGAACCGTGCGCCTGCGCAATCCCTTCGGCGAGGATCAGAGCCTTATGCGCACCACGCTCGTTGGCGGCATTCTGAGAACGCTGCGGCTGAACGCGAACCGCAAAACGGGGCACGGCAGATTCTTTGAGCTTGGCAACGTGCATTTCGATAATAACGACGACCTGCCGGAGGAGCGCAGGATGCTCGGCATCGCCTGCACCGGTGCGGGCGAGAGCTTCTACACACTCAAGGGCGTTATAGAGCAGCTTTTTGCGGCGCTTGGCGCAAAGGAATTGCGCTTTGAGCGCGGCGGCGGGGAATACCTGCATCCCGGCCAGAAGGCGGTCATCCTGCTTGAGGGCGAGCGCGTAGGCGAGCTTGGCGGCGTGCATCCCAGGGTGCGCAGAAGCTTTGAATTGAACGCGCCCGCGTATATTGCGGAGATCGATTTCTTTAAGCTGCTTTCCCACCTCGCCTCCGAGCGCAAGTTCAGGCCGCTGCCCAAGTTCCCGATAGTGCCGCGCGATCTTGCGATAGTTGTGGACGAAAAAACCGAGGCGCAGCAGATAACGGACGCAATCGCGGCGGCGAAAACGGCGGTGACGGTTGAAAACGTGCGCGTGTTCGACGTGTTCTACCCCAAGGAGCCGGGCGAAAAGGGCATTCCGGAGGGCAAAAAGAGCATGGCGTTCCGCTTCGAGCTGAGGAGCGAGGATCATACCCTCAACGACGAGGAGATAAACCGCACCGTCAACCAGATCCTCAAGGCGCTCAAGTTCAGGCTGGACGCGGAGCTGAGGAGCTGAACAGCCGCGAAGCCGAACAGCCGCGAAGCCGAACAGCCGCGAGTCTGCGGATATTTACAAAAAATAACTATCAAGGCATATTGCCGCTTGCCCTTCACAGCTCTGCCGCCGTGAAGGGCCTTTGATTCAGGGGAAAAGCGTCGCGGCACTTGATAATCCCGCCCGATTTAAGTATAATTAAGCTAAGATCGCGTGCGCCCGGGCCGAATGCAGCGCTTTTTCCAAAAAGGAGCCCAAAGCGCCCTTCGGCAATTCAAAGCTGCGATCCGGTATGGATGTGTTCAACATAGTTTTGGTGGAGCCCGAGATCCCGCAAAACACGGGCAATATTTCAAGAACCTGCGCCGTAACGGGCTGCTCGCTGCATCTTGTGGAGCCGCTCGGCTTCAGGATAGACGATAAAAAGCTGAAACGCGCCGGTCTCGATTATTGGAGCGAGCTGGATATTCACTATTACAAAAGCTTTGCGGAGCTTGAGGAAAGATTCAAGGATGCGCGCTTCTTCCTTTTTTCCACCCATGCGGAAAGGGCCTATACCGAGGTAAGGTACAGGCCGGGCGATTTCCTCGTTTTCGGCAAGGAAACGGCGGGGCTGGGGGAGGAGCTGCTGTCGCGCAGGCGCGAGGATGCGGTGCGCATCCCGATGCGGAAAACGCTCCGCTCGCTGAATCTTTCCAATTCCGCCGCGATAGCCGTATACGAGGCGCTGCGGCAAAACGATTTCGGAGAGCTTGTTTGATTTTGCTTTTTGAGGGGAAAAGTATGGGTAATAATACGCTTGATATGCTGCTTGAAAACGGCGTCATCGCCATCGCAAGGGGCGTTTACGGCGAAAAGCTGCTTTCGGCGGCAAGCGCGCTGATGCGCGGCGGCGTTCGCGCCGTGGAGGTCACATTCGATCAAAGGCGCGGCGGCGCGGATACCGTGGAGGCGATAAGGCTTTTAAAAGCGCATCTTGGCGGCGGGATGGCCGTTGGCGCGGGCACGGTGCTGACGCTTGAACAGCTTGCGCTCGCCCTTGAAGCGGGCGCGGAGTACGTGGTTTCGCCAAATACCGACGAGCGCATCATCCGCGAAACGAAGCGCATGGGGCTTGTGTCCGTTCCGGGCGCCATGACGCCCACGGAGATCGCCTTCGCCGCCTCATGCGGCGCGGATATCGTGAAGCTTTTTCCGGCGGGCTCGCTCGGAGCGGGCTATTTTTCCGCCGTCACCACCCCGCTTTCGCATATACGCTGCGCCGCCGTGGGCGGGGTAACGCTCCTGAATATCGCGGCGTTTCGCAGAGCGGGCGCGTGCGCGTTCGGCATAAGCTCCTCGCTTTTCGACAAGGCGCTTATTGACGGCGGCGATTTTGAGGCTATCGGGAAAAACGCGGAGGCGTTCATCCTTGCCTCAAGAAAGGTGTAAGAGGTAAACCGGAGCATTCTGCGCAAAGGCAAAAGCATGGAAGAAAAAAGCGCAAAAACCGAAAACAGCGGGAAGCCCGAGAAGTCCGGGAAGTCCGAAAAGGCGGAAAAGGCGGAAAAGGCGGAAAAGCTCGGCAGGGTGGAGAATATCCACGAAAACCACCGCGAGCGCGTGCGCAGGGCGTACGTCGAGCGCGGCGATCTTTCCGGTATGCATGAGCATCAGATCCTTGAGCTGCTGCTCTTTTACGCCATAAAGCGCAGGGACGTGAACCCGCTTGCGCACAGGCTGATAGCGCGCTTCGGGTCGCTGAAAAGCGTGCTTCGCGCAAGCATAGGCGAGCTGCAGTCGGCGGGCCTTTCGGAAAGCACGGCGGTGCTGCTGAAGCTGGTGGGCGATATTGGCTACGCGATAGACCGCAGGGATGCGGATGAAAGGATAATTACAAACACGCTGGATGCCTTCAACGTGTGCTTTTCGCTTTTATTCAGGGAAAAAAGCGAGGCGGTGGCGCTTTTATGCCTGGACGGCAGGCACAGGGTGATAAGGGTGTGCATGAAAACCGACGGCATGGCGGACAAGGTGAACGCCCTGCCGAAATGGATAGTGGACGCGGCGCTTTCAAACGATGCTCCGGCGGTGATCCTTGCGCATAATCACCCGTCAGGCTCCATCATGCCCTCCGCCAAGGATAACGAAACCACCACGCTGCTGGACGGGCTGCTTGCCCCGCTCGGCATCACGCTTTACGATCATATTATCGTGACCCGCGATTCCTGCTACTCCATGAGGCGCTGCTTTGAAAAGAATATGCTTGAGCCCGAACCTGAGGCGGAAGCGGAGGCGGAGGCGGAATTCTGCGGCGGGGCCGATGAGGACTGCGGCGAAGCCGCGGGCGGCTTTTCCGGCGCGTTTGAGGACGCGATGTGAGAACGGCACGGAAACGGCAGGGATAAGCGGTTATGATGAACGAGGAGCAAAAAGGATCAAACAGATCATAAATAATAAAACTTAAAAGAAAGAACAGGAGTTTAAATTGAAAAATCGAAGCGTAAAAATTATCAGGCTTGCCCGCTGCTTTATGCTGCTTTTCACGGCGCTGATGCTTGCCGTGGGCTGCGCGGGAAATCAAGGCGGGGGAGAGAAGCTTGCCACGCCGCAGGCGGTGTGTGCGCGCGCGCTGGAGCTTGGCAGCTTTCCCGAAATGAAGAAGGGGGACGAGGCGACAGTGAGCGATTTTTTCGGCATAGAGCTTGAAAAAATAAAGAGCTACGAGCTGCGCATGTCCTCCGTTGGCACGCTGGCGGATGAGATCGCCGTGTTTGAGCTGGCGGATGAGGGCTACCGCAGCACGCTGGTGAACCTTTTAAAGCAAAGGCTTGTGCGCGCCGCGAGCGTTGCGCGGGATTACAGCCCCGAGCAGCATGAGATCCTTCAAAAATCGAGCGTTGAGGAAAAGGGCGCGTTTGTGTTTTATATCGTGAACGCAAAGAGCGAAAGCATCGTTTCGGAGCTTAAAAAGGCGATGTAGGGCAAAAAAGTCATCCGTTTTGTAAAGGAAAAGGCCTTATGAAGGAAGAATTTTCAAGATCGGCGCTGCTGCTGGGCGAGGCGGCGATGGATAAGCTTGCCTCCTGCCGCGTGGCGGTTTTCGGCGTTGGCGGCGTTGGCGGCTTTGCGGTGGAGGCGCTTGCAAGAAGCGGCATCGGCGCGCTGGAGCTTATCGACAGCGACACCGTTGCCCTTTCCAATATAAACAGGCAGCTTATCGCGCTGCACGACACGGTGGGGCGCTATAAGGTGGATGTGGCGGCGGAAAGGGTGAAGCGCATAAATCCCGACTGCGCCGTGAAAACGCACCGCATATTCTACCTTCCCGAAACGGCGCACGAATTCGATTTTTCGCGGTATGATTACGTTATCGATGCGATAGACACCGTAAGCGGCAAGCTGATGCTCGTGGAGGCGGCAAGGGAGGCGGGCACGCCGATAATCTGCTCCATGGGCGCGGGAAACAAGCTGGACCCAACGGCGTTTCGCGTTGCGGATATCTACGCCACCTCGGTCTGCCCCCTTGCGCGGGTGATGCGGCGGGAGCTTAAAAAGCGCGGCATCAAAAAGCTGAAGGTGGTGTATTCCGAGGAGGAGCCTGCGCCGCACCGCTTTTCGGACGCAAAAACCGAGGCGATACCGTCGGGCAGCTCCAGGCGCTCCATACCCGGCTCCGTGGCGTTCGTGCCGTCCGTTGCCGGGCTGATAATCGCCGGTGAGGTAATAAAAGAGCTTGCCGCCTCACACAGGCCCGGAAAGATCGCTGCGCAGGCGGAAAACGATAAATAAATATATAGCTTTTTTGGCTTGACTTCCACGCGCTAATATGCAAAAATGTATACGTGAGTTCCGCCCAAAGCGCGGAAAACAATAAGATTTCCAAACGGAGGTTTTTTTATGCTTTTCAGCAATATTGATGAGGCAAAGAAATTCATAGCAGACAACGAGATCAAAATGGTCGATTTCAAAATGGTGGATATCGACGGCCGCTGGCGCCATATCACCATTCCCGCCGAGCGCTTCACCGAGGAAACCATGGAATACGGCATCGGCTTCGACGGCTCGAACTACGGCTTCGCGCCCGTTGAAAACAGCGACATGGTGTTCATCCCCGATCTTGCCACCGCCGCCGTGGATCCCTTCTCCGAAACTCCCACCCTCACCATGAGCGGCGACGCAATGATTATCGCCCGCCCCGAGAACCGCCCCTTCGATCAGTACCCCCGCAACGTGGTCAAGCGCGCGGTGGAGTTCATGCGCGAGAGCGGCATCGCCGATGAAATGATCATCGGGCCGGAATTTGAGTTCAACGTGTTTGACGACGTTCGCTTCAGAACCGAGCCGAACCGCGTTACCCTTGAGATAGATACCGACGAGGCGGAGTGGAACACCGCCGAGAGCGGCGACGGCTTCCAGAACCGTCATCACGGCGGCTACCATATCGAGGTGCCGCAGGACAGATATTACGACCTTCGCAGCAGGATCTGCCTTCTTATGGAGCAGTGGGGCGTTAAGGTAAAGTATCATCACCATGAGGTCGGCGGCCCCGGTCAGGTAGAGATCGAGGTGGAGCTGGGCGACGTGGTCTCCATGGCGGACAACACCATGGTCACCAAGCATATCATCCATAATGCCGCCTTCAGCGAGGGCTGCACCGCCACCTTCATGCCCAAGCCCATCTACGGCGAGGCGGGCAACGGAATGCACGTTCACATGCTGCTTAAAAAGGACGGCAAGCCCCTGTTCTATGATGAAAACGGCTATGCTCAGCTCAGTAAGCTGGCGCATAACTTCATGGGCGGTCTGCTCAGGCACGCAAAGTCCCTCTGCGGCATCACCAATCCCTCCACAAACAGCTTCAAGCGCCTTGTGCCCGGCTTCGAGGCTCCCGTGACCATCGGCTACGCCATGGCGAACCGCTCCGCCGTTATCCGCATCCCCGCTTACGCGAAGTCCCCCGCAAGTAAGCGCTTCGAGCTTCGCAATCCGGACGCGACCTGCAACCCCTATTATGCCTACGCGGCCATCCTCATGGCGGGTATCGACGGCATTATAAATGAGATCGATCCCTCCACCTGCGGCTGGGGTCCCTATGACTTCAATCTTTTCGATCTTCCCGAGGAGGAAAAGAAAAAGATCGACAGCCTGCCCACCACTCTGGATGAGGCGCTGGACGCGCTTGAGGCGGATCACGACTACCTCACCCGCGGCGGCGTGTTCCCCGAGAGGCTCATCAAGATCTGGATCGAGCGCAAGCGCAAGGAGTCCGCGCGCATCAATAAGATACCGCATCCCGCGGAGTTTGAGCAGTATTACGACCTGTGATGCGCTGCACAATTCAAAAGTAAAAGAAGGGGCGCCCCGCGGCGGCCCCTTTATTTTTTTGGGGCTCACTGCACTCCTGGGCACGGCTGCGGAGTGCTGCAAGGAGCAAAAAAATATATATTATGGCGCGCGCCGCCTATAAAACCGTTGGAGTCACGAAAAAATGGGAAAAGACAACAAAAAATACCGTTCCGATACGGAATTAAAAGATTATATAAATTATTCTTCCGATATTTAAATTATTAGACGGATATGATATAATTGTTTTGCGAACGGTGCATCGATCCGCACCGTTTGAAAAAACAGTTTTTGTAAGGAGGCTGAATCTATGAAGTTTTCCAAACGGCTGATCGCGGCTCTGACTGCTCTGGTCATGCTGCTGACGATCGTTCCGGCTTTCGCTCTCGGCGAAGGCGAGCAGAGGCCCGCACCGCTCACAGAGCGGGAGCGCGAAATAAAGAGCGCACAGCTTGAATCCTTCAATTCAAGGCTGCGCGAGATGGAGAAAAAATACGCCGACACGGATTATTCCGCCAAGAGCGAGCACGATCATTTCGCCACTGCGCGCCTGATCGTGAAGAGCGCGATGGAGGTTTCCTCCGAGGGCGCGCTTGCCGTGGTTTCCGGCTACAACGACTGGCACGTTTTGCAGTTCGCCACCTCCGAGGAGGCGGAGCGTGCTTATGAAAAGCTGAACGGCGCTCCCGGTGTGGAGTGGGTCGAGCCGGACGGCATCATGAGCATCTGCGCGGAGCCGGGCTCAAACAGCTTCCATTCCTGGGGCTTTGAGGCCGCTCATATAAATGCATTCGAGTACAACGAGTGGCTTTACGCGAAGTACGGCAGCGATATAGCGAATATTCCGGAGGTCATAGTGGCGGTTGTGGATACCGGCGCCGATCTCACCCATCCCTTCCTTGCCGGCAGACTCGTTGAGGGCTATAACGTGCCTGCGGACAACAATAACCCGCAGGACGGGCACAACCACGGCACCCACGTCAGCGGCACGATAGTGGACGGCACGCTTGCAAACGTAAAGGTAATGCCCATAAGGGTGCTTGGCGACAACGGCGCGGGCTCAACGCTGGACGTTGCGCTCGGCATGGAATACGGCTATCTTCACGGCGCACAAGTTGAAAACCTCTCCCTCGGCGGTCTCTGCGATTGGGGCGAGGCGCACCATCTGATGGCCGAGGTTGTGGACAACGCCTTCAACAACGGCACCGCGCTCATTATCGCCGCGGGAAACGAATATGCGGACGCGAACACGAGCTGCCCCGCGAACGTGCGGCGCGTTTGCACCGTTGCGGCTATCGACACAAACCACAATAAGGCAAGCTTTTCCAATTACGGCGAGCTGGTGGACGTGGCGGCTCCCGGCGTGGGCATCAATTCATCCGTGATCGGCGGCGGCTTTTCCAGTATGGACGGCACCTCGATGGCTTCCCCCCACGTGGCGGCGGTTGCGGCAATGATAAAATCCGCAAATCCCGAGATGAACGCCGATGAGCTTGTGACCGCGATCAAGGGCACCGCCGTTCCGCTGAATGCCACCGATATCGGCGTTGGCATGGTGCATCTTGCCGGCGGCGACCTGTTTGCGCTCAACGACGCTGCGAATGCGAGCGGCGGGCATCTCCACTTTGCTTCAAGCGGCAATTATTCATGGACTGTGGACGGCAATTCCGTTGTCAGCGGCAACGCGGGCGCGGATTCCACCACCTCCGCTCTCACCACGCACCTCACGGTGGGCCCGGATCAGGCCCTCGTATTTGATTGCAAAGTCAGCAGCGAGGCAAACGACAGGCTGCTTGTGAAGGTGAACGGTGAAACCGTTTACACCGCAAGCGGCGAGCAGGGCTGGAGCACGCAGCGCGTCGTCATCCCCGTCTGCGGCAGCGCAAAGGTCACGTTTGAATTTGAGAAAAACGCGTCCGGCGCATCCGGCAGCGATAAGGCGTGGATCCGCAACGTGAAGGTCGAAGCCTCCATATCCTCCATGACGAATGTCAGCGGCGGCAGCGTGCAATTCACCTCCGACGGAGCGCATCCCTGGGTCGTGAGCGAGGCGGAGGGCGCGGCGATGAGCGGCAACGCGGGAGTGAACGGCTCCTCCTCCACCATGAGCGGCACCGTGGATATGCTCAAGGGCATGGTGCTTGTGTTTAAATACAAGGTCAGCGCCGCTCAGGGCGACAATCTCATCGTCAAGGTGGACGACCGCGTGGTGCTCACCGCCGGAAATACCGACGGCTACGAGGAATTTGTGTATAAGGTGACAACAACCGGCACGCACAGCGTGGAATTCACCTTCACCAAGGACGGCTCCGGCGCCGCTGGCGACGACTGTGCCTACGTGCGGCTGTTTGACTACTATCATTCCTTTGAATCCGCAGTAAACGGCAGCGACAACCATCTGCCGTTTGACAATACGGGCGAATACGCATGGGCGCCGATCCAGGATTACGTTTGCTCCACGAACTGGGGTATGAATTCCACCGAAAGCGCCTTCACGCTCACGCTCGATATGAACGCGGGTGAAACCCTCTCCTTCCGCTATAAGGTAAGCTCGGATTACATGGATAAATTCGTGTTCTACGTGGACGGCGACGTGACCGTGCGCTCCTATGGCGACGACTGGACGAGCTACACCTTCACTGCGGAGCAGAGCAAGACCTATGAATTCAAGTGGGCTTATATCAAAAACTTCTTCTTCAGCTATGGCGACGACTGCGCCTGCGTGGACGACATCGTTTACTCCGGCTCGGTCGGCATGATGGGTGATGCGGATTCAAACGGCGCCGTGAACACTGCGGACGCGCTGCTCATCATGCGCTATGCGCTCGGAATTGTGGACGGCACGCAGCTCGATCTTGCAAACAGCGACGTTGATTCAAGCGGTGCGGTCGATATGGCGGATGCGCTCAGGGTCATGCGCATGGCGATGGGGCTTTGATGGGAGAGCCTGCAAATTAGATAAAACGAAATAATAATATTATAGCGCTGCGGCGGGCCGATACCCGCTGCAGCGCTGTTTTGGAAAAGGTATTCATAGAATCGCGGCTTCTGCGATAAGGCAGGGACGCAAATCGGGACCGCTCCTTTTGAAGCGGCCCCGATGGATATTGCGGATATAGGGCAACGGGGATTATTCGTCCTCGTCGTCGTCCTTCTGTGCGCTGTCGATGATCTTCTTGGCGATGTTGGCGGGCACGTCCTCGTAGCGAACGAACTCGCTGGTGAAGCTGCCGCGGCCCTGCGTCATGGAGCGCAGGTCGGTGGCATAGCGGAACATTTCGGAAAGCGGAGCCTCTGCGGTGATCACGGTGCCCTCATCGGTCTGCTCGCTGCCCAGGGTGCGTCCGCGCCTGCCGCTCATATCGCCCATGATCGCGCCCATGTATTCGTTGGGCACGGTGATCTGGTACTGATAGATGGGCTCGATAAGCACGGGGTTCGCCTTGGCGCAGGCGGCCTTGTAGGAAAGCCTTGCCGCGCTCTTGAAGGCGACTTCCTTGGAATCGACGGGATGATACTTGCCGTCGTAAAGCGTGGCCTTGATGCCGACCATCGGATAGCCGGCAAGAACGCCCTTTACCATTGCCTCGCGCAGACCCTTTTCAACGGCGGGGATGAATTCCTTGGGAACGACGCCGCCGACGATGGCGTTCACAAACTCGAATTCGCCGGTGGGGGAGGGCTCAAAGCGCATCTGAACAACGCCGAACTGACCCGCGCCGCCGCTCTGCTTCTTATGCTTGCCTTCGGCCTCCGCCATAGCGCGGATGGTCTCGCGGTAGGGGATGCGGGGATCGGAAAGCTCCGCCTCAACCTTGAACTTGTTCTTCAGCTTGGCGCAGATAACGTCGATATGCATTTCGCCAAGACCCTTCACAAGAACGTCGCCGGTTTCGGCATTCTTTTCGATCTGCATGGTGGGATCTTCCTCGGTAAGGCGGGTGATGCCCTGAATGACCTTATCCTCCTCACCCTGCTTCTTTGCGGTAACCGCGCGGGAGATGCAGGGCTGCGGGAAGTCGATGGGAGCGAACTTCACGGGCTCGGCGGGATCGCAGAGCGTGTCGCCGGTGGCGGTGAACTGAAGCTTTGCCATTGCGCCGATGTCGCCCGCCACGATCTTATCAACGGTGATAAGGTTCTTGCCGCGCATCATGTAAACGGTGCCGCTCTTCTCGCTCTTTTCGGCGTTGGGATTGTATGCCGCATAGCTCGCGTCGATGGAGCCGGCGAAAACCTTCATGATGGAGATCTTGCCAACGAAGGGGTCCGCCACGGTCTTCATGACCTGCGCCGCAAACTTGCCGTCCTTCTTTACCTCAACGGCCTCGCCGGTGCGGGCGTTGACTGCGGGGCGCGCCTTTGCCTTATCGGCGGCGGGCAGGTAGTGGATGATGTTGTTCATAAGGGTGTAAACGCCCACGTTCGGAAGCGCGGAAACGCAGGTGACGGGGGTAACGTCGCCGTTTGCGATACCAAGAGCAAGGCCGCGGATGATCTCCTCCTGGCTCAGCTCCATGGTGTCGAGGTAGGTCATCATAAGCTCCTCGTCGCCCTCCGCGGCGGCCTCCATAAGGCTTTCGCGCAGCTCGGCGGCGCGATCCGCAAGATTGCCGGGAATGTCGATATTCTTCTCGCCCTTGCCGTCGAACTTCTTCGCGGTCATGGTGGTGAGATCGACGTAGCCCACGTACTGATCCTTTTCGATGATGGGAAGCTGGATGGGCACGCAGCTGACGCCGAACTTGTCGTGCAGCGCTTCAACGGTCTTGTCGAAATTCGCGTTCTCGCGGTCCATCTGGTTGATAACGATCATGCGGGGCATCTTCGCCTTTTTGCACATGGTCATTGCCTTTTCGGTGCCGACAACGGGGCCGGAAACCGCGCCGCAAACGATGATCGCGGAATCGGCAAGAGCCAGCGCCTCATAAACCTCGCCGTAGAAATCGAAGAAGCCGGGAGCGTCGATAAGGTTTACCTTCGTGTTGTTCCACTCAAAGGGAGCGACCGCGGTGCTGATGGAGATATGCCTCTTGGTCTCCTCGGGGTCGTAGTCGGAAACGGTGGAGCCGTCGTCGACCTTGCCCATGCGGTCAAGAAGCCCTGCGTTGAAGAGCATTGCTTCGGTCAAAGTGGTTTTGCCTTCTCCGCCGTGCCCGAGAACGGCAACGTTGCGGATGCTGTCTGCCTGGTAGATTTTCATATTGCTTTCTTATTCCCCTCTCGTGGTAATAATATAGTTAGCTTTTTTCATATAACGCAAAATACGCATATGCCAAATCATAGCATATCATAAAATCGTGAAAATAGCAATATCAAACAATAGTTTTTTCGGGGTTTTTTCGCCGGCGGGCGATATATTTGAGCTTCGGGCAGCGGCTTTTCGGCTGCCTTCGAGCGGTTTTGCCGCATATTTGAGCGGATCGGCGCACGGCTGAGCGCCCCTTGAAGCTTTCGCTCCTGCCTCCCGCTCTATCTCAGCCTGTTCGCGGGGAAAAACTCGGTTATAAGCGCAAACAGCACGCCGCCGACAGCGCAGATCACCCAGTTGAAGCGATATTCCTGACCGCGCAGGAGCGATAGGACGTATGTCACGGCCGCGATCAGCGCCGCATAGCCCACCGCCATCAGAAAAAGCTTTAAATATCTGTTCATTTTTACCTCCCTGTCCGCGAATATCCGCAGCTTTTTTCACGCTCTATTATACCCGAAGCATACCGTGTTTTCAACAAAAAAGGGAAACAAAACCGTAAACTGCAAATTGCCGCTTTAACTGTCCAACCCCCAAAGGCGAAGCAATACCATCCCGTGTCTAAAGCCTTGGGGGTGTGTGCGCGGAGCTTTGGCTGCGGGATAGTATAAAGCACGGACCCGCGGGCGCGGATCCGTGCATGGGTCTGTTAAAAAACAGCTTGTACTATCGAATTGCTTGACTTCCTTTAGTACTATTGAATTATTTACCTTCCTTCTCAAGGAACTTGTAGACGCAGGCAGCGATCGCCGCGCCCACGAGGGGAGCCACGATGAAGATCCACAGGGAGGCGATGGGTGCGGTGTTGCCCCTGAACAGGGCGATCAGAGCGGGGCCGAAGCTGCGGGCGGGGTTTACGGAGGTGCCGGTGAGACCGATGCCGAAGATATGCACAAAGGTGAGGGTCAGACCGATCACAAGGCCGCCGAAGCTGCCGTGGTTCGCCTTCTTGGAGGTGACGCCCAGGATGGTGATCACGAAGATGAAGGTGAGGATGATCTCAACGAGCAGACCGGCGATCACACTGCCGTGTACGCCGGCAAGACCGTTTGCGCCAAGACCGGCAAGGTATTTTCCCGCCGCATCGTAGGAGGAGGTCATGTCCTTAACGTGACCGAGGTGGAAAATGAGCGCAAGCGCACCGGAGCCCGCAACCGCGCCGAGACATTGAGCCACAACGTAGGAGCAGAAATCCTTGACCTTCATGCCGCCGCTGAGCAGCACGCCCAGGGAAACGGCGGGGTTTATGTGGCAGCCGGAGATGTTGCCGATGCAGTATGCCATGGCAACGATAGTGAGACCGAACGCAAGCGCGGTGAGGATGTAGCCGCCGCCGAAGCGGGCGCTGCAGCCAACGAGCATTGCGGTGCCGCAGCCCATGAATACGAGCACGGCGGTGCCGATGAACTCGGCAAAGTACTTCTTGAGAGAGTTCATAATAATACCTCCATTTTTTTGATGGCGGAGAAGCATGACGCCATCGAATTTGTGTATTATATCAGATAATCCATCGGATTTCAATAGTTGTATTCGCAATTTTGCAATACTGTTTGCAAAAAACAAGCGAAGCTTTGAAAAAAAAGCCGCGCTTTTTTTGCGCGGCTCCAAGCGGAATGAACGCTTATACCATGCTCTTGAGCTCGGGGGAGATGATGAGCGTGGCCTCGGTGGCCTGCTGGATCTGCTCCACGGTGAACTCGGGATTGTACTCGGTGAGCACAAGGCCCTTGTCCGAAACCTCCATAACGCCCATTTCGGTGATGATCTTGGTGATGCACTTCACGGCGGTGTAGGGCAGACGGCACTTTTTGAGTATCTTCGGGTTGCCCTTTGCGGTGTGCTCCATGGCCACGATAACGTTCTTCGCGCCAACCAGCAGATCCATAGCGCCGCCCATGCCGGGCATCTTCTTGCCGGGGATGATCCAGTTCGCAAGCGAGCCCTCCTCGTCCACCTCAAGGCCGCCGAGGATGGTGGCGTCCACGTGGCCGCCGCGAATCAGGGCGAAGGAGGACGCGCTGTCTATAAAGCAGGCGCCGGGAGCCGCCGCCGAGGGGCTGCCGCCCGCATCCACAACGTGGAACGGGTCGCGGTTTTCATCCGTCACAGGGCCGACGCCGATGGTGCCGTTCTCGCTCTGAAGGATAACGCGAACGCCTTCGGGAAGATACGCCGGAACGAGCGTGGGAAGGCCGATGCCGAGGTTCACAACGTCCCCATCCTTAAGCTCCCTGGCAACGCGAGCCGCGATAAAACCTTTGATCTGAGCCTTATCCATTGTATTTTCCTCCCTCAACAACATAGTCTACAAACACGCCGTAGGTGCGCACGTTTTCGGGCTCGATCTCGCCCACCTCAACTATTTCCTCCGCCTCGGCTATAACGGTGTCCGCAGCGGTGGCCATAACGAGGTTGAAGTTGGAGGTGTTGCCCCTGTACCAAACGTTGCCCGCCTTGTCGATCTTCGCGCCGGCGATAACGGCAAAATCGGCGTGAACGGGCGCCATGAGCAGGTAGTCCCTTCCATTTATATTTTGCTTGCCGAGGCAGAGCGGGTTGTCCTCAACTATGGTGCCAACGCCCGCCGGGGTGAGCACGCCGCCGAGACCCGCGCCGCCCGCACGGATCATCTCCGCAAGCGAGCCCTGGGGCACGAGGATGACCTCAAGGGTGCCGTCCACCATGCTCTGGGTGGCAACCTCGGGATTGAGACCCACGTGGGTGGCGATCAGCTTTTTGATCTGCTTGTTGTGAACAAGCTTTGCCACGCCGTAGTATTCCTCACCCATCGGGCCGCCGGGCATGGAGGCGTCGTTGCAGATCATAGTAAGCTCCTTAACGCCGCTCTTGGAGAGCGCGTCTATAAAGCGGTGCGCGTTGCCGCAGCCCATGAAGCCGCCGAACATAACGCAGGCGCCGTCGGGAATGAGCTTTACGGCTTCTTCGATTGAAACAAATTTAGGCATCAGATTTCTCCTTTACGCTATATAAAACACGGGGTTTATCAGCACTTTTCGAATATGGTGGCAACGCCCATGCCGCCGCCGATGCACAGCGTGGCAAGGCCGTGCTTTGCCTCATCGCGCTTGAGCATCTCGTGAAGCAGAGTCACTATGATGCGCGCGCCGCTCGCGCCGACGGGATGGCCGATGGAGATCGCGCCGCCGTTTACGTTCACCTTTTCCATATCGAAGCCAAGGTCCTTGGCAACGGCGCAGCTCTGCGCGGCGAAAGCTTCGTTTGCTTCCACAAGGTCGATATCGTGGATGCTCATATTCGCCTTTGCAAGCGCCTGACGGGTCGCCGGAACGGGACCAACGCCCATGATCGCGGGATCCACGCCGCCCTGACCCCAGCTTACCAGCTTTGCCATGGGCTTGAGGCCGTATTTTTCAACCGCTTCCCCGGAGGCAAGCACCAGCGCCGCAGCGCCGTCGTTTATGCCGGAGGCGTTGCCCGCAGTAACGCGCTCGCCCTTGCCGCCGTCCGCGGTTGCGAACGCGCCGCGCAGCTTCTGCAGGCCCTCGATGGTAGAGCCGGCGCGGGGGAATTCGTCCTTCTTAAACTCGACCTCCTGCTTCTTGACCTTGATGGTAACGGGCACGATCTCGTCGTCGAAGCGGTTGTTGCTCTGAGCGATCTCGGTCTTGAGCTGGGAAGCGAGCGCAAACTGATCCAGCTCCTCGCGGGTGAGCTGCCACTTGTCGCAAACGTTTTCGGCGGTGGTGCCCATGTGGTAATCGTTGTAAACATCCCAAAGACCGTCGGAAATCATGGTGTCGATGAGGGTATGGTTGCCCATCCTGGCGCCCCAGCGTGCGGCGGGAAGCGCGTACGGCGCCTGGGACATATTCTCGGTGCCGCCGGCAACCACTATCTCCGCGTCGCCGCAGGCGATGGCGCGCGCGCCCTCGATAACGCTCTTCATGCCGCTGCCGCAGACCATGCCCACGGTGTATGCCGGCACCTCAACGGGAAGACCCGCGCCAAGGCTGACCTGGCGGGCCACGTTCTGGCCGAGACCTGCGGTGAGGATGCAGCCGAACATCACTTCGTCCACGTTTTCGGGAGCAACGCCCGCGCGCGAAAGCGCTTCTTTAACAACGATGGAGCCGAGCTTTGCGGCGGAAACGTCCTTGAGCGAGCCGCCGAAGGAGCCGATGGCGGTGCGGCAGCAGTTTACTACGTAGATTTCTCTCATTGGATTTAGACCTCCGGATCTCCCGCTTTGCGGGGAATAGTATTGGGTTTTGATCGGGCAAGCGCCCATAAAAGCAGTATATAACAATTACCGGCAAATTGCAAGGTTGTTTCGAGCGAAAATTGCGCTTCCTTTTATAAAAGGTCTTTAAAACGCCTGCGCACGGTGGAGGGCGCCGTGACGGGCGGGGGGCATTCAAAAGCGCGCGGGCGGGGCGGCGCGGGCAGCAATATCGCAAATTGAAACAAGCCTGCGCAGGATGAAACGGCCGGCGAAGCACGCCCCGCCGCATTCCGCCGTGAAACACGGCTGGAGGGCGGAGCAAGATTAAATCTGCACGCCGAACGCCACAATTTTGCCGCAAAAACGAACGAGTTTTGAACATTCGAGCCGCTGCGATAACGCTTGACAAACGCATTTTTGAAACCTATAATATGAATGATATTAATAATATGATTGATATTGTGTGTGAGAATGCTGTTTTGCACTCCTTGCACACGGTTTCAGGCTGCAAGCTTTTGCCTGCGTATGGATCAATGACGGATGGAGTCGGTTTCGTGCGCTTTTTCTTATGCAAGCTGAATGCAAAGCGAAAGCAATACCCGGCTCGACGAGCTCCGTCAAATAACTTTTGGAGGCTTATTGTGAAAAACACAGCAACAGGACACGCACGCCGTGTCCACGGGATTTTCGCGCGTGGATTGCGTTCCACCCTTGCATTGGTGCTTGCGGCGGCATTCGTAGTCGCCGCCGTTCCGGTTGGCGCGTATGCCGATACCGGCGAGCATATATCGCTGCGAGGCACCGATATTTTCACCGGCACGCTGAGATTTGCGGTTGATAATTATGCCCGGCTGCTTAAGGCGGGCGCCGAAAAGCCGCAGCCGGCGCCGCAAAAGGGTCCCACCGCCGGCGGATATTTCGGCATCGATTCATCGGTGAAATGGGATCTTGCCGCGGACGGCACGCTGACCATTTCTCCGACGAACGGCAGCTTCGGCAGGTTCAATAAAACCAACGGATTCTCCGGCGAGAGCTTCACGGCTGCCGAGAACTGGCCCTGGCACAGCTATCGCAGCAACATCACAAAGGTCGTTGTCACCGCTCTTATTGAGCCCACAAACAACACAAACCTTTCGTATATGTTTGCGGATTGCGCCAATCTTACTTCGGTCGATCTCACCGGCCTGAATCCCGAAAGGGTTCGCCATGCAAACAGCATGTTTGAAAACTGCATAAAGCTTGCAGAGATCACCATGCCCGAGTACTATTGGTTCAAGACAGATGATCCCGGCAACAGGAATAATCTGTCCAGAATGTTTTCGGAGTGTCAGCTGCTGAAATCAATAGACGTTTCCCGTTTCCGCACAAACAATGCGGATCAGATGCTCAGAATGTTTTATAGATGCGCCGCACTCGAGTCGATCGATCTGAGCACATGGGAAAACGAGGGTGTGCTTTATAACGTTCAAAGAATGTTCGAAAGCTGTGCGTCGCTCAAAAGCGTTGTGTGGAACAATCCGAATTTCAAGACCCGCGCTCCGAAAATCGAAAACGGAAAGGTCGTGTATTCTCCCGAGGGCTGCCAGTTTTATGAAACCTTCGCGGGCTGCTATCAGCTTGAATACGTCGATATGTCAAACATAACCGTTGGCGGCAGGTCGGATGGCATGTATGGATTCGGCGAAGCAATAAAAGACGGCAATAGAGTAACCAAAGGTCTGTTGTCGTCGCTCTACAGTCTCAAAACGGTCAAAATGGAAAACATCCATATCATCGGCATGAAGAGCCTGAGCGGTATGTTTGCGTTCAGCCCGAACCTTGAGAGCGTTACCCTCACGCCCGCCGAAAAGCTGGTCGGCGTTGAAACCACGGCGTATATGTTCGGAGGGTATCGTGACAGCAGGTATGAGAACGCCGAAAAACTGAAAACCATCGTCCTGGACGGGTTCGATAATTCGGACATCGGCGCGTATAACTGGGCGCACTCTATTGCAGATTACGAGAGCAGGGAAGACGCGATCAAGTATGGCGCAATGGAATTCGCATCGAATATCGGTCTGATACTCTGCCCGAATCTCGAAACGCTCAGCGCCAGAAATTCCAAGATCTGGGCGGTAAAGAATTCTGCGGGCGTTCCCGGATCCGAATACTTTCTTGCGGCGAATGACAGCGATATCACCTGGTGGTGGATGGGCTACGATTGGAATCACGTACTGACGGCCGCCAATAGGCCGAACGGCAGGCAGCTTGAGTTCACTTCGGACGTGAGCGGAAAAACCTACACGCTCAATAAGCGCGATTATGTTGACCTTATCACGGACCGCGACGGCGATCCGGAGCATATGCCCACCCTCAACGGGCTGAACTATTATCCGGACGCCTCCACAAGCATCAATATGGTTGACGGCGACCTTAATCCGAACGGAATGGGCTTTCTTGCACCGGGTGTGTACAGGGTGCTGGATACCAAATGGGAAAACACCTCCGCCTCCATGCCGTATACCGATTTCCGCATCGCTTATCTTGATGAGCATACAGCGGGGGTCCCCTATACCGTGCTTGTAAACGGCGACGAGGTTGTCGGAGGGGGATACAGCAAAACCATAGGCGAGCTGGTGATCTTCCGTGAAGGCAATAACGTTTACGTCAACACCGTCACAAAGGGGGATTGGCCGACCGAAGGCAGCTACACCATCAAGTGCGGCGAAAACGGAAACCCCACCATAGATATCATCTATTTCGACGCCGCCGGCGATAATGCCGAGGCACGCGAGCTGGAGAACCGCAAGGATGTGCGCGTTTCCATAAAGGAAATAACCTTCACGAATCTGGACAGGATACCGCTCTATTCCGATTATGGTGATGCCGGAAGGGAGCATGACTTCAACACTTACGTGGATAACATGGGCGGTCAGTATTGCCGCACCGTGCTCCAGGTCAAAACGGACGGGCTTGAGTTTTATAATTACCTCAGCGTAGGCACGCCGGAGGATAGTTCTATTAATAAAGCCCTGAGCGGCGGCGCGGGCACCGATATCGACTTTGAGATCTCACTGGGCGATATGGTTGATGACGGAAACCTTTTGAACAGCGGCGACTGGACCACGCTTGAGGGCGCAACCTTTGCCTACTACGTAAACGATCTGGACGTTCCCGATCGTCAGGTATACGTAAACGAGGTGGATCGTGCGGACGGCTGCTTCGACTACCTTTACCCGTATAACGTTCACTTCGGCGTCGGCAGCGAGGGCTTTATCCTTGGCGACGGCAACGATCTGAGCACCGTTCTGTTTGCGGATCATACCGGTCTTGCCCTTGTGAACGACCCGGCAACGGGCAAAAAGAACTACGTTGTTCCCACCGGCTCGGATCCCAGCACCTCATGGTCCGATTTTTCGGTCGTTGCCGATTCCGCGGGAGCAAAGTACAGGTGGACGAGCGGCGTTGGCTGCACCACCTATGCTCTGCGCAACACCCCGAGGGTTGCCGCGGAGGACAAATACATCGTTTATGATTTCAGCAACAGAATAAGCCACTCGCCTTCGCAGGTGATCGCGGGTGAAAGCTATGAGTTTACGCTTCCGAGCTACGCGCTGAGCGTTGAGCGCGCCGCAAACCGTTCGCCGGTCGATTCCGCGGACTGCATCGGCTACGACTACCGGATAAAGGAGCAGCCGGCGGAGGGCTCCGGTGAACCGAAGAAAACCGTTGAGTTCACCTTTGATATAAAGGGCATTTCGCCCGACGTTCTCAAGGTCGGCATTCTTATGAAGTGCGATCCCGACCATCCGGACAACGAGTTGGAGGTTGAGTATCAGTGGCTGAACGTGTGCGTCATTCCCGCCACGAACGTTCACTACGAGGAAAGCTACCTCAGCTATAATCCGCAAAAAGAGGGTGAAAAGCCCTTTGCGGCGGAGTGGGACGATGATTCCAGCACCGCCGTGAATCCGGTGTGGGATGCGACCGACGGCACGATCATAGGCGAG